>NZ_MEFG01000034.1 GCF_001724715.1 Sphingomonas sp. SCN 67-18
CGCCCGGCTCGACGCATTGCCCCCCAGCGCCCGCAGCGTCGCCCCTTGCGCAGACGGGTTCGCAGACCGGCTGTCAGACCGGCGGAACTGCTGAAACCCGGCCACATCCTCCAAAACATCCTCAACCCGACCCGTCGCATTGCCAGTCAAACGATCCCGGTCAATCACCACAGAACCATAAGCCGGCGTCCCAGGCGGAACCGATAACCCCAGACCAGTCACCACAATCTCGTCAGAAACAGTCTCGGCGTGCGCGGCAACCCCGCAGCACGCCAGGCCGATACCCGCCAGCAATAATCCTCGTCCGCGCACCTGAAATAAACTCCCGAAAAGGGGAAGGCGCGGGGTGGCCCGGCTTGCCGGCCGCCCCGCGCGTCTCGTTAGAAAAACAGGATCGCGCCTGCCGCCAGCGTGTCGGATTCCGCGCTGTTCACGCCATGCGCTTCCGCCTTGGTGTGCACATATTCGCCGACCAGAGTGACCCAGCTGGTCAGCCCGTAGCGGAGATGGCCGACATAGCTGGAATTGGTGTCGAGCAACGTCGGGTTCACCTCGCCCTGCGTCAGGTCGAGATGGCTTTCGCCATAGCTGGCGCCCAGCATCAGCTTGCCGAAGCTCATCGTGCCCTGGACGTAGAAGCCGTCGCTGTCGCGCTTGCGGCCCAATGCGTCGGTGGACAGGATGAACAGGCCGGTCGTGCCGAGGCCGGAGCCGTTGTAATAATAGCCGAGCAGGCTGGCCGGGCCGAAGGTGAGCTTGCCGCCGACATCGAAGCCGTTGCCGGTATAGCTGGGCGCGCCGTTGATGCCGTTATGCTTCTGGGTGATGCCGCTCGCCCAGAAATGGCCGCCGAACCCGCCGCTCGCAAGATCGTAGGTCACCTTGGCCTGGAAGCCGGGGGACTTGTTCACCTCGTCATAGCCGATCGTCACCAGCGGCTGGAAGATGCCGGCCGCGATCTGCAGGCCGCCGAACTTCGGCGTGGTGTAGGTGATCTGCGGCTGGAAGTCGGTGTAGATATAGCCAATGCCGATGCGGCCCAGCGACGTGTTGGACGGGCCGACATTGCCGCCGGTGGTGCCGACCGAAAGCAGGGTGATGTCGTTCAGGATGGCGTCGGAGCCGAACAGGCCGATGTCGCGGCCGATCTTGAACTCACCCAGCCCCTTGCGGCCGAAGGTCAGGTAGGTCTGGCGGGCGTCGATGCCCGATGTCGCCAGCGCCTGCGGGGTGCCCGCGCTGTTGGCGCCGCCGACATGGGTGACGCTGTTGATGCCGGGGTAGAGGCCGAAATGCGCGCCTACGTCCCAGCCGCCCTGGTTGGTGGTCACGTCCACCTTCAGGAAGCCGGGCAGCAGCCCGTTGCGGACCGCCGAATTATTGCCGCCCACCGAGGCGAGGCCGCCGACCACGTCGGTCGTCGCGCTGGCGGTGTCGGGGTTGTCATGCACGTAGAAGCCGTTGACCGAGCCTGAGAATTTCAGCGTCACGCCGCCCATTTCAAAGCCGACGCCGCTCTCCGACATCCGCACGGTGCGGCTGTCCGCGGTCGCCTGCGGGGCCGCTGCCGGCGCTGCGGCGGGGGCCGCCTGCGCCGCAGCGCTCTCACGCTGGTGATCGGCCAGCAGCTGCGCATATTCCTCGTCGTTCAATATGCCCTTTTCCTTCAGGCGCAGCAGCAGATCGGTGGTGGAATCGGCGAGCGCGGGCGTCGCCCCGCCCAGCAGCATGGCCAGGCCCGCCACGGTGCAAAGCCATTTGGATCGTCCAGTCATTATCCCCTCCCTGGTTTCCGGCGCGTCGATGGCGGCCGGTGCGTGGCAAGGGTGAGAGGATTCGGAATCGAGCGGTATTGGACTTTCGACGGGGGTCAGGGCGCGATGACGACGCCCCACGGCGCCTTGCCAACCGGGATGGTCGCGGTCACCTTCAGCGTCGCCAGGTCGATCACCGACACGTCGTTGGAAACGCCGTTGGCGGTGAAGGCGCGGGTGCCGTCGGCGCTGATCGCCAGATGCCACACCCGCATTCCGACCGGGATATAGGCCAGCACCTGCCGGGTCTTCACGTCGATCACGGCAACATGGTTGGCCCGCCCCAGCGCGACCAGCGCCCGCGCGCCGTCCGGCGTGAAGCGGATGGCGACGGGCAGGATCTTGTCCGGCGACACGCGGGGTACCGCAAAGCCGATCTTCGCCGTGACCGCATGGCTTTTCGTGTCGACGATCTGCACGGTGCCGCCGATTTCCGAAGACGCCCATAGTTCGCGGCCGTCGGCGGTGAACTCGACATGGCGCGGGCGCGCATCGACATCGGTGACGGCGACGACCTTGCGCTGGGCAAGGTCGATCCAGTCGAGCTGGCTGTCGGTTTCGGAAGTGGAGACGGCGAAGGCCCCGTCCGGGCTGACGGCCATGCCTTCCGGTTCCTCGCCCACCGGCACCTGATAGGCGACGGCGCGGCCGGCGATGTCGATGGCGGTGGCGAGCGAATCCCGTTCGTTGGCGACGAACAGCGTCGCCCCGTCCGGCGCCATCGCCAGCTGCTCGGGGTCGTCGCCCGCCGGCAGGTCGGCAAGGATGCGCCCGTCCTTGCGGTCGATGACCTGCACCGAATGCTCGTCGCTGGCGCAGACATAAAGGCGGGTGCCGTCGCGCGAGAGGATGATGCCGCGCGGGCGATTGCCCACCGGCCATTCGGCGACGGTTTTCAGCGTCGCGCCGTCGATGACGGAAATGCTGTGGCCCCGCTCGTTGGACACATAGATCGTCTCGGCCAGGGCCGGCGATGCCCCGGCCAGCAGGGCGATGAGGATCATGGCTTTCATCGCCCGAGGCTAACCCACTTGGCGAGGCCCGACCAGCGGGCGCCGGCTATACCAAAGTCCAATAATTTGCAGGCGATGTCTGATGTAGGTCGGGGGCACAATATGCGTATCCATGCGCCTGTACCGGAGAAGATGCGATGAAGGTTTCGCGCGCCCTGTTGTTCCTGGCCACGCTGTCGTGCGCCGGGGCGATCTATGCCCATGGCAATGTCACCCCGCAGCCGGTGGATACGACCGGGCTGGATCAGCTCGGGCCGGAATGGCGCAAGGTCAATCCGTATCGCGGCAATCCGGTGGCGATCAAGATCGGCGAGTCCGCTTATGGCCAGAACTGCGCGCGCTGCCACGGGCTTGAAGCCATATCGGGCGGCATCGCCCCGGACCTGCGCTATCTGGATGCAGGCGAGGCGGGCGATGAATGGTTTTCCGAACGCTATAATCACGGCGCCGTGCGCGACGGCAAGGTCTACATGCCCGCCTTCGGCCCGATATTGGGCCAGGAAGCGGGCTGGGCAATCCGGTCGTGGCTGGATACGGTCCACCAGGAATAATTTGCGGAATTGAGGGGTTTGAGATGATCGACCGGCGCGGGCTGCTCTCGGGACTGGGCCTCGCCGCAATCGGCGCGCTGGCGCCCGCGCGCCTGCTGGCCGCGCCGCTGGACAGCGTGCTCGCCAGCGGGGTGCTGCGGGTGGCGGTGTATCGCGATTTCCAGCCCTGGTCGTGGCGGCGGGATGGCGTTCTGGTCGGCATCGACGTCGATCTGGGCCTGGAGATCGCCCGCAGGATCGGCGTCAAGGTCGACTATCTGGAACTGGCCGCCGGCGAGGATGTGGACGAGGACCTGCGCACCGCCGTCTGGCGCGGCTCGCTGCTCGGCATGGCCCCGGCGGATATCATGCTGCACGTGCCCTATGACCGGGAATTCGCGCTGCGCAACGACCGGGTGGCGATCGTCGCGCCCTATTTCCGCGAATCCTTCGCCATGGCCTGCAACGGCGAGACGACGGATTGCGAGGTGCCGCCCGCCCAGCTGAAGGGCAAGCGGCTGGCGGCGGAGCTGGACAGCATTCCCGATTTCTATCTCAGCGGCTCCTTTGGCGGGGTGTTGCGGGCGGACGTGCGCCATGTCGTCAGCGGATCGGCGGCGGTGAACGCGGTGATCGACGGATCCGCCGACGCCGCGGTCGCGACGCGGGCGCAGGTGGAAAACGCCCTGCACGATTCGCCCGGCCACGCCACCGAACGCAAGGGGCCGCTGCCCGCGATGATGAGCCCGGGCTGGGATGTCGCCATCGCGGTCAAGGACAATAGCCGCGACCTTGGCGACCGCGTCGAGGCAATCATGGCGGAGCTGGTGGACAGCGACGCCTTCAAGGCGATCTTCGCGGCCTACGGCGTCACCTATCGCCCTGCGATATCAGGATGAACGCCGCCGTCGTCCCAAGGTCCAATTGTTGCCGGGGGCGGCAGGGATAAGCTCTGTCCCCGCGCCGCCTTCGAACAGGGGTGGGTCCGGCACTGCCTTGCCGGGCGATGAAAAGCAGAGGGGATAATCCAATGAAGAAGCATTTATTGCAGACCAGCGCGATCGCTCTTGGAGCGGCGGCGCTGCTCGCTGTGTCCGCGCCCGCATTTTCCCAGGCCGCCGCCGGACCGACCGATGCCGATCTGATGAACGACGAGCAGACCCCCGGCGACGTCCTGACTTATGGCATGGGCTCCCGTGCGCAGCGTTTCAGCCCTCTCACCCAGCTCAACAGCGAGAATGTGGCCCGGCTCGTGCCGGCCTTCGCGGCGTCGCTGGGCGGCGAGAAACAGCGCGGCCAGGAAGCGCAGCCGATCGTCTATGACGGCACCATCTACGTCACCGGTTCCTATTCCCGCCTGTTCGCCTTCGACGCGCGCACCGGCGAGGAGAAATGGCAATATGACGCGCGCCTGCCCGACGGCATCGTGCCGTGCTGCGACGTGGTCAACCGCGGCGCCGCCATTTATGGCGACAAGATCATTTTCGGCACGCTCGACGCGCGGCTGGTCGCGCTCAACCGGCTGACCGGCAAGGTCATCTGGAACAAGCAGATCGCCGACTATAAGGAAGGCTACAGCTTCACCGCCGCGCCCATGATCGTGAAGGGCAAGGTGATCACCGGCAATTCGGGCGGCGAGTTCGGCATCATCGGCCGGGTCGAGGCGCGCGACGTCAACACCGGCGAGTTGATCTGGTCGCGGCCCACCATCGAAGGGAATATGGGCACGCTGAACGGCAAGGACAGCACCATCACCGGCAAGACCAACGCCACCTGGCAGGGGGACCAGTACAAGACCGGCGGCGGCGCCACCTGGCTTGGCGGCACCTACGATCCCGACACCAACCTGATCTACATGGGCACCAGCAACCCGTCGCCCTGGAACAGCCACATGCGGCCGGGCGACAATCTCTACACCGCCTCCACGCTGGCCATCGACCCCGATACGGGCGAGATCAAATGGCATTTCCAGACGACCCCGCATGACGGCTGGGATTTCGACGGCGTCAACGAATTCATCCCGTTCGATGCGATGCGGAATGGCAAGATGATGAAGCTGGGCGCCAAGGCGGACCGCAACGGCTATTTCTTCGTGCTCGACCGCACCAACGGCAAATTCCTGTCGGCGACCCCGTTCGTGTCCAAGATCACCTGGGCGGACGGTTTCGACAAGAACGGCCGGCCCAAATATATCCCGTCCAACCGCCCCGGCGCGCCGGACGGCGCTAACAAGGGCACGTCCGTGTTCGCTGCGCCGTCCTTCCTGGGCGGCAAGAACTGGATGCCGATGGCCTACAGCCAGCAGACCGGCCTGTTCTACGTGCCCTCCAACGAATGGGGCATGGACATCTGGAACGAGCCGATCGCCTACAAGAAGGGCGCGGCCTATCTGGGCGCGGGCTTCACCATCAAGCCGCTCTATGAAGACCATATCGGCGTGCTGCGCGCGGTCGATCCGGCCACCGGCAAGATCATGTGGGAATATAAGAACAAGGCGCCGCTGTGGGGCGGCGTGCTGACCACGGCGGGCAATCTGGTCTTCACCGGCACGCCCGAAGGCTTCCTGAAGGCGTTCGATGCGAAGACCGGCAAGGAATTGTGGAAGTTCAACACAGGGTCTGGGGTGGTCGGATCGCCGGTCACCTGGACCCAGGACGGGGAACAATATGTCGCCGTCATGTCGGGTTGGGGCGGCGCGGTGCCGCTATGGGGTGGTGAGGTCGCCAAGGCGGTCCAGCACATCAATCAGGGTGGATCGCTATGGGTGTTCAAGCTTCCCAAATCGTGATCGCGAACCGGGGGGCGGCGCTGGCCGCTCCCCTATCGCTTCAGGGCCGCTGCGCCTATCCTCCCATGGCGAAGCGGAGGGATGGCGCCTTGGTTGAACGAGTCCTCATTGCCGACGATCACGCGCTGGTCCGCGACGGGCTGCGCACCGTGCTCGCCGTGGCGTTCGACGCCTGCGAACTGTTCGAGGCGTCGTCGATCGACGAGGTGATCGCCACGATCGAGCGGGAGGCCGATTTCGACCTCGTCCTGCTCGATCTCAACATGCCGGGGTCCAAGGGCCTGTCCGGCCTTGCCCAGCTGAGGGACCGCTATCCCTCCATCCCGGTGGTGATCGTCTCCGGCTCGTCGGAACGCGGGCTGGTGCGCTCCGCGATAGAGGGCGGCGCATCGGGCTTCGTGTCGAAATCGATGAAGCGCAGCGCCATCGTCGACGCGCTCCGGCTGGTGCTCGCCGGCGAGGTGTTCGTCCCCGAACAGTTCGAGGAAGCAAGCGAGGAATCGGAGGAGGAGGCCGATATCGGCCACCGCATCGACACGCTGACCCCGCAGCAGAAGGTGGTGCTGCAACTGCTCGTCGCCGGCCGGCTGAACAAGCAGATCGCCTATGAGCTGGATGTCTCGATGACGACGGTGAAGGCGCATGTCTCCGCCATACTCGCCAAGCTGAAAGTGTTCAGCCGCACCCAGGCGGTCATCCTCGCCAACAAGATCAACTATCCCGGCGGCGCCGGCACGCCCCCGCGCCGCTAAGGCACCGTCGTCATCCAGCCCCGGCGGCTGCCATCCTGGCAAAGCCGCCGTCTACAGGAAGGCGTCCCCGCGGCCGCTCAGGCCAGCACCCGGGCCAGCAGGGCGCGCAGCTGGGCGGGCTTCACCGGCTTGGTCAGGATGTGGAAGCCGGCGCGCTGCATCGCCTCGCGCACGGAATCAGTGCGGTCGGCGGTGATGATGAGCGCGGGGATGTCGCGCCCCACCGCGCTTCGCACCCGGTGGATCGCCTGATCGCCCGTCTCGCCATGGTGAAGGTGATAATCGGCCAAGATGATGTCCGGCGGCAGGGCGGCGGCGCGCGCCAGCCGGGCGGCCGCCTCCGCGTCGGCGGCGGTGGTCACGCCGCATCCCCAGCCGCCCAGCAGTGACGCCATGCCGTCAAGGATGGCGGGATCATTGTCGATCACCATCACCCGGTGGGTGGTCAGCACGGTGCGCGGCGCGATGGCCGCCTCGCTCTCCGCGTCCACCGCGCCCGCGGGCGCGAGCGGCACCGCGATGCTGAAGGTCGATCCCTTGCCCGGCACGGAACTGAGGCCGATTTCATGGTGGAGCATCCGGCTGGCCCGCTGGACGATCGCCAGGCCCAGCCCCAGGCCGCTGTCGCGCAGTGTCTCGTCGAGTCGGCGGAACTCCTCGAAAATCTCGGCATGGCGGTTGGGCTGGATGCCCGGCCCGGTATCCACCGTCTCGATGAGCAGCCTGTCGCCGGAGCGGCTGCAACGCACCTCGACCGAACCGGCCTGGGTATAGCGCAGCGCGTTCGAGATGTAATTTTGCAGGATGCGGCGCAAAAGCCGCGGGTCGGAGCGGACGGCGGCGTCGGATTCGTTGATCCGCAGCGCCAGATTGCGGTTGCGCGCGATCGGCGCGAATTCGGTGCGCAGCCGCTGCAGCACCCGGTCGATCCGGAAATCGGAGATTTCGGGCTGGATCGCCCCGGCATCCAGCTTCGAGATTTCGAGCAGCGCCTCCAGCAGGTCCTCGACCGAATTGAGCGCCGATTCCGTCTGGCGGACCAGCGCGCGGGTGGGCAGCGCCAGCCGCCGGTCGCCCAGCGCGGTGACGAACAGGCGCGCCGCGTTCAGCGGCTGCAACAGGTCGTGGCTGGCGGCGGCGAGGAAGCGGGTCTTGGAGATGTTGGCGCGCTCCGCCGCGGTCTTGGCGTCGCGCATCGCCGCCTCGGCCGCCAGCCGCTCGCCCACTTCCTGCTTCAGCTGGACGTTGACCGCCGCCATTTCGGCGGTGCGCTCCTCCACCCGCCGTTCCAGCGTGTCGGCGGTCTCGCGCAGCGCCTGCGCGTTGCGGAGCATCTCGGTGATGTCGGCAAAGCTCATCACCATGCCGCCGCCCGGCATGGTGGAGCGCCTGATCTCCAGCGTCCGCCCGTCGCGCAGCGGCTGTTCGTGCACCGTCGCGGGCGATCCCGCGTCCAGCCAGGCAAAGCTGCCGGAAGAGCGGATCAGCGGATAGGTGCGGCCCATGATCGTCGCCAGCATGTCATGGTCGGCGGCCACGGCGCGCAGGTTGGACGGCAGCTTCAGCAGCGTGGTGAAGGGGCCGTTCCACGCCACCAGCCGCCGGTCTGCGTCGAACACGCACACGCCCTGCGGAATATTGTCCAGCGTCGCCTGCAGCAGGGTCGCCTTCTCGGCCAGTTCCATGGCGCGCTGGCGCGCATCCTCCGCCTTGGCCTCGGTAATGTCGGTATAAACGCCGACGATGCCGCCCTCGCTGGTGCGCAGCTCGTTGATCTGGATCCACCGCCCGTCCGACAGCGCGTGGACATGCGCGCCCGCCGCCACCGCATGCTGGGCCAGCCGTTCTGAAACCCAGCGGTCCGGCGCCACCATCGCGCCCAGCGTGGTGCGGTCGTCGACGATCATCTCGGCAATCTCGTCGAAGGAGACGCCGGGGCGGATGCGGTCGGCAATGGCGGGCCACAGGCTCAGATAGGTCTGGTTGCACAGCACCAGCCGGTCGTTGCCGTCGAAGATCGCGAAACCCTCGTTGATGCTCTCGATCGCGTCGCGCAGCCGGCGTTGGGCTTCGTCCACCGTCTCCTTGGCGGCGGCCAGCGCGGCGTTGGACACCGCCAGTTCGGACAGCGCCCGCTCCAGCTCAAGCGTGCGGGCGCGCACCTTGTTTTCCAGCGTGATCGCGCTTTCGAACAGCGAAAAGGCGTTGCCCTGCAGGTCGGTCGCGCGTTCCACCCGCCCCATCAGGGCGACGTTGATCCGCTTGACGCGGTCCAGCTCGTCCTCGAGCGCGGCGATGCGGGCGGCGTCATCCGGCAGCGGCCGGGCGGAGGATCCCGTCTTCATCGCCCGATCGCAAGGCCGCTGAAGGTCTGGTTGACGTGCAGGCCGTGATATTGCTCGCCATAGCTGTTGAAGCCGACCACCCGGTTGTCGATCAGCAGCTGCGAGATGCGCCGGCCCATCTGGCGCTGCTCGGCCTCGATCCGGTTCAATACGCAATCGAAACCGATGATCCGGTCGATCGGGCCGATCTGCGTCCGCAAATCGCCGAACAGCGTCTGCAGATTGGCGATCACGTCTATGCTTTCGCCCAGGGTCAGCACGATGCCTTCGTCGATGGCGCAATAGAATGTCAGGCTGCCGTCCGGGTTCGCGGTCTGGATGGAGCGGACGAAATATTCGCCGCCCGCGCGCACCATGGGCGGGCGGGATGCGAAGACGTGCAGGTTCAGGTCGCTTTCGGCGACGCCGATCAGCCGGGCATATTCCTCTGCCGCCGGCCGGGCATTGATCTCCGTCACGATGCGCTGCACCGGGTCGGCGCCGGTGATGACCATCTTGATCTCGCCCGGCGCATAATGCTGGGCGCGGAACACGGTCATCGGCCGCCGCGACGACAGCACGGCCACCAGCGCCGCATCGCGCCGGAACTGCCCCTGATGGAAGATGAAGGTCTGTTTGAAGGCCATGCCGTCGCCGGACGATCCGCCGATCAGCGGCACCTCGCCCAGCGCCTCCTGCAAGGTGGCGGCCAGCATCTCCTCGCGGTGGGACAGGCCGTCGACCAGGAACAGCGCGGCGCGCGACCCCTCCGGCCCCAGCCGGGCCGAATCCGCCGTCGCGTCGGCGATCAGGCGGCGCACCCGCTGGTGCGCTTCGATGCCGTCGAAATGGTCGAGATCCTCGAATCGCATCGGGTGCAGGGTGAAATCTTCCGCCGGAAAGCCGATGGCGGTGATCGAGCTTTCGGTCAGCCCGGTCGCGGTGATCTCGCCCGATGATGTGCAGCCGATCACCGGCACATTCTCGCAGCGCCGGTTGATCGCGCGCGCGGCCTCGTCCAGCTCATAGCGACTCGAGCAGAACAGCAGGATGCCGGCCAGGCTCTGCGGGTCGATGGCGTCGATGACGGCGGCGGCCGCCTTCTGCGGATCATCCTCGCTGGACGATGCGGTGCGCACGCCGGAAGGGGTGGGGGAAGAGGCGGTTGCTCTGGCCATCTTCCCGATCATGTCACAGATGTTCCGTGCCGTCATCGGCGGTTATGCGAATGCGCCGATAGCGGATCAGCAGCACCATCGCCGCCACCACCGGCGGCACCGCCAGCGCCAGCCACAGGTCGTGGTCGAAACCGTGGGCCACCCGCTCCACGCCCCGCGCCATATAGCCGGCAAGCCCGATCGCATAATAGCTGACCGCCAGCACGGACAGCCCCTCCACCAGATGCTGGAGGCGCAGCTGGAAGGCGATGCTGCGCTCCATCGATTGCAGCAGATCGCGGTTCTGCCGCTCGATCCGCGTCTCGATGCGGGTGCGCAGCAGCGCCGTCACCCGCGCGGTGCGGCTGGCGAGGGTTTCCAGCCGCGCGGAAAATGAGGCGCAGGTCCGCACCGCCGGGGTCAGCCGCCGCTCGGTGAAATCCTTCAGGCTCTGGTGGCCGGGCAGCGGTTGCACGGCGAGGATCGCCAGCCTTTCCGCCGCGATGCGCGCATAGGCGGCGGTCGCGCTCATCCGAAAGCCGGTATCGGCGGTGATGCGGGCAATCTCGGCGCTGAGCGCGGAGAGCTGCTCCAGCGCGGATTCATCGTCGTCGCCGGCGGCGGCCACCTGCCGGGCGAGCGCGGCCAGCCGGTCCTCCAGCTCCGTCATCCGCCGCCCCTGTTCCTGCGCGACGGGCAGGCCGAGCAGCGCCATGTTGCGGTAATTGCCCAGTTCCTGCAGCCGCTGGACGATCCGGCCGAGATCGCCCGGCTCCGCGCCGTTGGCGGCGATCGCCAGCCGGCCATAGCCGTCGGCGTGCAGCCGGAAATCCGACCAGAGCCGGATGCCGCCGCCAATGTCGCAGCAGACCAGCTCGTCCGCCGCGAAACCGGCCTGCGCCAGCACCGGCGCGGCGGCGGCCTCGTCCGCGACCAGCATCGCGCGGGTGGCGCGGACGACCAGGCCGGGCAGCGATTCCAGCCAGGCCAGCCCGTCGGCGGGCGTCGCGTCGCTGAACGGGCCGTTCGCGCCCTGCGCCGCGCCGTCCGTTGCCAATCCGGGGACGATCATCGTCGCGGTCGTCGCCTCGCTATGCGCCTCGACCAGCAGGGTGGCGCCGTCCGGCGCCTCGAAGGCCCAGTGCCGCCCAGCGCCGTCGCGGACCGGGCGGAAGCGCGCGGGCACCGGCGGCAAGGGCGCGCGCGCCGCCATGTCGGTCAGCCGGACGATCTGGACGATGCGCGTCGGCCCGGCCAGCGCCGGAAACCTGCGGAGATGCATTTCCTCCACCACCCGCCGGCGCAGGGGATGGCTGGTGAACGCCATTTGGCTCAGGCGCCGCGCGGCGGCGGGCCTGCGGCGACAAGCTCTGCCGCCTCCTCGTCCGTGAACAGCCGCGACCGGACGATGAAGCGCATCCCTTCCGGCGATTCCAGCGAAAAGCCCGCGCCGCGGCCCGGCACCACGTCGATGCAGATCTGGGTGTGCTCCCAATATTCGAACTGCGCGGCGCCGATCCACACCGGGATGTCGCCGTTGACATGGCCCAGCAGCACGTCCTGCCCGCCCACGCGGAATTCGCCCGCCGGGTAGCACATCGGCGCGGATCCGTCGCAGCAGCCGCCGGATTGGTGGAACATCAGCGGCCCGTGGATGGCGATCAGGCGGCGCATCAGCGCTTCCGCCTCGGCAGTCGCCAGCACGCGCTCGGTGGTCATCGCTCAACCTCGAAAAAGGGTGGCAGCGGGCCGTCGAGCCCGCTGCCAGTTATTGGAGAACCGCAAGTGGAGATGGGACGGTTCCCCCGGGAAGGTCAGAAAAAGCCCAGTTTCCTGGGGTTGTAGCTGACCAGCAGATTCTTGGTCTGTTGATAATGCTCAAGCATCATCTTGTGGTTCTCGCGGCCGAAACCGGACTGCTTGTATCCGCCAAAGGCCGCGCCGGCGGGGTAGAGATGGTAGCAGTTGGTCCACACCCGCCCGGCCTGGATGGCGCGGCCCGCGCGGTAGGCGCGGTTGCCGTTGCGGCTCCACACGCCCGCGCCCAGGCCGTACAGCGTGTCGTTCGCCAGCTCGATCGCGTGCGCCTCGTCCTTGAAGGTGGTGACCGACAGCACCGGGCCGAAAATCTCCTCCTGGAAGATGCGCATCCGGTTGTGGCCTTCCATCACCGTCGGCTGCACATAATAGCCGCCGGCCAGGTCGCCCTCGCGGGTGCCCCGGTCGCCGCCGGTCAGCACCTTGGCGCCTTCGTTGCGGCCGATGTCGAGATAGGAGAGGATCTTCTCCAGCTGGTCGTTGGATGCCTGCGCGCCGATCATCGTCGCCGGGTCCAGCGGGCTGCCCTGAACGATGGCCTCGACCCGCTTGATCGCCTTTTCCATGAAGCGGTCGTAGATCTTCTCATGCACCAGCGCGCGGCTGGGGCAGGTGCAGATCTCGCCCTGATTCAGCGCGAACAGGGTGAAGCCCTCCAGCGCCTTGTCGAGGAAGTCGTCATCCTCGTCCATCACGTCCTGGAAGAAGATGTTGGGGGATTTGCCGCCCAGCTCCAGCGTCACCGGGATCAGGTTTTCCGCGGCATATTGCATGATCAGCCGGCCGGTGGTGGTCTCGCCGGTGAACGCCACCTTGGCGATACGGTTGCTGCGCGCCAGCGGCTTGCCCACTTCCACGCCAAAGCCGTTGACCACGTTCAGCACGCCCGGCGGCAGCAGGTCGGCGATGATGTCGACCAGCACCATGATGCTCATCGGCGTCTGCTCGGCGGGCTTCAGCACCACGCAATTGCCGGCGGCCAGCGCGGGGGCCAGCTTCCACACCGCCATCAGCAGCGGGAAATTCCACGGGATGATCAGGCCGATCACGCCCAGCGGCTCGTGATAATGATAGGCGACGGTATCGTCGTCCAGCTCGCCCAGCGACCCTTCCTGCGCGCGGATGCACGACGCGAAATAGCGGAAATGGTCGATCGCCAGCGGCAGGTCCGCCGCCGTCGTCTCGCGGATCGGCTTGCCGTTGTCGATGGTTTCGACCAGCGCCAGCAGGTCCAGCTTGGATTCCATCCGGTCCGCGATCTTCATCAGGATCCGGGCACGTTCGGTTGCCGAGGTGCGACCCCAGGACTCCCTTGCCTTGTGCGCCGCGTCGAGCGCCAGGTCGATATCCTCGACCGACGAGCGGGCGACGCGCGACACCGTCTGGCCGGTGACCGGCGAGATATTGTCGAAATATTGTCCCTTGACCGGGGCGACCCAGTCGCCGCCGATGAAATTGTCGTAGCTGGCGCGGATGACGACGTCGCCCCGCAGCTTCTCGATAGCCTGATTCAGCATAACCTCTCCTTGCGCGTCACGCCCGACTCAGCGGCTTTGCGCCTGCCGGACCGGCCTGGTCGCGGCGATATTCCGCCAAGGCGGCGGCGGGGGCCATTGGACCTTGGGGTAATGCCGGCCTTGGCGGCGAATCCGGCCGATCCGCCGGCCCTGCGCGGCTATGCGACCAAAGCCCAATGGAGCGGGCGCGCGAAGCCTGCTGAAAGGGCGACAAACCCAATGGCGATGGAGAGCGCTGTGTTGAGTCAATCGTTGGTCAAATGGTGTCTTGCCGGGGCGTTGATGACGGCCGGCCTGTCGCAGGCCCAGGCACGCGAAATCGTCGTCCACATGAAGAATAACGGCGCGGAAGGCGCGATGGTGTTCGAACCTTCCTTCATCAAGGCGGCGGTCGGCGACACCATCAAGTTCATGCCCACCGACAAGACGCACAATGCGGAAACCATCGCCACCATGCTGCCGGACGGCGCGGCCCCGGCGGTCGGCAAGATCAACGAGACGCTGGTGGTCAAGGTCGACAAGCCCGGCCTGTGGGGTTTCAAGTGCAAGCCGCATTACACGATGGGCATGGTCGCGCTGGTCCAGGTCGGCGCGAAGCCCGCCAACCTTGCCGCCGCCAGGGCGGCCAAGCTGCCGCCCATCGCGCAGAAGCGCATGACGGCGATGCTCGCCAAGGTGAAATGAAGCAGCCCGCAGCAAGGATGGACCGCATATGGCGTATCTGGCCGTTCTCTACCCGTGGACCGCAGGCGCGCGGTTCGACGCGCGCTATTATGTCGACACCCATCTCGCCATCGTGCGCGATGCCTGGACGGACCATGGGCTGATCGACGCGACCGTGCTGTTCCCGGTTGAGGCCGATCCGGCCTTCGCCGCCATCGCCACGCTGGAGTTTGCGGACGAGGCCGCCATCGACGCGGCGCTGGCCTCCCCCGGCGCGGCGCGGGTGTTCGGCGACGTTGCGGCCTTTACCGATATCGGCCCGGTCGCGCAGCGATGCCGCATGGCGCGGTGATGGGCAGGCGCTATTCGTCGGTCGCCATCGCGCTGCACTGGCTGGTCGCGCTGCTGCTCATCGCCAATCTCGCAATCGGCATCGGGCATGACTGGCTGAAGGACAGTCTGGCGATCAACGCCATGCCGCTGCACAAATCCTTCGGCATCAGCATATTGGCGCTCAGCCTGCTGCGGCTGGGCTGGCGGCTCGCCCACCGGCCGCCGCCACTGCCCGCCGGCATGTCGGCGCTCACCCGGCGGATCGCCCACGCCACCCACATGGCGTTTTACGGCATCATGATCGCCATGCCGCTCAGCGGCTGGGTGTTCGTTTCCGCCGGCCGCTATCCGCTCAGCTGGTTCGGCCTGGTCGATCTTCCCAAATTCGCCGTCGAAAAGGGCAGCGGCGCGGTGCTCTTCTCCCGCGCCGCCCATGAACTGCTGGGGTGGATGACGGTGGCGCTGGTCGCAGCGCATGTCGCTGCCGCGCTTTACCACCACCTGCTGCGCCGTGACGACGTGCTGGCGGCCATGCTGCCCCGGTTGCGCGCCAGGCGGGCCTGAGCGCGGGGCCAATGCCGGTCGCGCCCGGCCTCCATGCTGTCGGATGGGGTAGGGAAACCACCATTCAAGCCTGCTTTCAGGCTTGAATGGTGGAGCCGAGGGGGATCGAACCCCTGACCTCGTCATTGCGAACGACGCGCTCTCCCAACTGAGCTACGGCCCCGTCTGCCCACCGGCCGGACCGGTGAGGCCGCTCCCTTTAACGAGAGGCCGGGGGGGATGCAACGGGGGGAATGGCAAGATTGTTCGATATGCCAACGGCCCGTCGCCCGGCCCTTGCGTCCGATCGGTTTCGGAATAAGACTGGTCGCAACCATCGATAGTCGATCAAGAGTTTTGCAGGAGAGAGAGACATGGCCCGCGCATGGCATTTGAAATCCCGGCCGGACGGCATGCCCACCGCCGCCAATTTCGAACTCAAGACGCTGGCTGACGCGCCGTTGGGCGAAGGCGCCATCAGGGTGCGCAACAGCTGGCTGTCGGTCGATCCCTATATGCGCGGGCGGATGAACGACGTGAAAAGCTACGTCCCGCCGTTCCAGATCGACGAGCCGATGACCGGCGGCGCTGTGGGCGAGGTGATCGAAAGCCGGTCGCCGGGCTTCGCTGTGGGCGACAAGGTGATGCACATGGGCGGCTGGCGCGACGAAGCGGTGGTGACGCCGGACATGATGCCCAACAAGCTGCCGGATATCGGCGTGCCTATCGAAACCTGGCTGCACAGCCTGGGGCTGACCGGCGCGACGGCCTATTTCGGCCTGCTCAGCGCGGCCCGGGCCAGGGCGGGTGACGTGGTGTTCGTCTCCGCCGCCGCCGGCGCCGTCGGGTCCGCCGTGGTGCAGATCGCCCGCGCCAGGGGAATGACGGTGATCGGTTCCGCCGGGGGCGCCGCCAAATGCGCCTGGGTGAAGGAACTGGGGGCGGAGGCGTGCATAGACTATAAGGCCGGGCCGGTGCTGAAGCAGCTTCAGGCCGCCGCGCCCAAAGGTATCGACGTCTATTTCGACAATGTCGGCGGCGAGCATCTCGATGCGGCCTTCGCCTGCGCGCGGCAGGAAGCGCGCTTCGCCATTTGCGGCATGATCGACGCCTATAATGACGGCAAGCCCATGGCGCTGCGCTACATCATGCGGGTGATCTCGCAGCGGATCATGATGAAGGGCTTCATCTTCACCGATTACCTGCCTGAAATGGCCGCTTTCCATCAGGAAATGGGGCAATGGGTGGCAAGCGGCGCGGTGCAGGCCAAAACCACGGTGCGCGACGGGCTGGAAGCCGCGCCGGACGCATTTCTGGGCCTGTTCAGCGGGGCCAACACCGGCAAGATGCTGGTCCGCCTCTAAACCCTCTAGATCACGCCGGAAAAAGTGTCGCACTGGGCGGGGTCGCCGGTTTCAAGGCCCCGCTTCAGCCATTTCATCCGCTGTTCCGACGTGCCGTGGGTAAAGCTTTCCGGCACCGGGCGCTGGCCGGCGGCGCGTTGCAGCGTGTCGTCGCCGATCGCCGATGCCGCCGTCAGCCCTTCCTCGATGTCGCCCGGCTCCAGCCGGTCGCGGTTGTGCGCGCCCCACACCCCGGCATAGCAATCCGCCTGCAACTCGACGCGGACCTGCAGGGCGTTGCCGCCGGCCTGCCCCGCCGACGCCTGGCGCTGGCGGACCTCGTCCAGCGTGCCGGCGAGATGCTGGATATGGTGGCCCACCTCATGCGCGATGACATAGGCCTGCGCGAAATCGCCCGCCGCGCCGAAACGCTGGCGCAGCTCGGCATAGAAGCTGGTGTCGAGATAGATTTTGCTGTCCGTCGGGCAATAGAACGGCCCCATGGCGGACTGGGCGACGCCGCAGCCGGACTGGCCGGTGCCGCCGTAGAAGATGAAGCCCGCGGGCGTGTAGCGCTGGCCGCGTTCGCTGAAAATTTGGCCCCATATGTCTTCGGTGTTGGCCAGCACCTGGCAGGAAAAGCGGCTGTCCGCATCGACCGCGCAGGCCTGCGCCGCGCTCTTGCCGCCGGTCACCGCCTGCGGGGCGGGCGCGCTGCCGCCGCCGAACGGGTTGATGCCCAGCAGCATCGCCCCGCCGATCACCACGACCACGCCGATCAGCCCGAAGCGGCTGCCGACCAGGCTCAGCAGCAGGCCAAGCCCGCCGCCACCGCCGCCCATGCCGCCACCGCCGAAACGCTGGCCGCGCTGATCGCCGACATTGTCGCTGGTCCGGTAATCGTCGAGCTTCATCGCCGCCCCCTTGCTTGCCTGTCGCCGTCAATGCCCGGCGCGCGGTTCGGTTGCACATCGGCCATGTCAGGATTGCACAAATAACATGCGTCGCAGCGCATGGGAACGATTGCAGGCGTTGCGAATTAGGCCCAGTGCGGGAGGCTTATGGCGGATATTGAAAGCAAGCGGACGCGACGCAGCCGGGCGGCCATGCCGTTGCCGGACGAGGTGGCGCTGGTGCTGCAGGGCGGCGGCGCGCTCGGGTCCTATCAGGCCGGGGTGTTCGAGGCGCTGAGCGACGCGGGCATCGAGGTGGACCGGGTGGCCGGCATCTCCATCGGCGCGGTCAACGCCGCGATCATCGCGGGCAACCCGCCTGAAAGGCGCGTGGCGCGGCTCGCCGCCTTCTGGGACAAGGTGACGGGCGCGCTGCCCAGCTTCCCCATCTGGCATGACGATCAGGTCCGCGAATGGCTGCACGAATGGTCGGCCGGCTTTGTCGCCACCATGGGCGTGCCGGGCTTCTTCGCGCCCCGCCCGGTGCCGCCCGCGCTGGCGACGCCGGGCACGGCGGAGGCGCTCAGCTTTTACGACAGCGCGGCGCTGGCCGGCACGCTCGATTCGCTGGTCGACTGGGATTTGCTGAACGACGGGCCGGTGCGCCTCGCGGTCGGCGCGGTCGATGTGGAAAGCGGCAATTTCCTCTATTTCGACAATCGCAGCTGCCGGATCGACGCCCGCCACATCATGGCTTCGGGCGCGCTGCCGCCGGGCCTGCCGCCGGTCGAGATAGACGGGCGGCTGTGGTGGGACGGCGGGCTGGTGTCCAACACCCCGCTCTCGCACGTGCTCGACACGCAGACGGCGGAGATGCTGGTCTTCCAGGTCGATCTGTTCGCCGCCTCATCCGGCGCGCCGCGCACGATCATGGACGTGATGGCGCGTGAAAAGGAAATCCGCTTTTCCAGCCGCACCCGGCAGGTCAGCGACCAGTTGCTGAGGCTGCGCAAGGAGCGTGAGGTGATCCGTCGGGTGCTGGCCAAGCTGCCGGCCGATCTGGCGGGCGATGCGGACGTGAAGGCGCTGGCCGCGCTGGCGCACGAATATCCGGTCAACGTCATCCAGCTCATCTACCGCGCCAATGCGTGGGAAGGCGGGGCGCGCGACTATGAATTCTCCGCCCGCACGATGCGCGAGCATTGGGACGCGGGCAAGGCGGCGGTGACGGACAGCATCCGCAAGTCCGCGCTGGTGTCCCGCAACATCCTCGACGGCAAGACCGCCGCGTTCGACCTGGCGCGCGCCGATCCGTCTCCCGAAAACAGCAAGTGAAGGACAAGCCATGTTTCTGAAAGGCAAGAGCGCGATCGTCACGGGGTCCACATCCGGCATCGGCCTGGCCTATGCCAGGCTGCTCGCCGCCGAGGGCGCGCATGTGATGATCAACGGCTTCGGCGACGCGGGCGAGATCGAGAAGGAACGCGCCGCGCTCGAGGCGGCCAGCGGCAAGGCGCTCTATTCCGACGCGGACATGACCGATGGCGACGCGATCGGCCGGATGGTGGCGGAATGCCGTGACAAGCTCGGCGGGCCGGACATCGTCATCAGCAACGCCGGCATCCAGCATGTCGCTCCGGTGGAGGAGTTTCCGGTCGACAAGTGGAACGCCATCATCGCGATCAACCTGTCGTCCACCTTCCACCTGATGCACCATGCGGTGCCGCTGATGAAGCAGGCGAAATGGGGGCGGATCATCACCACCGCATCGGCCCATTCGCTGGTCGCCAGCCCCAACAAGGCCGCCTATGTCGCCGCCAAGCACGGCATTGCCGGGCTGACCAAGACGGTCGCGCTGGAAACCGCGACCTACGGCATCACGGTCAACTGCATCAGCCCCGGCTATGTCTGGACGCCGCTGGTCGAAAAACAGATACCGGACACGATGAAGGCGCGGGGCATGACGCGCGAGCAGGTGATGAACGACGTGCTGCTGGACGCCCAGCCCACCAAGGCGTTCGTCACCGTCGACCAGGTGGCCGCGCTGGCGCTGTTCCTGTGCCGGGACGAAGCGCAGTCGATCACCGGTGCCAATCTGTCGGTGGACGGCGGCTGGACCGCGCAATAGGCGGGACAAAGCGCTTTCATAAGCGCCGGTCCCCGTTATCCTCGCGCCGATAATATGAGGAAAAGGTCGCTGACATATTGTGTGCGCCGGTCCTTCGGGCTGGCCCTGATCCTGCTGGCGGGCTGCGCGACGCAGGTTGCGCGCACCGAAGCCGCCGGGCCGGTGCGCGCCGCGCCGGACTGGCGCGGGGTCGCGACCGCGGCCGACCGCACCCGCATCGGCAACTGGCGCGAAGCCTTCGTAAAGGGGCTGGCCGCCGCCCGGTCCGGCGGGCACGCGGCGGAGATCGACCGGGAAGGGGCGCTGCTCGCGCCGGACGCGGCGCTGCCAAACCCACGCCCGCCCGCCGGCGCCTATCGCTGCCGGGTGATCAAGCTGGGCGCCAACGGCACCGCCATGGCGGATTATACCGTCTATCCCAGCTTCGATTGCCGGATCGACGACGAGGGCGATCTCGCCAGCTTCAGCAAGCTGACCGGGTCGCAGCGGCCGGTGGGCATCCTGTTCGGCGGGGCGGACACGCGCCTCATCTTCCTCGGCACGATGATGCTGGGCGATGAGCGCCGCGCGCTCGATTATGGCGACGATCCGGATCGCGACATGGCCGGCGCGGTCGAACGGATCGGCGCGGGGCGCTGGCGGCTGATCCTGCCCTATCCGCGCTTCGAATCGATCATGGACGTCATAGAGCTGGTCCCCGCCGCGCAGGGCTGAGCGGCAATAAATTTACAAAATCTGGCGTGCAATTCGCCGAAAAACTTGTTTCATTGTAAATTTATTGACAAAATACCGGCCATGGTCCGCCCGGGAGGCTGCACATGGCCGAGAAGAAACTGTTTGCCGGCCACGCGGTGCGGCGCATCCGCCGCGCGGCGGGGCTGACCCAGGCAGCGATGGCGGAGATGCTGGCGGTCTCGCCCAGCTATCTCAACCTTATCGAGCGCAACCAGCGGCCGCTGGCGGCCGGGCTGATGCTGCGGCTGGCCGAGACGTTCGATTTCGATCCACGCAGCCTTGCGGCGGACGAGCCGGGCGGCGGCGCGGAGGCGATCCGGCGGCGGCTGGCCGATCCGATGTTCGCGGATATCGGCATCGACCGGGCAGAGGTGGACGAATGGCTGGCGGCGGCGCCCGGCGGCGCGGCGGCCTTCGCCCGCGCGTTCGACCGGCTGCGCGACGGCGGTGCCGCCACCGCGTCGGACGAGGCGGATTCGGTGCAGGCGGTGCGCCGCGAGATCGAACGGTGGCGCAACCATTTTGCCGATCTCGACGCGATGGCGGAACAGGTCGCGGACGAATTGCGGATGGGCGCGGGCGACCTTTACGGCGCGATCGGGGAGCGGTTGCGGGTCAGGCACCAGCTGTCGATCCGCATCCTGCCGGTGGAGGTGATGCCGGACAGGCTGCGCCGGCTGGATCTGCACGCCCGGCAATTGCAGCTCTCCGAAATGCTCGATCCGGCGTCGCGCAGCTTCCAGGCGGGCTATCAGCTGGCGTTGATCGAGGCGCGGGCGGAAATCGATGCGCTGGTGCAGGGCGCGGGCTTTGGCGACCGGGTGGCGGAACGCTTTTTCCGGCGGCATCTCGGCTCCTATTTCGCCGCCGCGTTGATGATGCCCTATGCCCGCTTCCTGCGCGCCTGCGAGGCGACCGGCTATGATGTCGAGCTGCTGCAACGCCGCTTCGGCGCCGGGTTCGAGCAGGTGGCCCACCGGCTGACCACGCTGCAGCGTGTGGGCGCGCGCGGCCTGCCGCTGTTCATGATCCGGGTCGACCGCGCCGGGCAGGTGTCGAAACGCTATGGCGGCGCGTCCGGCGCGGCGCTGGTGGAGGCGGGCGGCCGCTGCCCGCTGTGGCGGCTGCACGCCGCGTTCGACCGGCCGGGCGAGATCGTCCGCCAGCTGGTGGCGCTTGAAGATGGCAGCCGCTGGTTCACGCTCGCCCGCACCGTCCAGCCGCAGGGGCAGCGGGTGGGCGCGGTGCGGGCGGAATTCGCCATCGGCCTGGGCCTGGACGCGGCGCTGGCCGCGCCGCTCGCGCTGGCGCGCGGGGTCGATCTGAAGGATGGCGAGGCGACGCCGGTCGGGCTGGGTTGCCGGGCCTGCGCGCGCGGCGATTGCCCGCAACGCTCCGCGCCGCCCGCCGGGCGCGCGCTGGTTTTCAACGAGCGGGAGCGGGGCCTTTCCCCCTTCGCCTTCGCGGGGGACTGAGCGGCCCGCCGCCCACCGGCCCACCGGCTCAGCCGGTGGCGTTCAGCACCGCGATCTGCTCGGCGCTCAGCGTCAGCCGCATCGCGCCCAGCAATTCCTCCATCTGGCCGACGTCGGTGGCGCTGGCGATGGGCGCGGTGACGCCGGGCTGTGCCGCGATCCACGCCAGCGCGATCTGGGCGTGGGTCGCCCCGCTTTCCCGGGCGATCACGTCCATCGCGCCGATCACGCTCAGCCCGCGCGCGTTCAGATAGGTTTTCACGCTCTCGCCGCGCTCGCGCCCCTGCAGGTCGGCGGCCGTGCGGTATTTGCCGGTCAGGAAACCGGATGCCAGCCCGAAATAGGGCAGCACGCCCAACCCGCGGTCGATGGCCAATTGCTGCACCGGCCCTTCGAAATCCTTGCGGGCGACCAGATTATATTCGGGCTGCAGCACGGTATAGGGCGTCAGGTCGCCGTGCGCCGCCGTGGCCAGCGCCTCGTCCAGCCGGTGATGGGCGAAATTGGATGCACCCAGCGCCCGCACCTTGCCCGCCTTCACCAGCGCGTCCAGCGCCCTCAGGCTCGCGTCCATCGGTGTCGCCGGGTCGTCCTTATGGGCGTAATAAAGGTCGATATAGTCGGTGCCCAGCCGGGTGAGAGACGCCTCCACCGCCGCCGCGATCCGCGCCGGGGCCAGCCCTTCGCCGCCTTCGCCGGGCAACATGCCCACCTTGGTGGCGATCAGCACGTCGTCGCGCCGCCCGCGCCGCTTCAGCCATTCGCCGATCACCGTTTCGGATTCGCCGCCCTTATGGCCGGGCACCCAGGCGGAATAGACGTCGGCGGTGTCGATCATCGTGCCGCCGCCGGCCATGAAGGCGTCGAGCACGGCAAAGCTCGCGGCGCGGTCCGCCGTATAGCCGAACACATTGCCGCCCAGCACCAGCGGCGGCGTAGAAAGGCCGCTCTTGCCCAAAGCCCGCATCATTCGCCCGTTTCCTTCGCTTGCAGCGCCGCGACGATGGATCGCACCTCTTGCGATCGACCGCGCGGCATCACCAGCACATTGTTGCCGCTGGCGACGATGATCAAGTCGCTGACGCCGATCGCCGCGATGGTCGGGCCGTCGCTGCGGATCAGGCAGTTGCGCACATCCAGCGCCACGATCTCGCCGTCCAGCGCATTGCCGTTGCCGTCATGCGGGCCGAGCGCGTGGAGCGCATCCCAGCTGCCGACATCGGACCAGCCCATGGCGACCGGCGCCACCGCGACCCGATCCGCCTTCTCCATCACCGCATAGTCGATGGAATCGGCCGGGCAGGCGGCAAATTCCGCGGCGTCGGGCAGCAAGCGCCCGCCGTCGCGCACGCCATGCGCCATCGCCGCCCGGCACGCCGCGAGCATCGCGGGCGCATGGCGGGCGAGCGCCTCCAGCAGCGCATCCGCGCGAAACAGGAAGATGCCGCCATTCCACGCATGGCCGCCCTCCGCCAGCATGGCGCGGGCGGCGTCTTCATCCGGCTTCTCGACGAAGCGCGCGACCCGATGGACCCCCGGCGCGATGGCCGGGCCGATGCGGATATAGCCATAACCCGTCTCCGGCCCGTCCGGTGTGATGCCGAACGTCGCCAGCCATCCCTCCGCGACGGGCGGCAGCATGGCATCGATGGCGCGGTGGAAGGCGGGCAGGTCGGTAATCGCATGGTCGCTGGGCATGACCAGCAACGGGCTTTGCGGCGGCGCGGCGAGTGCCGCCAGCGCGATGGCGGGCGCGGTGTTGCGCCCTTCCGGTTCCAGGATCAGCGCCAGCGGCGCGATGCCGACGGCGGCAAGCTGCGCCTCGATCGCGTCGGCCTGCACTTGCCCGGCGACGACGATGGGCGCCGTGAAGCGCGGGTCGCCGGCGGTGCGCAGCGCGGTCAGCTGCAACATCGTCCGGTCGCCGGTCAGCGCCAGCAGCGGCTTGGGCCGGTCCTCGCGCGACAGCGGCCACAGGCGCGTGCCCGCCCCGCCGGAGAGGATGACGGGTGTGATCTGGGTTACAGCATTCATCCGGCATCCATGGTTTGATCGTCGGGGGCGCGACGATAACCGATCCTGCCCGCATTGGGTGCAAAACAATGGGTTCCGCGCGCTTTCAGGAAATTTTTGTAAATTTCAGCGACACTGCGGGCATGTCGGTTAATCTTACGATCCATGCAGGGGCGCGGCCGGGGGGCGGGCGATGATCGAGATGATCGGCATCTGGAGCCATGCGCTGGCGGCGACGCTGTTCGCGGCGCTGGCGATCTGGCAGCTGCGCCACCCCGGCGGCACCGCCCAGCGCTCGGCGCTGATCGGCGGTCTTGCCGCCACCGCCTTCTGGGCGCTGGCCGTGGCGGTGGAGGGGCCGGACGCGGTGCTCTCGCTGTTCGCGGAAAGCGGGCGCAACCTCGCCTGGCTGGGCTTCATGTTCATCCTGCTGCGCCGGGGCGACGAGGGGCGCAGCGCTGCTGCCTCCGTGCTGTACGGCGTCATCGCGCTGGTCATCCTGGCCGGCGTGGTGCTGGACGCGATGGCGGTCGGCCTGGATGCGGGCGCGCAGGTGGCCAACGCCATCGAATTCTCCGCGCTGGTGCTGCGGCTGATGGTGACCATCGGCTCGCTGGTGCTGGTCCACAATCTCTACAACGCCGCCGCACCCGATGCGCGCTGGGGCATCCGCCTGCCGATGATCGCGCTCGGCGTGCTGTGGATCTACGATCTCAACCTCTACACCGTCGCCTATCTGGTCGACGGCTGGGCGGTGGAGCTCTACGCGCTGCGCGGCATCATGCTGATGCTGCTGGTGCCGATGTTCGCGCTGGCGGCGCGGCGCAACGACAAGTGGAAGATGCAGCTGTCGCGCACCGTGGCGTTCCAATCGCTCTCGCTGGTCGCCATCGGCAGCTATCTGGTGCTGATGGTGATCGTCACCACCGCGCTCAACTATGTCGGCGGGGATTATGCGCGCGCCGCGCAGATCAGCTTCGTGTTCGGCACCACCGTGGCCTCGCTGGTGCTGCTGCCGTCAGACACGTTCCGCGCCTGGTTCAAGGTCAAGGTCGCCAAGCATTTCTTCCAGCACCGCTATGATTATCGCGTCGAATGGCTGCGCTTCACCGACACTATCGGCCAGCGTGATGAGGCGGCCGCGCCGCTGGACGCGCGGGTCATCCAGGCGGTTGCCGACATCACCGATTCGCCCGGCGGCCTGCTGCTGCTGCCCGACGATGCCGGCACGCTGGCCACCCACAGCCGGTGGAACTGGGCGACGGCGGACGTGCCCGCCCATGCCGCCGATCACGTCACCGCCCGCTATTTCGAAACGACCGGGCGGATCGTCGAGCTGGACGTGACGCGCCGCGCCGGCGGCGGCGAGGAACATGACGCGATCCCGGCCTGGATGCTGGACGATCCGCGCATCTGGGCGGCGGTGCCGCTGGTCCATTTCGACCGGCTGGCGGGCATCGTCCTGCTGGCCCGGCCGCCGATCGACCGGACGCTGGACTGGGAGGATTTCGACCTGCTGCGCGTCGTCGGGCGGCAGGCGGCCAGCTATCTTGCCGAAGCGCGCGGGCAGGAGGCGCTGTCGGAAGCGCGGCGGTTCGACGAGTTCAACCGGCGCTTCGCCTTCATCATGCACGACATCAAGAATCTGGTCAGCCAGCTCACCCTGGTCGCCCATAATGCGGAGCGGCACGCCCACAATCCGGAATTCCGCCTCGACATGATCGAGACGCTGAAGGATTCGGCCGGGCGGATGAACGACCTGCTGGCGCGCTTGTCGCAGCACAATAAGGCGCGGCGGGAAGACCCCCGGCCCATCGTCGTCGGCCGCGTGATCGAGGAGGTGGCGCTGGCCAAGCGCGCGCTGCATCCGGTCACCGTCTCCGGCCCGGCGGACCTGATGGCGCTGGCCGATCCGGCCCGGCTGGAACAGATTGTCGGCCACCTCGTCCAGAACGCGATCGACGCCAGCCCGGCCAATGAGCCGGTCCATGTCACCACCGTGCGGCGCGGCCTGCATGTCGCCATCGAGATACTGGATCGCGGCCACGGCATGAGCGGCGATTTCATGCGCTCGCAACTGTTCAAGCCCTTTGCATCCACCAAGAATGGCGGCTTCGGCGTCGGCGCGTTCGAGGCGCGCACGCTCGCCGCATCGATGGGCGGCCGCATCGAGGTGGAAAGCCGCGAGGGCGAGGGCAGCCGCTTCACCCTGATCCTGCCCCAGGTCGATGTCCGCGAACGGGACCCGAATGAGAAAGCCGCCTGATGAGTGACGAAAAACCCAAATTGCTGATCGTCGAGGACGATCAGGGCCTCCAGCGCCAGCTGCGCTGGGCCTATGAGGATTATGAAGTGATCGTCGCTGGCGACCGCGCCGCCGCCATCGATGCACTGCGCCTGCACGAGCCGACGGTGGTGACGCTGGACCTGGGCCTGCCGCCCGATCCTGACGGCACGGATGAAGGCTTCGCCACGCTGGATGCCATCCTGGCGCTGAAGCCCGATACCAAGGTGATCGTCGCCTCCGGCCATGGCGCGCGGACCAGCGCGCTCAGGGCGATTTCGGGCGGCGCCTATGATTTCTACCAGAAGCCGGTCGACATCCACGAGCTGGGCCTGATTGTCGGGCGCGCCTTCCACCTGCACGCCATAGAGAGCGAGAACCGGCGGCTGGCGGAAGGCGGCGCGCCGGGCAACCGGGTGCTCGGCGGCATGATCACCACCGCGCCGGAAATGCTGAAGGTCGCCCGTACCATAGAGCGGGTGGCCAATAATAATGTGTCGGTGATGCTGCTGGGCGCCAGCGGCACCGGCAAGGAATTGCTGGCGCGCGGCCTGCATGAGGCGAGCGGCCGCAAGGGCCAGTTCGTCGCCATCAACTGCGCCGCGATACCGGAAAACCTGCTGGAGGCCGAACTGTTCGGCCATGAAAAGGGCGCGTTCACCGGCGCCATCAAGACCACCGAGGGCAAGATAGAGCAGGCCCAGGGCGGCACGCTGTTCCTTGACGAGGTGGGCGACATCCCCCTGCCGCTGCAGGTGAAGCTGCTGCGCTTCATCCAGGAACGGGTGATCGAGCGGATCGGCGGCCGCAAGGCGATCCCGGTCGACACGCGGATCGTCTGCGCCACCCATCAGGACCTGGAGGCGATGATCGCCGACACGCGGTTCCGCGAGGATCTTTATTACCGGCTGGCCGAAATCGTCGTGAAAATCCCGACGCTGGCGGAACGGCCTGGAGACGCGGCGATGCTGGCCAAGCATTTCCTCACCCGCTTCGCGCGCGAGATGAACCCGGCGGTGACCGGCTTCGCGCCCGACGCGCTTGCCGCGATCGACGCATGGGCGTGGCCGGGCAATGTCCGCGAGCTTGAAAACCGCATGAAGCGCGCCGTCATCATGGCGGACGGCAAGCGCGTGACGGCGGCCGATCTGGACCTCGACAGCGCCGAGGAGGAGGATGACCTCATCAACCTCAAGGCGGTGCGCGAGCGGGCCGACCGAAAGGCGCTGCGCCGTGCCCTGTCGCGCACCGAAGGCAATATCTCAGGCGCCGCCAAGCTGCTCGGGATCAGCCGGCCGACGCTTTACGATCTGTTGAAGCAATATGAGATGCAGGCGTGACCGGCCGGTCCGCTCAGGCGTGCTCGGAGGCGAGGTAACGCTGCTCGAACTGCTCGAGGCTGGGGCAATCCTGCCGCGCGCGGGCGGCGACCATGCGGGCCTCGACCGCGCGGGACAGGCCGAAGCAACCGGCGGCGACCGGCACGGGCCGATGCGGCCCCCCGGCGTCCTTTCCGATCGTTTCATTCCCTGCCGGCACGACTCTCACCTTGGTTGATAAAGTCTTACTACATCTCTGCCGCTGCATTGCATTGGATGTAAACGACGAAAAATGCATAACGGGCCGATTTGCCGGCCTGCGGGGCCTTCCCATCCGCGCTTGCCGGGGATGGGCGCGCACGGTAAAGGCCGCTCGGCTCTTTTCAGGACAGCGAGACAGGTATGAAGATCAGCGGCGTGGACATTCGTCCCGGCAACATCATCGAATATGAAAAGGGGCTGTGGAAGGCGGTCAAGATCCAGCATACCCAGCCCGGCAAGGGCGGCGCGTACATGCAGGTCGAGATGAAGAACCTGATCGACAACCGCAAGACCAACGTCCGCTTCCGCTCCGCCGAGACGGTGGAGAAGGTGCGGCTGGACACCAAGGATTTCCAGTTCCTGTTCCGCGACGGCGACACGCTGACCTTCATGGACAAGGATAATTACGAGCAGATCACCCTGCCCGCCGACATGCTGGGCGATGCCGCCGCCTTCCTGCAGGACGGCATGGACGTGGTGCTCGAACTTTATGAAGACAGGCCGATATCGGTCCAGCTGCCCGACACGATCGAGGCGCTGATCGTGGAGGCGGATGCGGTGGTGAAGGGGCAGACGGCGTCGTCCTCCTACAAGCCGGCGGTGCTGGACAACGGCGTGCGCGTCATGGTGCCGCCGCATATCGGGGCCGGCACCCGCATCGTCGTTGACGTCTATGCGCAGGAATATGTGAAGCGCGCCGATTGAGGCGCCGCGCCCGGACGGGCGCAGGGTTGTTTTGAATCGCGCCCGGGCGGGCGTTTAAAGGCGAGGCTCAAGCGTCTCCGTTTAAGGATTGTCATGGTTTCCACCTCCGGCCTCATTACCGTCATGGAGCGTGCCGCGCGCAAGGCCGCGCCGCGCCTGCGGCGGGACATCAACGAGGTCCCGCGGCTCCAGGTCAG
>NZ_MEFG01000035.1 GCF_001724715.1 Sphingomonas sp. SCN 67-18
CCGCGCTTACCCTGATCTGCGGCGTCGGGCTGATCATCGGCCTGCCGTTCGCGCTCCGCTACGGCGCGGAATTCTTCCTGCCGGTAACGGCGGCGCTGGTCATCGCCATCGCGCTCGTGCCCCTGCTGGAATGGATGGAGCGGCGGCGCGTTCCTTCCGGGCTGGCCGCCTTTCTGTGCCTGCTGCTGTTCCTGATCGTCGCCAATGTCGCGCTGGCCTCCATCGTCGTGCCGGCCACCGAATGGTTCCGCGCCCTGCCGGAACGCATTCCGCAAATTCAGGCCAATCTCGCGCCGCTGATCGATTTCTACGCCAATCTGCAGCGGTTCGTGGACAATACGGTGCAGATGCTGGCGAGCGGACCGGTGGCGGCGGCGCAGGCGCGCGCGGTTGCCGCGCCGACGTCGCTGATGGACTATGTCTCGTCCGCGCCCAGCGCCGCCATCCAGACCTTCTTCGCGATATTGGTGATCTATTTCTTCCTCGCCGGATGGACGCGGCTGCGGGAACGCACCATCACCAGCCGGGGCAGCTTCGGCGGCGCGCTGGCCACGGCGCGGGTGATCCAGAACGTCGTCGATGCGACATCGGCCTATCTGGGCACAATTACGTTCATCAATGTCGGCTTGGGGCTGATCGTCGCGGCGATCCTGTGGCTGATCGGGATGCCGTCTCCGCTGATGTGGGGCGGGATCGTCGCGCTGCTCAACTATATTCCCTATATCGGGCCGATTCTTGCCGCGATCCTGCTGGGGCTGGGCGGGTTGATGACCTTTTCCGACGTCTGGCTGGCGCTGCTGCCGGCGGCGATCCAGATCGGTTTCCACCTGATCGAGGCGAATGTCGTCACGCCGATGCTGCTGGGGCGGCGGCTGACCATCAATCCGCTGCTGATCCTGATCTCGCTGAGTTTCTGGGGCTGGGTGTGGGGCACGCCCGGCGCGCTGCTGGCGGTGCCGCTGCTGATCATCATCCAGACGGTGATGCGCGCGGCCGGCAAGCCCGATATCGCCGGTTTCCTGTTCGAGGAGGGGACGCTGATCCGCGCCCTTCCCGACGATGACGACGGCAATAGCGAATTACGCAGGGGATCAGGCGGTCACTCTGCTTGACAGCCTCGGGTGGCTCTACTAGGTCGCCCGCTCACCGCTCAAGCGGGTGTAGCTCAGTTGGTTAGAGCGCCGGCCTGTCACGCCGGAGGTCGCGGGTTCGAGCCCCGTCACTCGCGCCATTCCCCATGCGGATGGCGCCGGTCCCAAATCCCCGATGGTGCAGGTCAACCGCCAAAGGCGCGCGTCAGCTCGTCCTGCGTCAACAGCGCCAGGAATTCCGCGCCGACGCGGCGTGGATCGCTCCAAATCACCCGCGCCTTCACCTCGCCCATGCCGGGCAGCGCCACGCAGACCACGCTGGGCGCGTCGAAGAGATGGTTCGATTCGGCGGAAAAACCGCGCCAGGAGATGTTGACGATGCGGATCGCGTGATTGGCCTCGCCCAGCTGGCGCATCTCGGTATCGATCGCCACCTGGTAGCGTTCGGTCACGCGTTCTTCCGGCGGGGCCGGGGCTGGGCTGCTCTCGTTCATCGGAATCCTGTCCGAACCTATCGGGGAAAGCTAGCGCAGCGAGGTTAAGGATGTGCCAACGCGGCGGACAGGCGGCCTCAGCGCGGGCCGGGGTCGCGCCACAGGCCGGTTTCCATCCAGCGCAGCAGCGGCTTCAGCGGCAGGATCCAGACGATGCCGGCGACCAGATAGATGACGCACTGCACGATGGCGTGCAGCCGCTCGATCGGGCCGGAAAAGCTGGCGACGATGATCGCCCAGACCAGGATGATCGTCAGGATCAGCGCCATGCCGGCGGGTTTGCGCCAACTGGGCATCAGCGGGCCTCCCGTTCGCGCGCGATCCATTCGCGCTCGGTGAGCACCGCGTCGAGCGGCACGTCCCATGGGTCGTCGGGCACGAAATCCACTTCCTGCGCGCTCCACGCCACGCCCACCCGGCGCGCCTCGGGCCAGCGGGCGAAGGCGCGGTCATAATGGGCGGCGCCCTGGCCGATGCGGTGCAGCCGCCGGTCGAAGCCGACGAGCGGGGTCAGGATCAACGCCGGTTCCACCTCCTCCGCGCCGCGCCCGGGCTGGCGCAGGCCGAACGGCCCGTCGACCAGCGCATCGCCGGGCGACCAGCGCAGGAAGCGGATCGGCACGCTGCGGCTCTCGACGAAGGGCAGGGCGGTGGTCCGCCCCTCCGCCGCCGCATGGTCGAGGATGGCGGCGGGATCCGCTTCCGACCCGATCGGCACATAGCCGGCCACCACCTGCGCCGCGTCGATCAAGGCTCGCAGCGGCCCCGGCGGGGCGCGGAACACGATGGCGGCGACGGCGGGGTCGAGCGCGGCGACGAAGCCGTCGCGCCTGCGGCGGAGCGCGGCCCTCAGTTCGGATTTGATCATCGCGCCCTGTGTAGCGCGCCGCGCGGCGGGGTCCACCGATTTGGGGCGGAACGGATCAGCCGCGCGTGGCCCGGAGGGCGGGGGAAGGCAGGGTGACGGAACCGCCATGGCCGTTTGCCGGAATATCCTCTGACGCCTTTAACGTCAGGTGGGGGCCATATAAGACAGGCCAGGGCCTGCTCAGGGACAACCCCCATGGATGTGTAATCGCCTCAGGGATGTTCGCAAAGGCGCGCACCGGGCAGTCCCGTCCACACCAGTCTAGGCGTTCCGCGCCGCCGCCTCAAGGCTGTCGGCAAAGCGTTCGACCCGTTCCGCCAGTCGTTCGATCGCGAGGCTGATCGCCGGATCGGGCGTCGGCTCCGCGACCGGCAGAGGTGTGGCGGGGGCCGCCCCGCTGCGGATGTCGTTCAGCTCGTCGGCCAGCAGCAGGGCGGCCAGCAGCAGTTGCCGGGCCTCGTTGACCCCGCCCACCGCCGCGCGCGCATTTTCCGCCTTGGCGTCGACCAGCCGGGCGAGGGCGCGGAGATGGTCTTCTTCGCCGTCGCGGCACGATATGGAATAGCTGCGTCCCCCGATTTCCAGCGTCACGTCCGCCATCGGCTATCCCCCCGGAAGCGCTTGGTTGCGTTCAGACGCCGTCGGTGAGCCGGTCGATCGCATCGATCGCATCCTTTGTTCTGGCGCGGAGTCGTTCGTGGCGCTGGACAAGGTTGGCCAGTTCCCGCCGGATCGTCGCATCCGGCGACCGGCCCGGCCCGGCCAGCGCCTCCACACGCGTCAGCGCGCGTTCCAAACGTCCGATAGCCATGATCAGCCGATCGTCTGTCATAAAATATTAACTAGCAGGTCCAACGCGCGGAGCAAGCGGCACCGAGCGCGGCGGTTGACGCCCCGGCCCGGGCGCGACAAAGGATCGGCGGCCGGGGGGCGACTCGTCCGTTCATTTCGTCGGTGCTGTCCGGCCGCGCCGAATCGCGGCGCATTCGCCCGCCGCGACGATTCTATAGGGATGCCCATGACCGCCTCGCACGATCAGCTCGCCAACGCCATCCGCGCCCTGGCGATGGATGCCGTTGAAGCGGCCAATTCCGGCCATCCCGGCATGCCGATGGGCATGGCCGATGTCGCGACCGTGCTGTTCACCCGCTATCTGAAGTTCGATCCGGCGGACGCCCGCTGGGCCGACCGCGACCGTTTCGTCCTATCCGCCGGGCATGGATCGATGCTGATCTACGCGTTGCTGCACCTGACCGGCTATCCGCGCCCGACCATCGACGACATCCGCAATTTCCGCCAGCTGGGCAGCCCGTGCGCCGGCCACCCCGAGAATTTCGAGCTGGCGGGGGTCGAGACGACCACCGGGCCGCTGGGGCAGGGGCTTGCCACCGCCGTGGGCATGGCGATTGCCGAGCGGCACCTGAACGCGACCTTCGGCGATGCGCTGGTCGACCACCGCACCTGGGTGATCGCCGGCGACGGCTGCCTGATGGAAGGCATCAACCATGAAGCGGTGGGCCTGGCCGGGCACCTCGGCCTTGGCCGGATGATCGTGCTGTGGGACGACAACCGCATCACCATCGACGGGGCGACCAGCCTGTCGACCAGCGAGGACGTGATCGCCCGCTACGACGCGTCCGGCTGGCACACCGTGGCCTGCGACGGCCACGATCCCGCCGACATCGCCCGGGCGCTGGACGCCGCCATTGCCGACCCGCGCCCGTCGCTGGTCCGCTGCCGCACCATCATCGGCAAGGGCGCGCCGACCAAGCAGGGCACGTCCGCCACCCATGGCAGCCCGCTGGGCGCGGCCGAGGTGGAGGGCGCGCGCGCGACGCTGGGCTGGACCAGCGCGCCGTTCCAGATCCCCGCCGAGATCGCCGCCGCATGGGCCGAGGCCGGGCAGCGCGGCGCTTCCCCGCGCAAGGCATGGCGGGAGCGGCTGGCTGCCCATGCCGACCGGGCCGAGTTTGAGCGGCGGATGGCGGGCGTGCTGCCTGCCGATACCGGCATTGCCGCCTATATCGACGGGCTGATCGCCAATCCGCAGAAGGTGGCGACGCGCAAGGCGTCTGAAATGGTGCTGGGCGCGATCAACGCGGCGATCCCCGAGACGATCGGCGGATCGGCCGACCTGACCGGATCCAACAACACCAAGACCAGGGACCAGGGGCCGCTGACCCGCGACGATTATAGCGGGCGCTACGTCTATTACGGCATCCGCGAATTCGGCATGGCGGCGGCGATGAACGGCATGGCGCTGCACGGCGGCGTCATTCCCTATGGCGGCACCTTCATGGTCTTTTCCGATTATTGCCGCCCGGCCATCCGCCTCTCCGCGCTGCAGCGCAGCCGCGTCGTCTATGTGATGACCCATGATTCGATCGGGCTGGGCGAGGACGGGCCGACGCACCAGCCGGTCGAGCATCTGATGGCGCTGCGCGTGATGCCGAACCTGGACGTCTATCGCCCCGCCGACACGGTGGAGACGGCCGAATGCTGGGCCTTGTCCCTGGAAAAGGCGGACGGCCCCGCGCTGCTGGCGCTGAGCCGCCAGAACCTGCCCCAGCTGCGGCTGGAAAAGAGCGGGAATCTGAGCGCCAGGGGCGCTTACCGGCTGACCGCCGCCGCGGCGGCGCGCAAGGTGGTGCTGGTCGCCAGCGGATCGGAAGTGGAGATTGCCGTCGGCGTGCGCGCGCTGCTGGAAGCGCAGGGTATTGGCGCGGATGTCGTCTCCATGCCGTGCTGGTCCCGTTTCGATGCCCAGCCCGCCGCCTATCGCGCCGACATACTGCCCGGCGACGCGCTGATCGTTTCGATCGAGGCCGGGGTGACGATGGGCTGGGAACGCTACACGGGTATTGACGGGCTGCGCTTCGGCATCGACAGCTTCGGCGCGTCCGCCCCGGCCAAGGACCTCTATGAACATTTCGGGCTGACGCCCGCACAGATAGCGCCGCAGATCGTTGCGGCGCTGGACGTTTAACGAAGGAGCATTGGATATGGCAGTCAGGGTTGCGATCAACGGTTTCGGACGCATTGGCCGGCTGGTCGCGCGCGCGATCCTGGAACGCAAGGATCATGATCTGGAACTGGTCGCGATCAACGATCTGGCCGACGCCAAATCCAACGCGATGCTGTTCCGCCGCGACAGCGTCCACGGCAAATATCCGGGCACGGTGGAAGCCGACGGCAACGACATCATCATCGACGGCAAGCGCATCCACGTGACCGCGGAGCGTGACCCGGCCAACCTGCCGCACGCCGCCAACAATGTGGACATCGCGCTGGAATGCACCGGCTTCTTCACCGATCGCGCCAGCGGCCAGAAGCATCTCGACGCCGGCGCCAAGCGCGTGCTGATCTCCGCGCCGGGCAAGAATGTGGACCTGACGGTGGTTTACGGCGTCAACCATGACAAGCTGACCGCCGAGCACACCATCGTCTCCAACGCGTCGTGCACCACCAACTGCCTGGCCCCCGTCGCCAAGGTGCTGAACGATTCGATCGGCATCGAGCGCGGTCTGATGACCACGGTCCACGCCTATACCAACGACCAGAAGATCCTCGACCAGATCCACGGCGACATGCGCCGCGCCCGCGCCGCCGCCATGTCGATGATCCCGACCACCACCGGCGCCGCCCGCGCGGTGGGCGAGGTGCTGCCGGAACTGAAGGGCAAGCTGGACGGATCGTCGATTCGCGTGCCGATTCCCGATGGCAGCCTGATTGACCTGACCTTCACGCCCAAGCGCGACACCAGCCGGGACGAGGTCAACGCCATCCTGAAGGCGGCGTCGGAATCCGGCCCGCTCGCCGGCATCCTCGATTATACCGACGAGCCGCTGGTTTCGATCGATCTGGTGCACTGCCCGGCCTCGTCGACCATCGACAGCCTGGAAACGGCCGTGCTGGAGGGCAAGCTGGTCCGCGTGGTCAGCTGGTACGACAATGAATGGGGCTTCTCCAACCGCATGGTCGACACCGCCGGCGCGATCGGGAAGCTGATCTGATGAGCGGGCACCGCACCCTCGACGACATGGGCGATATCGCCGGCAAGCGCGTGCTGGTGCGGGAAGACCTGAACGTGCCGATGGACGGCGCGACGGTGACGGACGATACGCGTCTGCGCGCCGCCGCGCCGACCGTCGCCGAACTGGCGGACCGGGGCGCGATCGTCCTGGTCCTCGCCCATTTCGGCCGGCCGAAGGGCGAGAAGCGGGCGGATATGTCGCTGGCGCAGGTGACCCGTCCGTTCAGCGATGTGCTGGGTCGGGACGTGGCTTTCATCGGCGATTGCGCGGGGGACGAGGCGGCGGCGGCCGTCGCCCGGCTGGCCCCCGGCGACATCGCCGTGCTGGAAAATACCCGCTTCCACGCGGGCGAGGAAAAGAACGATCCGGCGCTGGTCGCCGCCATGGCAAAGCTGGGCGATCTTTACGTCAACGACGCCTTTTCCGCCGCCCACCGCGCCCACGCCTCCACCGAGGGGCTGGCGCATGTGCTGCCGTCCTTCGCTGGACGGTCGATGGAGGCCGAGTTGGCGGCGCTGGAAACGGCGCTGGGCAAGCCGGAGCATCCGGTGGCCGCCGTGGTGGGCGGCGCGAAGGTGTCGAGCAAGCTCGACGTGCTGACCCATCTGGTGACGCGGGTGGATCACCTCATCATCGGCGGCGGCATGGCCAACACCTTCCTCGCGGCGCGGGGCGTGGATGTCGGCAAGTCGCTGTGCGAGCATGATCTTGCCGCCACTGCGGAATCGATCCTCGACGCCGCGGACCGCGCCAACTGCACCGTCCACCTGCCCTATGACGTGGTGGTGGCCCGGGAATTCCGCGCCAACCCGCCGACGCGGACCGTGAACGTCCATGAGGTCGCGGCGGACGAGATGATCCTCGATATCGGCCCCGCCGCCACCGAGGCGCTGGCGGACGTGCTGAAGAATTGCCGCACCCTGGTGTGGAACGGGCCGCTGGGCGCGTTCGAGACGCCGCCCTTCGACACCGCCACGGTGTCGCTGGCCCGCACCGCCGCCGCGCTGACCCGCGAAGGATCGATCGTGTCGGTGGCCGGGGGCGGGGATACCGTCGCCGCGCTCAACCAGGCCGGGGCGGCCGGCGATTTCTCCTTCGTCTCGACGGCGGGGGGCGCTTTCCTGGAATGGATGGAAGGCAAGGAACTGCCGGGCGTGAAGGCGCTGGAACGCTGATATGATCACCATCCGGGATATCGACCATGTCGTGTTCCGGGTGGTCGATCTGGATCGGGTGGCGCGATTCTACACCGACGTGCTCGGCGCGCGCTTCGAGAAGCATCAACCGGACATCGGCCTTTATCAGCTGCGCATCGGCAATGCGCTGGTTGACCTTGTGCCGGTGGACGGGCCGCTGGGCCGCGAAGGCGGGGCCGCGCCGGGGGCGGAAGGCCGCAATGTCGACCATGTCTGCTTTCGCGTGCTGCCGTGGGACGAATCCGCGATTCGCGCCCATCTGGCCGCGCACGGCGTCGCGCCGGTCGAAATCCTGTCGCGCTATGGGGCGGAAGGGGACGGGCCGAGCATCTATCTGTCTGACCCGGAAGGAAACCGGCTGGAGTTGAAGGGGCCGCCCTGGCCGCCCGCGCGAAATGGGTGAATGGCCCCCGCCAGCGTTGCCGCCCGGTGACTCTGCGGCTATCAGCCAGCCACACCATCAACGAGGGACCGACATGACCGCCACCGTCAAGGCCATCCTGGACAAATATGAATCCGACAATCCCGGCGTGAAGGGCAATCTGGCCCGTATCCTGAACCACGGGCGGCTGGGCGGCACCGGCAAGCTGATCATCCTGCCGGTCGACCAGGGTTTCGAGCATGGCCCGGCGCGCAGCTTCGCGCCCAATCCGGCCGCCTACGACCCCCATTATCATTATCAGATCGCGATCGACGCCGGGCTGAGCGCCTATGCCGCGCCACTGGGCATGCTGGAAGCGGGGGCGGACAGCTTTGCGGGGCAGATCCCGACGATCCTGAAGGTGAACAGCTCCAACAGCTGGGCCGCCGGCGCCAACCAGGCGCTGACCGGCAGCGTGGAAGACGCGCTGCGGCTGGGCTGCTCCGCCATCGGCTTCACCATCTATCCCGGATCGGACGACTGTTTCGACATGATGGAAGAAATCCGCGACATGCGGAACGAGGCGGCGGCGCTTGGCATCGCGACCGTGATCTGGTCCTATCCGCGCGGCGGCAAACTGCCGAAATCGGGCGAGCTGGCGCTGGATGTCGGCGCCTATGCCGCGCACATGGCGGCGCTGATGGGCGCGCACATCATCAAGGTGAAGCTGCCCAGCGACCATATCGAACAGGAAGACGCCAGGAAAAGCTATGAGGGGCTGGACAGCTCAACCCAGGCGAAGCGCGTCGAACATGTCGTCAAGGCCTGCTTCAACGGCCGCCGGATCGTGGTGTTCTCAGGCGGCGCGGCCAAGGGGACTGACGCTGTCTTCCAGGACGCGCGCGACATCCGCGACGGCGGCGGCAACGGCTCGATCATCGGCCGCAACACCTTCCAGCGCAGCCGCGAGGACGCGCTGGCCATGCTCGACCGGCTGGTCCGCATCTACAAGGGCGAGGAATGACCCCGGCCGGCGAATTCGAGGCGGACGAGGCGGAGGATGCGCTCTCGCTCGATCCCGGATTCGCCGACCGTTTCGACCATGATCCCCGGCCGCCCTGCCAGCTTTACCTGATCTCGCCGCCCGCCATCGATGCGGGCTTCGCGGATCGGCTGGCCCGCGCCATCGACGCGGGGTCGGTGGGCGCGTTCCAGTTGCGGCTGAAGGGGATTGACGATCACGCCATCGCCCGCGCGGCGGAACCGCTGCAGCGGCTGTGCGCGGACCGCGACGTTGGCTTCATCGTCAACGACAGCATCGGGCTGGCCCGGCGGCTGGGCGCGGACGGCGTCCATCTCGGCCAGTCGGACGGCGACCCGCGCGATGCGCGCGCCCAGCTTGGCCCGGCGGCGCAAATCGGCGTCACCTGCCATGACAGCCGGCATCTCGCCATGGCTGCGGGCGAGGCGGGGGCGGACTATGTCGCCTTCGGCGCATTTTATCCCACCGCCACCAAGGAAACCCACCATCGCCCGGATCCGTCGATCCTCGGCTGGTGGTCCACCCTGTTCGAGCTGCCCTGCGTCGCGATAGGCGGGATCACGCCGGACAATGCCGCGCCGCTGATCGCCGCCGGGGCGGATTTCCTGGCGGTGAGCGGGGCGGTGTGGAACGCGCCGGACGGGGAAGCGGCGGCGGTGGCGCGCTTCGTGAAACTCTTCGGCTGAACCGGGATGACCGACGATATCCTCGCCCGCATCGCCGCCGCGCTGGAGCGCATGTCTCCGCCGCCGCCTGCCGCCGCCGACCCGATGGTGGCGCCCGCCTATCTCTGGCACCGCGGCGTGCTGGCCGCCGCCCGCGATTTCGCGCCGCTGCCGCTCGACCTGCTGGACGGCATCGACGCCCAAAAGCAAGCCGTGCTGGGCAATGCGCGGCGGCTGGCCGCCGGCCATGCCGCGCATGACGTGCTGTTGTGGGGCGCGCGCGGCACCGGCAAGTCGGCGCTGGTGAAAAGCGCGGTCGGCGCGTTGCAGGCCGAAGGCGCGCCGATTGCGCTGATCGCGGTCGGCGGCGATTCGCTGGATAGCCTGCCGGGCCTTTTCGCCTTGCTGTCCGGCGTGCCGCGCGCCTTTGCGCTGTTCGTCGACGACATCGCCTTTGAAGCCAATGGGCCGGAGGCGCGCCTGCTGCGTTCGGTGCTGGAAGGCGGGCCGGAAGCACGACCGGCCAATGCGCGGCTGCATGTCACATCCAACCGCCGTCACATCGTGGCGCGCGACATGGCCGAGCAGGACAGCGCGATCAACCCGCGCGACGTGGTCGACGACCGGCTGGCGCTGGCCGACCGTTTCGGCCTCAGCCTTGGTTTCCACAATGTCGACCAGGCCCATTATCTGGCGATGATCGAGGGCTATGCGCGGCGTTACGAACTGGCGTTCGACCCGGCCGATGCGGTGCAATGGGCGACCGGACGGGGCAGCCGGTCAGGCCGCGTCGCCTGGCAATATGTCGTCGAACTGGCCGGCAGGGCGGGGCGACCCCTGGGCTGAGACAAGCGTGCTGGATATTTTGTAAAGTTCACTTGACTCTCCCGGTCACAGCAATGTAAATGTTCCTTGTCATTTAGACAGGGAAGGTTGTCATGTTCACACCCAGATCTCCGGCCCTCACCCGCTATCAGTGGCGGGTCGGCCTTGCCTCCATCGCCTATGTCGCGATCATATTCGCCGTCGGCTGGCTGTTCCGTCACCATCCGCCCGCCGGCGTGCTGCGCTATCCGGTCGCCGCGCTGCCGGCCTTGCCGATCATCGCCGTCTTTGCGGCGCTGGGCCGTTATCTGGTCGACGAAGGCGATGAGTATCAACGCATGATGATGGTCCGGCAGGTGCTGTGGGGCACCGGCGGGGCGATGGCGCTGTGCACCATCTGGGGTTTTGTCGAAACCTATGCCGCGCTGCCCCATCTGCCGCTCTATTTCGCCGCGGTGATCTGGTTCGGCTGTTTCGGCATTGCCGGCTGCGCGCGGTGGATCGACAGATGAAGAACCGTTTGAAAGTGCTGCGCGCCGAGCGCGGCTGGAGCCAGATCGACCTTGCCGAGCGGCTGGGCGTTTCACGCCAGAGCGTCAACGCGATCGAGACGGGCAAATATGATCCGTCGCTGCCGCTGGCGTTCCGCATCGCCCGCCTGTTCGAGGCACCGATCGAAGCCATTTTCACCGACGAAACGGAAAGCCATTGAGATGATCCCGCCGATCCGCCTGTTCGCCTTGCTGGCCGCCATCCCCGTGGTCCAGCCGATCCTCGCCGCGCCAGTCCATGCCGCGCCAGCCCATGTCGCCCCGTCGGCGCAGCCCACGCGCTTTTCGGTTTCCGTCATGGGCAGCGGGCCGGATGTCATCCTGATCCCCGGGCTGGCCTCATCCGCCAATGTGTGGAACGCCACCGCCGCGCGGCTTGCGAAGACCCACCGGGTCCATGTGATCCAGGTCGCCGGTTTCGCCGGCGCGCCCGCCGGGGCCAATGCGGAGGGGCCGGTGATCGCGCCGCTGGTTGCGGAGATCGACGCCTATATCGTCGCCAACCGGCTGAAGGCGCCCGCCATCATCGGCCATTCGATGGGCGGGCTGATCGGCCTGATGCTGGCGGCGGAGCATGGCGCCGATGTCGGGCGGCTGATGGTGGTCGACGCTCTGCCCTTTTTCGGGATGATGCAAGGCCCGCAGGCCAGCGTCGAGAACATCAGGCCGCAGGCGGCGGCGATGCGCGACATGATCCTGAAAGGCGGGCAGGAAGGCTATGCCGCCAGCGAGCCGCAGGTGATGGCGCGGCTCGTCAAATCCCGGGGCACAGAGGCGGACGCGGCGATCAAGGCGGCGTCGGCGTCCGACCACCGCGTCGTCGCGGCGGCGATGTATGAGGACCTGACCATCGACATGCGGCCCGCGCTGCCCGGCATCCGCGTGCCGGTGACGATGGTCTATGCGTGGGATGAAGGCAGCGGCGTTCCGCAGGCCGCGTTCGATGCGCTTTACCGGGGCGCCTATGCGCCGCTGCCGGGGGCCGAGGTGCAGCGCATCGACGGCGCATATCATTTCATCATGATCGACCAGCCGGATCTGTTCGGCCAGGCGGTGGACCGCTTCCTCGCCGGGTGAAGGTCGGTCAGCCCAGCGCCTCGGCCATTTCCGCCAGTTCCAGCCAGCGGGTCTCAGCCGCCTCCTTGCGGGCGCGGGCGGCCTCGACCGCCTTCATCAGCGTGTCGAAGCGGGCAGGATCGCGGCTGTAGAGGTCGGGGTCGGCGAGGGCGGTCTCGTCGCGGGCGATGGCCTGATCCAGCGTCGCGATCTCGCCGGGCAGCAGGTCCAGATCGCGCTGGTCCTTGTAGCTGAGCTTGGTGCGCGGCGTTGGCGGGGGCGGCGGAGCGGCCCTGGCGGCGCTGGGCTTCTTCGCCTCCGTTTTCGGCGCGCGGCGGCGCTCCCAATCCTCATAGCCGCCCGCGACGATATCCACCTTGCCCGATCCGTCGAGGCCCAGCGTCACCGTGACGGTGCGGTCGAGGAAGTCGCGGTCGTGGCTGACGATCAGCACCGTGCCGTCATAATCGGCGATCACTTCCTGCAGCAGATCGAGCGTCTCAAGGTCGAGATCGTTGGTCGGCTCGTCCATCACCAGCAGGTTGGAACGGCGGGCGAATTCGCGGGCGAGCAGCAGGCGGGACCGTTCTCCGCCGGACAGCGTGCCGACGCGGGCGTCGATCAGCCCCGGCTCGAACAGGAAATCCTTGAGGTAGCCGACGACATGCTTCTTGACGCCCAGCACCTCCATCCAGTCGCCGCCGTCCGCCAGCACCTGCCGCACCGTCTTTTCCGGGGCCATCAGGCTGCGCTGCTGATCGATGATGACGGCGTCCAGCGTCTGCGCGCGCTTCACCGTGCCGCTGTCGGGCGCAAGCTCGCCGGTCAGCAGCTTCAGCAGCGTCGACTTGCCGGCGCCGTTCGCCCCGACGATGCCGATCCGGTCGCCGCGCTGGATGCGCAGGGTGAAGTCGCGGATGATCCGCCGGTCGCCATAAGCCTTGTTGACGCCCGCCGCGTCGATCACCGTCCTGGTGCGGACATCGTCGGTGCCGATGGTCAGCTTGGCGGTGCCCGGCGGCCCCAGCATCTCGCGCCGTGCCGCGCGCATTTCGCCCAGCTTGGCCAGCCGGCCCTGGTTGCGCTTGCGCCGGGCGGTGACGCCGCGTTGCAGCCAGTGGAGTTCCAGCTTCAGCTTGGCGTCCAGCTTGTCGGCGGCGCGCTCTTCCTCGGCATAGACTTTTTCAGTCCATGCATCGAAGCCGCCGAAGCCGATTTCGGCGCGGCGAATCGCGCCGCGGTCCAGCCACAGCGTCTGGCGGGTCAGGCGGGTGAGGAAGGTGCGGTCGTGGCTGATCACCACGAACGCGCCGGTGAACCGCTTCAGCCAGTCTTCCAGCCATTCGATCGCGCCGAGATCGAGATGGTTGGTCGGTTCGTCGAGCAGCAGCACGTCCGGCTCCATCGCCAGCGCGCGGGCGATGGCGGCGCGGCGGCGCTCCCCGCCGCTGGCGGTGTTGGCGGGGCGATCGAGATCGATGCCGATCTGGTCGGCGATCGCCTCCACCGCATGGGCGGGCGGGGCATCCGCCCCGGACAGCGCATAGGCGCGCAGCGTCTCATGGCCGGCAAGGTCGGGTTCCTGTTCCAGCAGGATGACGCGGGTGCCGGGCACGATGGTGCGCCGGCCGCGATCCGGGTCGATCTGCCCGGCGAGCAGTTTGAGCAGCGTCGTCTTGCCCGCGCCGTTGCGGCCGATCAGCGCCAGCCGGTCCCGCTCGCCGACATGGATGTCGAGCCCCTGGAACAGCCAGCCGGACCCCTGGATGAGACCCAGTTCTTCATAGGATAATATCGGTGCCGCCATGGCGCGGCCATAGGGGGGAAGCGCCGCCGGCTCAACCATATCGGCCCGCGCTTTGACGAAGGCCATGGCGCAATGGCATTCATGGCCTATTCAAGCCGCTCTGCTTATGCCACCTGCCGATGCTCATGATGAATCGCCTTGCCCTGCCTGTTCTGATCGTCGTGCTGGCGGCGCTCGCGCCCGATGGCGCGGCGGCGCAGCGGCGGGGGGACCAGTATGACGCCTATCAGGCGCGCCGGGCCGGGCAGGTGATGCCGCTGCGCGAAATCGAGGCGCGGGTGGTGCCACGGATGCGCGGCGCATCCTATCTGGGGCCGGAATTCGACCAGTCTTCGGGCATGTATCGCCTGAAATTCATGCGGGACGGCACGGTGATCTGGGTCGATGTCGACGGACGCACCGGCGCTGTGATAGGCCGTTCGGGCAACTAGCCCACCGCCGCCACCGAAGGGGACCTTATGCGCGTATTGATCGTCGAGGACGAACCGAGCCTCGGGCAGCAGCTCCGCAACACGCTGGAGGGCGCGGGCTATGCCATCGATCTCGCCACGGACGGCGAAGACGGCCATTTTCTCGGCTCCACCGAAAGCTATGACGCGATCATCCTCGATCTCGGCCTGCCGGAGGTCGACGGGCTGACCGTGCTCGACCGCTGGCGCAAGGAAGGCCGCACCATGCCGGTGCTGGTGCTGACCGCGCGGGACAGCTGGTCCGACAAGGTGGCCGGGCTGGACGCGGGCGCCGACGATTATCTGGCAAAGCCCTTCCAGTCGGAAGAGCTGATCGCCCGCCTGCGCGCGCTGATCCGCCGCGCATCGGGCAACGCCAGTTCCGAACTGGTGGCCGGCGACGTGCGGCTGGACACGCGCAGCGGCAAGGTGACGCTGGCCGGCGAGCCGGTGAAGCTGACCGCGCAGGAATATAAGCTGCTCAGCTATCTGCTCCACCACAAGGGCAAGGTGGTCAGCCGCACCGAGTTGATCGAGCATATCTACGATCAGGATTTCGACCGCGATTCGAACACCATCGAGGTGTTCGTGACGCGCATCCGCAAGAAGCTCGGCCCCGATGTCATCACCACCATCCGCGGCCTTGGCTACAGCCTCGAAGACCCGGACGCCTGAGGCCGCGATGACGGATCCGTCCGCGCCGGGGGACGCGCCCGCCGCGGCGGCGCCCCGGAAGAGACGCACCACCGGATCGCTCAGCCAGCGCATGATCGGCATCGCGGCGGTGTGGATCGTCGTGCTGCTGCTGGGCGGCGGCGTGGCGCTGGACCGGGTGTTGAGCGGCGCGATCACTCGCAATTTCGACGATTCGCTCGATTATGTGCTGACCGCGATGGTCGCCTCAGCGGAAATCGGCCCGGCGGGGGAGGTGGTGTTCAACCGCGCGCTGGGCGACCAGCGGTTCCTGGAGCCGGGATCCGGCCTTTACTGGCAGGTCAGCGGCGCCGGCTATGAGCATTTCCCGTCCCGTTCGCTGTGGGACCGCCGGCTGGACGTGGGATCGCCGCAAAGCGATGCCGAGATCCACGTCTATGACAGCAACCAGTTCAAGGACGAGAAGCTGCGCATCGTCCAGCGCGACGTGAAGCTGCCGGGATCGCCGGTCAGCTGGCGGTTCCAGGTGGCGCAATCGCGCGACGGGCTGGACGAGCAGATCGGCACGCTGCGGCGCACGCTGGTCCGCAGCTTCCTGCTGCTGGGGCTGGGGCTGATCGTGATGGCGGCCCTGCAGACGCTCTATGGCCTGTGGCCGCTGCGCAAGGTGCGCGAGGCGATCGCGCTGATGCGATCGGGCGAGGCGAGCCGGGTGGTGGCGCGGATGCCGGTGGAAGTGACGCCGATGGTGGAGGAGCTGAACGAGCTGCTCGCCCATAATGAAAAGCAGGCGGAGGAGGCGCGCCGCCATGCCGGCAACCTTGCCCATGCACTGAAGACGCCGCTGACCGTGATCATGAACGCGGCCACCGCGCGCACGCCGGACCTGGCCGAAACGGTGGTGCGGGAAGCGACGACGATGCGGCGGCAGGTGGACCATCACCTGGCCCGCGCCCGCGCCGTCGGCCGGCGGGGCAGCGCGCACAGCCGGGCGGAAGCCTGGGCCAGCCTGCAGGCGGTGGAGCGCGCGGTGGCGCGGCTTTACCCCCATGTCCGGCTCGACATTGCCGGGCGCAAGGACCTGGCCGTCCATGTCGAGCGGCAGGACCTGGACGAGATGCTGGGCAATCTAGTGGAAAATGCCGCCAAATATGGCGGCGGCAGCGTGTTCGTGACGGTGCAGGCGGAGGCCGGCTATGTCGAGTTCCTGATCGAGGATGACGGCCGCGGCATTCCCGAGGAAGGGCGCGAGCGGCTGTTCAATCGTGGCGTCCGGCTCGACACGTCCAAGCCGGGCACCGGCCTTGGCCTCGCCATCGTCCGCGACGTGGCGGAAATATATGAAGGCACGGTGGGGCTTGAGGAAAGCGAAGATCTGGGCGGGCTGCTGGTGCGGCTCCGCCTGCCCGCCGCCAGCCCGGTCGATCCGTCAAACGCCGACAGCGTTCGATGAACGACATGGCGTGATATTGCGCGGCGGGCGCCGCCGCCTAAGCTGCCTCATTCAAATTTTTCAGGGGCTTCCACATGACTCGTTTCTTGATCGGCGCGGCCGTGGCTGCGCTTTCCGTCCTTTCCACCCAGCCCGCCGCCGCCCAGACCGCGGCGGCAAAGCCCAGCCTGGGCACGTTCGGGCTGGACACCGCCGGCATGGACAAGGCGGTGAAGCCGGGCGACGATTTCTATGCCTATGTCAACGGCGGCTGGGCGGCGAAGACGGAGATTCCGGCGGACAAGCCGTGGTGGGGCGGATTCGTCGCGCTGCGCGACCTGTCCGACCAGCGCACCCGCACGCTGATCGAGGAAGTCAGCGCCACCGCCGCGCCCAAGGGCAGCAACGCCCAGAAGGTGGGTGATTTCTTCGCCAGCTTCATGGATGAAGCCGCCATCGAGGCGAAGGGCATCACGCCGCTGAAGGGCGATCTCGACGCCATCGCCGCGCTCCGCACCCCCGCCGATCTCGGCCGGCTGCTTGGCGAGCTCAACCGCACGGGCGGCACGACGCCGATCGGCATCGGCCCGGAACAGGACCTGAAGGACAACAGCCGCTACACCATCTATGTCAGCCAGGGCGGGCTGGGGATGCCGGACCGCGACTATTATCTGGTCGACGACGCCAAGTTCGTCGAGACGCGCGCCAAATATCTGGCCCATGTCGCCGCCATGCTGAAGCTGGCCGGCATCAGCGAGCCGGAAGCGCGGGCGCAGCGCATCTTCGAGCTGGAAAAGAAGATCGCCCAGACCCATTGGACCCGTGCGGAATCGCGCGAGATCGACAAGCTCTACAACCCCGTCGCGATGGCGGAGATCGCCACCCGCGTGCCCGGGTTCGACTGGCGCGCCTTCACCACGGCGGCGGGGGTGGCCGACCAGCCGACGCTGGTGCTGCTCCACCCGAGCGCGATCGAGGGCACGGCGAAGCTGATCCAGTCCGAACCGATGGCGAGCTGGCAGGATTATCTGACCTATCATGCCATTTCCGACGCGGCGGGCACGTTGCCCAAGGCGTTCGTGGAGGAGAATTTCGCGTTCAACGGTACCGTGCTGTCCGGCACACCGCAGTTGAAGGAGCGGTGGAAGCGCGGCGTGGACCAGGTGAACGCCGCATTGGGCGAGGCGGTGGGACAGCTCTACGTCGCCCGCTATTTCCCGCCTGACGCCAAGGCGAAGGCGGATGCGCTGGTCGCCAACCTGATCAAGGCGATGGACCTGCGCCTGCAGAAGCTGGAATGGATGGCGCCCGAGACCAAGGACAAGGCGCGGGTGAAGCTGGCCGCGTTCAAGCCGCGCATCGGCTATCCCGACAAGTGGCGCGATTATGCCGCGCTCGACGTGGTGCGCGGCGACGCCTTCGGCAATGCGCGGCGCGCGGCCGAGTTCGAATATCGCCGCCAGATCGCCAAGATCGGCAAGCCGGTGGACCGCGACGAATGGCGGACGACGCCGCAGACGGTGAACGCCTTCGCCAACCCGCTGCGCAACGAGATCGTCTTTCCCGCCGCCATCCTGCAGGCGCCCTTCTTCGACCCCAATGCGGACCCGGCGATCAACTATGGCGGCATCGGCGCGGTCATCGGCCATGAGATCAGCCATCATTTCGACGATCAGGGCCGCAAGTTCGACGCCAGCGGCAATATGGTGGAATGGTGGACGCCGCAGGATGTGGAGCGGTTCAAGGCCTATACCGACCGCGTCGTCGCCCAGTACGGCGCCTATGAGGCGCTGCCGGGGCTGAAGGTGAACGGCCAGCTGACGCTGGGCGAGAATATGGCGGACCTGGCCGGGCTGAACGTCGCCCATGACGCCTATCTGCTGTCGCTGGGCGGCAAGCCCGCGCCGGTGATCGATGGCTATAGCGGCGAGCAGCGCTTCTTCCTGGGCTTCGGCCAGGTGTGGCGGACCAAGATGCGCGATGCCTTCATCAAGCAGATCGTCACAACCGATCCGCACACGCCGGGCAATTTGCGCGCCTATGTCGTGCGCAATCTCGACGCCTGGTACGGCGCGTTCGACGTGAAGCCGGACACCAAATATTATCTGGCGCCGGCGGACCGCATCAAGGTGTGGTGAAACAGGGGGCGCGGGGCGGCGGTCATCCGGCCGCCCCGTTCCTCAAGCCCTGAACCGCTCGTGGTGGCGGATCACTTCATCGATGATGAAGCGCAGGAATTTTTCCGAGAATTCGGGGTCCAGATCGGCCTCATGCGCCAGCCGGCGCAGCCGGGCGATCTGGCGCTCCTCCCGGCCCGTATCCGCCGGCGGCAGCCCGGTTTCCGCCTTGTGGCGGCCGACAGCCTGGGTGATCTTGAATCGCTCCGCCAGCATGAAAACCAGCGCGGCATCGATGTTGTCGATGCTCTGACGGTAGTGGTCCAGCCTGTCATCGGTCATGTGAATCCCTCCGTGCGGCCCCTTTCGACGGTTGCGGGCCCCGGCGCAAGGGCTTCGCGCTTGCCTTTGCCGCGCGGTGGGGCCACATCGCGGCGATCATGAGCGCAACCATCCACCGCTTGCCCACGGACCGCCCGCCATCGCTCGACCCGATGATGGCGCTGGTCGCCCACGACATGAACAGCGTCAACGCCGTGATTTTGGACCGGATGCAGTCCGACATCCCGTTGATCCCGGAACTGGCCGGCCATCTGATCGCCGGCGGCGGCAAGCGGATGCGGCCGATGCTGACGCTGGCCTGCGCCCGGCTGCTCGATTATCCCGGCACCCGCCACCACAAGCTGGCGGCCTCCGTCGAGTTCATCCACACCGCCACCTTGCTGCACGACGATGTCGTCGACCAGTCCGACCTGCGCCGGGGGCGGCGCACCGCCAACATCATCTGGGGCAACCCGGCCAGCGTGCTGGTCGGCGATTTCCTGTTCAGCCGTTCCTTCGAGCTGATGGTGGAGGACGGCAGCCTGAAGGTGCTGAAAATCCTCTCCAACGCATCCGCCGTGATTGCGGAGGGCGAGGTGAACCAGCTGACCGCGCAACGCCGGATCGAAACCGGCGAGGACCGCTATCTGGCGATCATCGGCGCCAAGACGGCGGCGCTGTTTGCCGCCGCCTGCCGCATTTCGGCGGTGGTCGCCGAGCGCAGCGAGGCGGAGGAACTGGCGCTCGACGCTTATGGGCGCAATCTCGGCATCGCTTTCCAGCTGATCGACGACGCGATCGACTATGCGTCGGACGCGGAGACGATGGGCAAGGGCGTTGGCGACGATTTCCGCGACGGCAAGGTGACGCTGCCCGTCATCCTCGCTCATGCGCGGGGCAGCGATGCGGACAAGACTTTCTGGCGCGACGCCATGGAAGGCCGGCGGGTGTCGGATGAGGACCTGGCCTATGCGACCGGCCTGCTGCGCGCCACCCGCGCCATCGACGACACGGTGGACCGGGCGCGCTTCTACGGCCAGCGGGCGATTGACGCGCTGGGCGGCTTTCCGGCCGGGCAGGCCAAGGCGGCGCTGACCGAGGCGGTCGAATTCGCGATCTCGCGGGCCTATTGATGCGGCTGCCCCGGCGCCGGATGGACCCGATCGGCCCGTTTCCGGCGATGGTCGTCTTTGCACTGGTGCTGCTGCTCGACATCGCCGTGGTGCTGCTCATTTCCACCGCGATCCTGTGGGCAGGCGACCGGATCGAGGACAGGATCTGGCCGGGCGGTGTCGAATGGGTGACCTTCTAGGCGAGGCGCTGCCGATCCACGCGGTCCTGCCCGGCCTGCTCGCGGCGCTGCGGGCCGGCCCCAACGCCGTGCTGGTCGCGCCGCCGGGCGCGGGAAAGACCACCGCCGTCGCGCCCGCGCTGCTGGACCAGCCCTGGTGCGGCGGGCGGATATTGCTGCTTTCTCCCCGCCGGCTGGCGGCGCGGGCGGCGGCCGAGCGCATGGCGGCCATGGCGGGCGAGCCGGTGGGGCGGACGATAGGCTATGCCACCCGGCTGGACAGCCGGCAAAGCGCCGAGACGCGCATCCTGGTGCTGACCGAGGGGATTTTCCGCAACCGCATCCAGGACGATCCGGAGCTTGCGGGCATATCCGCCGTGCTGTTCGACGAAGTGCATGAGCGCAGCCTGGACAGCGATTTCGGGCTGGCGCTGGCGCTTGACGCGCAGGCGGCGCTGCGCCCGGACCTGCGGCTGGTGGCGATGTCCGCCACGCTGGACGGCGGCCGCTTCGCGACGCTGCTGGGCGGTGCGCCGCTGGTCGAGAGCGAGGGACGCAGCCATGCGCTGACGCTGTGCCATGTCGGCCGATCCACAGATGTGCGGATGGAGGACGCGATGGCCGCCGCCATCCGCCGCGCGCTGGCCGAGGATGAAGGCGGGTTGCTCGCCTTCCTGCCCGGCGTCGCCGAGATAGAGCGGACCGCAGAGCGGCTGACCGGCCTGCCCGCCGATATCGACCTCCACCGCCTGCACGGGTCGCTCGACCCGGCGGACCAGCGCGCCGCCATCGCCCCCGCCGCGCCCGGCCGCCGCAAGCTGGTGCTGGCGACGTCGATAGCGGAGACCAGCCTGACGCTGGACGGCGTCAGGATCGTCGTCGATTCCGGGCTGGCGCGGCGGCCGCGATACGACCGGGCGGCGGGGATGACCCGGCTGGTCACTGAACGCGCCAGCCAGGCCGCCGTCACCCAGCGCGCCGGCCGCGCCGCGCGCCAGGCGCCCGGCACGGCGTGGCGATTGTGGGAGGAAGCGGCGACCGCCGGCCTGCCGCGCTTCGACCCGCCGGAGATATTGGAGGCCGATCTTTCTCCCCTGCTGCTCGATTGCGCGCTGTGGGGCGTGGCCGATCCGCGCGGGCTGCGCTGGGTCGATCCGCCGCCCGATGCCGCCATCGCGGAGGCGCGGGCGCGGCTGGCGACGCTGGACGCGATCGATGCGGACGGGCGGCCCACCGCCCATGGCCGCGCCATCGCCGCGCTGCCGCTGCCGCCGCGCCTCGCCCATATGATGGTGGTGGCGTCCGGCCTTGGCTGGGGGCGGATGGCGGCGGACATGGCGGTGCTGCTGTCCGAACGCGGGCTGGGCGGCCATGATGCGGACCTGGAAACCCGGCTCAGGCGCTGGCGGAGCGAACGGGGCAAGCGGGCCGACGGCGCCCGGCGGCTGGCGGAACGCTGGCTGAAGATGACGGACGGATCGGCGGGCGACGGCTCCGGCACGCCCGGCGGGTGCATTGCGCTCGCCTTTCCGGACCGGGTGGCGAAACGGCGCGGCGCGGACGGGGCGGACTGGATCAGCGTCGGCGGGCGCGGCTTCCGGCTGGATCCGGCATCGTCGCTGGCGCGCGAGCCATGGCTGGCGGTGGCGGAGACGCAGGGGGTGGCGGCGGGCGCGCGCATCCTCTCCGCCGCGCCGATCGACTGGGCGACCATCGAGGCGCTGTTCGCCGATCGCATCGCCGTATCGCGCAGCGTCCGCTTCGATGCCGGGAGCGGCGGCGTCACCGCCGAGCGCGAACGGCGGCTGGGTGCCGTCCGCCTTGCATCCGGGCCGGACGACAAGGCGGATCCGGCGGCGATAGCCGCGGCGCTGCTGGACGGGGTTCGCGCCGGCGGCGTGGCGCTGCTGCCATGGAGCGACAAGGCCCGCGCGCTGCGTCAGCGCATCGCCTTTGCCGCCGCGCACATGGATGCGGCTGTCGACATATCCGACGATGCGCTGATGGCGACGCTGGACGACTGGCTGCCGCCGCTGCTCGCCGGGCGCAGGCGGCTGGGCGATGTCGACCCCGGCGCGCTGAGCGGGGTGCTGGAAGGGATGATGGGCTGGGACGCGCGGCAGGCGGTCGACCGGATCGCCCCGGCCGGCTTCACCTCGCCCGCCGGCAGCCACCATGCCATCGATTATGGCGCGGAGGGCGGGCCGCGCGTCGAGCTGCGGGTGCAGGCATTGTTCGGGCTGGGCGTCCACCCGGCGGTGGGCGGCGGCGCGGTGCCGCTGGTGCTGTCGCTCACCTCGCCGGCCGGGCGGCCGATCCAGACGACGCGCGACCTGCCGGGTTTCTGGGCGGGAAGCTGGGCCGCCGTCGCCAAGGAAATGCGCGGCCGCTATCCGCGCCACCCCTGGCCGGACGACCCCGCCGCCGCCGCCGCCACGCTGCGCACGAAGCGGGCGGACGCGCGATAGGGCTTTCAACCGTGCGCCAGTCTATCTATGGGCTTGGACCGGAAGACCGGAGATTTTGAACGATGGCCGCGCGGATCTATCAGCGGGTGAAGAATGCGATGCAATCTGGCCGGGCGCGGACCGACCAGTGGGTGCTTGAGTTCGAGCCGGGCGAGGCCAAGCGCCCTGACCCGCTGACCGGCTGGGCGGGATCCGGCGACACGCGCGAGCAGCTGAAGCTGAGCTTCCCCAGCCTCGATGCGGCGACGGCCTATGCCGAGCGCGAAGGGCTTTCCTACCATGTCGTGCCCGCGCCGGAGAGAAGCCTGAAGCTGCAGGCCTACGCCGACAATTTCCGCTGATCGCCCGGCGATTCAGCCGAGCAGGCTGCCGGCGAGCAGCAGGAGCAGCTTGACGTCCATCATCACCCCCGCATCGCGCCGCGCCTGAACGAAGGCGGCGACGCCGGCCAGCGGCACGCGGTGGACGATGATGTCCTCATCATCCACGCCGCCGCCCGCGCCCACTTTTTCCAGCCCCTCGGCGCGGACCAGGGTGAAGCTTTCCGAGACCATGCCGGGCGACGAGGCGAAGCGGCCCAGCACGGTCAGGTGCCGGGCGCGATAGCCGGTTTCCTCCTCCAGCTCGCGGGCGGCGGCGGTGCGGATCGCCTCGCCCGCGCTTTCGTCTCCCACCAGCCCGGCGGGCAGTTCCAGGCACCATGCGCCAAGCGGCACGCGATATTGCTCGACCAGCAGCACGTCGCCGCCGTCGACCGCCAGGATGACCGCCGCCTCGATGTTGCGCGCGCGGCCGACATATTCCCACTTGCCGCGCTGCTTGACCGTGATGAAACGGCCCTGCCAGGCGATCGTCTCGCCGGATGTTTCGTCGGCCCCGCCGCTCATAGTTCGATCAGCCGGTCCGGTAGCTCGTTGACGTCATCCGCGCCGCGCGGGAAAGCCTGCGCCAAAATGCCGCCCACCTGCGCCACCGCCGCCGCCATGCCCTCGGCGGTGCGGCCGGCGCGGACATGGTCGATCAGCGCGATCATCGCGTCGCCCCATGCCTCCCGCGCCACCCTGGAGTGGATCGCCTCGTCGGCGACGATTTCCGCCCGGTGTTCGGCCATGGAGAGATAGATCAATATCCCCGTGCGCCCGCTCGTCCGCCGTTCCGCGCCGACCTTGAAGAAAGCGACCGCGCGCCGCCGGACGCGCCGGTCCTTGGTCGCGCCCGGGGTCAGCGCCATGCGCAGCGGCATCCAGGCGAGCGCGTAGCGCACGACCAGGAAGGCGATGGTCATCAGCGCGAACAGCGCGAGCATCACCGAAGCGAGGCGCGGCTCCTCCGCCCAGCCGTTGGAAAAGCGGTTGAGCAGCATGACGATCCAGTGCGGGAACAGCGCCAGCAGCGCCGGCACCAGCAGCATCGCCGCGATGGCCCAGTGCAGGCCGACATCATGATAGGCGTCCGACCGGTCGGCGACGATCGTCACGATCTCCCCGGCCGTGCCCTGTTCCGCCGCCGCCACCGCCTCGCTGATCAGCCGGTGGCCGGCATCGTCCATGCGCCTGTCCGCCATCACCATCCCCCCGATGCGCCGCCGCCGCCGAAGGATCCGCCACCGCCGGAAAAGCCGCCGCCTCCGCCTCCGCCGCCCCAACCGCCGCCGCCGGAGCCCCAGCCGCCGCCGGAACCCCAGTCGTCATTGCCCCAGATCACCACCGGCCCGCGCCCGCGCCGATGGCGCTTGCCGCGCTTGCGGCCGAAGACCATCGGCAGCACCACGAACAGCAGCACGATGATCCAGAAGATCAGCACGACGGTGTCGCCGCCATCGCCGCGCCGCTCGGCCGACTGGACGAGCCTGGCGGAGCGCGCCTGCGCCTCCGCCTCGGGCAGGCTGAGCTGCTCCAGGATCGAATCCGTGCCGGCGACGATGCCGCCCGCCATGTCCCCGTCGCGGAAGCGGGGCAGGATCTGCGTCTGGATGATGACGGATGAAAGCGCGTCGGTGAGCACCGGCTCAAGCCCGTAGCCCACCTCGATCCGCACCTTGCGCTCATTGGGGGCGACGAGCAGGATGACGCCGTCATTCTCGGTCGTGCCGATCTTCCACGCGCGGCCCAGCCGATAGCCATAATCCTCGATGGGCTGGTCCTGCAGACCGGTCACGGTGGCGACCACCATCTGCCGGCCGGTCGCGCTTTCCAGCGCCGCCAGCTTGGCGGTGAGGTCGGCCTCCTGCGCGGCATCGAGCAGGTTGGCGGCATCCACCACCCGCCCGCTCAGCGCCGGGAATGTCTGCGCCGCGGCCGGGACGGCGAGGCACAGCAGCGCCAGCGCGGCGAGCGCCAGCCAGCGGGGGAGGGCGATCATCGCCTTGCCCTTATTTCGTGGTCCCGAAATTCACTTCCGGGGCGCGGTCCGCATTGGGCGCGGTCGCCTCGAACGGGGTCATCGGCTTGGCCCCGTGGACCAGCTTGGCGCCGATCATGTCGGGGAAGGTGCGGATGCGGGTGTTATAGGCGCGCACCGCCTCATTATAGTCGCGCAGCGATATGGCGATGCGGTTCTCCGTGCCTTCCAGCTGCGATTGCAGGGCCAGGAAATTCTGGTTCGATTTCAGGTCCGGATAAGCCTCCACCGTGGCGAGCAGCCGGCCGAGCGAGGAGCTGAGCGCGCCCTGCGCCGCCTGGAACTGGGCGACGGCCTGCGGATCGTTCAGCTGGTCCGCGTTCAGCTGGATCGACGACGCCTTGGCGCGCGCCTCCGTCACCTCGGTCAGCACGGTGCGTTCCTGCGCGGCATAGCCCTTCACCGTTTCCACCAGATTGGGGATCAGGTCCGCCCGGCGCTGATAATTGACCTGCACGTCGGCCCAGCGTGCCTTGGCCACTTCCTCGGCGGTCGGCACGCTGTTGATGCCGCAGGCGGACACGGACAGGGCGATGGCCGGCGCGGCGAAAGCGGCGAGCAGGCGGCGGTCGATGGTCATCGGCGGGGCACTCCCTTGATACGGTGTATTGCATGGCAAATACAGCAGAGCGAAGTCCTCCGCAATGATACTTGCTTTCCCCGGCGGGTAAGGAAAGTATCGCCGCCGACATCGAGTTGAAAGGATGGATCATGCTGAGTGAGTTCAAGGCATTCATCGCGCGCGGCAACGTGCTGGACCTGGCTGTGGCGGTGATCATCGGCGCGGCGTTCGCGACGATCACGACCTCGCTGACCGAGGACATCATCATGCCGCTGGTCGGTGCGCTGTTCGGCGGGCTTGATTTCTCGAGCCATTTCATCCGTCTGGGCGCCATCCCCGCGGGCTATGCCGGATCGCCGGACAATTATGCCCAGCTGAAGGAAGCCGGCGTGGCGCTGATCGGCTGGGGCCAGTTCCTCACCGTGGTGCTGAACTTCCTGATCCTCGCCTTCATCATCTTCCTGATCGTGCGTTCCGCCAACAAGATGATCGCCGCCAAGGATGCCGAGCCCGCGCCGACGCCGGAAGAGGTGGTGCTGCTCCGCGAAATCCGCGATTCCCTGAAGAAATAGGCCGTTCCCTTTTCATTCAGGCGGAACGCCCTATATCGTTCGGTGCCGGATTCGTCCGGCTATGGCGATAAATGATGCCGTGGAATAGACGCAGCGGACCCGGGGGCAGTACCCGGCGGCTCCACCACCAGCCCCGGAAACGAGGCTGATGACGGGGCCGAACCAGGATCGACGTGTGTTCAAAGACGGTGTTTTCGCCCGGGCTGAGTAACCCGTTAAAGGCTCAAAACCACAAGTGCCAACGATAACGAGGCGCTCGCGATTGCTGCGTAATCACGGCCTCACGGCTTAGATTACAAGGCTTGAACGCGGTTCGGGCCGCACCGGGCAACAGAAGCGGATTCCAGCGGTACGGGGGGCACCGGGCAACAGAAGCCCCCCACTGTTCATCCCGTCCGGACACTCCACCCGTCGCGCGCCGGGGAACCGCGGCGGCGCTGGGGCTTTGTCCCGCCTGCCGGCACTTCTCTCGCCCGGTACGCAACAGGGAATAGATGATGAATGCATTGATCAAGGCGTCCGCCATCGCCGGCTTTCTGGCGCTGGCGGCGTGCGGAGGGCAGGGCGACGACGCGCTTGCCGATAATGTCGCGGAAGCGGCCGACAATCGGGCCGATGTGATCGACCAGCAGGCGGAATCCATGCCCACCCAGGCGGGCGAGGAGGCGATGCACGATCAGGCCGACGCCGTGCGCGACGCGGGCGAGGCCAAGGCCGATGCCATCGACAAGGCAGACGTCAACGCCGCCGCGATGACCGAGGCGCAGAAGAACGCGATCGTCAATTCCAACTGATCGCGGCTTGCCCGCTGACAGCCGCCCGGACATCCGGGCGCAAAAAAAGGGGCTGCGCGAGCAGCCCCTTTTCTTTTGTCGCCGGCCGTGAGGCTCAGTCGTCGTCGCGGGTCAGGAAGGCGGGCGCGAATTCCGGCGCGGGGCCGTCATCCTTGCCGCCGTCCCGCTCGCGGCGCGGGCCGCGGTCGGAGCGCTCGCCGTCGCGGCGCGGGCCGCGATCCCGGCGGGGGCCGCGGTCGCCGCGATCGCCCCGGTCACCCCGGTCACCGCGCGGACCGCGATCACGGTCGCCGCGCGGGCGCTCTTCGCGGGGCGGGCGGGTGTCTTCCAACTCGGCGCCGGTTTCCTGGTCGACGACGCGCATCGACAGGCGCACCTTGCCGCGCTGGTCCACCTCAAGCACCTTCACCTTGACTTCCTGGCCTTCGGACAGGGCGTCGGACACCTTCTCGACCCGCTCGTTCTTGATCTCCGAGACGTGGACGAGG
>NZ_MEFG01000036.1 GCF_001724715.1 Sphingomonas sp. SCN 67-18
AAAACATCTTCAACAAAAACGTCATCACCAGAAACCAGGCAGGATCCATCGACCTCGGAACACCTCAAACTTTCTGGCTCGGACTCAAAATACAAGGCTAGGGCGAACGCGCCATGTCGTTCGTCGACGGGCGGTTGCGCGGCTGAAGGGCGGTCCTATCGTCCGGCATCCTTTTCATGCCGGAGAGTCGCATGACTGCCAAAACGATGAAATTCCTGACGATCCTGCTCGCCTCGAGCGGGCTTTCCGCCACCATCGCCACCGCGCCCGCCGCCGCCCAGACCGTGGGCATCGACGCGGCCGGGCGGGACCTTGCGGTGAAGCCGGGCGATGATTTCGACGCCTATGCCAATGGCGGCTGGCGCGCGAAGACCGAGATTCCGGCAGATCGGGCCAGCACCGGCACATTCCTTCAGGTGTTCGAGAAAGCCGAGAAGCGGAATGCCGAGCTGATCCAGGGCGCGGCGGCGGCGAACCCGGCCGCCGGCACCGACCTGCGCAAGATCGCCGATTTCTACGCCGCCTATATGGACGAAGCCGCCATCGAGGCGCGGGGCGCCGCGCCGCTGGCGCCGCAATTTTCCGCGATCGCGACGATCCGGACCCGCGCCGACCTTTCCCGCGCGCTGGGCGCGACGCTCCGGGCCGATGTCGATCCGCTCAACGCGACCAATTTCAGCACCGAGAATCTGTTCGGCCTGTTCGTCGCCCAGGCGCTCGACGATCCGTCCGTCAACATGCCCTATCTGCTGCAAGGCGGGCTGGGAATGCCGGACCGCGAATATTACGTCTCCGCCACGCCCGAAATGGCCGAGCTGCGCGGCAAATATCTCGCCTATATCGGCGACATGCTGGCGCTGGCGGGCGTGCCGGACGCCCAGGCGAAGGCGCAGCGCGTCTACGATCTGGAACTGAAGATCGCCCAGGCGCATCTGAACCTGACCGACAGCCAGGACGTCCACAAAGCCAACAACCGCTGGAGCAAGGCGGATTTCAGCGCCAAGGCCCCGGGGATCGACTGGAACGCCTATTTCGACGCCGCGCAGCTGGGCGGCCAGCAGAGCTTCATCGTCTGGCAGCCGACCGCGACGGCGGGGCTGGCGGCGCTGGTGGCGGGCGAACCGATGGACGCGTGGAAGGACTGGATGACCTTTCACGCCATCAACCACAGCGCGCCCAACCTGCCAAAGGCCTATGTTGAACGCAGCTTCGCCTTCTTCGGCACCGCGTTGAGCGGCACGCCCAGAATGCGCGACCGCTGGAAACGGGGGCTGGGATCCGTCAACGCGCATCTGGGCGATGCGGTGGGCAAGGCCTATGTCGCCCGCTATTTCCCGGCCGAGGCCAAGGCCGATGTGCAGGCGATGGTGAAGAACATCCTCGCCGCATTCGACAGGCGGGTGGAGGCGCTGGGCTGGATGGCCCCCGCCACCAAGGCCGAGGCGCGGCGCAAGATCGGCACGCTGCAGGTGGGCGTGGGCTATCCCGAGACATGGCGGAACTATGCGGCGCTGGACATCAGGGCCGACGACCCGGTGGGCAACGCGCTGCGCGCCGAGCAGTTCGAATATCGCCACCAGATCGCCAAGCTGGGCCAGCCGGTCGACCGCGGCGAATGGTGGATGACGCCGCAGACGGTGAACGCCGTCAACCTGCCGCTCCAGAACGCGCTCAATTTCCCCGCCGCCATATTGGAAGCGCCCTTTTACAACCCGAAGGCGGACGCGGCCGCCAATTACGGGTCGATCGGCGCGGTGATCGGCCATGAAATCAGCCACAGTTTCGACAATAGCGGCGCGGAGTTCGACGCCACGGGACGCATGAACAACTGGTGGACCGCCGAGGACATGGCCCATTTCAAGGCGCAGGGCGAGGCGCTGGTGAAGCAGTATGACGCTTACCAGCCCTTCCCCGGCGTGCATGTGAACGGCGCGCTGACGCTGGGCGAGAATATTGCCGACGTCGCCGGGCTGGCCGCCGCCTACGACGCCTATCGCGCCTCGCTGGGCGGCAAGCCCGCGCCGGTGATCGACGGGCTGACCGGCGACCAGCGCTTCTTCCTGGCGTTCGCCCAAAGCTGGCGGCAGAAGATCCGCGAGGCGGCGCTGCGAGCCCAGATCGTCGGCGACGGCCATGCGCCGGGCGCCTACCGCGCCCAGACGGTCCGCAACCTCGACGGCTGGTACGACGCGTTCAACGCAAAGCCGGGCGAAGGGCTATACCTTGCCCCGGCGGACCGCGTGCGCATCTGGTGACGGCGCGGGGCGAAGGGAAGGCCGGCCGCCGGGCGCGGCCTCCCCTTCGCCCTGGCCTTATCGCTTGAGGTCGCGCGCAATCGCCTTGCGGGTGCCCGCGCCATAGGGCGGCTTGAACCCCGCGATCCGGGCAATGTCGATCTTCGGCTGCTTGTAGACGCTCCGGGCGTGGCTGAAGGTGCGGAAACCGTCGCGCCCGTGATAATGCCCCATGCCGGACGGGCCGATGCCGCCGAAGGGCAGTTCCTCCATGCTGACATGGAACAGCACGTCGTTGACGGTCGCCCCGCCGGAAATGGTGCGATCCAGCACCCGCCGCTCCTCATCCGCGTCGGCGCCGAAATAATAGAGGCCGAGCGGGCGGTCGTGCGCGTTCACATAATCGATCGCCTGATCGATCCGGTCATAGCGCATCACCGGCAGGATCGGCCCGAAAATCTCCTCCTGCATCACCGTCATCTCGTCGGTCGCGCCGCGCACGATGTAGAGCGGCATCTTGTTGCCGTTGGACGCGGCGAAATCCTCGCCGGCGGGATTCACCTCGACCACGTCGGCCCCCTTGGCGCGGGCGTCGTCCAGATGGCCGGCCAGCCTGGCGGCGTGGCGGGCGTTGATGACCGATGTATAGTCCGGATTGTCGAGCAGCGACGGATAGAGCGACGCCACCGCGCGCTTCAGCCCGTCGACCACGGCGTCTTCCTTCTCGTCGGGCACCAGCAGATAATCCGGCGCGAGGCAGATCTGGCCGGCATTCATCATCTTGCCCAGCGCGATCCGCTCCATCGCCGCCGGCAGATCGGCGGAACGCCCGATGATGGTGGGGGATTTGCCGCCCAGTTCCAGCGTCACCGGCGTCAGATTATCGGCGGCGGCGTGGAGGATGTGACGGCCTATGCCCGTCGCCCCGGTGAAGATCAGATGATCGAACGGCAGTTCGGAAAAGGCCTTGCCCACCTCCGGCCCGCCGCTGAAGAAAGCCAGCTCGCTCTCGTCGAAATAATCGGGCGTGACGCGCTCGAACAGCGCGGCCACGGCCGGCGTATATTCGGACGATTTCGCCATCACCCGGTTGCCCGCCGCGAACGCGCCCGCAATCGGCCCCATCGTCAGCTGCACCGGGAAATTCCACGGTGCGATGACGCCGACGACGCCCTTGGGCTGATATTCCACCCAGCCCTTCGCGCCGAGCAGGCCCAGCGGGAAATCCAGCTTGCGCCGGTCGCGCGCGGACCAGCTTTCGACATTCCTGATCGCATGTTTCATCTGGCGGATCGACGAGACGATGTCGGTCATCAGGCTTTGTTCGCGGCTGCGGTGGCCGAAATCGTCGGTCAGCGCAGCGGCGAAGGCGTCGGCATGGTCGACGAGCAGCGCCACGGCCCGCTTCAGCCGGTCCTTGCGGACGGCGATCGACACGGGCAGCTCGGCCTGAAAGGCGGTGCGCTGGCGATTGAGCACCGCCGCCAGCCGCTGGATATCCGTCATGCCAATCTCCTCCCGTCCATCTCCGTTGCAATTCGATACTTTATAATGCCGGCTTGCGCACCTGCTGATTAGAAGCCGGAAAATACGGGCGTTTCCCGCCGCGATACGATGATATCCGGCGTTGCTGGCGCACGATCAATTGGGCTAGGAGCCGGTCGGTTACGGATTACTCCAGCAAGGCGACAGCTCTTGGCCGATATATTCCGCACGATCATCATTTTCGGCGCCACCGGCGATCTCGCGCGACGGATGCTGTTCCCCTCGCTCTACAATCTGTTCGTCGACCGGCTGCTGCCGGAGGATATCCGCATCATCGGTTGCGGCCGCACCGCGATGGAGGAAAGCGCCTTTCGCGGCGAGATCGACGAGGCGCTGAAATCCTTCCTGGCGGACGACCGCTATGGCGCTGAAGACGCCGCCGCCTTTCTGGACCGGATCGGCTATTGCGCGGTCAGCGTGGGCGAGGCGAAGGATTTCGAGGCGCTCGCGGCGATGGTGAGCGACCGCGCGGCGGACGGCATCGCGGTCTATCTCTCCACCCCGCCCTCGCTGTTCGCGCCGGTCGTGGAGGGGCTGGGCAAGGCGTGCATTTCCGGCGCCAATGTCCGCATCGCCATGGAAAAGCCGATCGGCCAGGACCTTGCCTCGTCGCGCGCCGTCAACGAAGCGGTGGCGCGCGTGTTCGATGAAGATCGCGTCTTCCGGGTCGATCATTATCTGGGCAAGGAAACCGTCCAGAACCTGCTCGTCCTGCGTTTCGGCAACGCGCTGTTCGAGCCGCTGTGGAACGCCAACGCCATCGAGCATGTGCAGATAACCGTCGCGGAAACGGTGGGGCTGGAAGGGCGCGTCTCCTATTATGACAATGTCGGCGCGCTGAAGGACATGGTGCAGAACCATGTGCTGCAACTGCTGGCGCTGGTGGCGATGGAGCCGCCCTCCTCCATCGGTCCCACGTCGGTGCGCGACGAGAAGGTGAAGGTGCTCCGCTCGCTCCGCCCGATGGATGCGGCCAGCGTGTCCACCCACAGCGTCAAGGGCCAGTATCAGCAGGGCGCGGTGGATGGCCAGCCGGTCAAGGGCTATGCCGACGAGCTGGGCAAGCCTTCTTCCACCGAGACGTTCATCGCGGTGAAGGCGTTCATCGACAACTGGCGCTGGAAGGGCGTGCCCTTCTACCTGCGCACCGGCAAGCGGATGCCCAACCGCCGGTCTGAGATATTGATCCAGTTCCGCCCCGTTCCCCATTCCATCTTTTCGGGGCGCGGCAAGGGATTGCAGCCCAACGCCATGGTGATCCGCCTGCAGCCGGAGGAGCAGATCCAGCTGCTCGTCATGGCCAAGCAGCCCGGGCTCGACCGCCACGGCGTGGAACTGCGCGAGGTGGCGCTGGACGTCAGCCTTTCCACAGGCGCGGCCGGCCAGCGCCGCCGGATCGCCTATGAGCGGCTGCTGCTGGATTTGATCGAGGGAGACCCCACATTGTTCGTGCGCCGCGACGAAGTGGAGGCGGCATGGACATGGATCGATTCCATCCACGAAGCCTGGCAGCAGGCCGGACAGGAAACCAAGGGCTATACGGCGGGCACCTGGGGGCCGAGCGCGGCGATCGCGCTGATCGAGCGGGACGGAGCAAGCTGGCATGACTGACCTGCACCCCGCCGTCGCCGCCGTCACCAGCCGCGTCGTGGAACGCAGCCGGGACACGCGCAACGCCTATCTGAAGCTGGTGGACGAGCAGCGCGACCATGGCACCAGTCGCGCCCGGCTGAGTTGCGGCAACCTGGCCCACGCCTTCGCCGCGTCCGAAGGGGACAAGCCGGCGATCAGCGGCGGACGCGCCATGAACATCGGCATCGTCACCGCCTATAACGACATGCTCTCGGCGCATCAGCCCTATGGGCGCTACCCCGAGCAGATCAAGATCTTCGCGCGTGAGCGCGGCGCGACCGCGCAGGTGGCGGGCGGCGTGCCGGCAATGTGCGACGGCGTGACGCAGGGCCAGAGCGGCATGGAATTGTCGCTGTTCAGCCGCGACACCATTGCGCTCGGCACCGCCGTGGCGCTGAGCCATGCGATGTTCGAGGGCGCCTTGCTGCTGGGCATTTGCGACAAGATCGTGCCGGGGCTGTTGATGGGGGCGCTGCGTTTCGGCCACCTGCCGATGATCCTGGTGCCCGGCGGGCCGATGCCGTCCGGCCTGCCCAACAAGGAAAAGGCCCGCGTCCGCCAGCTCTTCGCCGAGGGCAAGGCCAGCAAGGCCGAACTGCTGGAGGCGGAATCCGCCAGCTATCACAGCCCGGGCACCTGCACTTTCTACGGCACCGCCAATTCCAACCAGATGATGATGGAGGTGATGGGCCTGCACATGCCGGGCGCGGCCTTCGTCAACCCGGGCACGCGCCTGCGCCAGGAATTGACCCGGGCGGCCACCCACCGGCTGACCGAAATCGGCTGGGACGGCAATGATTACCGCCCGATCGGCCGGGCCATCGATGAAAAGGCCATCGTCAACGCCGCCATCGGCCTGATGGCGACGGGCGGATCGACCAACCACGCCATCCACCTGCCCGCCATCGCCCGCGCCGCCGGGATCGTCATCGACTGGGAGGATTTCGCCGCCCTTTCCGCCGTGGTGCCGCTGCTGGCGCGCGTTTACCCCAGCGGCTCCGGCGACGTGAACGATTTCCAGGCGGCGGGCGGCATGGGGTTCGTGATCCGCGAACTGCTGGGCGCCGGGCTGCTCCACCGCGACATCATGACCGTCGCTTCGGACGGGCTGGATGCCTATGCGCTCGAACCCGCATTGGCGGACGATGCGCTCGCCTGGCAGCCCGCGACCGCTGAGACGCGCGATCCGACCATGTTGCGCCCGGTTGCGGACGCTTTCCAGCCGGAAGGCGGCATGCGCCTGCTGCAGGGCGTGCTTGGCCGCGCGATCATGAAGACCAGCGCGGTGGACCCGGATCGCTGGATCATCGAGGCGCCCGCCGCGCTGTTCGACGATCAGGACGATGTGCTGCGCGCCTTCAAGGCCGGGGAACTGGACCGCGACGTGGTGGTCGTCGTCCGCTTTCAGGGCCCGGCCGCCAATGGGATGCCGGAACTGCACAAGCTGACCCCCGCGCTGGGCGTGTTGCAGGATCGCGGTTTCCGCGTCGCGCTGGTCACGGACGGGCGGATGTCCGGCGCATCCGGCAAGGTGCCGGCGGCGATCCACCTGTGCCCGGAAGCGCTGCTGGGCGGCGCGATCGCGCGGCTGCGCGACGGCGATATCGTCCGCGTCGACGCCGTGGCGGGAACCATCGGCATCGTGGGGGACGAAGCCGCGCTGCTGGCGCGCGATCCTGCCCGCACGCCGGCCGCCCATCACGGCACCGGGCGTGAACTGTTCAGCCTGTTCCGCCATCATTGCGACGATGCGGAGCGCGGCGCATCGCCCCTGCTGGCAGCCATGGAGGCACAAGGATGAGCGCCATCGACACGATCATGCGGACATCGCCGGTGATTCCGGTGCTGGTCGTCGAAGACCCGGCCGATGCCCGCCCGATCGCCGAGGCGCTGGTCGCCGGGGGGCTGAAAGTGCTGGAGGTGACGCTGCGCACCGCCGCCGCGCTGGACGTGATCCGCGAGATGGCGCGCGTCGAAGGGGCCATCGTCGGCGCGGGCACGGTGCTGAACGAAACCCAGCTCGATGCGGCCCTCAAGGCGGGATCGCGCTTCATCGTCAGCCCGGGGCTGACGGAAAATCTGGGGCGGGCCGCCATTGCGCGGAACATTCCCTTCCTGCCGGGCATCGCCAATGCGGGGGACATCATGCGCGGGCTGGACATGGGGCTGGACCGGTTCAAATTCTTCCCGGCCGAGGCATCGGGCGGGCTGAAGGCGCTGAAGGCGCTGGCCGCTCCGTTCGGCGCGATCCGGTTTTGCCCGACCGGCGGCATTTCCGCGGCGACGGCCCCGGACTGGCTGGCCGAGCCGGCGGTGCTGTGCGTCGGCGGCAGCTGGGTGGTGAAGCCCGGCCCGGTCGACCGCGCGGCGATCGAGGCCGCGGCGCGCGCCGCATCGGCGCTGGGTCAGGCGAAGTAGAGCCAGATCGGGAAAGCCGCGACCGCCATCAGCGCGCCGAAGGGCAGGCGCGTTCCGGCCGAAACCGCATCGCCCCGCGCGGCGGCAATGCCGACCGCCACCAGCCCTGTCAGGCTGGCGCCGAGCAGCACGAAGGGCAGCGCCTGCCAGCCCAGCCACGCGCCGATGGCACCGAGCAGCTTGGGGTCGCCGCCGCCCAGCCCTTCGCGCCTGCGCAGCGCGCGATAGCCCCAGCCGATCAGCGCCAGCGCGCCGAAGCCCGCCGCCGCGCCGATCAGCCTGTCCTGCAATGCCGGCGCGATCCCGGCGGCGCCCGCCGCCAACCGCCAGCGCCAGCAGCAGCCAGCCGAACAAGGCCCCCGCCGCGCCGCCCCAGCCGGGCGATACCGCCAGCGCCGCCGCCCCGATGAGCGCCGCCGCCAGTTCGATGAGCGGGTGCCGCCGGTCGATCGGCGCATGGCAGGTCGCACAGCGCCCCCGGCGGATGAGGAAGCCGAGCAGCGGAACCAGGTCCACCGCACCAAGCGTCCGCTCGCATGAATCGCAGGCCGAGCGCCCCGACGATACCGGGCGGTCCTGCGGCCAGCGGATGACGACGGTCGCCAGGAAGCTGCCGGCAATCGCCCCGGCCATCGCCCCCGCCAGCGGCCACGCGCCCGCCATCATGCGCGCGCCTGCCGGTCATCGTTGCCCGCAGCGAAACAAGCCGGACGATGCTGCGCCATATCCGTCACTCCCTGCCCCTATTCCGCCCTTAGCAGCGCCCCGCGAATTGAAAAGACGCCCCCGCGCCGCTAGATCGCAGCCACGCCCAGTCACAGCAGAAAGACATGCCATGTCCAGCGATCCCGTCGTCATCCTGTCCTATGCGCGCACGCCGATGGGCAGCTTTCAGGGCGCGCTGGCCGGGGCGAGCGCGACGGAACTGGGCGCGGCGGCGGTGGGCGGCGCGGTGGCCCGCGCCGGCGTGGACCATACACTGATCGAGCGCATCTACATGGGTTGCGTCCTGCCCGCCGGGCTGGGCCAGGCGCCCGCCCGGCAGGCGGCGCTGAAGGCCGGCCTGCCCCGCTCCGTCGAGGCGACAACGGTCAACAAGATGTGCGGATCCGGTATGCAGGCGGCGATATTGGCGTCGGATGCGCTGGCGGCCGGATCGGTCGACCTGCTGATCGCGGGCGGCATGGAGAGCATGACCAACGCGCCCTATCTGCTGATGAAGCATCGCGGCGGCGCGCGCATCGGCCATGACCGCGCGATGGACCATATGTATCTCGACGGGCTTGAGGATGCTTATGAAACCGGCCGCCTGATGGGCAGCTTCGCTGAGGAGACGGCCGGGGATTACCAGTTCACCCGCGCCCAGCAGGACGATTACGCCATCGCCTCGCTGCAGCGCGCCCAGCGGGCGCAGACCAGCGGCGCGTTCGACCGCGAGATCGTTGCGGTGGAGATCCATGGCCGCAAGGGCGTGACCAGCGTGTCGCTGGACGAACAACCCGCCAAGGGCGATGCGTCGAAGATCCCGACGCTGAAACCCGCATTCTCGAAAGACGGCACCATCACCGCCGCCAACGCCTCATCGATTTCGGACGGCGCGGCCGCGCTGGTGATGACCCGGCTGAGCGTTGCCGAGAAGCTGGGCATAAAGCCGGTGGCGCGGGTGATCTCCCATGCCGGCCATGCCCATGACCCGTCGAAATTCGCCACCGCGCCGGTCAACGCGATGCGCAAGGCGCTGGACAAGGCGGGCTGGTCGACCGGCGATGTCGACCTGTTCGAAGTGAACGAGGCCTTTGCCTGCGTGTCGATGATCGCGATGCATGACCTTGGCCTGTCGCACGACATCGTCAACGTCAACGGCGGCGCGACGGCGCTGGGCCACCCCATCGGCGCGAGCGGCGCCCGCATTCTCGCGACGCTGCTTTCCGCGCTGGATGCGCGCGGCGGCAAGCGCGGGCTGGCGTCGCTGTGCATCGGCGGCGGCGAGGCGACGGCGATGGCGGTGGAGCTTATCTGAGCCCGGTCAGGGCAGCGATTCGCCCGATTCCACGCCCCATAATTCGGCGGTGCGGATATAGCCGCGCCGCCCGCCGACATTCAGTTCGCACCAGCCGTCCGCGCAGCGCCGGAGCGTGCCGACCACGCCCGGCTCAACCCGCCACACCACCTTGGCGGCGGCATCCGGCGTGGCCCGCAGCTCGCGAATGTCGCCGATCACCATGGCGGTGCGTTCCTCGCTGAGCAGGTTGACCAGCATCCAGCCCTGGGTGCCGTCCGGGTCCTCGACCTTGCGCCAGTTGGGGTAGATTTCGAGCACCTTCACCGGCAACCCGGCGCGTTGGTAAAGCCAGGTCGCCGGAAAATTGCGGCCCGGCCCGCTGCGCATCCGCGCCTTGCCGGCGGAAATCGAAGCCCAGTAGGGCGGCGCCTTCTGCGCCTGCGCCTCATCGACTCCGACCGCCAGCAGCGCCAGCGCCGCGATTGCCGGCATGATGGACCACAACCTGTTCATTCAATCCCCATTTCGAACCGCCCGGCCATCCCCAGCCCCAGCCCAACCCTCCCTAGCCAATGCCTTGCCATCGCTTCAAGCGGCGTCGGCTTGACGACACGCGGATTCGCGGCCTAGCGCATGACCATGCCCGAAACAGGACGCCCCGCCCGCCCGAAAGTTCACGTCACCCGCACGCTGACGCCCGCCATAGAAGCGCGCATGTCGGAATTGTTCGACACCACGCTGAACGCGGACGACCGGCCGCTGGACCGCGACGCGCTGGCGGCGGCGATGGCGACGGCGGACGTGCTGGTGCCGACCGTGACCGACGAGCTGGACGGCGCGCTGATCGCGAGCGCCGGGCCGCAACTGAAGCTGATCGCCAGCTATGGCAACGGCGTCGACCATATCGACCTGAAGGCCGCCCGCGCGCGCGGGATCATCGTCACCAACACGCCGGGCGTGCTGACCGAGGACACGGCGGACATGGCGATGGCGCTGATCCTGTCCGTGCCGCGCCGGCTGGCCGAGGGCGAGAAGCTGGTCCGCGCCGGCGGATGGCGCGGCTGGAGCCCCACCGGAATGCTGGGCCACCGCATCACCGGCAAGCGGCTGGGCATTGTCGGCATGGGGCGCATCGGCCAGGCGATCGCGCTCAGGGCGCGCGGCTTTGGCCTGTCGATCCATTATCACAACCGCAAGCGCCTGCCCGACATCGTGGAAAAGGCGGTGGACGCCAGCTGGTGGCCCGAGCTGGACGCGATGCTGGGCAGCGTCGATTTCCTGTCGATCAACTGCCCCGGAAATGCCGAGACCCATCACCTCATCGACGCGCGCCGGCTGGCGCTGCTGAGGCCCGATGTTTTCCTGATCAACGTCGCGCGCGGCGGCATCGTCGAGGAGGCGGCGCTGGTCGACGCGCTGGAGGCTGGCCGCATCGCGGGCGCGGGGCTGGACGTTTACGAGCATGAGCCGGCGATCAGCGCACGGCTGCTCCCCCTGCCCAATGTCGTGCTGCTGCCCCATATGGGCTCCGCCACATTTGAGGGGCGCGCCGCGACCGGGGACAAGGTGATCGCCAACATCCGCGCCTGGGCCGACGGGCACCGCCCGCCGGATCAGGTTCTGGAAGGCTGGATCTGAAGACCCGCGCCCGGCCGGTCAGTCGCCGGTGAGGATGCGGTCCACCAATTGCTTTACCGAAGGGATGAAGCCGTTGGAATAGAACGGGTCTTTCTTGAAATTATAGGCATTGTGCCCGGCGAACATCAGGTTCTGGTCGACCGGGCCGCCATGGGCGATGTCCTGCAGCGTCTTCTGGATGCAGAAGCTGCGCGGATCGGCAAGGCGCCCGGTGGAATTGGTGTCGCTGTCCATCCAGGACGAAAAGCCGCAATGGCTGAGGCAGCCCATGCAATCGGCCTGGTCCTTGCGGATCGTCACCTTTTCCTCGGCGGTGACGAAAACCAGCGTATTGTCCGGCGTCTTCAGCGCATCGGTATAGCCCTGGCCGAACCATTCGCGCGCGCGCAGCAAGTCACCCCGCGTCACCCAGAAATTCCGGCCCTTCACGCCAACGTCGAGCTGGAACTGATGGTCGCCCGCCGCTTCGCCGGAAAAGGCGATCTGCCGTTCCGACCGCGCTTCCAGATTGTTGAGGAAGGGGTTCTTGACCGCGGAGGAATAAAAACCCGTGGGCGAGAAGCGGTGGAGCAGCACGTCCCCCTCCTCAAGCTCCATCAGCCGCGCTTTCCACCCGTCCGGTATCGGGCTTTCCTGCGTCAGCAGCGGTCGGGTGCCGAACTGGAAGGCGATCTGCCCCAGTTCCGGGTTGTCGATCCAGTTCTCCCAATCGCGCAGATACCAGACGCCGCCGGCCATCACGATCGGCACGCTGTCCGCTATGCCGCCTTCGCGCATCGTCTCGCGCAGTTCCTTGACGCGGGGATAGGGGTCCTGCGGCTGCAGCGGGTCTTCCGCGTTGGACAGGCCGTTATGGCCGCCCGCCAGCCAGGGGTCCTCATAGACCACCGCGGCCAGCCAGTCCGCCGCCTTGGAATAAGCGCGCTTCCACAACGCGCGGAAAGCGCGGGCGGAGCTGATGATCGGCAGATAATTGACGTTGTAGGAGGCCGCGATCTCCGACAGCTTGTAGGGCATGCCCGCGCCGCAGGTGACGCCCGCCACCATGCCGCGCGTCCGCTCCAGCACGCCGTGCAGGATGCGCTGGGCGCCGCCCATTTCCCACAGCACGTTGATGTTCACAGCACCCTTGCCGCCGGCGATCTCATAGGCGCGGCGCACCTGTTCAACAGCGCCCTCGATGGCGTAGGCGATCAGCTCCTCATGCCGCTCGCGCCGCGTGCGGGACTGGTAGATCTGCGGGATGATCTTGCCGGTGGGGTCGTAGCTGTCGGCGTTGACGGCCGATACGGTGCCGATGCCCCCGGCCGCCGCCCAGGCGCCCGAACTCATGTGGTTCGATGCCGAAACCCCCTTGCCGCCTTCGATCAGTGGCCAAACCTCCCGGCCGCCATAGACGATGGGCTTCAACCCCTTGAACATCGAAACTCCTCACTCTTTGCCGCCCGGTACATCAGGCAATCGAAAATTGCGCGGCCGAAATTGACGTTCAGCCAGATGCCCCGTCTGGCCGGCCGACGCCTTTCCGGGCAATCGGTACGCGGCAATCATAGCCGCGTCGTCGCGGGAAGTGAACGCCTTTGCCAGTGCGGGCGCGAATGGCGCGGGCGGGCATGGCGGGCGGTTCAGCCCCGCGCCGCCACCCGGGCGAGCAGCCGGTCGATCGCGGCGGCGGCGTCGGGCTCGTCCAGCGTCGGCGCGTGGCCGACGCCGGGAATCTCGGCCGCCTCGGCATCGGGCAGCAAAGACAGCATCCGCTTGACGGTATGGTCCGCCAATATATCGGACAGCGCGCCGCGCACGACCAGCACCGGCGCATCCTTCAGCCCGTCCAGCGCCGGCCACAGGTCCACCCCCGCCTCGCCGCCCGGCAGGCGGAAGGGTTCTGCGATCTTCATGTCGTAATCGAGCACGATGCGCCCGCTGCTGTTCAGCCGGTAGAGCCGCTTGGCCATGGCCAGCCAGTCGACCAGCGAATAGCCGGGATAGACGTTGCGGTTATTGTCGCGCAGCGCGCGGGCGGCGTGCATCCATGTCGGCCAGTTGCCGCCGCGCCCGACATAGGATTTGATCCGGTCCAGCCCGCCCTGGGCGATTTCCGGCCCGACATCGTTCAGCACCGCGCCGGCGATGCGCGCCCGCGTCGCCGCGCCGAGCAGCAGGGTGACGATCCCGCCCAGCGATGTGCCGACGGCGACGAACCGGCCGATCCCCAGTTCCGCGATCAGCGCCTCGACATCCTGCACATAGGTGAGCGGCACATAGGTCATCGGGTCCTTGGCATAGGCGCTGTCGCCGCGCCCGCGCAGGTCGATCGCGATGACGCGCCACCGGCCCGCCAGCCGGTTGGCCAGCGCCTCATAATCGCGGGCGTTGCGGGTGAGGCCCGGCAGGCAGAGGATCGGCGGTTTGTCCGCCGGGCCGGGATAGTCGCGATAATGCAGGCGAAGCCCGTCATTCGACCACCAATATCCGTCGCCATATTCGGCCATGCTTGCGTCCTTCAGCCCAGCGCCCCCATATCGCCGCATGACGAGCCACCCGCAACCCGCCGCCGCGCATCCCGAACGAACAATATTGGAACTGGGCGAGACGATGTACGCGGCGGTAGCGCCCGCGGATTTCCCCCAGACCATCCTGCGCTTCCGCAACGACCGCGCCGCCGCGGGCGTGGGGCTGGACACGCTCGACGATGCGGGCTGGATCCGCCATTTCGGCCGTTTCGCGCCCCTGCCCGGCAGCCTGGAGCAGCCGCTGGCGCTGCGTTACCACGGCCACCAGTTCCGCGTTTACAACCCGGAGATCGGCGACGGGCGCGGCTTCCTGTTCGCGCAGCTGCGCGACCGGGACGGCCGGCTGATGGACCTCGGCACCAAGGGATCGGGCCAGACGCCGTGGAGCCGCTTCGCCGACGGCCGGCTGACGCTGAAAGGCGGCGTGCGCGAGATATTGGCGACGGAGATGCTGGAGGCGCTGGGCGTCGAGACGTCGAAAACCCTCTCTCTGGTCGAGACCGGCGAGGCGTTGCAGCGCGGCGACGAACCCTCGCCCACCCGGTCCGCCGTGCTCGTCCGGCTCAGCCACGGCCATATCCGCATCGGCAGTTTCCAGCGCCTGGCCTATGAGCGCGATGCAGAGGGGATGACCCGTCTCGTCGCCTATTGCCTGCGCCATTATTTCGGCGCGGAAGCGGACGGCAACGCCGCCGGGCGATTGCTCGGCCATGTCGTCGCGGGCACGGCGCGGCTGGCCGCCAGCTATATGGCGGCGGGCTTCGTCCACGGCGTGCTGAACAGCGACAATATCAACATCACCGCCGAAAGCTTCGATTACGGGCCATGGCGTTTCGCGCCGACATTCGACCCCGGCTTCACCGCCGCCTATTTCGACCATCAGGGGCTGTACAGTTTCGGCAGGCAGGCGGAGGCGATCCAGTGGGACGTCGTCCAGCTTGCCATCGCGCTGCGGCTGATCGCCGAATCCGACGCGCTGATCCCGGCGCTGGAAGGTTTCGGCCCGGCCTATCGCGCCGCGCTGGTGGACCGCATGGCGTGGCGTCTTGGCGTCACTCCGCGCGGCGAGGCGGAGGATATCGCGCTGGTGCAGGCGATGGAAACGGCACTGATCGAAAGCCGCGTCTCGCTCGACCGCTTCTTCTTCGACTGGCGCGGCGGCGCGCTTCGCGCCCCCAACGCCGATTACGGCCACACCGCCTTCGATGCGCTGCGCGACAGGCTGCAACCCTATCGGCGGCGCGGCCCGGACACGCATCCCTATTGGTCGGGCGACGGCCCCTGCGCCATGCAGATCGACGAGGTGGAGGCCATCTGGGCGCCGATCGCCGAGGCGGACGACTGGTCCGCGCTCCATGCCAAGGTGGCGGCGGTGCGGGTAATGGGCGACGCGCTGGCCGGGCGGAGCTGATCCCCCCGAAAGCGCCCGGCTTGACCGCGGCGATGAACTGATGCTGTTAGGCCTGATATGGTTTCCCGATGAGTGATGGCCCATGGCGTCCGCCGAACTGATATCCACCGAACCGGCGACGGGCGCCACCGTGTGGCGTGGCATGCCGGGCGATGTCGACGCCGAGGTGGCGGCCGCGCGCGGCGGATGGGCGGAATGGGCCTCGCGCCCGCTGACCGTGCGGATCGAGACACTGCGCCGCTTCGCCAACACGGTGCGCGGCAAGGCGGAAGCCTTTGCCGATCTGCTGGCCCGCGAAACCGGCAAGCCGCTGTGGGAAGCGCGGACCGAGATAGACGCCGTCATCAACAAGGTCGAAATCTCGATCAGCGCTTATTCGGAGCGGACCGCCCACCGCAAGCTGGAAGGGGCGATGGGCGCGCGCGCCGCGCTCCGCCACAAGCCGCATGGCGTGCTGGGCGTGCTCGGCCCCTATAATTTCCCGGCGCACCTGCCCAACGGCCACATCGTCCCCGCCCTGCTGGCCGGCAATGCCGTGGTGTTCAAACCTTCGGAAAAGACGCCGGCGACCGGCCAGATGCTGGTGCAATGCTACCATGACGCGGGCGTGCCGGAAGCGGTGGTGCGCTTCCTGCCCGGCGGGGTGGACGAGGGCAAGGCGCTGGCCGGGCACCCGGACATTGACGGGCTGCTGTTCACCGGCTCCGCCCGCGCCGGGCTGGCGCTCAACCGCCAGTTCGCGGAGACGCCGAACAAGATCCTCGCGCTGGAAATGGGCGGCAACAACCCGATCATCGCCTGGGACGCGGCGGACATCCATTCCGCCGCCGTGCTGATCGTCCAGTCCGCCTATATGACCGCCGGCCAGCGCTGTACCGCCGCGCGCCGGCTGATCGTGCGCGACGGGGCGCACCAGCCGCTGGTGGACGAGATCGGCAAGCTGATCGACCGGCTGATCCTGGGCGAGCCGCATAGCGACCCGGCGCCGTTCCTCGGCCCGGTGATCGACAACCGCACCGCCGACGGGCTAAGCGAGGCCTTCCTCTCGCTGATGATGAAGGGCGGCCGCCCGATCAAGCATCTCGAACGGCCCATCGAAGGACGCCCGTTCCTGAAGCCGGCGCTGATCGACGTCACCGACGTGGCCGACCGCCCGGATGAAGAGATGTTCGGCCCCATATTGCAGATCATCCGCGTGCCGGATTTCGAGGCCGCGCTCATCGAGGCGAACAACACCCGCTATGGCCTTTCGGCCTCGCTGATCGGGGGCAGCCCGCAGCTTTACGACCAGTTCTGGGCCAATATCCGCGCCGGCATCGTCAACTGGAACCGACCGACCAACGGCGCATCCTCCGCCGCGCCCTTCGGCGGCATCGGCCTGTCCGGCAACCACCGGCCAAGCGCTTATTATGCGGCGGATTATTGCGCCTACCCGGTTGTCTCGGCGGAGACGGAACAGGCGCGCGCATCCATCGGCGTCGGCCTGCGCGACGCCTAGGGATAGCTGAACTAGGCTGAACGCAACAAAGTCTGATTTGTGAGGGGCCGCGCCATGGATCATCTGGCGCTCCATGAGTCATGCTGCATCCAAAGCCGCCGTCCACCTGGTCGGCGCCGGCCCCGGCGACCCCGGCCTGTTGACGCTGCGCGCGGCAGAGCTGCTGCGCGCCGCCGACGTCATCGTCCATGACGGGCTGGTAGACGGTCGCATATTGGCGCTGGCCAACCCCGCCGCGCGCCTGATTTCCGTCGCCAAGAGCCGCAGCCGCCACACCGTGCCGCAATCCGGCATCAACGCGCTGCTGGTGGCCGAGGCGCAGGCCGGCGCGCGCGTCGTGCGGCTGAAGGGCGGCGATCCGTTCATTTTCGGGCGCGGCGGCGAGGAAGTGGAGGCGCTGCGCGCCGCCGGCATCGCTGTCGAGGTGGTGCCCGGCATTTCCGCCGCCATCGGCTGCGCGGCGGAAGCGATGCTGCCCCTCACCCACCGCGAGGCCGCCAGCGCGGTCAGCTTCGTCGCCGGCCAGTGCAAGGGCCTGTCCGACCAGGACTGGTCCGGGCTTGCCGGCGTCGGCCGCACGCTGGTGATCTACATGGGCGTCGCGACGGCAGACGCCATTGCGGACAAGCTGATCGCCGACGGCGTATCGCCGGCCATGCCCGTCGCGGTGCTGGAAAACGGCACCCGCGCCGGCGCGCGGGCGCTGCGCACCCTGCTGGCCGATCTGGGCGGGCTGATGGCGCGCGAACAGGTCCGCAGCCCGGCGATCATCGTCGTCGGCGACGTCGTCGTCCGCTCCGATGCTGAGGACCGGCTGCCGGGCCTCGCGGCGCGCGCGGAGGCGCTGGCATGAAGATATTGACCGGAAACGACCTGCCGACCGGCGACGTCATCTGGTGGACCGGGTTCGACTGGTCCCGCCATGTCGAGGACGCGGCCGATGTGGGCGAGCATGGCGAGGCCATTCTGGCGCGGGAATCCGGCGCGCGGCGCGTCAATTCCGCCTATATCATCGAGGCGGAGGCGACGGCGGAAGGCCCCCGGCCCGCCCATATCAAGGACCGCATCCGCGCGCTCGGCCCCACCGTCCGGCCCGATCTGACGCTGAAGCCGGCCGATCCCAATGCCGGCGACTGGGTGATCTGATGCGCCCGTTCCCGCCCCTTTGCGCCGTTTCGGAGTTGCGCCGTGTATCAGTATGACCGTTATGATCAGGCCATCGTCGATGCCCGCGTCGACGAGTTCCGCGACCAGACCAGCCGCCGCCTGGCCGGTGACATCACCGAGGACCAGTTCAAGCCGCTGCGGCTGAAGAACGGCCTCTATCTGCAGCTGCACGCCTATATGCTGCGGGTCGCCATTCCCTACGGCACGCTCAATTCGCGCCAGATGCGGATGCTGGGCCACATCGCGCGCACCCATGACCGCGGCTACGGCCATTTCACCACCCGCCAGAACATCCAGTTCCACTGGATCAAGCTGGCCGAGGCGCCGGACATCCTCGCCAAGCTGGCGACAGTGGAGATGCACTGCATCCAGACCAGCGGCGAGAGCATCCGCAACATATCGGCGGACCAGTTCGCCGGGGCCGCGGCCGACGAGATCGCCGATCCCCGCCCCTGGGCGGAGCTGCTGCGGCAATGGTTCACCTTCCACGCCGAATTCAGCTACCTGCCGCGCAAGTTCAAGTTCGCGCTGACCGCCGCCGATACGGACCGCGCCGCCATCCGCCTGCACGACATCGGCCTGAAGCTGGTGAAGAATGCGGCGGGCGAGATGGGCTTTGAAGTCTATGTGGGCGGCGGCATGGGCCGCACCCCCTTTGTCGCGCCGCTGATCCGCGATTTCGTGCCGACCAGCCAGTTCCTCACATATTGCGAGGCGGCGCTGCGCGTGTGGAACCGCTATGGCCGGCGCGACAACATCCACAAGCAGCGGATCAAGATTCTGGTCCACGATCTCGGCGCGGAGGAATTCACCCGCCAGGTCGAGGCAGAGTTCGCCGAACTGCTGAAGCTGAACATGGATCCGCCGCCCGAGGAGCTGGCGCGGATCGCCCGATATTTCATCCCCCCGCCGTTCGAGGAGGGGCTGGACGACCGGCTCGACAGGTCAGACCCGGATTTCGCGCTGTGGGTGGACCAGAATGTCCACACCCACAAGCAGCCGGGCTATGCCATCGCGACGATCAGCCTCAAGACGGTCGGCGAGATTCCGGGCGATATCTCCGCCGATCAGATCGACCTCGTCGCCGATCTCGCGGAACGCTACAGCTTTGACGAGCTGCGCGTCACCCACGCCCAGAACCTGGTGCTGCCGCATGTCCGCAAGCAGGACCTCTACACCATCTGGCAGACGCTGCGCGACGCCGGCCTTGCCGTCGCGACGCTGGACCTGATCGGCGACATCATCGCCTGCCCCGGGCTGGATTATTGCAGCCTTGCCAATGCCCGCTCGATCCCGGTGGCGCAGAAGATCGCGGCGCGCTTTGCCGACCATGACCGCCAGCTTGAGCTTGGCGAGCTGAAGGTGAAGATTTCCGGCTGCATCAACGCATGCGGCCACCATCATGCCGGCCATATCGGCATATTGGGCGTCGACCGCAAAGGCACGGAAAACTACCAGCTTCTGCTTGGCGGATCGGGCGCGGAGGATGCGAGCCTCGGCAAGATCACCGGCCCCGGCTTCGATGAGGACGGCGTCGTCGATGCGGTCGAGAAGGTGACTGATCTCTACAAGACGCTGCGCACCGATGGAGAGCGTTTCCTCGACACCTATCGCCGGGTCGGCATGGAGCCGTTCAAGGAGGCGATCTATGGCTGATTTCCTGCGCTTCCGCGACGATGCGCCGCATGAGGAACCCGCCGTCACCCTCGATTCCTTTTTCGAGCAGGGCCATGCCAGCGCGGTGCGGATAGAGCCGGGCGACGATGCGCGCCGCCTGATCCCCCATCTCGACCGGCTGGAGCTGATCGAGGTCGCCTTCGAACGCTTTCGCGACGGGCGCGGCTATTCCACCGCCCGCATCCTGCGTGAATCCGGCTATACCGGGGAACTGCGCGCGGCGGGCGACGTGCTGGTCGACCAGATCGTCCATATGCGCCGCTGCGGGTTCGACAGCTTCGCGCCCTGGGCGCCGCTGGACGAGGCGGTGGTGAAGGCCGCGTTGGACCGTTATGATTTCGTCTATCAGCCCGCGCCCGACGGACAGGTTCCGGTGTGGAAGCTGCGTCATGGCTGATGCCGCGCGGCGCATCGACATCATCGATACCGCGCCGCGCTTCGTCCAGTCGGACGCGATCGCCCTGAACAATCGCTTCCGCGGCGTCGACACCGCCGAGATGCTGGCGACCCTGTTTTCCGAAAAGCGGCTGGGGCGGACGGCCATCGTCTCGTCCTTCGGCGCGGAATCGGCGGTGCTGCTCCACCTCATCGCCCAGTTCGACCCGTCCATGCCGGTGCTGCTGGTGGATACGCTGAAGCTGTTTCCCGAGACGCTGGCCTATCGCGACGCGCTCGTCGCCCGGCTGGGCCTTACCGACGTGCGCAGCCTGCAGCCCGACGCCGCCGTGCTGGCCGCGAAGGACGAAAGCGGGCTGCGCTGGTCCTATGACCCGGACGGCTGCTGCGCGATCCGCAAGGTCGAGCCGCTGGAGCGGGCGCTGGCGGATTTCGACGTGTCGATCAGCGGGCGCAAGGGATTCCAGTCCGCCACGCGCGACGGCCTGCCGCGCTTCGAGATCGACGGAGACCGGCTGAAGATCAACCCGCTGGCCAACTGGGCCAAGGCCGATCTCGACGCCTATTTCGACGCGCACGACCTGCCCCATCACCCGCTGGAGGCGGAAGGTTATCCCTCGATCGGCTGCCAGCCCTGCACCAGCCGGGTCCAGCCGGGCGAAGACCCGCGCGCCGGGCGCTGGCGCGGCTGGGACAAGGTGGAATGCGGCATCCACAGCCCCGTCCCGGACGGCGAGGCGGACCAGCCCGCTTTCTGAGGGCGCCTCAGCCGATCCGGTCGGGCAGGTAATTGTCGTCCAGATAATCGCTGAACCGGGTGATCTTGGCTTCAAAGCGCATCTTCACCTTGCCGGTGGCGCCGTGGCGCTGCTTGGCGACGATCAGTTCCGACAAGCCCTCGACCCGCTGGATGTCCAGCAGCCATTGCGCGTGGTCGTCGAATATCTTGGCGTCGTCGCCCTCCATCGGCCGCTTCGGCTCGCGCGACTGGACGTAATATTCCTCGCGATAGACGAACAGCACGATGTCCGCATCCTGCTCGATGGAGCCGGATTCGCGAAGGTCGGACAATTGCGGGCGCTTGTCCTCGCGCTGTTCCACCGCGCGGCTGAGCTGGGACAGGGCAAGCACCGGGACGTTCAGTTCCTTGGCCAGCGTCTTCAGCCCCCGGCTGATCTCGGAAATCTCCTGAACGCGGTTTTCCGATCCGCCCCGGCCGGAACCCTGCAGCAGTTGCAGATAATCGACCACGATCATGCCGATGCCGTGCCGCCGCTTCAGCCGCCGGGCGCGGGTGCGCAGCGCCGCGATGGTCAGCCCCGGCGTATCGTCGATGAACAGCGGCAGCGTCTCCAGCTCGGCGGCGGCGCGGGCGAGGTTGCGGAAATCCTGCTGGCCGATCTTGCCCATGCGCAACGCTTCCGAGCTGATGCCCGAATTTTCCGAAAGGATGCGCGTCGCCAGCTGGTCGGCGGACATTTCCAGGCTGAAGAAGGCGACCTTGGCGCCGACCGACTTCGATTCATCGATGCCGTCCTCCATGTCGCGGACGAAGCGCCGGGCCGCGTTGAAGGCGATGTTGGTGGCAAAGGCGGTCTTGCCCATGCCGGGTCGTCCCGCGAGGATCAGCAGATCGCTGTGGTGAAGGCCGCCGATCTTGGCGTTGACGCTGTCCAGCCCGGTGGTGATGCCGGACAGGCCGCCGCCTGAATTCAACGCTTTTTCAGCAACTTCTACCGCAAGCTTCGTTGCCTGTGCGAAGGTCTTGACGCTGCCGGTTTCACCGCCTTCCTCCGCCACCTTGTAGAGCGCGACCTCGGCCGCCTCGATCTGGCTCTTGGGGTCGACGGCGTCGCTGGTGTCGAGCGCGCTTTCCACCATGGTGCGGCCGACCGTCACCAGTTCGCGCAGCAATGCGAGATCATAGACCTGCCCGGCGAAGTCGCGCGCGCCGATCAGCGCCGCGCCGCTGCCGGTCAGCTGCGCCAGATAGGCCGGGCCGCCCAGCTCGCGCATCCCCTCGTCGCCGTCGAACATCGGCTTCAGCGTGACCGGATTGGCCACCATGTTGCGGTCGAGCAGCTTCAGGATCGCATCGTAGATGCGGCCGTGGATCGGCTCGTAAAAATGCTCGGCCCGCAATTTCAGCTGGATATCCTCGGCCAGCCGGTTGTCGATCATCAGCGCGCCAAGGAGCGCGGCCTCCGCCTCGATATTCTGGGGCAGCGCGGGCGCGTCGCCCTCGACGGGCGGGATGATTCGAAGCGGTTCGGCCATTTTCGCCTTCTCTTGCACCGGCCCGGCGCAATCAAGGCCGGGGCGCTGTGGATAACGTGCATAACATGAAAGCGCGCCGCGCGCTTGAGGGGAGGCAACATCCTCATTACAGGCCGATCATGGCCGATCCGCGGATCATTGACGTCGAACTGGACGAGCGCACGATCATCTGGCGCAACGCCGATGTCGAGCAGGAACGGCGCATCGCCATTTTCGACCTGATCGAGGGCAATCATTTCCAGCCGCACCGCGACCATGAGGACGGCTATGCCGGCCCCTACCGGATCAAGCTGCGCGTCGAGGAAGGGCGGCTGGCCATCGACATCTTCCGCGACGATTCGACCCCGCTCGAATCGCTGATCCTGGCGCTGGGCCGCTTCCGCCGCCCGATCCGCGAATATTTCGCCATTTGCGACAGCTATTATCAGGCGATCCGCCAATCCACCGCCCAGCAGATCGAAACCATCGACATGGCCCGCCGCGCCATCCACAACGACGCGGCCGAAATGCTGATGGAGCGGCTGGACGGCAAGATCACCGTCGATTTCGTCACCGCGCGCCGCCTTTTCACGCTGATCTGCGTGCTCCACATCAAGGGATGACCCCAGAATGACCCCGGATATCTCCGCGCTCGTCGCCGCCGCGCGGCGGGTGGCCGCCAACGCCCATGCCCCCTATTCCCGCTTCGGCGTGGGCGCGGCGCTGCTGCTGGCCGACGGCACGGTGGTCACCGGTACCAATTTCGAGAATGCGAGCTATGGCCTGTCGCTCTGCGCCGAAACCGTGGCGCTGGCCAACGCCAACAGCGAAGGGCGCTTCCGCGACGTGGTGGCGATTGCGGTGGTCGGCGGCCTGCTGGACGCGGACGGCGCGATGAAGGGGGATGCCGCCATCTACCCCTGCGGCCGCTGCCGGCAGGTGTTGAACGAGGCGGCGCAGATGGGCGGCCGGGACATCATCGTCCACTGCGCCTCGGCCGATGGCGCGCATGTCGAGACCCACAGCCTTTCCGCGCTGCTGCCCCATGCGTTCGGCCCCGCCGATCTGGGACTTGCCCCGTAGCCCCATTCCCGCAAAGAGGGCGCATGGCGATACTCTCCGACAAATGGATTCGCGAACAGGCGCTGGCCACCGGCATGATCGAGCCGTTCGTCGACGGCCAGAAGCGCGACGGCTGCATCAGCTACGGCCTGTCCTCCTACGGTTATGACGCGCGCGTTTCCGACGAGTTCAAGATCTTCACCAATGTCGACAGCGCGGTGGTGGACCCCAAGAATTTCGCGGCGAACAGCTTTGTCGACCGCAAGACCGATTGCTGCATCATCCCGCCCAACAGCTTCGCGCTGGCCCGCACGGTGGAATATTTCCGCGTGCCCCGCGACGTGCTGGTCATTTGCCTCGGCAAGTCGACCTATGCGCGCTGCGGCATCATCGTCAACGTCACCCCGCTGGAACCCGGCTGGGAGGGCCATGTGACGCTGGAATTTTCCAACACCACGCCGTTGCCCGCCAGAATCTACGCCAATGAAGGGGCCTGCCAGTTCCTGTTCCTGCAGGGCAACGAGCCGTGCGAGACCAGCTATGCCGACCGGGCGGGCAAATATATGGGCCAGCAGGGCGTGACGCTGCCCCGGCTGTAGGGCATGATCGGCCCGGTTCGACGACCGGGAGCAGCCTGATGCAACTGAGGACGATCATCGCCGCCGCCGCGCTGGGGCTTGCCGCCACCGCCTGCATGGATGAAGGCGGGTTCGGCGGGGCAAACCGCCCCGGCATCGGCCCCGGCCAGTTGAGCGGCACCGTCGCCTATCGCGAGCGCATGGCCCTGCCGCCCACATCGGTGGTCGAGGTCAGCATCGTCGAGGCCGGGCGGCAGGACGCCGCATCCCGCCTCATCGCCCGCAAGCGCATCGCCGCGCGCGGCAAGCAGGTGCCGATCCCCTTCACCCTGCGCTATCGCGGCGACCATCGCGGCCGGGCGGCGGATTATATCGTGCAGGCGCGGATCACGGACGGACGCGGCCGGTTGCTGTTCATCACCGACAGCCGATACCCCCTGCCCCGCGACGGCCGGATCGACCTGCTGCTGGTCAACGCGCGCAGATAAGCCCGCGCGGCCAGGAACCTCCCCGCCTTTCCGGCATCAAAGCCCCGCGCCGCGCACCTGCGCCGCGCCGGATGGAAAAGGGGCAGATGATGAACTTGGACAATGCGCTGTCAAAGGCGGCGCTCGCCGTCGCGCTCTCGACGCTGGCGGTGCAGCCCGCCGCGCGCGCGGCGACCGATCTTGGCCCCGCCCTCGGTCAGCCCGCGGGCGACGCCGCGCAGCGCGCCTTCGGCGCACAGGCGGGGCTGGCGCTCAAATTCGGCTCGAGCCGCGTTGTCCGTTCGTCAGACCGGCTGAAGCTCGGCGTGCAGGCCGGCGCGGTGATGGCCGGCGCGCGATCACCCGCCACGCGCGCCATGGCGCCGCTCGCCGCATTCTCCCTCTCGCCCGGCTATGGCTGGCGCGCGGACGTGGCCGGCAATCAACTGGCTACCCATTACACGCTGGTCGGCAAGGCGGAACGGCGCAAGCTGGGGGCGGAGCGGCTGGGCGTCGGCACGCTCGGCTGGGTCGGCATCGGTGTCGGCGCGGCGTTGATCGTCGGCGTGCTCGTCGTCGCGGACGCGGCGCGAGACGCATCGGATTGACCGGCTAGCGGCTCTTGTGGCGGATATTGGCCGGGCGGCCCCGGCGCTTGATCGGGCGGCCAGCGCCGGGCCTGCGCCGGCGTTCGGCAGGCGCGCCGCCCGGACCGTCGACCAGATCGAAGCGCAGCGCGCCGGTCACCGGGTCCGCTTCCACCAGGCGCAGCGGCAGGCGCTGGCCGATGGTGTAGCGCGTCTCGCTATCCTCGCCGGTCAGGCTGTGGCTGGCCTCCTCATAGCGGAAATATTCCGGGCCAAGCATGGATACCGGCACCAGCCCGTCGCCGCCCAGCCCCTCCACCGTGGCGAAGAAGCCGAAATTCTGCACGCCGGTGATCCGCGTTTCCACCACCTGCCCGACATGTTCAGACAGATAGGCGGCAACATAGCGGTCCACCGTGTCGCGCTCCGCCATCATCGCCCGCCGTTCGGCCTGGCTGATCAGTTCGCCCAGCGCCTCCATGCTGGCGGCTTCCTTTTCGGTGAGCGCGGTCGATTCCGCGATGTCGCCCGCCTTGCCGCCGCCCGTGAGGCGCGGTTTGCCCAGATCAAGGCCATATGCGCCCACCAGCGCCCGGTGGACCAGCAGGTCGGCATAGCGGCGGATGGGGCTGGTGAAATGCGCGTAGCTGCCCAGCGCCAGCCCGAAATGCCCCTGATTGAGCGGCGCATAATAGGCCTGGGTCTGGGTCCGCAGGATCTGCTCCATCACCTGCGGACGGTAATCGGCATCGCCGACCCGCTCGATCACCCGGTTGAACGTGGCCGGGCGGATCACCTGGCCCAGCGCGAATTCCAGTTCGAAGCTCTTCAGATAGTCCTTGAGCGCGACCAGCTTCTCGCGCGAGGGCGGCTCATGCACCCGGTACATGACCGGCGCCTTGCGGCCTTCCAGCCCCTTGGCCGCGGCCACGTTGGCGGCGATCATATAATCCTCGATCAGCTTGTGCGCGTCGAGCCGCTCGCGCGGCGCGACCGAGAGGATCCGCCCCTTCTCGTCCAGCAGGATGCGCCTTTCGGGCAGGTCGAGGTCCAGCGGCGCGCGCTTGTCCCGCGCCCGGCCGAGCGCCGCCCAGCAGCCCCAGAGCGGCTTCAGCGCGGCATCCAGCAGCGCCGCCGCCGGCCCGCCCTTGCCGTCGATCGCCGCCTGCGCATCCTCATAGGCGATGTTCGCGGCAAGCCGGACGACCGCGCGGCTGAACCGCCAGGCGGTGATCGCGCCCTGCGCCGATATCGTCAGATGGCACGCCATCGCCGCCCGGTCCTCGCCCGCCTTCAGCGAGCAGATGCCCGCGCTCAACGTCTCCGGCAGCATCGGCACCACCCGGTCGGGGAAATAGACGCTGTTGCCGCGCTTCTTCGCCTCGCGGTCGATGGCCGATCCGGGGCGGACATAATAGGACACGTCCGCAATCGCGACGATCGCATCCCAGCCGCCATCGTCGCGCGGCGCGGCCCAGACGGCGTCGTCATGGTCGCGCGCATCGGCCGGGTCGATCGCGACGATGGGCAGGTGGCGCAAATCCTCGCGCGCGCCCAGCTCCAGCCTGGCCACGGTCACCGCCTCGTCGATCGCCGCCTCGGGAAAGACATTGGGGATGCCCAGCTTGTGGATCGCGATCAGCGAGAAGCTGCGCGGCTCGAACGGATCGCCCAGCCGCTGCGTCACCCGCGCCGTCACGCGCGGCGGCCGTCCGGCCTTTTCCGCCAGCACAAGGTCGCCCGCCCCGGCCTCTCCGCAGTCGGACACCAGGAAATCGCGCCTTTCCTTCTTCTCGACGCCTTGAAGCCAGTATTTGCCGCCTTCCTCGCGCAGCACGCCCAGCATCAGCTCGCTGCCGCGCGCCAGCTTCTTCATCGGGTGGGCGATCCAGCCGCGCCCGGCCTCCTCGGTGCGCGCCAATATGCGGTCGCCGACGCCCAGCGCGCCCTTGCGGCCCCGCTCCTGCACGCGCAGCCGGGGTTCGGGGCCGGACGCTTCCCACCGTTCCGGCACCGCCCAGGCGATGCCGCTTTCATCGACATCGGAAACCCGCAGCACCGTAACCCGCGGAATGCCGCCCATTTTGTGAAAGGCGCGGCCGGGCGCGCTGTCGATCAGCCCCTCATCGCCCATGTCCTTCAACAGCGCCTTCAGGGCGATCTTTTCCGCGCCATGCAGGCCGAATGCGCGGGCGATCTCGCGCTTGCCGACCGCGGTGGGCGTGGTTTCGATGAAATCGAGGATCTGCTTGCGGCTCGGCAGGCCGGCGGATTTTGGCTTTGGCATCGACGAGAGATAGGGAATCGCGGCGCAATCGTCACCCCGAACTTGTGCCGGACGCCGGCCCGCCGCTAATGATGGCGCGATGACCATCGATCTCCTCATCGTCGGCGGCGGCATCAACGGCGCGGCGATTGCGCGGGAGGCGGCGTTGAACGGCCGCTCCGTGCTGCTGGTGGAGCGCGGCGACCTGGCCGGGGCGACATCGTCCAAATCCACCAAGCTCATCCACGGCGGGCTGCGCTACCTGGAATATTATGATTTCGGGCTGGTCCGCGAGGCGCTGGTGGAGCGCAGGCGGCTGCTGAAGGCAGCGCCGCACCTCATCCACCCGCTCACCTTCGTCCTGCCGCACGAACATGCGGTGCGGCCCTGGTGGATGGTGCGCGCCGGGCTGCTGCTCTACGATCTGCTGGCCGGGCGCGGCGGCCTGCCACGCTCGCGCGGGCTGGGCGCCCAAGACGCGGCCTATCGCGCCCCGCTGAAGGGCGATGGCCGGGGCTTCGTCTATTCGGACGCCTGGGTGGACGATGCGCGGCTGGTGGTGCTCAACGCCCGCGACGCCGCGGACAATGGCGCGGAAATCGCCACCCGCACCGCGCTGGTTTCCGCGACGCGCGGCGAGGAAAGCTGGCGCGTCACGCTCGGCGACGGTCGCACGCTGGATTGCGGCGCCATCGTCAACGCGGCCGGGCCTTGGGTGAACGAGGTTTCCGCCCTGCTGGGCGTCAAGAGCCGCAGCGGCGCGCGGCTGATAAAGGGCAGCCACATCATCGTGCCCCGCCTGTTCGACGGCGATCATGCCTATATCCTGCAGCAGCCGGACCGGCGCATCGTCTTCGCCATCCCCTATGAAGGGGCGTACACGCTGATCGGCACTACCGACATCGCGGTGAAACAGCCGGAGGACGCGCGGATAGAGCCGGAGGAGATCGCCTATCTGGTCGAATGCGCCAACCGGCATTTCAAGCATCAGATCGCCGCCACCGACGTCGTCTCAAGCTATTCCGGGGTGCGCTCGCTCTATGACGACGGGGCCAGCGAAAGCCGGCAGGTGACGCGCGATTATGTGCTGGAGCTGGACGGCAACGGCGCGCCGCTGCTCTCCGTCTTCGGCGGCAAGATCACCACCGCCCGCCATCTGGCGGAGGACGCGATGGAAAAGCTGGGCGAATGGCTGGAATTCAGCGTCTCGCCGGTGACAAGGGGGCGTATCTTCCCGGGCGGCGGCATTGGCCGCTTCGACGATTATCTGGCGCAGGTGATTGCGCGCTGGCCGTTTCTGGGCAGCGCCCGCGCCGATCGCATGGCCCGCGCCTATGGCGCGATGCTTGAGGCGATGCTGGGCGACGCAACGGACGCCGCCGCGCTGGGCGAGGATTTCGGCGGCGGGCTCACCGCCCGCGAGGTGGACTGGCTGGCCGAGCGCGAATGGGCGGTGAGCGCGGACGACATATTGTGGCGGCGCACCAAGCTGGGCCTTGGCGGCGCGGTGGATGCCGAACGGCTGACGACTTATCTCGCCGCCCGGCCGCCGCGCCCTCAATAGGCGCGGCCGACCAATATCCGTTCCACCGCCGGTTCGCCGGTGAAGACGCAGGCGCCTTCGGCCGGGGCAGCGTCGCGCGGGGCGTTGCGGATGGTCAGCTTCAGCGCCTTCAACCGCGCATCCACTTTCTCCAGCGCCTGTCCGGTCGGCCGCGCCCAGTTGAGTTCCACCCAGCCGGGGAATTTGCCGCCGTCGCGGAAGAAGGCTTCGACCCCGTCGAAATCCGTGATGCCGCGCCGGATATTGGCGTTCAGCCGCGCCCGCGCCTCGCCGTGCAGCGATGCCTGGATGTCGTCCAGCAGGGCCGCCGCGCCGGCGATGAAATCGGCGCGCGCCTCTGCCCGCGACGCCAGCTTGCCGGCATCGTCGTACAGCCGGTCGCGGCGGAGCACCGTCACATTGCCGGCGGCAAGGTCTCGCCCGCCAATCTCGACGATCAGCGGCGCGCCGCGTTTTACCCAGTTCCACCGCTTGGTCGCCGCCTTGGTGGCCTTGGCGTCCACCGTGGCGCGCAACGGCTCGCCAAATGCGGTCTGCGCGTTCAGGTCGTCCGCGATGTCCCTGCAATAATCCAGCAGCGCCTCGTCCTCCGGCTGGTCGCGAAGCATCGGCACGATGACGATCTGCTGCGGCGCGATCACCGGCGGCAGGCGCAGCCCGTCATCGTCGCCATGCACCATGATGACGCCGCCGATCATGCGGGTGGAAACGCCCCAGCTCGTCGTCCAGGCGAAGGCATGTTCGCCCTCCTTGTCCTGGAAACGGATATTCTGCGCGCGGGCGAAATTCTGGCCCAGGAAATGCGACGTGCCGGCCTGCAGCGCCTTGCCGTCCTGCATCATCGCCTCGATCGAATAGGTCGCCTCCGCGCCGGGGAAACGCTCATTCTCCGGCTTTTCCCCGGCGATCACCGGCATCGCCAGCGCCTGCTCGGCAAAGTCGCGATAGACGTCGAGCATGGTCAGCGTCTCGGCCACCGCCTCGTCGCGGCTGGCATGGGCGGTATGGCCTTCCTGCCATAAAAATTCGGTCGTGCGCAGGAACATGCGGGTCCGCATTTCCCAGCGCACCACATTGGCCCACTGGTTGATGAGCACCGGCAGGTCGCGCCACGATTGCACCCAGCGCGAAAATGCGGTGCCGATCACCGTTTCAGAGGTGGGCCGCACCACCAGCGGTTCTTCCAGCCGGGCATCCGGATCGGGCACCAGAGTGCCGTTCTCCGCCTTCAGCCGATGGTGGGTGACGACTGCCATTTCCTTTGCAAAGCCATCGACATGCTCGGCTTCCTTGGCAAAATAGCTCAGGGGAATGAACAGCGGGAAATAGCAATTGTCATGGCCGGTCTGCTTGATCCGCTGGTTGAGCAGATACTGGATGCGCTCCCACACGCCATAACCCCACGGCCGGATGACCATGCAGCCGCGCACGCCCGATTCCTCGGCCATGTCGGCTTCCGATACGACGGCTTGATACCAGGCGGCGAAATCCTGTTCGCGGGTGACGGATAAGGCGTGTTTCATGCGTGCTCCCCCCTCCCATGCGCGGGAGGGGCCGGGGGTGAATGACAAGGATCGTCTCTTGCCTATCCCCGTCCCCTCCCGCAAGCGAAAGGAGCCCGCTTGTGCAGCCGGAAGGGCGCTAGCCGTGCGCCGTCCGCCGCGCCGGGGCGTCGCCGCCCTTGCGCTGGCGGCGCGGGTCGTCCCGCCCCCAGAAGCTTTCGCCCCACAGCGCGCTGGCGCTGAGGCGCAGCGAGAGCGGGTAATCCGGCGATCGGGCGTCGTTGGTGCGTGTCGTCATGTCATGTCTCCGCATGGGCCGCACGCGGCCCCTGTTCTGCGATATCGGATGGGCAGGTGCGCCGCTTTTCAGGCGGCGGGGCTACACATTCGCATCGCCCGGGCACGTCCGCGGCGGTGGAGGGGGCTTGGGTTGCTCGTCTTCATCGTGACCATCCTGTTCCGGTCCACGATGCGGCCTCGAAAGGCCGGACATCGCGCGCTTTAGCCGTTGGTGACGCGGGGCAAGCTGACCATCAAAGGACCGCGGATCCGTGGATCGCCTTATCTCTACTAATATAGTTGTATTGAGTCGAGATAGCTTTGCTATCCCTGCCCCAAGCCGGGGATGAAGCGGCGATCAGGCGGCCGGGGCTTCCCCGCCCAGCAGCCTGATGATCGCGGAGAAATCCAGCCCGCCGCCGCCGCCGTTCTGGAACGCCTGATACAGCGCCATCGCGCCGGCGCCCATCGGCACGCTCGCATTGGCGCCCGCCGCCGCCTCGACGGCAAGCTTCAGGTCCTTCAGCATCAGCGCGGTCGCGAAACCGCCCTGATAATCCCGGTCTGCCGGGCTTTCCGGGCCGACGCCCGGCAACGGGCAATAGCTGGTCATCGACCAGTTCTGCCCCGACGCCTTGGACGCGATGTCGTAGAATGTCTGCGGGTCCAGCCCCAGCTTTTGCGCCAGCAGGAACGTCTCGCACGTCGCCACCATCGACGCGCCGAGCAGCATGTTGTTGCAGATCTTCGCCGCCTGCCCCGCGCCCGCGCCGCCGGCATGGATCACCGCCTTGCCCATCGCCGCCAGCACCGGCTCCGCGCGGGCAAAGCCGTCGTCCGTGCCGCCGACCATGAAGGTCAGCGTGCCCGCATTGGCGGCCGCGATGCCGCCGGATACCGGCGCATCGACGGCGGCCAGCCCGCGGGCGGAGGCCGCGGCGGCCACCTGCCGCGCGGTCGCGACATCGATGGTCGAACAATCGATCAGCAGGGCTGATTCCGGCGCGTTGCCGAACAGCGATTCCTCATAAACCTGCGCGACATGCCGGCCCGCCGGCAGCATCGTCACCACGCATTCCGCATCCGCCGCCGCCTCCGCCGCGCTCCCGGCGCAGGCGCACCCCGCCGCCGCCGCACGCTCCAGCGCCGCCTCGCTCAGGTCGAACGCCCGGACGGCGTGGCCCGCCTTCGCCAGGTTCGCGGCCATGCCGCCGCCCATATTGCCAAGCCCGATGAAAGCGATGCGCGCCATGTGCCTTGTCCCTATCCCTTTACCTGCCGGTCCATTTGCCCGGCCGCTTCTCGACGAAGGCCGCCATGCCTTCCTTCTGGTCGGCGGTGCCGAACAGGCCGTGGAACAGCCGCCGCTCGAACTGCACCCCCATGGCCAGCCCGGTTTCATAGGCTGCGTTGACCATTTCCTTGTTCGCCTTCACCGCCAGCGGCGCCATTTCGGCGATGGTCGTGGCGGTCTTCACCGCATCGTCGATCAGTTCGGCGGCGGGCACGATCCGCGCCACCAGCCCGGCGCGCTCGGCTTCCTCCGCGCCCATCATCCGCCCGGTCAGGCACATCTCCATCGCCTTGGCCTTGCCCACCGCGCGCGGCAGGCGCTGCGATCCGCCCATGCCCGGCGTCACGCCCAGCTTGATCTCCGGCTGGCCGAACTTGGCGGTGTCCGCCGCCAGGATGAAATCGCACATCATCGCCAGCTCGCACCCGCCGCCCAGCGCGTATCCGGCCACCGCGGCGATCACCGGCTTGCGGGTCGCCGTCACCCGGTCATAACCGGCGAAGAAATTGCCGCCATACATTGCGGCAAAGCCCTGATCGGACATTTCCTTGATGTCCGCGCCCGCCGCGAACGCCTTTTCGCTGCCGGTCAGCACCGCGCAGCCCTGGCTGTCGTCGGCGTCGAAGGCCTCCAGCGCGGCGATCAGATCGGCCAGCACCTGGCTGTTCAGCGCGTTCAGCGCCTGCGGCCGGTTGAGCGTGATCAGCGTCACCGGACCGCGCGTTTCGACGATCAGGGTTTCATAGCTCATGGTCTTGTCCTCTCGTCGGGCCGGCGGCCGGTCAGGCAGGGGTCCACGCCTCGTCGTCCGGCAGCGGCGCGAAGATGGTGTCGATCAGATGGTCGGTCACGCCCTCCGGCGTGGCGGGGTTCCAGCGCGGCGCATGGTCCTTGTCGACGATGACGGCGCGTACGCCTTCCAGAAAATCGTGCCGCTGCACGACATGCGCGCCCACCGCATATTCCTGCCGCATCTCGTCGGCGAAATCGTGCATCCCCGCGCCTTCCTTCAACAGGCGCAGCGCCACCTTGCAGGTCTGCGGGGATTTGGCGCGCAGCGTCGCCAGCTCCCTGGCCGCCCATTCCCCGCCGTCCGCCTCCAGCGCGGCGAAAATCGCCTCCAGCCTGTCGGACGCGAAGAGACGGTCGATATCCGCGCGGTTCGCCGTGATCCGCGCGACGGGCGACGGCACCGAAAGCGCGTCGAGGATCGCGCCTGCCTGCGCGGGGTCAGCGGCGATCCGCGCCTTGGCGTCGTCCAGCGCGGCGGCGGGCAGATAATGGGTGGCGATGCCCAGCGCCAGGCATTCGGCACCGTCCAGCCGCGCGCCGGTCAGCGCAAGAAACTGCCCGGTCCGCCCGGGCAGGCGCGACAGGTGCCAGCCGCCGCCCACATCGGGAAACAGGCCGATTCCCGTCTCCGGCATGGCGAAGCGGGTGTTTTCCGTGGCCACGCGGAAACGGCAGGGCATGGCGATGCCGACGCCGCCGCCCATGGTGATGCCGTCCATGAACGCCACCGTCGGCTTCACATAGGTGAACAGCCGGTGGTTCATCCGATATTCGGTGAGGAAAAAGGCGCGCGCCTCCACCCCGTCCTTCGCGCCGCTTTCGGCGAGCATGCGGATGTCGCCGCCCGCGCAGAAACCGCGCCCCTCGGCATGGTCGAACAGCACCGCCTCCACCGCCGGGTCGCCCCGCCACGTCTCCAGCGCCTCAAGGATGGCCGCGCACATCGGCCGGTTCAGCGCGTGCAGCGCCTTGGCCCGGTTGAGCCTGATCCGGCCGACGCGCCCGTCGATTTCGGTGACGATCTCGTCGGTCATTGCCGCGTCAACTCCCGCCCGACGATCATCCGCATCACCTGGTTGGTCCCCTCCAGAATGGAATGGACGCGAAGATCGCGCCAGAAACGCTCGATCGGATAATCCTGCAAATAGCCATAGCCGCCGAACATCTGCAGCGCGTCGTTGACCACTTTCGATCCGGTATCGGTGGCCAGCCGCTTGGCCATGGCGGCGAACCGGGTCTTGTCCGGCGCATTCGCGGTCACCTTGGCCGCCGCCACATAGAGCAGCATCCGCGCCGCCTGCAGCTCGGTCTCCATGTCGGCCAGGCTGAACTGGGTCGCCTGGAAATCGGAAATCGCCTTGCCGAACTGCCGGCGCTCCCGGGTATAGCCGATCGCCTCGTCCAGGCAGCGCTGCGCCCCGCCCAGCGAGCAGGCGCCGATGTTCAGCCGCCCGCCGTCGAGCCCCATCATCGCGATGCGGAAGCCCTCGCCCTCGCCGCCCACGCGGTTGGCCACGGGCACGCGCACGCCGTCGAAATTCACCTGCGCGGTCGGCTGCGAATGCCAGCCCAGCTTGCGTTCATTGGCGCCGAAGCTGACGCCGGCCATGTCCTTTTCGATGACGAGGCAGCTAATGCCCTTCGGCCCCTCCTCCCCGGTGCGGACCATGGTGACATAGACCTCGTTCTGCCCGCCGCCGGAAATGAACGCTTTCGATCCGGTGACGACATAATGGTCGCCGTCCAGCACTGCCTTCGTCTTCAGAGCGGCGGCGTCGGAACCGGATGAAGGTTCGGTCAGGCAATAGGACGCCATCTTGTCCATCCCCACCAGCTGGGGAAGATAGGCTTTCTTGACGGCGTCCGACCCGAACCGGTCGATCATCCAGCTCGCCATGTTGTGGATCGAAATGAAGGCGCTGGTCGATGGGCAGCCATAGGCCATCGCCTCCATGATCAGCGCCGATTCAAGTCTGCCCAGCCCGATGCCGCCCGATTCCTCGGATACATAGATGGCGGCGAAGCCAAGCTCCGCCGCCTTCTTTATCGTTTCGCGCGGGAAGATGTGCTTCTCGTCCCACTCGGCCGCGTGCGGGGTGATCGCATCGGCGGTGAATTTGCGCGCCATCTCCTGGATCTGGCGCTGGTCGTCGGTCAGGTCGAACTGGTTCATGGCCACCCCTTAGCAAATCGTGCCGCAATAATCCCCTCCCCGTGCGGGCGGGGCCGCCGCGCTCAGCCCATGGTAGGGATGATGAATGCGTTTTCGCCGGAGGGTTCGCCGTCTGGCCATCTTTGCGTGATGGTTTTGGTTTTGGTCCAGAAGCGCAGGCCCTCCA
>NZ_MEFG01000037.1 GCF_001724715.1 Sphingomonas sp. SCN 67-18
TCCACCTGATCCATGATCGCATCGAGCGGGCTGCGCGCGGACCGCTCGCCGGAGCGGCGCGACGGCAGGGTGCCACCCGCCAGCAGCGCCTCCAGCGCCACCCGCCCGCGCGCCACCCGGCTCTTGATCGTGCCTACCGCGACGCCGCAGATCTCGGCCGCTTCCTCATAGGCGAAGCCGCCCGCGCCGACCAGGATCAGCGCCTCGCGCTGCGGCTGCGGCAGGTGGAGCAAAGCGCGCTGCATGTCGCCCAGCTCGACATGGCGGTCCTGGCTGGCGGGCGCGGCGAGGATCCGGTCCGCCGTCAGGTCGTCCCACTCGCCCCTGAAGCGGGCGCGCCGCATCTGCGACAAATAGAGGTTGCGCAGGATGATGAAGGTCCACGCCCGCATGTTGGTGCCGGCCTGAAACCGCTTGCGCGCCGCCCAGGCTTTCATCAGCGTTTCCTGCACCAGATCGTCCGCCGTGTCGCGATTGCCGGACAGCGACCGGCCGAAGGCGCGCAGATGCGGGATGACGATCGCCAGCTGATCCTTGAATTCGGGATCGGACAGCGATTCGTGCGGAACCTCGGCATCGTTCCGGTCGGTCGACGGCAGGGCCGGCGCGTCAGTCATGCAATCCCCGGATCAGAGTGAATGGCGGAACGGAAAACAGGGCGGCGGCCGTCACAGCCAGAGGAGGGCGATGAAGGCGATGACGACCAGCGCCAGCGAGATCGCCAGCACATAGCGCACGACATGCGGCGTCGTCCCGGCCCGCGCCTCGGTGGCGGTCTTGTGGATTTCGTCTTCGGCCACGTCGTTTCGCCCTCGCTACAAGTCCTGCATGATAACGCAGGCTTGCGGCTCCGGTTCCGCGACGCGGGCTTATCAATGCGCAGGCACGGTGGCCTGATCGAAGAACAGCGCCTGCGCGATGGCCGCCTTCACGGTGGATCGCTGGAAGGGCTTGGTGATCAGGAAAGTGGGTTCCGGCCGCTCGCCGGTCAGCAGCCGCTCGGGAAATGCGGTGATGAAGATCACCGGCACGCTGAACTCGCTCAATATGTCCTTCACCGCGTCGATGCCGGAACTGTCGTCGGCCAGCTGGATGTCGGCCAGCACCAGCCCGGGCCGCTGCGCCAGCGCCTGCGCCACCGCCTCGTCGCGCGTCACCGCCACGCCGTTCACGTCATGGCCCAGATCGCGCACGATGGTCTCAAGGTCCATGGCGATGATCGGCTCGTCCTCGATGATGAGCACATTGGCGCGGGTCTGGCTCTCGATCTCGGCCAGCGCCTCGTCGACCAGCGCCTCCACATCGTCCGCCGACCCGTCGATCAGATAGGCCGCATCCTCCGGGGAAAAGCCTTCCATCGCGGTCAGCAGCAACGCCTGACGGGACAAGGGGGTGATCCGCGCCAGCCGCGCCCGCGCGATCGCCTCCGGCTCTCCGGCCTGCTCCTCGCCCGCGCCGTCGCCCAGGTTCACCGAAGCCCAGATCGCCTGGAAGGTGCGGTACAGGCCCAGCCGGGGATCCACCTCGCGCGGGAACTGCTCGGGCGCGGCGACGATCGCCTCCAGCGTCGCCTTCACGTATGAATCGCCGTGCGACTGGCTGCCGGTCAGGGCGCGGGCATAACGGCGGAGAAAGGGAAGATGCGGCGCGAGTTGCTGGCCTAGTGACATAATCGTGCTGAACTCCTGCGTTTCCGTTCTTGTGAGGAGGCCCGCGACGCTTTGCAAGTCCCGCCGCCCCCCACGCTTGCCCGACAAAAAAGCCTTGCGCGGGGGTGGAACAAACGAGAGAGAGATTTGTTTCCTGTAAAGCGTCCAACCCCCATTCGAACGCCGGGGGAGGGATGCGCGCGAGAAATGTGGGCCGCCCGCCGCCGCCCGGAATGCCGATGGGGGATGTGTTGCATTCGAACAATGAGAAGCGAGGTTCGAGTTCAAGGCCTCCCTCCAGAAGGAAGCAGCGCTCCGATGTCGAGGCGGCAAACGGCAGCGTCGGGCGCGCGCTGCGCTCCGTCTACCAGAAAACCGTCGAGGAAGATGTTCCCGCCGAGATGCTCGATCTCCTCGGCAAGCTGGGATGATGGCCGCATCTGATGACTGACGCCTCGCCGGAGGCGCTCGGCCAGATGCCGATTGTCGACCGGTTCGCCCGGGTATCCACGGGCGTGAAGATGTTCCTGCTGCTCAGCCTGGCGCTGCTGCCGCTGGTCATCATCATCCTCTTCGCCTCGCTGCAGACCACCCGCACCGCCGATTTCGAGCGCCGCTCGCTGATCCGCGTCGCGCTGAACGAAAGCGCCCGCCGGCTGGGGTCGGAACTGGCGACGGACATCAACGCGCTCAAGGTGGCGACCAACGCCTATGACGGCGAAGGCGCGGATCGCCTGGCCTGCGACCGGATCGGCAGCATCCTGTCCACCAACGCGGGCACGCCCACCCTGTTCGCCATCGTCGATGCCCAGGGCAAGACGCTGTGCCGCTCCGTCGGGTTCGACGCGCCGCCCGCTCCCCTGCCCCGCGCCGCCTCCGTCAACGCCATATTGGAACCGGCCGCCGCGCGCCTGCGCATCGCCATCGGCAGCAGGACCGGGCGGATCGGCGCCGTCGCCGTCTATCCGCTCGCGCAACTGGCGAGCATCGCCCAGCCCGCGGGCTTCCAGCCCCATTATGCGCTGCGCCTCATGCAGGGGGATCGGGCGCTGATGCTGGTCGACGGCTATGACCACCGGCTGCTGGAACGCTCCGAATCCGTGTCCGTGCCGGTCAACCGCATGCCGCTGTCGCTTGAGATGACGGTGCGCAGCGTGCCCTTCACCGCGTCGGAAGTGCTCACCATGCTGCTGCCGCTGCTGATGTGGGGCGCGGCGGCGCTGATCGGCTGGCTGGTGATGGACCGGCTGGTGCTCCGCCCGCTGCACCAGCTGCGCACCGCCGTTTCCGCCTATCGGCCGGGCGAGGTGCTGGAACCGTTCCGCAAGATGACCACCCCGGCGCGCGAGATTCGCGATCTCGGCCAGACCTTCCGCGCCATCACCGAAACGGTGGCCGCGCACGAGAATGAACTGGCGCTCGGCCTCAGCCGCCAGACCCGACTGACCCGCGAGGTCCACCACCGGGTGAAGAATAATCTGCAGGTGGTGGCCAGCCTGCTCAACCTGCACGCGCGGGGCGCCAGGTCCAGCGAGGCGGTGGCCGCCTATGCCTCCATCCAGCGGCGGGTGGACGCGCTGGCGGTGGTCCACCGCAACCATTTCGCCGAGATAGAGGATAATCGCGGCGTGGCGCTGCGCCCGCTGGTCAGCGAGATCACGTCGAACCTGCGCGCCACCGCCCCGCGCGAGGCGGCGCGCCTGACCATATTGATCGAGGTTCCGGCCTATTATGTCACGCAGGACGTGGCGGTGCCGATCGCCTTCATGATCACCGAACTGGTCGAACTGTCCATGCTGTGCGATCCGCGCGCGGCGGTGGAGATCACCGTCGGCCGTGCGGGCAGCGACAATCGCAGCTGGCTGGAGGCGCGCTCCACGGCCTTCCGCGACAGCCGCAAACTGCGCGACAAGCTGGCCGAACGCTATGGCCGCATCCTCGAAGGGCTGGCCCGCCAGCTCCGCGCGCCGCTGGAGCGGGACGGCCAGGCCGGCACGATTTCCGCCGGTTTCAGCATCATCGACCGCGAATGAATTATTTTTTGCGCGTGCGTGGAACCGGCGATGAAAAGCGGCGTTCTATGGTTCGGGTAGCGACCTTTTGCCCCCCCGCTCTCGCTACCCAAGACACAGGCCCGGACGCGTCAACCACCCCCCGGTGACGTCTCCGGGCCTTATTTTTGTCCCTTTGTCCCCGCCGCCCTCACGCCCGCCCCCGCCCCCACATCCTTGCGAAAGCGGAACAGACTCGGCGGTTCGCGCATTTCACCCCTGCTACGCCCGAGCGGCGCACATAGCTGGGAGAATATCGATGGTTCGCAAATATCTCGCCGTGGCGCTGGTCGCCGGCACGCTGCTGATCTCGGCCTGCAACACCGTTGCCGGCGCTGGCGACGATCTGAAGTCGGCCAGCAAGGAAACCAAGGAAGTCATCAACAAATAAGCACCGGCGGCGGAATGGGGCCGCCCGTTCAGGCGTCGCCCTATTCCGCCTCGGCCTGCGCGCGCACCCGGGCGCGCTTGCGCTCGGTGAACCAGATCAGCACCAGCGTGATCTCGAACAGCGCGATCAGCGGAATGGCGAGCATCAGCTGCGACACCACGTCCGGCGGCGTGAAGATGGCGGCGACGATGAACACGCCGACGATCACATAGCGCCTGGCCCCCACCATCTGCTTGCGCGTCACCAGCCCGGCGCGCTCCATCAGCATCAGCAGCACCGGCATCAGGAAGGCCACGCCAAAGGCCATGATGAACTGCATGACGAAGCGCAGATATTCGCCCACCGCGGGCAGCGCCTCCTGCTGCACCCCGCCCAGATCGCCCTGGAAACCGAGCAGGAATTTCAGCGCGATCGGAATCGCGAAATAATAGGCCAGCGCCGCGCCCAGCGTGAACAGCAGCGGCGTCGCCAGCAGGAATGGCAGCAGCGCACCCTTCTCGCTCTTGTACAGGCCCGGCGCGACGAACAGCCAAATCTGGTTGGCGACGATGGGGAAGGACAGCATCAGCGCGGCAAAGAACGCCACCTTCACCTGCACCAGAAACGCCTCGAACACCTGGGTGTAGATGATCTTGCCCTGCCCCGCCTCGGCCAGCGGATGGACGAGGAAGGTGAAGATCGGCTTGGCGAAATAGAAGCAGACGGCAAAGGCCGCGAACAGCGCCAGCACGGACCAGAGCAGCCGCCGGCGCAGCTCGATCAGATGGTCGAGCAACGGCGCCTTGCTGTCGTCGATATCCTTCATTGCGCGCCTTCGCCCTTGGGCGCGGCGGTCAGCGGCAGTTCCGGCTCGGCCGGACTGGCCGCCGCCGGTTGCGATGCGTCCGCCGGGGCGGATGCAGGGTCGGCAGGCGTGGATTGGGCGGATTCAGGCGCGGGCAGCGCCTCCACCGGCTCCCCCGCCTCGGGGTGCCGGGCCATGATGCGGGCATTCTCCTCCGCCCACTTCTTTTCCATATCCTGCAGTTCCGCCTCGCGGATCATGGTGTCGATGCCGGATCGGAAATGGCGGGCCATGCCGCGCGCGCGCGCCACCCACTGCCCCACCGTCCGCATCACGCGGGGCAGGTCCTTCGGGCCGATCACCAGCAATGCGACGACCGCGCAAAGCAGCAATTCGGTGGGCGCGATATCAAACATCGGCGCTGCCTAGTCCTTAAATGGCGGAATCGAAAGCGCGACCGCGCAATCGCCCGCTCAATCCGGGCGGCGTTCCTCGGGGGCCGGCGCGCGCTCCGCCTCGATGGTGCGCTCGACCGGGCGGTCCTGGTGTGGCAGCGCGTCGATGCGCGACTGCGCCTTCGGGGCCTCATCCTCGTCGGCCAGACCCTTTTTGAAGCTTTTCAACCCCTTGGCGACATCGCCCATCATGTCGGAAAACCGCCCCCTGCCGAACAGCAGCAGGATGATGATCCCAACGATCAGCCAATGAATCAGGCTGAATCCACCCATTCGTCTTCTCCCGCACTCGGAGCCCGCATCGGCGGGGTCACGCCGGTTCGCTCCGTCATTTCATGCCTACTTAGGCGTTGTCGCCGTCGCTTTCCAGTTCCAGCGCATCAAAAGCCATATCGACCGGATCGAGCAGACCGGCCGCGCGCAGATCGTCGATCCCGGGCAGGTCGCGGCGGCTGGAAAGGCCGAAATGCGCCAGGAATCCGGGCGTGGTCGCATAGATGAGGGGCCGCCCCGGCGTCTCGCGGCGGCCCGCCGGGCGCACCCAGCCCGCCTCCATCAGCACGTCCAGCGTGCCCTTGGATATCTGGACGCCGCGAATCGCCTCAATCTCGGCGCGGCTCACCGGCTCATGATAGGCAATGATCGCCAGCGTCTCCACGCCGGCCCGGCTCAGCTTGCGCGGCTCCTCGCGCTCCAGCCGCAGGATATGGGCCAGGTCCGGCGCGGTCTGGAAATGCCAGCGCCCGCCGCGCTCGACCAGCTCGATGCCGCGCCCGGCATAATCGCCCGCCAGCAGTTCCAGCGCCGTCGCCACGTCGATCCGCTCGCCAAGATGGGCGCGAAGGTCGGATATGCTCATCGGCTTGTCGGAAGCGAACAGCGCCGCCTCCACCAGCCGCATCGCGCTGTCGGGCTTTTCCATCACGCCGCCTTGATGAACAAGGGCGCGAACGCCCCGTCCTGCTTCATGTCCAGCCGCCCCTGCCGCGCCAGTTCCAGCGCCGCGACAAAGCTGGAGGCAAGCGCGGAGCGACGATAGGCTTCGTCCGTGCCGCCCGGCAGGAACGCCTCGATCCGCCGCCATTCGATGCGCTCGCCCAGCATCGCCGCCACCCGCTCGATCGCCGCCTCCAGCGTCATCACCGGCCGCCGGGCGACATGGTGGAACACCGGGCGGTTGCGCGCCGTCACCGCGCCATAGGCGGCGATCAGCGCATAAAGGTCCGCCTCCCACGCCGCCTTGCGGACGGTGCGTAACCCCTGCGGCGCGCCGAACAGAAACACGTCGCGGCCAATGCGGTCGCGCGCCACCAGCCGCGCCCCCGCCTCGCGCATCGCGTTCAGCCGCTGCAGGCGCAGCTGCAGCCGCAGCGCCAGTTCCTCCGGGCTCGGGTCCACCGCCTCGTCGCGCGGCAGCAGCAGGCCGGATTTCAGATAGGCCAGCCACGCCGCCATCACCAGATAATCGGCCGCTATCTCCAGCTTCAGCGCCTTGGCGTCGTTCAGGAAAGCCAGATATTGCTCGACCAGCGCCAGGATTGAGATCTCGCGCAGATCCACCTTCTGCGTCCGCGCCAGCGCGAGCAACAGGTCAAGCGGCCCTTCCCAGCCGTCTATGTCCAGCATCAGCACGTCCGCGCCAGCCGCCGCAACCTCCGGATTCTCGTCGAATGCGAACTCCATGAAGGGGGATGCTAACGTGCGCGCGCCGCGCCGTCACCCACCCGTTCACGCATAAGCGAGCAGCGCATCCCGCTTGTCGATCAGCTCTGCCAGCACCGCCCCCGCCACGGGCGCCGCAACCGTCGCCATCGCCGCGTCCAGCCGGCGCTTCGCCTCGGGCGCGATCTCGTCCAGCGCGGCGGCGATGGCGGTCATCTCGTCCATCCGGCCCCAGCAATCCAGCACCACGTCGCACCCCGCCGCGATCGACTGGCGCGCCTTTTCGGCGGGCGTGCCGCTCAGCGCCTTCATGTCGATATCGTCGGACATCAACAGCCCGTCAAAGCCGATGCGCCCGCGGATGATCCGCTCGATCACCACCGGCGACAGCGTGGCGCACCGCGCCGCGTCCCACGCGGTGTAGACGACATGCGCGGTCATCGCCATCGGCGCGTCGTTCAGCCGCTCGAACGGCGCGATGTCGATGTCCAGCGCGGCGGCGTCGGCATCCACCACCGGCAACTCCAAGTGACTGTCCGCCATCGCCCGGCCATGGCCGGGAATATGCTTGATCACACCCACCACGCCACCGTCGCGCAACCCGTCCAATATGGCGCGGCCCAGCGCCGCCACCCGCATCGGCTCCGCGCCCAGCGCCCGGTCGCCGATCACCGCATGGGTATGGGGCTGGCGCACGTCGAGCAGCGGCAGGCAGTTCACGCTCACCCCCGCCTCCGACAGGATCAGCGCAATCGCATGGGCATTGGCCCGCGCCGCCTCCATCGCGGAAACCGGCGCCTTCTCGTACAAAGCGTCGAAACGCTCGCCGGGGGGAAAGGCGGGCCATTCCGGCGGCTGCATCCGCGACACGCGCCCGCCCTCCTGGTCGATCAGGATCGGCAGGTCGGCGCGGCCGTCTATGGCGCGCAACTGGTCGGTCAGCGCGCGCAGCTGGTCCCGGTCGGCGACGTTGCGCTTGAACAATATATATCCCGCCGGGCGCGCATCGCTGAAAAAGGCGCGCTCGTCGGCGGTCAGCGTTTCGCCGGACAGGCCGAAGATGACGGGTTTCATGCGCTCCTGCCGCCGCCGCTCAATTGGCGACCACCAGGCAATTCTCGCCGCCCACCTTCAACCGGCCGCAAAAATCATTGGCCTGCGCGTTGGATTCGGTCGCCACGCGCAGCCGGTAATAGCTCTTGCCGCCCACCGTCGCGGGGATGATCACCTTGTCCAGCGGCGCCAGGAAGGCGAACCGCCCGGACAGCGCGGCCCAGGCGCGGTTGGCGATGGCTTCCGACCCGAAGGAGCCGAGCTGGATCACCGATCCGCTGCCGATCAGCGGCCTCTGCCCCCCGGCGGCGGGCGCGGCCGCCGCCGGCGCATTCACGGCCAGCTGGCGCGCGGTTTCCGGCACGGCGGCGGTCGCCACCCGGGCCGCCTTGGCGGTGTCTGCGGCCACCGGCGCGGCCTTGCCCGTCACCGGCGCCTCGGGCACCGCGTTCAGGTCTATCGCCCCGCTCGGCGCGGCCCCGTCGCTGGCGGCGAAGGCGGCGTCGCCCTTGCCCTCCACCGCCATGCCGCCCGGCTCGTCCGGCTTCACCTTATAATCCCCGGCGGGCGCGGCGATCAGCTCGCCCTCGCCGTCCGCCGGCACGGCGCGGTTCTGCATCCAGTAAATGCCGCCGATCACCGCCCCCAGCACCAGCAGCCCGGCCAGCACCACGCCGGCCACCTTGAATGCGGAAACGCCGCCGCCCTCATCCTCGTCCTCGACGGCCTCCAGCCAGGGCAGCCGGTCCTCGTCGCGCAGGTCAAGGCCGTCACGGCTATGATCGGTCATCACTGCATCTCCTCGACGGCCGCCACCCCCATGATCGCAAGTCCGTTGCGGATGATCTGCCCGATTCCGTTGCTCAAGAAAAGCCGGGCGCGCGTCAGCCCGGCGTCGTTCACCATCAACACGCGCCGGTCCGGCCGGTCGTTGCCGCTGTTGAAATAGGCGTGGAACGCCGCCGCCAGATCACCCAGGTAGAAAGCGACACGGTGCGGCTCGCGCGCCGCCGCCGCCGATTCGACGATGCGCGGAAACTGCGCCGCCAGCTTGACCAGCGCCAGCTCCTCGGCGTCCAGCCGCCCCATGTCGGCGGGCGCATCCAGCGCGATTCCGGCCGCCGCCGCCTTGCGGTTGAGCGATCGGATGCGCGCATGGGCATATTGCACGTAGAATACCGGATTGTCCTTGGAAGCCTCGACCACCTTGGCGAAATCGAAATCCATCTGCGCGTCGGCCTTGCGGGTCAGCATGGTGAAGCGCACCACGTCCTTGCCCACCTCGCGCACCACGTCGGCCAGCGTCACGAAATTGCCGGCGCGCTTGGACATTTTCACCGGCTCGCCCGCCCTCAGCAGCCGCACCATCTGCACCAGCTTGACGTCGAACGGCGTCTTGCCGTCGGTCAGCGCCGCCACCGCCGCCTTGATCCGCTTCACCGTGCCGGCATGGTCCGCGCCCCATATGTCGATCAGCGCGTCCGCCGCCTGCGCCTTCTGGTAATGATAGGCGAGGTCCGCGCCGAAATAGGTCCAGCTGCCGTCCGATTTGCGGATCGGCCGGTCCTGGTCGTCGCCGAAGCGGGTGGCGCGGAACAGCGGCAGCTCCACCGGCTCCCAATCCTCCGGCGTCTCGCCCTTGGGCGCCTCCAGCATGCCATCATAAACCAGGTCGCGCGCGCGCAGCCACGCCTCCGCCGCCTCGGGCTTGCCCGCCGCCTGCAGCGCCGCTTCCGACGAGAACAGGTCGTGGTGGATGCCGAGCAGGGCAAGGTCGTCCTTGATCATCACCAGCATCGCGGCCACCGCCTCGGCGCGGAACAGCGCCAGCCACGCGCTCTCCGGCTTGCCGACAAAGGCGTCGCCATGCGCGGCGGCCAGCTTCTCGCCCACCGGGACCAGATAGTCGCCCGGGTACAACCCCTCGGGAATCGCGCCGATCGCCTCGCCCAGCGCCTCGCGGTAACGCAGGTGCGCGGACCGCGCGAGCACGTCCACCTGCCCGCCCGCGTCGTTGACATAATATTCGCGGATCACCTTGTGCCCGGCATGTTCGAGCAGCGTCGCCAGCGCGTCGCCCACCACCGCGCCCCGGCAATGGCCCATGTGCATCGGCCCGGTCGGGTTGGCGGAGACATATTCGACATTCACCGTCGTCCCCGCGCCGCTGGCGGAACGGCCATAGCCCTCGCCCCCGGCATGGATGGCGGCCAGTTCCGCCCGCCAGCAGTCGTCGGTCAGCCGCAGGTTGATGAAGCCCGGCCCCGCCACCGCCGCCGACGCCACTTCGGGCAGGGCGGAAAGCCGGGCGACCAGCAGGTCGGCCAGCGCGCGCGGATTGGTGCCGGCGGGCCTGGCCAGCACCATCGCGGCGTTGATCGCCAGGTCGCCATGGCTGGAATCGCGCGGCGGCTCCACCGCGATGCCGCTGCGGCCCAGCCCGGCGGGCAGGCTGCCCGCCGCTTCCAGCGCGTCGAGTATGGTGTCGATATGGGCGGCGAAACGGGCGTAGAGCGTCACTGGCTGATCCGGATGTTCAGGGATGCCGGCGCTCTAGACGATCCTGCCGCCGTTGAGAAGCGATCCCCTCCCCCTTGGGGCGAGAGGAGGGGATCTGGTCGCCTTACGCCAGGGCGACGTTCCTGCGGCGCCCGCGCGCCGCAAAGCCGATCAGGCCGAATCCGGCCAGCATCATCGCCCAGGTCGACGGCTCCGGCACCGCGCCCAGCATGGGCGTGTAACCGTTGATCGCCGCCTGCGAATGGCCGACGATGATGTCGCCGTTGAGCAGGTTGGTGCCCAGCAGGAAGTTGGTGAAGCTGGCCCGGATCGCATTGGTCTCGATCGCCAGGTCGCTGATGCCGTCACCCGTCACGATCTGCTCGTTGAGGATGATCTTCAGGCCCAGCAGGTCGACCAGCACGGTGTTCGCGTCCGGGTTGACGAACAGCGATCCGTTGATCGAAAGCCCGCCCAGCCCAAGCCCGGTGAGCGACAGGCCCTGGATGGTGGTGCTGCCGATCGCGGTCAGCCCGTTCGCCGCGTCGATGGCGGCGGTGGACTGGATGGTGGTGGCGGCAAGGCCAAGCAGCGACAGTTGCGGCGCCAGGATCGCCTTGGACGTCAGCCCGGCGGAAAGGGTCGCCACCGTCGCGCTGGCGCTGGCGTCGAGCGTCGCCGGATAGTCCGATTGCGCGGTCGAGGTCAGCAGCGACGCATTCAGCGCCTGCTTCACGTTCAGGATGGGCGTGCTGATCAGCGCCAGGTTCTGGTTCACCGTCAGCACGCTGCTGGTCTTGTCATAGGCGTCCGGCGCGGTGCCCGACACGGCCGACACGGGGCCGACCTGGGCATGGGCGACATTGGCCACGGTCAGGTCGGCGCTCAACCCATAAGCGGAACTGCTGGCGGTGGTCTCGGCAGCGGCCGGAACCGCCATCAGCGGAGCGACGATCGTGCAAATTACGCATGTTGCGACATTACGACTTATCATGACACTCTCCCTTATCTAGGAACTGTCGATAAGCAAAAGCCGTGCCATGACGAGTATCGGAAAGACACAATAGTTAACAAGTTCAGCACTGTAAACTATCGTGACTCACGATTTAATATATATCCGGACAATTATTCGCAAATTACTTGAATTGCGTATTTCAAAATCCTTCCGGAAGGTCGATCGTGCCGACATGTTCGAGATAACGGGTCGTCGCATAACGGTCCGTCATCCCGGCGATGAAATCCCCGATATGGCGGCTGCGCCCCGGCTCGTCGGCGGGCAGCGCGTCCCGCCAATAGGCCGGCATCAGCCCCGGATCGTCGCGATAGGCGGCAAACAGCCCGCCGATGATGGTCCGCGCCACGGCCGCCGCCTCCAGCTGGCGCTCATGATGATAAAGATTGGCGTACATGAACCGCTTCAGTTCGCGTTCCTCGGTCTGCATCCCGCGTGAAAAGCCGACCAGCGCCCGCCCGGCGGCGCGCACCTCGTCCGGCGCGCCGACCCCGCTGTCGCGCAGCCGCCGCCGCGTCTCGACGATCAGGTCGTTGACCATCAGGCCGATCTGCGACCGGATGACTTCCGACAACAGCCGCCCCTCGTCGATATCGGGGTAGCGCGCCGCCGCCGCCTTCCACCCGCGCGCGACCAGCGGCACGGTGAGGATCGCATCGCGGTCGAGCAGCCCGGCGCGCAGCCCGTCGTCAATATCGTGATTGTCATAGGCGATGTCGTCCGCCACCGCCGCCACCTGCGCCTCCAGCGACGGCCAGCTGGACAGTTCCAGCGGGAAGGCCGCATCGGTTTCCGCCAGCGCCCAGGGCGGGGCTGCCACCGGCCCGTTATGCTTGGCCAGCCCCTCCAGCATCTCCCAGGTCAGGTTCAGCCCGTCCCAGCGCGGGTAGGGCCGCTCCAGCAGAGTCAGCACGCGCAGCGTGTTGGCATTATGGTCGAACCCGCCGACATCGGCCATCGCCGCCTGCAGCGCGTCCTCCCCGGCATGGCCGAAGGGCGGGTGGCCGATATCATGGGCAAGGCACAGCGCCTCGGTCAGGTCCTCGTTCAGCCCCAGCGTGCGGGCGATCGCCCGGCCGATCTGCGCCACCTCCAGGCTGTGGGTCAGCCGCACCCGGAAATGGTCGCCATCGGGCGAGATGAACACCTGCGTCTTGTGGCGCAAACGGCGAAAGGCGATCGAATGGATGATCCGGTCGCGATCCCGCTGAAAGGCGTCGCGCGGCCCGCGCAGCGCGTTGGACGCTTCCCCGTGCAGCCGCCCGCGGCTCCGTGCCGGATCGCAGGCAAGGGGCGACAACAGCCTCATTTCAGCACGAGCTTTTCAACCTCCTGCCCGGCCGCGCTGGTCACGGCAAAGGACGAAACGCCCGCCTTGTTGAGCGAATTGACGAATGCCTGCGCCTCGCCGCTGGTCTTGAACGGGCCGACCAGCAGGCGGTTGGTCGCCCTGACCGGCATGGTCCACGGCGTCTTGCCCTTCAGCAAGGCGGATTTGTCCGCCACCGCCCGCCACGCCTTGGGCAGGTCGCCCTTGTTCGCGCCGCCGGCCACCTGCGCCCAATAGCGGGTCGGCGCCTTCGCTTTCGCTTTCGCCTCGGCCTTCGCCTTGGCGTCCGCCTTGGCCTTGGCGTCGGCCTTCGCCTTCGCATCCGCTTTCGCCTTGGCCTCGGCCCGCGCCTTGGCCTGCGCTTCGGCCCGCGCCTTCGCCTCCGCCTGCGGGTCGGCAACCGGCTGGCTCGCCGCCGGTTTCGCCGCCGGCCTCGAAACCGGCTCCGCCTGCGCCACGGCCGGCGCGGGCGACGGCCGCCGCTCGGAATCGGGAATCTGCAGGTTGCGCATCACCTCGGCCAGCGCGGCGCGGCGGCGGGTGTCGCTGTCGTCCTGCCCCGGCGCGGGTCCGCCCTGCGTCACCGCGATCTCGGTCTTGCCCGGCGCGGCGGCGGCCATCTGCTGCGGCGCGGGCGGCCCGTCCTTGGCGGCGGCCGCGGCGGTCTGCCCCGGGCGACGGCGCGGCGCGCGCGACACCGGCTCACGCACCGTCGCGGCGGGCTGGGCGGCGGCGGTCAGCACCGGCGTCGCCTGAGCCGTCGCGCCCGGCTGGCCGGCCGTGCCCTCCTCGATCTCGGCATAACGGGTCCCGTCGGACGGGAACTGGCCGAAATGCACCGCCATCGCCTTGTCCGACGCCTTCAGCGCGGCAAGGCGGACCATGAACGGCTCCATCGCGCTGGCCAGCCGGTCCGGCATCACCTGCCGCACGATTGTGTTCGCACCCGGCAGGTCGCCGGTCATCGCCAGCACGAAAGCGCGCGCGCGCCACGCCCCCTGGTCGCGCTTGTACAGCAGCGGGTCGAGCAGCTTCAGCGCCTGCTCCCGGTCCCCGGTGATACCCAGAGACAGCGCATAGCGCCGCGTCACCTCGTCGTCCGCGCCGCGCCCCAGCGCCAGCGCATAATCCTTCTGCGCCCGGCGGGCGTCGCCGCGCAGGTCATAGGCCAGCCCCCGGTCGCCCGCTATCTCCGCATCCGGCACGCCCAGGTCCGTCGCCTCGTTGAACAGCCTCAGCGCCTCGCGCGGCTTCTCGCTCATCAGCAGCGCCCGGCCCAGCCCGGCCTTCACCCGCCCGTCGCGCGGGGCGATCTCCTCGGCGCGGGCGTAGAAACCCAGCGCGGCATTGGGGTCGCCCAGGTCGAGCGCGGCCGCCCCCGCGCCTTTCAGCGCATCCAGGTCCTTGGGCTGAGTGGTGAGCGTGCGCAGGTCGCGGGACAGGTCGTCGGCGGCGCGGGATGTGGCGGAAGCACCGGCCTGCACCGTGCCGGGCGCCTCCTCCTGCGCCATCGCGGGCGCACAGCCCAGCGCAAGCGCTGCTGCGGCCGCAACGGTGCGGAATCGAGGCTGGCGGCGAAGGGTCATTTTATCCCGGCGATAAGGGCGCGGCGCCGATGACCGCAATCTGAACCAAGGGGGAGACGCGCCGGAACGGTGCTCGCCGACGATGAACCGGAAGGTCCGTCGCCGGCGAGCGCAACCGTGCTTACTGGTTGTTCTGGCGGTTCAGAAATCGGGGGATATCGAGAGGATCGGCTTTTCCCTCCTCATCACCCGGGGTCTTGGCCGCGCCGCGCGCGATGCTGGACATCCGCTCGAACAGCGTGCCGCCGCTCGACGGAGACTTGGCGGCCTTGTCGCCGCCCAGCCAGCGCCGGCCGGTCGCCGTGTCGTCGGCTTCCGCCTGCTCGGCTTCGGCTTCGACCTCGGCCGTTTCCGGCTCGGCGGGCAGCATGGTGCCGCTGTCCAGCAGCAGTTCGTCCCCGGCGGTTTCCTCCACCGGCGCTTCCAGCACCAGCGGTTCCTCGGCGGTCTCGGCGGCTTCCACCACCGTCTCGTCGACGAAGCGGACCGGCTCCGCGCTTTCCTCGGCCACCGGCTCGGCGGCTGCCGGTTCTTCGGCCACCTCGGTGCGCGCGCCCATGGCGGGCATGGCGAAACGCTCGGACAGGGTCGGCTTGCTTTCCTCGGGCCGGCGGGCCGACGGGAAGGAGAGCACGCGGGCCGGCTCCGGCATGTTCTCGGCGTCCGCCTCGATGCCGGTGGCGACCACGGAAACGCGGATCTTGCCGTCCAGATTATTGTTGAACGCGGAACCCCAGATGATGTTCGCGTCGGGGTCGACCAGTTCCTTGATGTGGTTGGCCGCCTCGTCCACCTCCATCAGGCGCATGTCCTCGCCGCCGGTGATCGAGATGATGACGCCCTTGGCGCCCTTCATCGAAACGCCGTCGAGCAGCGGGTTGGCGATCGCCTTCTCGGCGGCCTCGATGGCGCGGTTGTCGCCGTCGGCCTCGCCGGTGCCCATCATCGCCTTGCCCATCTCGCCCATCACGGAGCGCACGTCGGCAAAGTCCAGATTGATCAGGCCCGGCATCACCATCAGGTCGGTGATGCCGCGCACGCCCTGCTGCAGCACCTCGTCCGCCATCTGGAACGCTTCCTTGAAGGTCGTGTTCGGGTTGGCGATCAGGAACAGGTTCTGGTTCGGGATGACGATCAGCGTGTCGACATGCTTCTGCAGCTCGGCAATGCCCGCCTCTGCCGATTTGGTGCGGCGGGAGCCTTCGAAGCTGAACGGCTTGGTGACGACGCCGACGGTCAGGATGCCGCGGTCGCGCGCCGCCTTGGCGATGACGGGGGCCGCGCCGGTGCCGGTGCCGCCGCCCATGCCGGCGGCGATGAAGCACATATGCGCGCCGTCCAGCGCCTTTTCGACCTGCTCGATTGTCTCCTCGGCGGCGGCCCGGCCGATTTCCGGCCGCGAGCCCGCGCCCAGGCCCTGGGTGATCTTCAGGCCCAGCTGGATGCGCCGCTCCGCCGCGCTGGCGTTCAGCGCCTGCGCGTCGGTGTTGCAGACGATGAAATCGACGCCCTGCACCTGGCTGGCGATCATGTTCGCGATGGCGTTGCCGCCCGCGCCGCCGACACCGATGACGCTGATCCGCGGCCGCAGTTCATCAACCTCAGGTGGAATGAATTCGATGCTCATCTCGCTGAACTCCCCTTGCTCCGTTACGCGGCGGAGCCGTTGCCCCGCGATTCTTCTGCACTACCTGAATCGCCGAATCACCATAAAAGTTAACGTCCCGACGTTTTTTCCTAATAACTGGACTTGAAAGCGGCCATCAGGCGCTGAATCAGCGCGGTTCCGGGCGCTTTGATCACCGTCTGGGTGGTGTTGGCGACGGCGCGCAGGTCGACCGGATCGGACGCCGCATAATGGACCAGCCCGGCCAGCGTGGCGAAGCCCGGCCCGCTATGCGCGTCGGGCAGCGCGGCCAGCCCGCGCGGCCGGCCGATCCGCACCGCGCGGCCCAGCGTGCCCTGCGCATAATCGGCAATGCCCTTCAACTCCGCGCCGCCGCCGGTCAGCACCACCTGCCGGCCCACCGGCCCGGCGAAGCCCAGATCCTTCAGCGCCTTGGATATCTCGCCCATCAGATGCTCCAGCCGCTGGCGGATCACCGCGATCAGCTGGGCACGGGTGATCCGCGTCGCCTCGCCGGTATCTTCCTCGGCTGAAATCGGGGCGACCTCGATCATGTCATGGTTGTCGCGCGGGCTGGCGGTGGCGGAACCGTAAAAGCATTTCATCCGCTCCGCCTGGCTGCGCCGCGTGCCGAATGCGGAGGCGATGTCGTCGGTGATGTCCGCCGCGCCGAACGGAATGGAGGCCAGGCCGACCAGCATCCCGCCCGCGAACAGCGATACGTTGGTCACCCCCGCGCCCAGTTCCACCAGCGCCACGCCAAGCTCGCGCTCCTCGTCGCTCAGGCACGCCATGCCGGTGGCGACAGGCGAGGCGACGATGGATTTCACCTCCAGATGGGCGCTGCGCACGCACAGGTCGAGATTGCGGACCGGCGATCCGTCCGCCGCGACGACATGGATGTCCACGCCCAGCCGGTCGGCATGAAGGCCCAGCGGCTTCTTGACCCCGGTCAGCCCGTCCAGCGTGTAGAGCGTCGGCTGCGCGTGCAGCACCATCCGCCCGTCCGGGTCTATCGATCGGCGGCCGGCGCCCAGCAGCTCGTCGATATCGCTCTGCTCGATGCGATGCCCGCCCAGCTCCACCTCGACGGAGGCGATGTCGCTCACCAGCCCCCCGGCTGAAAAACTCACCCAGACATCCTCGATGTTCAGCCCGGCGATCCGCTCGGCCTGCTCCACCGCCTCGCGCACGGCGGCCTCGGTCGCCCCCATGTCGGCAATATAGCCGCGCTTCACGCCCCGGCTCTCGCGCTGGCCGGTGCCCAGCACCTCCAGCTCGCCGGAATCGCTGCGCGCCGCGATCAGCGCGGAAACCTTCCACGATCCGATGTCCAATACGGTTATCAGCCTGTCTGCCCTCGGCTGCGCCATCTTGCCCTCTCTCCCCCTCATATCGTCGTGCCGGTGTCGGACACCTGCTGGATCTCGCCCAGCGGCCGCCGCTGCCCGGCCGGTTCCACCGTCTGCGGCTGCGCCTCCTGCCCCGGCGCGGCCTCGCCCTCCGGCGCCGCGCTCTCCACCTCGTCGATCGCCTTGTGCGGCTTGGCGACGCGGACGACGAAGCGGGTCGGATCGCGCATGTCGAACCGCACGAAACCGCGGCCCAGCAGCCGTTCCACCCCGTCCATCCGCGCAAAGCGGGTCAGCGCCTTGCCGGCCGGCCCCTCGCCTTCCGGCAATGCCAGCGTCTCGCCGGACTGGAAGCGCAGGTCCCAGCGCCTGCCGCCTACCCAGGTCGCCCCGGCCAGCATCGGCTTCAGCGCCGGGGCCAGTTCCATCAGCCGCCCCAGCCCGCCGGTCTGGCGGTTGGCGTCCGGGCCGATCACCAGCGGCAGGTCCGGCATCGCGTCCACCGCCACCTCTTCCAGCACCACGCCCTCGCCGTCGATCAGCGCCAGCTTCTGGTTGTTCTGCCAGATCGCCGCCGGCTTGCGCTCGACGATGTCGACCACCAGCGTGTCGGGCAGGCGGCGCGAAACGCGGGCGTCGGCAATCCAGCCATAGCGTTTCAGGTCGCTGCGCACCCGCTCCAGGTCGACCAGCGGCATGGCGGTCGATTTCTGGTCGAGCGCGATGGCATAGACGGTCAGCCGCTCCATCCGGTCGATGCCCTTCACCTCGATCCGCTTCACCTCGAAGCCCGCCCGCCCGGCCATCTCGCCAAGCTCGGTGCCGGCCATGGCGGGCAGCCCCATGAACTGCGCGACGACGATCAGCCCGGCGCCGATCACGCCCAGCGTGCCCCACGTCACCGCCTTCTGGATCGTCTCCGCGCGCACCGGCAGCGCCGCGATCGCGCGCGCCAGCATCGAAGGCCGCTTCGGCGCGGCCGTCTTGCGCGGCTTCGGCTTCACGCGGCCACGCTGCTGGCCGCCCCGGCGGATCCTGGCGGGCTGGCTCACAGCGCCTCCTGCACGATGCGTTCCACCAGTTCGTCGTAGGACAGGCCGACATGCCGTCCCTGCTCCGGCACCAGGCTCAGCGGCGTCATGCCCGGCTGGGTGTTCACCTCCAGCAGGTACAGCCCGTCCACCCCCTGCTCGTCGTCCCAGCGGAAATCGGCGCGCGACGTGCCCTTGCAGCCCAGCAGCCGGTGCGCCTCCAGCGCCATCGCCATGCACGCATCGGCGATCTCCGCCGGAATTTCGGCCGGGCAGACATGCACCGTCATGCCGTCGGTATATTTGGCGTCATAATCGTAGAAACCGCTTTTCGGCTTCAGCTCCGTCACCGCCAGCGGCGCATCGCCCAGCACCGCGGTGGTCAGTTCGCGCCCCCGGATGAACGGCTCGGCGAGCAGGCGGGGGAATTCGCGCCACGGCCCGGCGCTGTCGCGGCTGATCGGATTGCCGTAATTGCCGCCCTCGGTGACGATGGCGACGCCCACCGACGATCCCTCGTTGACCGGCTTCAGCACATAGGGGCGGGGCAGCGGGTCTGCGGCGTACAGGCTCTCGCTCTCGACGATCCTGCCTTCGGGCATCCGGATGCCGTGGGGCACCAGCGCCAGCTTGGTCAGCTCCTTGTCGATCGCGATCACGGATGTGGCGAGGCCGCTATGGGTATATTTCAGCCCCATCAGGTCCAGCATCCCCTGCACGGACCCGTCCTCGCCCGGCGTGCCGTGCAGCGCGTTGAACACCACGTCCGGCGCGGCCTCGGCCAGCCGCGCGGCAACGTCGCGGCCCATGTCGATGCGGGTGACGCGGTGGCCGTTCGCCTCCAGCGCCTTCGCCACGCCCTCGCCGCTGGTCAGCGAAACCGCCCGCTCGGCGGACCATCCGCCCATCAGCACGGCCACGTGCAGCGGCGCGCTCATGCCGGCGTCCCCACCCGCTGGATTTCCCATTCTAGCGTCACGCCGCTCGCCGCCTTCACACGCCTACGCACTTCTTCTCCCAACGCCTCGATGTCCGCCGCCCGCGCCTGGCCCAGGTTCAACAGGAAGTTGCAGTGCTTCTCCGATACCTGCGCGTCGCCGATCCGCAAGCCGCGACAGCCCGCCGCGTCGATCAACCGCCACGCCTTGTCGCCATCGGGGTTTTTGAAGGTCGATCCGCCGGTGCGGCTGCGCAGCGGCTGGCTGGCCTCGCGCTCGGCGGCAATCCTGTCCATCTCCGCGCCGATCGCGGCCTTGTCGCCCGCCTGCCCGGCAAACAGCGCCTCTATCACCACCGCCCCCGCCGGCACCTGGGAATGGCGATAGCGATAACCCAGCTGCGCCGCCGGCCATGTCTCCACCCGCCCGTCGCGCAGCACCAGCGTCACCTCGACGACGATGTCGGACGCATCGCGGCCATAGGCCCCGGCGTTCATCCGCACCGCCCCGCCGACCGTGCCGGGAATGCCGCGCAGGAACTCCAGCCCCGCAATCCCCGCGTCCCGCGCCGCGCTGGCCACGGTGATGCCCATCGCAGCGCCGCCCGCGCGCACCCGGTTGCCCGGCTCTATCGTCACCCGGGCGAAAGCCTTGGGCAGCCGCACCACCACCCCCGCGACGCCGCCGTCGCGCACGATCAGGTTGGATCCCACCCCCACCGGCATCACCGGCACCGCCGGGTCCAGCGCCGCCAGAAATGCGGACAGGTCCGCCGCGTCGCGCGGGCGCACCAGCCATTCGGCCGGGCCGCCGGTGCGGAACCAGATGAAATCGGCCAGCGATCCGTTCGCCTCGGCGCTGCCGGCCAGCGGCGGCAACGCGCCCGCCGCAACCGGGGTGGGCAGCGCCGTCATCCGCGCACCGTGCGGATCGCGTCGGCCAGCCCGGCCGCCCATTTGGTGATGTCGCCCGCGCCAAGGCAGATCACCATGTCGTCGGCCTCGCCGATATTGGCCAGCTCGCTGGCCAGCGCCGCCGCATCGGCTATCGCGGCGGCGGCGCGGTGGCCCCGCCGTTTCAGCCCGGCGACCAGCGCGGCCGCGTCCACCCCCTCAATCGGCGCCTCCCCGGCCGGATAGACCGGCGCGACATAGACCATGTCGGCATCGTTGAAGGCGGACTGGAACGCATCCATCAGGTCGCGCAGCCGGGTGAAGCGGTGCGGCTGGACCACCGCGATCACGCGCCCCCGCGCGCCCTCCCGCGCCGCCGCCAGCGCCGCGCGGATCTCGACAGGGTGGTGGCCGTAATCGTCGATGATCGCCATGCCGTCCACATCGCCCACCCGGGTGAAACGGCGCTTGACCCCGCCGAACTTGGCAAAGCCCTGCACGATGGCGGCATCGTCCATGCCCAGCTCGATGGCGACGGCGACGGCGGCGATGGCGTTCTGCACATTGTGGCGGCCGGGCATGGGCAGTTCGATGCCCTCGATCCGCCGGGTGCCGCCGTCGCGCTGGCGCACGATCACGTCGAAACGGTTGCCGCCGGGAAAGGGCGACACATTTTCGCCGCGCACGTCGGCCTGCGCGGAAAAGCCGTATGTCACCACCCGCCGGTCGCGGATGCGCGGCAGGATGGCCTGCACCTCGGGATGGTCCAGGCACAGGATCGCCGCGCCGTAAAAGGGCACATTCTCGACGAATTCGACGAAGGCCGCCTTCACCCGCTCGAAATCGCCATAATGGTCGAGATGCTCGGGATCGATATTGGTGACGACCGCGATCTGCCCGTCCAGCCGCAGGAAGCTGCCGTCGCTCTCGTCGGCCTCCACCACCATCCAGTCGCTCGCGCCCATCCGCGCGTTGGAACCATAGCTGTTGATGATGCCGCCGTTGATCACGGTCGCGTCGATCCCGCCCGCATCCAGCATCGCCGCCACCATCGACGTGGTCGTCGTCTTGCCGTGGGTGCCGGCCACCGCGATGGTGGATTTCAGCCGCATCAGCTCGGCCAGCATCTCGGCCCTGCGGACGATGGGGATGCGCAGCTCCAGCGCGCGCTCCACCTCCGGGTTGCCGCGCCGGATGGCGGTGGATGTCACCACCACCGCCGCATCGCCGACATTGTCCGCGCTATGGCCGATCGCCACCGTGATGCCGCGCTTGCGCAGCCCCTCGACGACATAGCTTTCCGCCACGTCGGATCCCTGCACCTGATAGCCCAGATTGTGCATCACCTCGGCAATGCCGGACATGCCGATGCCGCCGATGCCGATGAAGTGGATGATGCCGATATCGGTCGGAACGCCCCTCACGCAAAAGCCTCCTGCCCGCCGGGCGCGTCGTCCGCATAAGCGGGAATGGCGTCGCCCGCGCCCGGCATCGCCAGGCTCTCGACCAGATCGGCCAGGTCGCGCGCCGCATCCGGACGACCGCAGCCCCATGCGCGGCGGGCGGCATTCTCCAGCGCGCCCGGCTCCAGCGCCAGCTTCTGCATCTGCTTGGCCAGCTCGACGGCGGTGAAATGCTTCTGCGCTATCGCCCGCGCCCCGCCCGCGCTCACCATCTCGCGCACATTGGCGGTCTGGTGGTCGTCGGTGGCGGACGGCAGCGGAATCAGGATGGCGGGCCGCCCGGCGGCGGTCAGCTCGGCAATGGTCGACGCCCCGGCGCGGGCGATCACCAGATGCGCCCAGCCCAGCCGCTGGGGCAGGTCCGGCAGATAGGTGGCAAGGTCCGCCGGGATCGACAGCTCGGCATAGCGCGCGCGAACCTGCTCAATGTCCTCCGCCCGGCACTGCTGCGTCACCTGCAGGCGGCGGCGGAAGGAAAGCGGCAACAGCCCCAGCCCCTCCGGCACCACGTCGGACAGCACCGTCGCGCCCTGGCTGCCCCCCGTCACCAGCAGGCGGAAAATGCCCTCGCCGTCCAGCTCGGGAAAAGGCTGGGCGCGCAGCGCCAGCACCTCGGCGCGCACCGGATTGCCCACCAAATGGGTCTTGTCCAGGCAGGACGCGGGCAGCCGCTCGATGTCGGGATAAGCGGTGGCGATGGCGTCCACCTTGCGCGCGACCAGCCGGTTGACCCGGCCCAGCACCGCATTCTGTTCGTGCACGGCGGTGGCGATGCCGTCCTTGCGCGCCGCCAGCAGCGCCGGAAAGGCCGGATAGCCGCCAAAGCCGATCACCGCCGCCGGGGCGAATGTCTCGTAAAGGCGGCGGGCCATGTCGCGCCCCTCCATGATGGCGCGCGCCGCCTTCAGCCAGCCGATCGGCCCGCCCGCGATCCGCCCGGCGGGCAGGATATGGGTCTGCACCCCGTCGAACAGGCCGGGTATCTTCGCCCCCCGCTCGTCGGTGACCAGCGCCACCCGGTGGCCGCGCGCGGTCAGCTCCGCCGCCAGCGCATGGGCGGGGATCATATGGCCGCCGGTGCCGCCGGCCGCGAGCACGAAATGATGGGAGAAGCTCATCGTCCGTTCCACTTCACCACATAGGGCGAACGGGTCAGATACGGGTTCCGCCGGGTGAATGCGAGCAATAGCCCCATACCGATGGCCAGCGCCAGCATCGACGATCCGCCATAGCTGATGAACGGCAGGGTCATGCCCTTGGACGGGGCAAGGTGCACGTTGACCGCCATGTTGATCAGCGCCTGCACGCCGAACTGGGTGGTCAGCCCGGCGGCGGCCAGCACGGTGAAGCTGTCCTCCTCGTCCAGCAGCTTGACGAACACCCGCACCACGATGGCGAGGAACAGCAACGCCACCACCGCGCAGGCGATCAGGCCGAATTCCTCGCCGATCACGGAGAATATATAGTCGGTATGCGCCTCGGGCAGGCGGAACTTCATCTGCCCGCCGCCCGGCCCGGTGCCGAACAGCCCGCCCGCGGTCAGCGTGGCATGGGCGCTGTCCACCTGATAGGTGTCGCCGCCCTCGAACAGGAAATTGTCGATCCTGAGCGTCGCCACCGGGTAGAAGAGATAGGCGCCGACGATGCCGAGGAAACCGGCGCCCACCAGCCCGCCCAATATGCGCGACGACACGCCGGAAATCATCAGCAGCGCCATCCACATCACGCCGAACATGATGGTCTGGCCGAAATCGGGCTGCTTCATCAGCAACAGCGCGATCAGCGCCAGCACCAGCGCGGACAGCGGCACCACCGGCAGGGATTTGTCCTGCACCTTCAGCGACAGCAGCCAGGCCAGGCTGACGACGAACATCGGCTTCAGGAATTCGGATGGCTGGAACTGGCCTATCCCCACGCCGATCCAGCGCCGCGCGCCGTTGGTTTCCACGCCGATGAAGGGCACCAGCACCAGCATGGCGGTGAAGAAGGCCGCGCCGACCAGCGCCATGCGCCGCGCCATCTGCTTGGGCAGCATGGACACGCCCAGCATCACCGGCACGCTCAACACCACCCAGCCCAGCTGCCGCCAGAAATAATGGAGCGGCGCAAATTGCACCCCGCCGTCGGAATAACGGTGCGACGCGGCGGGCGATGCCGCCGCCACCGCGATCAGGCCGATGGCGATCAGCACGATCACCAGCGACAGCAGCACCCGGTCGATCTCCCAGAACCACAGGCCCAGCGCCGAACGGTCGGACCGGCCCAGCCGGGTCACCGGCTTCTTGCGCGCCCTGCCGCGATCGGGCGTGCCCGGTCCCGCCGTGTCCGTCATCATCAAATCGCCCCCACCGCCGCGCGGAACGCCGCGCCGCGCGCCTCGAAATCGCTATATTGGTCGAACGACGCACAGGCGGGCGACAGCAGCACCACGTCGCCCGGCTCCGCGTCGTTCGCCGCGCGCCGCACCGCCTCCTCCAGCACGCCGCATTCCGTCACCGGAAAATGCGGGGCGAGCAGCGCGGCATAGATCGCCCCCGCCTCGCCGATCGTATAGGCGGAACGGACATGGCCGAAATGCGGGGCGCAGGCGTCCAGGTCGCCGGTCTTGGCCCGCCCGCCCAATATCCAGCGCACCGCCGGATAGGCGGCCAGCGCCGGCGCGGTCGATGTCGGGTTGGTCGCCTTGCTGTCGTTGACGAACAGCACGCCGTTCTTCACCGCCACCCGCTCCATCCGGTGCGGCAGGCCGGGATAGCTGGCCAGCCCCGCCTCGATCGCGTCGTCACCCAGCCCCAGCGCGCGGCACACCGCAATCGCGGCGGCGGCATTCTGGGCGTTGTGCGGCCCCTGCAATGCGGGCCAGCGCGTCTGGTCGGCAATGTCGGCGGCGGAAACGCGGACCGGCGCAAGCGTGGCGGCAATCCGCTGCGTCTCCGCGTCGTCGGTGGCGATCACCGCCGTGCGCCCCGGCGACTGCATGGCGAAAAGCCGCTCCTTCGACGCGGCATAGCCGGCAAAGCCGTCATAACGGTCGAGATGGTCGGGCGTGATGTTCAGCAGCACCGCCACGTCGCAATCGAGCGATCGGGTCAGGTCGATCTGGTAGCTGGACAGTTCCAGCACATAGACGCCGCCGGCCGGCAGCGGCTCCTGCGCCAGGATCGGCAGGCCGATATTGCCGCCCATCAGGCTCGGCACCCCCGCCGTCGCCAATATGTGGTGGGTCAGCGCGGTGGTCGTCGACTTGCCGTTGGTGCCGGTTATGCCGACCACCCGGTGCGGCGGCAAGGCGGCCCGCGCCTCGGCGAACAATTCGATATCGCCGATCAGCGGCACCCCCGCTGCCCGCGCGCGGTCGGCAATCGGGTGGCGGTTGATCGGCACGCCGGGGGAAACCACGACGCCGGCAAGCCCGGCCAGGTCGGCCTCCAGCGGGTCGGCCAGCGCCGCGCCCCCGGGCAGCCGCGCCCGCGCGTCCGCATTGCCGTCCCACGCCGTCACCCGCGCGCCGCTGGCCAGCAGCGCCCGGACCGTCGCCAGTCCCGATCGCGCCAGTCCAAGCACGGCATAATGTTTGCCGGCAAAGGCGGCGCTGGCGATCACCGGATCTTCAACGTCGAAAGGCCGGCCAGCGCCAGCACCAGGCTGATGATCCAGAACCGGATCACCACGGTCGGCTCGCTCCAGCCCAGCTGCTCGAAATGATGGTGGATCGGCGCCATCTTGAACACGCGGCGGCCGGTGCGCTTGTAGAAGAACACCTGGATGATCACGGACATCGCCTCGACGACGAACAGCCCGCCGACAATGCCGAGGACGATCTCATGATGCGCCGTCACCGCGATGGTGCCCAGCGCGCCGCCCAGCGCAAGGCTGCCGGTATCGCCCATGAACACCGCCGCCGGGGGCGCGTTGAACCACAGGAACGCCAGCCCGGCGCCGATCATCCCGCCGCACAATATCGCCAGGTCGCCCGCCCCCGGCACATGCGGAATGCCCAGATAGGCGGCGAATTTCGCGTTGCCCGCCAGATAGACGATGATCATGAATGTCACGCTGGCGATGATCACCGGCATGGTCGCCAGCCCGTCCAGCCCGTCGGTCAGGTTCACCGCATTGCCGAAGGCGACGATGGTGAAGGCCGCGAACAGGATGTAGAACGGCCCCAGGTCGATCGCGACATTGCTGAAGAACGGCAGGTAGAGCAGCGTGCCCGTCTCGCGCACGATCATCCACGCCGCCACCCCGGCGATGACGAACTCGAACAGCAGCCGCACCTTGCCGGACACGCCCTTGTGGCTGGATTTGCGGACCTTGTCGTAATCGTCGAGGAACCCGATCGTGCCGAACCCCAGCGTCACGAACATGCACGCCCAGACAAAGGGATTGCGCAGGTCCATCCACAGCAGCACCGAAATGCTGAGCGACGTCAGGATCATCAGCCCGCCCATCGTCGGCGTGCCGCGCTTGGCCAGGTGGCTCTGCGGCCCGTCGTCGCGGATCGGCTGGCCCNTCGGCTGGCCCTTGCCCTGCCGGACACGCAGCCAGCCGATGAATTTCGGGCCGATCAGCAGGCCGATGAACAGCGCCGTCGCCACCGCCCCGCCCGCGCGAAAGCTCAGATAGCGGATCAGGTTCAATATGCCTGGAAAGCCAAGCTGTTCTGCCAGCAGATAAAGCATCTAAATCCCACTCCCCGCCATCGCCTGGACGACGCGGGCCAGCCCGATCGCGTTTGACCCCTTGATGAGGACCGCGTCTCCCGGGGCGATGCGTCGTTGCAGACGGTCGAGCGCGGTCGCGGCGTCGGCCACATGCTCGAAATCGACGCGCCCCTCAAGGGCTTCGGCAAGCGGCGCCATTTCCGGGCCGACCAGCAGTGCGAAATCGACGTTCGCCGCCGTCAGCGGCCCGGCGATCTCGGCATGGTGGCGGTCCGATTCGCGGCCCAGTTCGCGCATGGCGCCCAGCACGGCCACCCGCCGCGCCGCCGGCTCCGCGCCCAGCACCGCCAGCGTCGCCGCCATCGAGGCTGGGTTGGCGTTATAGCTTTCGTCGATGATCAGCGCCTCGCCGCCCGGCAGCCGCGCGGTCAGCCGCGCGCCGCGCCCGGCCAGCCCCGGCAGCTCGGCCAGCGCCAGCCCGGCCACCGCCACGTCGCCGCCCAGCACGTCCACCGCCGCGATCACCGCCAGCGCATTGGACACCCAGTGCGCGCCGGGCTGGCCGACGGTGAAGCACAGTTCCCCGCCCGGCAGCCGCGCCGTCACCAGGCTGCCGCCGCCCTTGGCCGGCACCATGTCCAGCGCCCGCACGTCCGCGCCCTCGCCGGATCCAAAGGTCAGCACGGCGGCGGCATGGGGCGTCGCCGCGCGGATCAGCCGGTCCCGGTGCGGGCTGTCGAACGGCACGATGGCGGTGCCCCCCGGCTCCAGCCCCTGAAAAATCTCGCCTTTGGCATCGGCAATCGCCGCCTCGTCGGCAAAAAAGGCGCCATGGGCGGGGGCGATGGCGGTGACGATGGCGACATGCGGCCGCACCAGCGCGGTCAGCGCGGTCAGCTCGCCCGCCGCGCTCATCCCCATTTCGAACACGCCATAGCGCGTCGCCGCCGGCATCCGCGCCAGACTCAGCGGCACGCCGGTGTGGTTGTTATAGCTTTTTACCGATCGGTGGGCATGGCCGGGCGCGATGCGGTCGAACGCCGCGAACAACGCCTCTTTCGTGCCGGTCTTGCCCACCGATCCCGTAACGCCAACGATCTTGGCCGTCGTGCGCGCCCTTGCGGCGACCCCAAGGGCATTCAACGCCGCCATGCTGTCGGCGGTCCTGACATGCGGATGGTCGACCGGATGCTCCACAATCGCTCCGGCCGCCCCCGCGGCAAATGCTCCCTCGACGAACCTGTGCCCGTCCGTCGTCTCGCCCCGCATGGCGATGAACAGGTCGCCGGGGCCAAGCTCGCGCGAATCGAACGCGACCGCGCGAATCGAACGCGACTCCGCCCGCCTCGAACGGGGCGGAGGCCGTGCCCCCCACCGCCGCCGCTATGGCGTCCGCTGTCCACAGCGGGGTCATCCCGCATAGTCCCGCGCCACCGTGACATCGTCGAACGGCAGCACGCGATCCCCCACGATCTGGCCCTGCTCATGGCCCTTGCCCGCCAGCAGCACGATGTCGGTCGCGCCGGCGGCGGCAATGGCGGCGGCAATCGCGTCGCGCCGCCCGGCAATCTCCACCGCGCCCGGCGCGCCTTCCAATATGTCGCGGCGGATCGCGGCCGGGTCCTCGCTGCGCGGATTGTCGTCGGTGACGATGACATGGTCGGCCAGCCGCACCGCCACCGCGCCCATTTCCTTGCGCTTGCCGACATCGCGGTCGCCGCCCGCGCCGAACATCACGATCAGCCGGCCCTTGGCATGGGGCTTCAGCGCGGTGATCGCCGCGTCCAGCGCGTCGGGCGTGTGGGCGTAATCGACATAGACGGGCGCGCCGCCGGGGGTGATCGCCGCCCGCTCCAGCCGCCCGCGCACCGGCTGCACCCGCGCCAGATGCTCCAGCGTCGGGGCCAGCTCGCCGCCCGTCGCCAGCACCAGCCCGGCGGCGGTCAGCGCATTGGCGGCCTGATAGGCGCCGATCAGCGGCAGGTTCACCTTATACTGCTTGTCCCCGGCCTCGATGGTCAGCATCTGGCCAAGCTTGGTCGGCGCGCGCGCGACAAGGCGCAGCGTCTCGCCATGCTCGCCCACCGTCAGCACGCGCAGCCCCCGCTCGCGGGCAAGGTCGATCACGCGGGGCGAACGCTCGTCGTCCGCCCACACCACCGCCGCGCCGTCCGCGTCCACCACTTCGGAGAACAGCCGCAGCTTGGCGGTGAAATAAGCCGCCATGTCGCCATGATAGTCCAGATGGTCACGGCTCAGGTTGGTGAATGCCGCCGCCTTCACCGCCAGCCCCTCGGTGCGGTGCTGCGACAGGCCGTGGCTCGAAGCCTCGAAGGCCAGGTGCGTCACCCCCTCGCGCGCCAGCCCGGCGACGTTGGACAGAAAGGTGACGATGTCCGGCGTGGTCAGCCCGGTCGTCACCTGGTCGATGGCGGTGGTCACGCCCAGCGTGCCGATCGACGCGGCATGGTGCCCCGCCATCCGCCACAGCTGGCGGGTCAGTTCGACGGTGGAGGTCTTGCCGTTGGTGCCGGTCACGGCCACGGCGGTGCCGGGGAAAGGCGCGAAGAAGCGGGCGGCCAGTTCGGCAAAGGCGCGGCGCGGCTCGCGGTCGGCAATGTGCGGCACGCCCTCGACCCGCGCCTGCGGCCGCGCGACGATGGCGACGGCCCCGGCGGCGATCGCCTGGTCGATATAGTCCTCGCCGTTGAAGCGGCTGCCCTCGAACGCGCCGAAGATGGTGCCGGGCGCGACCTTCCGGTGGTCTATGGCAAATCCGGTGACGGTGGGGCCATCCTCCCCCCGGCCGGTGAGGGCGCCCAGCCGCATCAATGCGCCTCCTTCGGATTCCAGACGAGGGAGGCAAGGTCCGCCACGTCGATGTCCCGCCGCTCATTGGGGATCACGCCCAGCATCGGCCCGGCGCGCGCGATCACGCGCGACACCACCGGCGCCGCCGTCCATGCGGCGGAGGTGAAACCATAGGTGTCGGCTGTTCCCTTGGGGGCGTCCATCATCGCGATCACCACATAGCGCGGCGCATCCATCGGGAAAACCGCGGCGAAGGTGGAAACGTTGGAATTGCGGCTATAACCGCCGCCAACCGCCTTTTCCGCGGTGCCGGTCTTGCCGCCGACGCGGAAACCGGCGGCGTCGCCCTTCTTGCCGGTGCCGTCCAGCACCACCATGCGCAGCAACTGCCGCATCCGCGCGCTGGTCGCTTCGGAAAACACCCGCCGCCCCTCCGGCGCCTTGCCGGGGGCGACCTTCATCAGCGTGGTCGGCCGCCAGATGCCGCCGTTGACCAGCGTGGCATAGGCGTTGGCCAGCTGCAGCGGCGTCACCGCGATGCCATGGCCATAAGCGGTGGTCATCACCGTGGTCCGCGCCCAATAGGTCGGCCAGATCGACGAACCCTTCTCCATCAGTTCCACGTCCGGCGGACCCTGGAATCCGACGGAACGGAAAAGCGTGGCCATCCGCTCCTGCCCCATCTCCTCGGCAATCCGCGCGGTGACGATGTTGGAGGAATAGACCAGCGCCTCCGGCACGTTCATGTAGCGGTTCTGGGCGTGGTCGTCGCGGATGCGGAAACCGCCCACCTGCAACGGCGCGGTCGCATCATATTTTCTGGTCATCGACGTGGCGACGCCGGCCTCTATCGCCCCCGCGACGGTGATCGGCTTGAAGGTGGAGCCAAGCTCATAGACGCTCTGGGTCACGCTGTTGCGGCGCGCATCGTCGGGCGACTGGCCGACCCGGTTGGGGTTGAACACCGGCAGCGACGCCATGGCGACGATCTCGCCGGTGTGCACGTCCAGCACCAGCCCCGCCGCGCCGACCGCGCTGTGCTTGACCAGCGCGGCGTAAAGCTCGCTCTCCATCGCCGCCTGCACGCGGCTGTCGATGGAGAGCGCCACCGGCTTGCCGCGTTGCATCGGGTCGGTCAGCCGCTTGTCCAGCACCCGCTCCATGCCGGCCACGCCCTTGCCGTCGAAATCGGTATAGCCCAGCACGTGCGCGGCCAGCGTGGTCTGCGGATAAAGCCGCTCCGGCTCGCGGGCATAGGCGATGCCCGGCTCGCCCAGCGCGTTCACCGCCGCCACCAGTTCCGGCATGGCGCGGCGGCGCAGATAGGTGAAGTTCATGCTGGACGTGGCGATGCGATAATAGGTCGCCTCGTCGCGCTCGGGCATCAGCCGGGCCAGGTCGCGGGCCAGCTGCCGCTTGTCGCCGATCAGCTTGGCCGGGTGGATGCCGATCGACCAGGCGTCGATGGTGCGGGCCAGCGGCACGCCGTTGCGGTCGACGATGTCGCCGCGCTGCGGCAACAGCGATCCGCCGGCATAGCGGTTGGCCGCCGCGCCGTTGAAAATGCCCAGCCAGGTCAGCCGCGCGCCGATCGCCAATGTGCCGCCCAGGAACAGCAGCATCAACAGCATCAGGCGGAAATGGGCGGTCGCAACGCTTTGCTGCCGTTCGTCGGCGTGGCGCACTCGCTCGGGACGCGCGACGAGGGTCGTCACCGGCCGCCGTCTCCCGCTTCGCGGGCCGCGCGGCGGGTTATGTCGCCCAGCGTGCCGTCGTCCAGCATGGCGACGCGCTGGCTGCGCCGGGTCGCGCGCGCCTGCTCCGCGCCGGACGTGCCGGGCGTGTAGGCCACGGTCTGGATCATCGACGCGCGCTCGGCGCGCCGTTCCGGCAGGGCGGAATCGCCCTTGTCGATGGTCACGATCGCGCGGGTGAACACCGGCTCGCCCGCCGCCGGGCGGGCATCCGCCGCCGGCCGCTGCTGGGCGGAAACCATGGCGGTCTGCACCGGCGCCTTGGCCTTGCTCAGCGCGTCATAGGTATTGGTGCTGTCCAGCGACGCCAGCGCCACCTCGCCTTCCAGATATTGCGCGGCGCTGGGCGCGGTCAGCGCCAGCACCTCGCCGTTCCACCGCTCCAGCTGGCGCAGGCTGGCGCGCGCGCCGAATTCGGTCTGCAGCCGGCGGATGTCGTTCTGCGCGGTCAGGATCTGGCGGTCCACCGCCTCCAGCGCGCCGCGCTCCGCCGCCACCCGCAGCGACACCAGGTAAAAGACGATCGCCGCCAGCGCGACGGCCGCGATCCAGCCAAGCGGACGCAAACGTTGAGCGATCATCGACTCTCTCCCTGACTGATACTCCACGGCGACGCCGCCGTGCGCCGCGCCACCCGCAACGTCGCGGATCGTGCCCGCGGGTTGGCGGCGGTCTCGCGCTCGCCCGCGCGCACCGGCTTGGCCACCGCCTCGAAACTCGGCCCGCGCGCCGCCGCCACGTCGGGCCGGTGGCGCGATCCACCCGGATTGCCGCCGCTGCGCTGGCGCAGGAACTGCTTCACCATGCGGTCCTCGAGGCTGTGGAACGTCACCACGGCCAGCCGCCCGCCCGGCTTCAGCACGCGCTCGGCGGCGGCCAGCCCGTCCTCGAGCTCGTCCAGCTCGCGGTTCAGGTAAATGCGGATCGCCTGGAAGGTGCGGGTCGCCGGGTCCTTCTTGTCGCCGGGCCGATAGCCCACGGCGCGGCGGACGATGGCGGCCAGCTCCGCGGTGCGGCTGATCGGCCGCGCGGCGACGATGGCGCGCGCGATGCGGCGGGACCGATGCTCCTCGCCCAGCCGGTAGATGATGTCGGCGATCTCCGCCTCGTCGGCATGGTTCAGGAAATCGGCCGCGCTCTCCCCGGCCTGCTCCATCCGCATGTCGAGCGGCCCGTCCGCCTGGAAGGAAAAGCCCCGCTCGGCGCGGTCCAGCTGCATCGACGACACGCCGATATCCAGCGTCACGCCGTCCACCGGCGCGTCCAGCGCCGCGTCCATGCGGGAAAAACGGTCCTGCACCAGGGTCAGCGCGCCGGCCGCCCCGGCCGCCAGCGGCGCGCCGTCGCGGATCGCATCGGGATCGCGGTCGAAAGCGATCACCCGCGCCCCCGCCGCCAGCATGGCGCGGGTATAGCCGCCCGCGCCGAATGTGCCGTCGACATGGCGCTCGCCCGGCGCAATGGCCAGCGCGGCGATCACCTCGTCCAGCAGCACGGGGATGTGCGGCGCGGCGCTCATCTGTCGCCCCGCGTCTCGAGCAGGAACTCGGCCACTTCCTTCATCTCGGGGTCGATGCCGGGCGTGGCGATCAGGATATGGGGGTTCCAGATCTCGAAATAATCCGCCCAGCCGAAGAAGAAGGCCAGGCCGTCAAACTGCGCCTTGCGGGCGAAAAAGGCAGGCAGGATGAACCGGCCGCTCGAATCGAACGGCACTTCCTCGACCAGGCCGAAGGCCCGGCGCTTGACGTTGAAATCGATCTCGCCGCCGGCGGCGACGCGCGCTTCTTCCTGACGCTCCAGGCGGGCATGGTGGAGCTTCAGCCAGTTGCGGTCATAACCGACCAGGCAGGGGTCCTTGGCGTGCTTGGAAATGACGAGCAGCCGGTCGGCGCCGCTGTTCGCCTCGATCGTGGCGCGCATGGAGGCAGGGATCGCGACGCGGCCCTTGCCGTCGATCGCGTTCAGCGCATGTCCCTTGAAGGTTTCTCTGTCCGACACACCCTGCCCTCTTGGCGGAGCGCATGTTTCCTCGATCCGGAAAACGGCCCTCGCCGCCTCCCGGTGGAAATCTCGAAAACAGGGAACGCCCGCCCCCAATGGACTATTTTCATAGTCCGAACCGGCACGGGAAACAACGGGTTTTCACGGGAAATTTGGGGATTTACCGGATTTTCCTTGGGAAATGGCTGAATCTCAGCGGTAAATCTTTCCGGGCCAAATCAAGGTTCTATCTTTGTTCCCTGTCAATCAGCGGCAAAATCCCCCCAAATGGGCGCGCACGGCATGAAATCCCGTGAAAACCCCACCCCGTCCCGCGCGAATCCGGGCGGGTGAAGCGGGCCTGCAAGGGGGCGGTCACGGGCTTCCGCATCGGGAAAGGGCGGTCGCTGACCGGCGCCGGGTCAGGGGGAGGGCTGCGCGGCCGGCGCGGCCTTGGCCGCCGCCTCGGTCTTCGCCGCCTTCTGCGCATCGGTCAGCCCGCTGCCGGGCGCGACGCCGATCTCGGCCAGCGGCTCGTTGGGCACCGCGTCCGCATTGCTGATCATGTTCTCGACGGAATGGGCGGCGGCGATCTCGTTCTTGCTGCCCGCCTCGCCGGTCACCTGCGGCTCGTCGCTCGCCGATTCCAGCACGGCGGCCGCGCCCGCCACCACGACCAGCACCGCCGCGAGGCCGGTCAGGCCCACGCGGACGCGTTGCATGCGCAGTTGCTTGTCACCCGATGCCATTGCGGGCCAGTCTAGCGACTCGATCCGCGCCTGTCGAACCGGTCAGGCGTCGGCCAGCCAGGGCGGCACCGTCAACCCCTTGGCGATCAGCCAGTCACGGTTATAAAGCGTTGAAAGATAACGGAATCCTGTGTCGCACAATATGGTCGCGATCCGCTTGCCGGGGCCAAGCTGGCGGGCCAGCGCCATCGCCCCCGCCACGTTGATGCCGGACGAAAGGCCAAGGCACAGCCCCTCCTCGCTCAACAGCGCATGGACCTGCGCCAGCCCGTCCGCGTCGGAAATGCGGAACTGGGTGTCGATCGGCGCGCCGTCCAGATTGGCGGTTATCCGCCCCTGGCCGATGCCCTCCGCCACGGAACTGCCCTCGGACTTCAATTCGCCGCAGGCATAATAGTTGAACAGCGCCGCGCCGTGCGGGTCGCTCAGCGCAATGGTGACGTCCGGGTCCTTGGCCTTCAGGCCCAGCCCGACACCGGCCAGCGTGCCGCCGGTGCCCACCGCGCAGGTAAATCCGTCCACCCGCCCGTCCATCTGCTCCCATATCTCCTCGGCGGTGCCGTGGATGTGGGCCTTGCGGTTGGCGACATTGTCGAACTGGTTGGCCCACAGCGCGTTGGGCGTCTCCTCCGCGATCCGGCGGGATGTGTGGACGAAATGGCCGGGGTTGGAATAAGGCGCCGCCGGCACCAGCACCAGCTCCGCGCCCAGCGCGCGCAGCGTGTCCATCTTTTCCCGGCTCTGCGTCTCGGGCATGACGATGATGGTGCGATAACCCTTGGCGTTGGCGACCAGCGCCAGGCCGATGCCGGTATTGCCCGCCGTCCCCTCGACGATCGTCCCGCCGGGGCGGATCAGCCCCTTCTCCTCGGCGTCCTCGACAATCGACAGCGCCGCGCGGTCCTTCACCGACGCGCCGGGATTGGCATATTCGCATTTTCCGAAAATCTCGCAGCCGGTGGCGGCGCTCGGCCCCTTCAGCAGGACGAGGGGGGTATGGCCGATCAGGTCTAGGGTCGACGCGCGGGATATGTCGTTCATCCGCCTTGGATAGCCGACCCGCCAAGCCGGGGGCAAGCACCCTGCCGGCGGGAACATTGGTCATATGCCCGAGAATTTATTTCATCCATCGCCCGCAAATCTATTGACGTCGCGCGGCGCGCCCGCGAAATGTCCGCCCGCCATGAAAACAACCCTCCCCCTCGTCGCCTTCGCGGCGCTTTTCACCCTCGCGGCCTGCAACAACAACCAGGAACCCGAGATCGTCGATACCAATCCGGATCCGATGGCGAAGGAAATTTCCAACGCCGCGCCGGTGGAACTGCCGCCTGCCGTGAAGGAAAGCGTCAGCTATCGTTGCAAGGACAACAGCGTCGTGTTCGTCGATTTCCTCGCGGACGACCTGTCGGCCAACCTGCGCGCCAAGCGCGAGGACATGCCGACCCAGGTGAAGGCGACGGAGCCGGGCGGCAAGATGACCGCCGAGGGCTATTCCATCTCCGGCTCGGGCAAGAGCGTCCAGATCGCCATGAACGGCGGCAAGGAACAGAGCTGCAACCGCTGATCCTCGCGAACAGCATCCACGAACAAAGGCCGGCGGAGCGATCCGACCGGCCTTTTCATTTGCCCGCATCCTTTCATCGGCCCACGTCCTTTCATCAGCCGACGCCATATCATCGGCCAACGCCTTTTCATCGGCTCACGCCATGCCACCACCCAAAGGCGGCCGCTCACCGATAGGCGGCGTGCTGGTTCCCAAGGGTCCAGACATCGACCCGGCGGCGCAGGCGGCCCGGTCGATCCCGCGCGATGTGGAGCGCGCCTTCATTGCCTCACACCACGCCGCAACCCGCAGGCAGGCGCTCGCGGACAGGCAGCGTGCTGGTTCTCACAGGCCCAGACATAGACCCAGCGGCGCAGGCGCGTCCGGTCGCCCCCGCGCGATCTAGACCGCGCCTTCATTGCCTCACGCCACGCCGCAACCCGCAGGCGGGCGCTCACGGGTGGGCGGCGTACTGGTTCTCGCGGGTCCAGGCATAGGCCCGGCGGCGCAGGCGGGTCTGGTCGATCCCGCGCGATGTGGAGCGCGCCACATAGGGCCGGTCGGTCGCCTGCGGCATGATGGAGGCATAAAGCGGCGCGCGGTCCGCGATCTCGCGGGCGCGCTCATGCACGCTGCGCGTGTCGTTGGCGTCGGGCAGCAGGTGGATGTGGCAGGGCGCGGGCAGGTCATATGTCTCGCGCATGTGGCGGATCGCCTCTTCCGACACCTCGACGCGATAGGCGATCCCCTCGCCCTCGCCATAGGAAACCGGATCGCCCAGCAGGGTGACGCGCCAGCCCATGTTGATGAACAGCGGCAACAGCCGCACCTCGGAAAAGGCGATGTAGCTGCTGATGCCGCAGGCATAGGCGATTTCCAGCGGCGTCAGCATCAACATGGCGCGGCGCTGCTGGTTGTGCCGCTTGCCGCCCGTCTCCAGGCAGAATCCGCGGCTGAACTCCCAGGTGTCGGGCCCGTTGAGGTTGCCCAGCCCCGGGGTCAGCGAATGGGGGAAGACATCCATCAGCATCGAACGGTCGTCGGTCGGCCGGTAACGGCCGGACATCGTCACCCGGCCATTATAGTCGAATCCGATGCCGTAGATCGCCCTGTCGTCGTCATAGGCGTCGATCTCGCGGCCATCGACCACGTTCAGCCGCCAGCCAAGCTCATCGACGAAAACGGATTTGCGCACCCGGTGCAGGTCATCCAGTTCGCGCGCGTAAAGGCTCCGATTGTCCTTCGTAACAAGATGAAGCACGGTGCAGACCCCCAATGGCCACTACGTTACGCGTGGCCTTCAGGAATAATAGCCCTTATTCTCGCGGGATAAAGAAGGAAAATCACTCAGCGTGGTAACGAGCCACCCGCGCCGGGCCGCGAGCGCTACGGCATCGGCCCGATCCTCGACGCCAAGCGTCGCCATTGCATCCGCAATTTCCGCAAGCACGGTCGGCACCGGCTGGCCCAGCCGCCCGGCAATGTCGATCACCTTGTCGCCCACCAGAATCCGTCCCAAAATGAAACGCTCGCAGAGGGTTAGGCCGCTCGCCGTCACCGGCCCCGACAGCTTGGCCTGCAGGATCACCGCCCGCGCGACATACAGGGTGGCATAGCCGCGCAGCCGGGCCACGGCCGCCTTGTCCAGCGCCTCCGCCGGTCCTGAAAAACGCATCTCGAAAGGGTCGGCCGGCGCGCCCTCGATGGTCATCGCGCAGGCGCCGTCCGGCCCCGCGGGCACCGCGCCGGCAAACGGCCGGGCCTCCTCCGCGCCGAAAAGCGCGGGCGAATCGCCGAACAGCGGCACCACCCGCCCCGATTCGCCGCGCCGCGCGCAATAATGTCCGGCAATGCCATGCTCGCCCAGCGCACCGGCGAAACGGTCGGTCAGCCGGTCCAGGTCGGTCTCGGTCAGCACGTGCAGGCGCAGCGATGCTGTCGCCGAAAAGGCGCCGTCGCCGGATCGCTTGGCTGCGCTGCTCATCGTCCTACTTGCCTCATGGCGGATCGGCAGGACCATAAACGCAAACCCCTTAACACTCCGTTGGGAACGCTGGCTTTGCAAAGACGATCCATGGGGCCGGGAACGGACGGAAAGTAAGGCTCCTTTAAATCTTGTTCACTAAGCCGGTCGGACGAGCGAACCTGTGAACAGTCCCAAAGCCACCCGATCCGGCCAAGCAGCCGACAAAGCGGCCCGCCAGCAGGGCGAATCCGCGCTGGCGATGCTGGCGGATGTCGGCATCTGCCGCGCCGTCTCGTTCACCGCCCCGCTCGATCTGGACGAACGGGCGATGGCGATCGTCGGCGATCGCTCACCGCTGTCGGTCGCCGCCGCGCTGCGCATGTTGACGGCGGATTGCCGGGCGGCGGTTATCGGGACGATCCGCCGCGCGCTGGCCGGCGAACATGGCCAGGTGGCGATCAGCTGGCAGGCAAGCGACGGGACGCGCTATGCCGACGCCGGCATCGGCCCGGAAAGCCCGGGTGCTGAACGGCCGGTCCTGCTCGTCACCCTGGTCGATCGCTCGGTCGAGCGGGCGGAACTGGCCAGCCTGCGCCGCCGGGTCGAACATCTCTGGCACACGGTGGAACTCAACCCGCAAATGCCCTGGCTGGCGGAACAGACCAAGGGCGTCACCGCGGTCACCGAACGCTATCTGAAGCTGGTCGGCCTGCAGGAAGAAGAAGCGCTCGGCTTCCTCGGCTGGATGAAGGTCGTCCACCCCGAAGACCTGCCCAAGATGCAGGCCGCCGTCGGCAAGGCGATGATGACCGGCACGCAGATGGACATCCGCCTGCGCTTCCGCGTCGCCAGCGGCGAATATCGCTGGATGCGCTCGCAAACCTTCCCCCGCCGCAATGAGGAGGGGGAGATCATCCAGTGGTACGGCTATACCGAGGATATTCACGAGATCGTGCTGGCGGAGATCGAGACGCGCTGGGCCGCCGATCACGATCCGCTCACCGGCCTGCCCAACCGCGCGCTGTTCAACCGCCGGCTGGACGAAACCATCGCCCGCGCCCGCGACGATCTGTCGCGCGTCGGGCTGATGATGCTCGATCTCGATCACTTCAAGGACGTCAACGACATTTTCGGCCATGACGCGGGGGACAGGCTGCTGCGCCAGTTCGCCCGCATCCTGCAGGAAAATATCGACGTGGAGGCGACCATCGCCCGGCTGGGCGGCGACGAATTCGCCATCCTGCTGCCCAATATGGAAGCGACCGGCACGCTGGAAGAGCTTGCCGAACGGATCTTCAGCGAGCTGAAAACGCCGATCAACCTCGACAGCCGCGATTTCGACTGCCGCTCCAGCGCCGGCTCCGCCATCTTCCCGACCTACGCCTCCAACGCGTCGGAACTGTTCAAACATGCCGACATCGCGCTCTACGAGGCCAAGAATGCCGGGCGCGGCAAATATGTGAATTTCGAGCCGAAAATGAAAAACGCGATGCAGCGCCGCGTCGCCATGATCAACATCGGCCGCGAGGCGGTGGAGAACCACCGGCTCATCCCCTATTACCAGCCGCAATTCTCGCTGGAGACCGGCGCGATCCTGGGCTTCGAGGCGCTGCTGCGCCGCCGCGACCATAATGGCCAGATCTGCCTGCCCGGCACCATCGCAGAGGCGTTCAACGATTTCGAGGTGGCCGAGGCGATCGGCATCGAGATGCTCGACATGATCGTGCGCGACATGGTCGAATGGCGCGAGCGCGGGCTGGATTTCGGCAAGATGTCGATCAACGCCTCCACCTCGGAATTCCGCAACCGCGATTTCATCGAGCGGCTGATCAGCCATGCCGACGACGCCGGCATCGCCCGCGATCGCTTCGTCGTCGAGGTCAACGAGGATGTGTTCGTCGGCCGCGCCGCGCCGCTGGTCGGCCAGATGATCAACGAGCTGAAGCAGGAAGGCTTCGGCATCTCGCTGGACGATTTCGGCACCGGCTACGCCTCGCTCACCCACCTGCGCGAAATCCCGGTCGATTCGCTGAAGATCGACCGCAGCTTCATCATGGATCTGTTCGGCGATTCGGAAAATGACAGCGCCGCCATCGTCTCCGCCATCATCAAGCTCGGCCACAGCCTCAACATGACGGTGGTGGCGGAAGGCATAGAGACGCGCCGCCAGGCGACCTTCCTGAAACGCCACGGCTGCACCGTCGGCCAGGGCTTCCTGTTCGGCCGCCCCCAGCCGAAGGCGACCATCGACGCGCTGCTGGCGGGCGATCGCAAGCTCGCCTGATCCGCCTGCCGGCCGGGCGCATGAAGGCGCCCAGTCGTGCCTCAATAAACGCCTTGCGCTCTCGTAATAAAAGGTTCCTCCTCCCCTTCATATCGATAATGAACAGGAGGATTAACCATGAGTCGTTTTCTGACCTTTACTGGTGTCGCTGCTGTCATCTGCCTGGCCGGATCAGCTGCCATCGCCAAGGAATATCAGGATTACACCCCTCAAAAGGGGGTCTGGTCTATCAACGCCATCGAAGTCGACCCCAATCATGTCGACGAATATCTGACCGGACTGCGAACATCGCAGGTCCCGGCGTTCGAGGTGATGAAAAAGCACGGCATCATCGATGCGTACCGCTTCGTCGTCCGCAACGGCTATTCCAAGGGATCGCCCAACGTGCTGATCCAGGTCCACTTCACCAGCATGGCGGTGCTGGAGCCGGATCAGGCGCGCGATCAGATGATCGAAAAGGAAATGCTCGCCACCTTCAGCGAGGAACAGGGCAAGGCTGCCGTCGCCGGCTATGAAAAATACCGGCAGTTCATCGACGACGGCCTGTGGACGGAAGTCACCATGGCCAAATGACGCCCCGGGCGCGGCGGGAGGCCCCTGGCCGGGCTTCCCGCCGCTGCGTCACGGAATGACGGCCATGCCGACTCTCCCCTAGGCTTCCGCGCGCCGGCCCGCTAATGGCCTGCCCATGTCTCAGATCACGCCCCAGATCGTCGCCGACCACGGCCTGTCCCCCGAGGAATATCAGCGTGTCCTGCACGCCATGGGCCGCGAGCCGAACCTCACCGAACTCGGCATTTTCTCGGTGATGTGGTCGGAGCATTGCTCGTATAAATCGTCGCGCATCCACCTGAAGAAGCTGCCGACCACCGGCCCGCAGGTCATTTGCGGCCCCGGCGAGAATGCGGGCGTGGTCGACATAGGCGACGGCCAGGCCGCCATCTTCAAGATGGAGAGCCACAACCACCCCAGCTATATCGAGCCTTATCAGGGCGCCGCCACCGGCGTCGGCGGCATCCTGCGCGACGTGTTCACCATGGGCGCGCGGCCGGTCGCCAATCTCAACGCGCTGCGCTTCGGCCGGCCGGACCACCCCCGGATGCGCCACCTGATCGCGGGCGTCGTCCACGGCATCGGCGGCTACGGCAATTGCGTGGGCGTGCCGACGGTGGGCGGCGAGGTGAATTTCCACCGCGCCTATGACGGCAATATTCTGGTCAACGCGATGACGGTGGGCGTCGCCGAAACCGCGAAGATTTTCTATTCGGCCGCCTCCGGCGTCGGCAACCCGATCGTCTATGTCGGCTCCAGGACCGGGCGCGACGGCATCCACGGCGCCACCATGGCGTCCGCCGATTTCGACGAGGATTCGGAGGAAAAGCGCCCCACCGTCCAGGTCGGCGATCCCTTCACCGAAAAGCTGCTGATCGAGGCTTGCCTGGAACTGATGGCTTCCGACGCCATCGTCGCCATTCAGGACATGGGCGCCGCCGGCCTCACCTCGTCCAGCGTCGAGATGGCGTCAAAGGGCGGCGTCGGCATCGAACTGGACATGGACAGCGTGCCCTGCCGCGAAACCGGCATGACGCCCTATGAGATGATGCTGTCCGAATCGCAGGAACGGATGCTGATGGTGCTGAAGCCCGGGCGCGAGCCGGAGGCGGAGGCCATTTTCCGCAAATGGGAGCTGGATTTCGCGGTCATCGGCCGCGTCACGGACACCGGCCGCATGGTGCTGACATGGCAGGGCGCGGTGGTGTGCGACATTCCGCTCGGCCCGCTGGCCGACGACGCGCCCAGCTATGACCGCCCCTGGGTGCCCACCTCCGCCCCGGCCCCGCTCGCCGGCGCGCCGGACAGCGCGGACGTCGCCGCCGACCTGCTGGCGCTGATGGCCTCGCCCGATCTCGCCAGCCGCCGCTGGATCTGGGAGCAATATGACCACATGGTCGGCGCGGACACGGTGCAGCGCCCCGGCGGCGACGCGGCGGTGGTGCGCGTCCACGGCACCGCCAAGGGGCTGGCGATCAGCACGGATTGCACCCCGCGTTATTGCTTCGCCGATCCGGTCGAGGGCGGCAAACAGGCCATCGCCGAATGCTGGCGCAACCTGACGGCGGTGGGCGCGACCCCGCTCGCCACCACCGACTGCATGAATTTCGGCAACCCGCAGCGGCCGGAGATCATGGGCCAGTTCGTCGGCTGCATCGAGGGCATGGCGCAGGCCTGCGCCGCGCTCGATTTCCCCATCGTGTCGGGCAATGTCAGCCTCTACAACGAAACCAAGAATGACGACGGCAGCGGCAGCGCCATCCTGCCCACCCCGGCGATCGGCGGCATCGGCCTACTCGCGGACTGGACGAAATCCGCCACCATCGCGTTCAAGGCGGCTGGCGAGGCGATCTTCCTGGTCGGCGCGCCGGGCCTCGGCCATCTCGGCCAGTCGCTCTGGCTGCGCGAAATTCACGGGCGGGAAGACGGCCCGCCGCCGCCG
>NZ_MEFG01000038.1 GCF_001724715.1 Sphingomonas sp. SCN 67-18
GCCGGCTCGATCGTGGCGGCGTTGCTGGTGGTGCTTGTCGGGTTCGTCGGCAAGCTGGTCGAACGTTCCATGGGCGGGAGGCCGGCATGAGTTTTTCCAGACTGTCCTGGCAGGTCGGGCTGGCCCTTGTGCTGTGCGCCGTGGCCATGACCACGATGCCGATGCTTGCGCCCGAGGCTGCCGCACCGATGTCGAACGGCACGTCGACCTTGATCATCGGGCTCATCGCGTTGAGCGCCGTCGCCTCTTTCGCCATGTTCTCGGGTGCCGCCAGCGCCGCCGTACTTTTCGTCGGAGCGCATGGCGCCGCCTGGCTGCTGATTGCGGGCATTGCCGGCAATGAGGGCATGGCGCGGATGCCGTATTTCCTGCTGCTTGCCGCCGGTGCGTGGCTGGGCGGGCAGCTGGTCTATCATCTCGGCGTCGGGGTTGCCGCTGCCGAACCTGCTGAGCCGTCCGACCCGCAGGGCTGAGGCTGACAGGCGGAGTTTGCGCGACCCCACGGGGTTGAGGCCGACGCGCTTCGGCGCCGTGCGCGGGCGATGTGGGGCCGGGCGCCCCATTTCAGGGACATATCGCACCGAATCCCACGGTGCGCCGACGGCAAATGCTGTTAAGGACCGTGGCCTGGCCCGTCATCCTGGTGGATGACCGTGAAGGCAAGGAGCGGACAGATGCGCCCTATCGGCAGGATTTTCATCACCGTCGCACTGGCTGCACTCGCCTCGTGCAATGCGAGCGGCGATCAGGCGGGCAATGGGCAGGCGCAGGGTGGCGCGGCGCAGAGCGATGCCGACAAGCTGCGCGCCATGCCGGCGCCGGACCTGCTGAAACTCGCTTTCCGCACCGCTTTCAAGGCGGATGACAATGCCAGCCTGGCGGTGGGCGACGAGACATTCAGCTTTCGTCCGCAATCGCTGTCATGGATCGGTGATCGCGCCGTGCTGATCTCCGCCGGGCGGGGCGATGACTGCCATGCCTGCGCGGGGACGCTGGCGATCCACTATCTCCAGCCGATCGACGGCGGCTTCACCGTCGCGGGGGCATGGCCCAAGGCGACGATGGGCGCATCCTTCGGTGCGCCGCCGAGCTGGGCATTGCGCACGGACATTGCCGCCAATCCGGTGATCCAGGCAGAGGGCGGCGGGACGTTTCAGGGTTATAGCTGCGCGGTCGGCCAGCTTGTCGAGCTGACGCCCAACGGGCCTGTGACCATCGCCGACGGGCTGACGCTCGGTTACAGCAATGCCGGGGCGGCGATTGACGGGACGCCGGTGCGCGCCTTTCAGGCAAAGATCGTCGCGGGCGAGAAGGACCAGAATTTCACGCTGGTTTATCAGGGTGCGGAACGCGCGACGGTGACCTACCGTCATGAAGGCGCCACCTATGTCCGGGCCGCCGGATCACCCGATATTCCGGGCTGCTAAATCAAACGGGGCGGCAGGCAAGCCCACCGCCCCGCATGGATTTCACGTCGATCAGAAGCGGACGCGGCCGCGAACCCCGTAGAAACGCGGGGTCGACGGATAGACGGCGTAGGAGCCGCTCTGTTCCGGCACCGGGAACGAGGTGATGTTGTAATAATTGTCGAACAGGTTCTCGACATAGGCTTCGAGGGCGAAGCGGTTGTCGTTGAAGTTCACCCCGACCCGCGCATTGACGATCGAGAAGCCGTCATTGGTGGTCGCGGCGATGCCCGCCAGCGAGTTGTTGGTGTTGAAATCGCTGTTCAGGCGCATGTCGACATGCACCAGGCCGCCCACCGTGTCGGTGAGCTGGGGCGTCCAGGTGGCGGCGAAGGTGACGACATTCTTCGGCTGGTTGGTGACCTGCACACCGTTGCTGTCCACCAGTTCGGGCGGCAGGCTGTCATCCAGATATTTGGCGTCGGTATAGGTGTAGCCGGCCGCGATGGTGAGATCGCGGTGCGGGCGGATGACCGATTCCACCTCGACGCCGCGCGAACGCACCTTGGCGATCGGCGTGACGGCGAAATTGTTGCCGATGAAGGTCAGATCCTGGAAGTTCTTGAAGTCCTGATTGAAGACGGTGACGTTCAGGCTGAATTCGCGGCTGAAATTGGTCTTCACGCCGACTTCGTAGGAATCGACCGTTTCCTTGCCGAACGCCAGATCCGTGATCTGCGCGCCATTGCCGCCAAGCAGCACCGTATCGAAGGTCGCGCGGTCCAGATTGTAGCCGCCCGATTTGTAGCCATGATCGTAGCCGCCATAGAGCAGCACATTGTCCGTGAGCTTGAAGGCGATCTTGGCGGTGCCGGTCAGCTCGCTTTCGGAACGGCCGCCGTTATAGGTGCCGTTGAACTCGCTGTTGACCGTGGGGTTGCAGGTCAGGTTGATGATCGCGTTCCTGAGCGCGGTCGGCAGCCCGTTGAGAGCCACGCGATACAGGCCGCTCACCGGATTTGCGTAGAAGGCGCAGGCCGGCACGGACGAATTGAGGTTCGCGTCGATGTCCTTCTTTTCATGATTGTAGCGAAGGCCCAGCGTCAGCGAGACATTGTCGGTGATGTTGATGATGTTGTGCGTGAAGGCGGCAAATGCCTGGGTCTTCACGCCATATCTGTCGCCGACCTGTCCGGCCCCCGCCGGAGTTGCCGGCAGCGGGTTGAGGAAGGTCGCCAGCACGGCCGGGCCGGCCAGCGTCGCGGCGGCGGCCAGCGTGGGGTTGGTTGCCAGCGCGACTTCGCCGAAGAGCGGCCGGGCACCAAGACCGGTGCGCGGAAGCGTGCCGAACAGCTGGAAGCCGTTGGGCAGGCCAGGCTGGCCGGCGGTGAGCGCGCTGATCAGGGAGTCGACATAGAGATCGGCCTGCGTGCCGAAGCGGACCGTGTCGGTCAGGTTCAGCTTTTCGTTCAGGTAGAAGCCGCCGACCAGCCAGTCCAGCTTGTCATCGAACGCCTTGCCCTGCAGGCGGATTTCCTGGGTGAAATCCTTGATGCCGGTGCGGTAGCCTTCACGATAGGCGCGGTCGAGGCCGGAGAAATCGATGTCCTGATTGCGGCGCACCCGCCAGTCGCGATAGGCGGTGACGGAGGTCAGCCGGACATTGTCCAGATCCCAGTTGAGTTCGCCGGAAACGCCCCATTCCTTGACGCCTTCGGCATAGTCGCGGTTCGGCGAGATCGCCTGCTGGCGATCTTCCGGCCGGAAGGGCGAGACGATGCCGTCATTGCCGGCCAGCGCGGCCAGCCCCTCGACAATCGGGCCGGTGAGGCCGGGCTGCGAATTGAGCGCGCCGCAGCACTGCTCGTCAGTCTTCGCATAGTCGCCGATCAGGCGGAAACGGATGTCCTCGCTTTCGAACAGCGCCTGGCCGCGGACGAAATAGCGATCGATATTGTTGATCCGCCGATCGGTATTGACGTCCTTAATATAGCCGTCGCGCTTGTGGTAGCCGCCGTCCAGGCGGAGCGCGACCTTGTCCGAGACCGGGCCGGTGATGCCGGCCTTGACGTTGATATCGTCATAATTGCCGTAGCTGGCCTCGACATAGCCGCCGAGGTCGAAAGCCGGGCCGAGGGTGGTGATGCTGAGCGCGCCCGCCGATGTGTTGCGGCCGAACAGCGTGCCCTGCGGGCCGCGCAGCACCTCGATCCGGTCAACGGGAGGAAGCTCGGCCAGCGCCACGCCGGCGCGGGCGCGGAACACGCCGTCGATGAACACGCCCACCGCCGGTTCGAAGCCGGGGTTGTCGCCGGCGGTGCCGATGCCGCGGATGCGCAGCACCGTGCCGGTGGCGGCCGACTGGCCGGTGGTGGTCTGCAGGCTGGGCGTCAGCTGGCGCAGGCCGCGAATATCGGTGATGCCGGCATTCTCGATCAGCGCGGAACTGACCACGCTGACCGCGATCGGCACATTCTGCACGATCTGCGCACGGCCGGCGGCGGTGACGATGATATCGCCCTCAAGATCGTCCTGGGCGGCGGCATCGCCCTGATCCGCCGCGGAAGAGGCGGCCGTCGAATCCTGCGCCATGGCGGGTGCGGCAAGCAGCAATGCAAGCGCGGTCGCGCCGAGCAGATCGAGTGTCTTCATCTGAACCATCCTCCCAAATGGTGCCGGTGAATCCGGCGGGTGACGTTATTCTGCGCCTTAAAGGTTGATGTTGCGTTCATAACGGTGGCTGGTCAATGGCCGCGCACGCATGGCCCGGCGCGTTTTTCCGCGCCCTGTGGCAAGCTTGCCGCGCTCTCGCAGGCCCAACCCCGGCCGCCGTAACGTAAGCCCATTATATTATTGCCTGCTTCAATCCTTTCGCCCCGGCTTTCAAAGAGTATAAGGCCGCGACTTGGGAGATCATCGAATGTCGAACGCGCATAACGACCGCCAGGCGGCGTCGGAAAAAATTCCGGTTCCGGACCATGTCGCGGCAGCGGTCAGGACGCTGATCGAGTGGGCCGGGGACGATCCCACCCGCGAGGGGTTGATCGACACCCCGGCGCGCGTCGCCCGGGCCTGGCGCGAATATTGCCGGGGTTATGAGGAAGACCCCGCCCATCACCTTACCCGCACCTTCGACGAGGTGGGCGGTTATGACGAGATCGTGCTGCTGCGCGACATTCCCTTCCAGTCGCACTGCGAGCACCATATGGCGCCGATCATCGGCAAGGCGCACATCGCCTATCTGCCCCGCAACCGCGTGGTCGGCATTTCAAAGCTGGCGCGGGTGCTGCACGGCTTTGCCCGCCGCCTGCAGGTGCAGGAGCGGCTGACGGCGGAAGTGGCCGACTGCATCTGGGACCATCTGCAGCCCGTGGGCGTCGCCGTCGTCATCGAGGCGACCCATGCCTGCATGACCGCGCGGGGCGTGAAGACGCCGGGCGTGACCATGACAACCAGCAGAATGATGGGCGTTTTTCGCGACGATGACCGAAGCCGCAAGGAAGTGCTCGCGCTGATGGGTTTCTAACGGCGGAAAGCCGGGCCGTGAACGAGTGACGGCGCCGATTGCATTAGCCCCGGGATTCCCCAATAGTTGCCGGGTCAGCAACGAAATGGGATGCCTAGCCCGATGTCGAACCGATACACCAACGTCGCGATCGCCCTGCACTGGCTGATCGCCCTGCTGTTGATCACGAACCTGCTTTCCGGGCTGGGCCGCGACTGGCTGGAGGATGTGCAAGGGCTTGATCCCATGCCGCTTCACAAGTCGTTCGGCATCACCATATTGGCGCTCAGCCTGTTCCGGCTGGCGTGGCGGCTGGGGCATCGGCCGCCGGCGCTTCCGGCGGAGATGTCGGGCGGGATGCAGCGTCTGGCCCGGGCGAATCACGCCTTCTTTTATGTGATCATGATAGTGCTTCCGCTCAGCGGGTGGATCATGTCGTCGGCCGGTAAACGCCCCCTGGAGTGGTTCGGCTTTTTCGACATTCCCAAATTCGCGGTGGAGCGGGGCAGCATGGCGGCCAGCTTTTCGCATGAAACCCACGAGATTTTGGGGATTTTGACGGCGGTGCTGGTGGTGCTCCACATCGGCGCGGCGCTGTATCATCAATTTTATCGCCGGGACCGCGTTCTCGGCAACATGGCGCCGATTTTCGCCGGGCAGAAGGATTGAGCGCGGGCGCTTCAACCCTTCGTTAAGGATTATCGGCCAGTGAGGGGCGGCATGTCGCGTTCGTGCCGCCCTTTTGCTTGTCACAATCAGGCAACAGGCGGAGACGAAAACGCCGGCGATGGTTAATGGTGCAGGTTGGGTTTCAGTTATATTGTTGAAATTCAATTCTATCGATGCCAGAGCCGGCCGGTAACGAGTTTTAACGTGAGGGAGTACGAAATGCGTTTCGGAAAGACTTTGGCGGCTTTGGCTGCTGCCTCGATGATCGCGATGCCGACCCTGGCGATCGCTCAGCCGGCCGCTTCGAAGCTGTCGGTCGCTTCGTCGGTTCGCGCGAGCGCGGATGAAGGTGAAGAGAATCTGGCCGGTGGCGGTCTGGTCATCGCTGCGCTCGCCGTTGCGGCCATCGTCGCCGGCGTCGTGGTAGCCTCGGATGGCGACGACGAACCCGTCAGCCCGTAACTGTAATATTTTACTTCAGATCGTAAAAAGGGGGCACCAAAACGGCCCCCTTTTTTATTGGGCCTGTGCCCCGGAGCGTAGAATCAACATGTCGGGCAGTTCCGGCCATTATAACATGCATCAATGGGAATATCCGCAATCGGTGTCATCTCTGTGGTGAAGTTCGCGTAAATCGACATGTGCCGTCAGGCTTATCGCGAAGTTCCGGGAGGTGCATGAGCGACAGGCAAAGCCACAGGAAGACCGGTGCAGACATGACGTGCGGCCAGCCGGCCGGTGCGGGGATGTCCGATCATTTGCTCCTGGTCCTGGATCTGGAAGGGCGCGTCATCAGCTGGAATGCCGCGGCGCATAATCTGGGCGGCTATGATGCCGAGGCTGTCATCGGCGCGCATTTTTCCCGTTTTTACAAGGATGAGGAGAGGGTTGCGGGTGTTCCATCACGCCTGCTGGAAGAGGCGGCGCGCCATGGCCGGAGTGAAGGCGAGGCCTGGCGCCTGCGCAGCGACGGCAGCGGCTTCCGCGCGCATTCCGTCATCGACCAGATCCGGGACCTAGCGGGTGAGCCGGCCGGCTATGTAGAGATCATTCGCGACCTCACCGGGCGCGCGCAACAGGACGAAACCATTCGCCGCAACGAGCAGCAATTCACGCTGCTGGTGCAGAGCGTCACCGATTACGCCATCTATATGATCGATCCGCGCGGGCAGGTTTCAAGCTGGAACCCCGGCGCCGAGCGCATCAAGGGCTATTGCCCGGACGAGATTATCGGGCAGCATTTTTCCTGCTTCTATACCGATGAGGACCGCCGTGCCGGCGAGCCGCAGCGTGCGCTTGAGACGGCGCTGCGCGACGGGCGCTTCGCCAAGGAAGGATTTCGGGTCCGCAAGGATGGAAGCCGGTTCTGGGCCAGTGTCGTCATCGACCCCATTCGGGACGACCGGGGTACGCTGCTCGGCTTCGCCAAGATCACCCGCGACATCACCGAGCGGCTGGACGCGGAACGGGAGCTGGACCGCACGCGGGAAGCCTTGTTCCAGGCCCAGAAGATGGAGGCGATCGGCCAGCTGACCGGCGGGGTGGCGCATGATTTCAACAATCTGCTGATGGTGGTGCTGAGCAGCCTCGGGCTGTTGCGCAAGCGCTTGCCCGACGACCAGTCGATGCTGCGGCTGATCGACAACGCCATCGCCGGGGCGGAGCGCGGCGCGGCGCTGACCCAGCGGATGCTCGCATTCGCGCGGCGGCAGGACCTGAAGCTGGAAAGCCTCGACCTAGCAGGGCTAGTCGCCGGCATGATGGACCTGATCCAGCGTTCGCTGGGCCCGTCCATCATCATCGAAACAGATTTTCCGGCGGACCTGCAACGCGCAAGGGCGGACGCCAATCAACTGGAGATGGCGCTGCTCAATCTGGTGGTGAACGCCCGCGACGCGATGCCCGGCGGCGGGACCATCCGGATCAGCGGCGAGGACCGGGAGATCGTGGAGGAAGGCCAGGACCTGCCGCCGGGGCGTTATGTCATCCTCCGCGTTGTCGACACCGGCGCGGGCATGGACGCCGGCACGCTCGCCCGCGCGCTGGAGCCGTTTTTCACCACCAAGGGCGTCGGCAAGGGGACGGGGCTGGGGCTTCCCATGGTTCATGGGCTGGCGGAGCAATCCGGCGGCCGCTTCGTCATCAAGAGCGATAGCGGCACGGGCACGACGGCGGAACTATGGTTGAGCGCAGGCGAGGCGGCGCAGGGCGCTGGCACGGAGGCTCCGGCGGAGCAGCCTGCGGATCAGGACGGCCGCCCGCTGACGGTTCTTGCGGTGGATGACGATTCTCTGGTGTTGATGAACACCACCGCGCTGCTGGAGGAATTGGGGCACAATGTGATCGAGGCCTATTCGGCGAGCGAGGCGCTGACCCTGTTCCGGCAGGACCGGGAAATCGATCTTGTGATTACCGACCAGGCGATGCCGCAGATGACGGGCCTTGAACTGGCCGCTACCATCCGCGCCGAGCGCCCCGCGACCCCGATCATTCTCGCGACGGGTTATGGCGAACTACCCGCCGGGACGGACCCTGCCATCCGTAAACTCGGCAAGCCGTTTCGGCAGCAGGACCTGGCGGAAGCCGTGGCCGATGCGATGGGCGCACGCGCATAACCGCGGGCCGGCATCCAGGAAAGCGCCGGCCCGCGGATTGAGGCGTCAGCGGCAGCGAATGTCGCTGTTCTGGTCCACGGAGCGGCCCAGCAGCGCCCCCAGCGCGCCGCCGATCAGCGTGCCGCCGGTGCGGTGGCGCCCGCCGTCGATGACGTTGCCGAGGATGCCGCCGGTGGCCGCGCCGATGATGAGGCCGGTCGTGCCATCGCTGCGCTTGCAATAATAGCGGCCGTCGGAACCGCGATAGACCTCGTCATTTGAGGTCAGCCGCCGCTCCTGATAGCGGCTGTCGTCCCGATAATAGCGGGCCGCGTCATAATCGGTTGCGTAGCGATCCTGACCGCGATTGTCGCGATATCCGCTGCGATCCCGCTCGCGCGCCTCATAATAGAGGTCCCGCTCGCGCTGATAGATGTCGGTTTCGCGCTGATAACGGGCCTGCGCCGCATCCCAGCGCTGCTGATCGGAATAGGTCTGGGCGCTGAGCGGCGCGGCCAGCGAGGCGGCCGACACGGCGGCCAGTGCAATGAGCTTGATCTTCACATCCATTCTCCGATTGTCGGCGGCATAGCGTGTTGGTGGGGTGATTGTTCCGCTTCGCCGGCTGAACCGGCGTTGAACCTGCGGGGCAGGGGGCCTAGCCTTCCACATAATCCAGATAGGATATCACGTCGTTGCTGGTCTGGATGAACAGGCCGGCCTGCACCGCGTCAGGCTGCGCGGCGGCCACCTCCAGCGCGTCAGCAAGCGTTCCGTAGAGCAGGGTCGAAGCCGCCCCGCCGTCCGCATCGCTCAGGTGATAGAGCCGGATGGACACGTCCCGTGAAATCGTGCGCATCGCCGCAGCATGGGCATGGCAGGCCCGGCTGGCAAGGCGCGATGCTTTCCGGTTCCAGAAATCGGTGTGCGAGGCGCCGCCGGGGGTGGCGAGTGGGACGCTGGGGCCCCGCGACATGGTTGAGCTTGTGGCTGCCCCTGGCGTTTCCGGGGCAGGTGACAATAGGGACGCCGGAAACTAGGCCAGATGGGGCTTTGGGAGGGGTGTGAATATGAGCGAAGAGCAAAACAAGATTCTGGTTCGCGGCTTTATCGAGCAGGTGATCAACAATCGTGATCTGGACGCTGCGGGCGACTATGTGGCGGACGATGTTGTCGAGCAGGAGCCGTTTCCGGGGCAGGGGCCGGGCCTTGCGGGGCTGAAGGATGTACTGCGCGGGTTATTCATCACTTTTCCAGACATGCACTGGACGGTCGAGGAGCAGGTGGCTGAGGCGGGCAAGGTGCTTACGCGCTTCATCTGGACCGGCACGCACAGCGCGGAATTCATCGGCGTTCCGGCCTCCGGCCGTAAGGTGTCGGTTTGGGGAATGGTTGTTGATCGCATTGAGAACGGGCGAATCAAGGAAACGCGCATCTTGATGGACACCTTCGGCCTCGCGCGTCAGATGAGCGGCTGAAGTTCCCATCGGACCGTCCCTCCGGGCGCAGTTCGTTGATATGAATAGATAGCGGGCGCATGGCGATCGAGGTCATGCTCGCTGCTGACGACATGGTTGCGGTCGTCGGTGCCAACCGCGCGTGGGAAGCGGGCGGGGCATGGAGCGGCGCACATGCTCGCTGACGGTGCCCGCCGGCGCCAGCATAGGGTTGCGCGAGGCATTATTCGGCTGCCTGCGCCGAGGACCAGCGGACGGTCCCTCGTTAATCGAACATCCGCAGCAGCGGGGGTAGGCGACACTCCTTCCGCCCTGACGCTGCGCAACGCCTCGCGCCTTCAGGTGCGGGGCGTTGCAGTTACTCTTTGCCTATCAGATCAACGAACGCTTCGAAGTCGTTTGCAATATGGCGAACACTCTCTTTGAGATCGATGTTCGTCATATCAAACGACACCACCGGCGCTGTGGTTGGCTCTCGCAAGTCGATTGCAACGGCCTCGCCCCCGCCATTCCCTCCCACAACAAACAGGCTTGGGAAGAACTCTTTGAACGTGCCATCTCGCTCAATCTGGGCAATTTCCGCAGCAGGATATAGGCAGAACCATAGTGGTTGAACAGGCAAAGGACCTTCGCCTCCATCCGTAACCCGCAAAAGCTCAATGAGGCGGACGGGAAATCCGGTAGGTGCGACGCTCGCCAGCAGGTTCAGCGATTCAGGCGAAGCGCCCTCGACTTTGCTCCAATCGCGCCCGTCCAGCATATCTTTCTACCTCAGTAATGGCGGAAGAGGTGGGATTCGAACCCACGGACGGGTTGCCCCGTCGCTGGTTTTCAAGACCAGTTCCTTAAACCACTCGGACACTCTTCCATGCCGTTTCGGGGGTGGCAGCTTACGACAGGCTTATGGGTGATTGCACCCGGCGGACCTGACCTAAGCTAACCCCTTGTAGCCACACTCCTAATTCTCGCTCACGGTCGCAAGCTCCGTTAGCTTTCAAGACCGGTTCCTTAAACCACTCGGACACTCTTCCTTCGCCGCCGCCCCGCGCTGGTGGTCTGGAGTTCGCTTGACCGCATTGGGCGTGCTGGCTGGGCTTATCGTCGGGGGGATCGAACGGGAAGGGGAAAAAACGGGTTGCCCGACGGGGTGGGCGCGTTACGACCTTTTGGGGTTGTCATGTCGCTGTGGCATTGTGAAGGGATGGCAATGCGGTTTTCTGTATGCGTAATCACCCTGGCGGCGGGCATCGTCGCGCTTTCCGCCGGTTCGGCCGCCCATGCCCAGGATGAGGCGGGTTTCCAGCCTTTTCTGCAAAGTTTGCGCGGACGGGCCGAGGCGATGGGGATCCGCCCCGCCACGCTGGACGCGACCTTGCCGACGCTGACGTTCAACCCGCGTGTCGTGACGCTGGACCGCGCCCAGCCGGGCGGCGATCCCAATGCGCCGGCCGCGGCGATCCCCAATTTCGCGCCTTACCGCGCCCGCCATGTCGACAGCGCGCGGATCGAACGGGGACGCGCAAAATATCAGGCGTTACGCGGCCGGTTGCAGAGCATCGAGCAGGAAACCGGCGTGCCCGAGGCGATCATGGTCGCGATCTGGGGGCATGAGACGAATTACGGATCCTACACCGGCGATTTCGACCTGCTCCGTTCGCTGGCAACGCTGGCTTATGAGGGGCGGCGGCGCGAGCTGTTCACCGAGGAATTCCTGGCGACGCTGAAGATGCTGGACCAGGACGTGCCGCGCGAACAGTTGAAGGGCAGCTGGGCCGGGGCGACCGGCTATCCGCAATTTTTGCCGAGCGTCTATCTGCGCCTGGCCCGCGACGGGGATGGCGACGGGCGGGCCGACATCTGGCGCAGCGAGCCGGACGCGCTGGCCTCCATCGCCAATTATTTCGTCCATGCCGGATGGCGCAAGGGCGTGCCGTGGGGCTTTCCGGTGACGGTGCCCGCCGGGCTGAGCCGGACGACGCTGGGCAACAAGACGCTCTCGCCGCGTTGCCCCCGGGTTCATGACCGGCACAGCGGATGGAAGACGATTGCGGAATGGCGGGCGCTGGGTCTTTCCCCGCAGCGCGGCATGTGGCCGGACGACCGGGTGATGGCGACGCTGCTGGAACCGGACGGGACGAACGCCACGGCCTATCTGCTGACCACCAACTATCGCGCGATCCTGGATTATAACTGCTCCAATTTCTACGCGCTGTCGGTGGGCCTGCTGGCCGATGCGGTGGAACGCTGAGCCGCCGCTGGCGGAAGCACGGGGCAGGCGCTATCAAGGGCCGTGCCGGCGCGTGACCGCCGATATTCGCATGTCCTTATGAGAAGGTAGCCGATGAAAGCCGTTGTCGTTCCGTCCCTTTTCCTCGCCCTGCTGGCAGCGCCTTCCACGGCGGCCGCCCCGCCGTTCGACACGCCGGCGCCGGTGGCGTTCATGACGGACCTTTCATCGGGCGCGGTGCTTTATGCCAAGGATGCGGACCGGCGTTTCCCGCCGGCGTCCATGGCGAAGATGATGACGGTGCAGGTGGCGTTCGACCTGATCCAGAAGGGCGAACTGAAGCTGGACCAGAAGTTTACGGTGCGGCCGGAAACCTGGCAGAAATGGCACGGCCCCAAGGCGGGATCGACCATGTTCCTTTCCCCCGGCGAGCAGGTGAGCGTGTCTGACCTGTTGCTGGGCATCATCACCCTTTCCGGCAACGACGCCTGCGTTGTGCTGGCAGAGGGGATTGCGGGCACCGAAGAGGCGTTCGTCGTGCTGATGAACCAGACCGCGCAGCGGCTGGGCATGAAGAACAGCCATTTCGGCAATTCCAACGGCTGGCCGGATGAAGGCGTGACCTATGTCACCGCACGCGACCTTGCGACGCTGGCGGCGGCGACGATCGACCAGCACCCCAAGCTGTACAAGGATTATTACAGCCGGCCGGACTTCACCTGGGGCAAGACGATGGGCGGCGGCGTGCCGATCACCCAGGCCAATCGCGATCCGCTGCTCGGCAGGGTGGACGGCGCGGACGGCCTGAAGACCGGCCATACCGAGGAATCGGGCTATGCCTTCACCGGGTCCGCCGAACAGAGCGGGCGCCGCCTGATCATGGTCGTATCCGGGCTGGACAGCTTCAACGGCCGCATCTCGGAATCGGTGCGCTTCATGGAATGGGGATTCCGCGCCTGGAAATCGAAACCGCTGGTGAAGAAGGGCGTGCAGATCGAAACCGCTGAGGTGCAGCTGGGCGACGAAAAGCAGGTCGGCCTGGTCGCGCCGCGCGACCTGACGGTGACGCTGCCCGGCGGGGCGGCATCGAACATGACCGTCAAGGTGGTCTATAACGGACCGGTCAAGGCGCCGATCAAGGCGGGGCAGCACATCGCCGATCTGGTCGTTACCACGCCGGACACGCCGCCCCAGTCGATGCCGCTGGTCGCCGCCGCCGATGTCGGCTCGGCCGGCTTCTTCCGGCGGGCATGGACCGGATTGCTGTCGATCTTCGGGTGACGGGCCGGTTCATCACGCTGGAAGGCGGGGAAGGGGTGGGGAAATCCACCCAGGCCCGGCGCATCGCGGACGCGCTGGCCGCGCGCGGCATCGATGCCGTGATCACCCGGGAACCGGGGGGCAGCCCCGGCGCGGAAGCGATCCGGGGGTTGTTACTGACCGGCGATGCCGCGCTGTGGGGGCCGCGCGCTGAGGCGCTGCTGTTTGCCGCGGCGCGTGCAGACCATGTCGAAAAGACAATCCGGCCAGCCATCGCCAGCGGCAAATGGGTGATTTGCGATCGGTTTCTTGACAGTTCGCGCGCTTATCAGGGCGGGGCGAGTGGCCTTGACGACGATGACATCATGACGCTGCACCGGATTGGCAGCGACGCTTTCCTGCCGGACCGCACGCTGGTGCTCGCCTTGCCGGAGGATGAGGCCGCAGCCCGCGCCGATGCGCGCGATGGCGGCGTGGCGGACAGGATCGGCGCGCGCGACGCCGCATATCACGCCCGGGTGGCGGCCGCCTTTGCGCGCTATTGCGCGGAAGATCCGGCGCGGTTCCGGCTGATCGACGCCAGCGGGGCGGCGGAAGCGGTGACGGCGCGGGTAATGACGGCGATTGCAGACCTGCTGCCGTGACGGAATTTCTCGGCCAGTCGGAACAGGAAGAGGCGCTGCTGGCCGCCGCGCATGGCGGCGCTTTGCACCACGCCTGGCTGCTGACCGGCCCCAAGGGGATCGGCAAGGCCGGTTTCGCCCGCCGGGCGGCGCTGCGGCTGCTGGCGGAATCGGCGGGGCCTGCGCCCGGACTGTCGGGACTGGATGTGCCCGCCGACCACCCCATCGCACGGTTGATCGAGGCGGGCAGCCACCCCGATTACCGGGTGCTGGAGCGCCTGCCGCGAGAACCCTCCGGCGAGTTGGCGCGCAACATCCCGATCGATCAGGTCCGCACGCTGCAAAGGCTGTTCGCGACCACGCCTTCGCAATCGTCCCGCCGGGTCGTCATCATCGATTCCGCCGACGATCTGGAACGTCCGGCGGCGAATGCGCTGCTCAAAAATCTGGAGGAGCCGCCCGCCGACACGCTGTTCCTGCTGGTCAGCCACACGCCCGGGCGTTTGCTGGCGACGATCCGTTCGCGCTGCCGGGTGTTGCGTTTTCACCCGCTTGACGATGCGGCGATGGCGGCGGTGCTGGGGGCGCATCTGCCGGATGCCGATGCGGGCGAGATTGCCGCGCTGGTCGCTGCCGGCGGCGGTGCTCCGGGCAATGCGCTGCGCTTTGCCGGGCTGGACATCGGCGGGCTGGAAGCCGCGCTGGCCGATTTCGCGCGGACCGGCGACCCCAGCAATGCCGGCCGCAGCGCGCTGGCCCGCGCGCTGGCGCTGAAGGCGGCGCAACCGCGCTACGAGGCGTTTCTGGAGCGCGCGCCATCCTTCATCGCCCATGCCGCCCATGCCCGCAGCGGCGTGGCGCTGGCCGACGCGCTGGCGCTGTGGGAGAAGGCGCGCGGGCTGGCGGCCGGCGCCGTGCAGGCTTCGCTGGACCCGCAAAATGTGGTGTTCGAACTGGGCAGCCTTGTCGCCGCCCTTGCCCCGAAGGCGGCAACCGTTAAAGGCTGAAGGCATGTCCGAGCCTTATTATATCACCACCGCCATCAGCTATCCCAACGGCCGGCCGCATATCGGCCATGCCTATGAAGCCATCGCCACGGACGCGATCGCCCGTTTTCACCGCATGATGGGACGGGACGTTTTCTTCCAGACCGGAACCGACGAGCATGGCCTGAAAATGGCGCAGACGGCGCGCGACCGGGGCATTACGCCCGCCGAATTGGCGGAAGAAATGTCCGGATATTTCCGTGATATGGATGATGCTCTGAACATCTCATATGATCGCTTCATCCGCACCACCGAGGCGGACCATCACCGCGCCAGTCAGGCGATCTGGCAGGCGATGGCGGACAATGGCGACATTTATGCCGGGCGCTACGAGGGCTGGTATTCGGTGCGCGACGAGGCCTTTTACGACGAGAAAGAACTGGTCGACGGGGAAGGGGGGCAGAAGCTGTCTCCGCAGGGCACGCCGGTGGAATGGACGGTCGAGGAAAGCTGGTTTTTCCGCCTGTCCAGATATCAGCAGCCGCTGCTCGACCATTATCGCGACCACCCCGATTTCATCCGGCCGGAAAGCCGCCGCAACGAGGTGATGCGCTTCGTTGAGGGCGGGCTGTCCGACCTTTCGGTGTCGCGCACCAGTTTCGACTGGGGCGTGAAGGTGCCGGGCGCGGACGGCCATGTGATGTATGTGTGGGTGGATGCGCTGACCAATTACCTGACCGGCGCCGGCTACCCCGATGCGGGCTATGGCAGGCGCTGGCCGGCGGACCTGCATGTCATCGGCAAGGATATCGTGCGGTTTCACGCCGTTTACTGGCCGGCATTCCTGATGTCGGCCCGGCTGGCGCTGCCCAAATGCGTGTTCGGGCACGGCTTCCTGCTCCACCGGGGCGAGAAAATGTCCAAATCGCTGGGCAATGTCGTCGACCCGATGGCGCTGGCGGAAGCGTTCGGCGTGGACCAGCTGCGCTATTTCCTGCTGCGCGAGGTCAGCTTCGGGCAGGACGGCAGCTATGGCGAGGAAGCGATCGTCACCCGCGTGAATGCCGATCTGTCCAACAGCTTCGGCAACCTTGCTCAGCGCATCCTTTCCTTCATCGCCAAGAATTGCGACGGCGCGGTGCCGGTGGGCGGACGGGCCGAGCCGGCCGATCAAGCGCTGCTGGATGCGGTGGCGGCGGCGACGCGCGAGGAACTGCCCGCCGCCTTTGCCGACCTTGCACCCTCCGTGGGGATCGAGGCGTGGATGCGCGCGGTGTTTGCTTGCAACCAATATGTCGACAGCCAGGCGCCATGGGCGCTGCGCAAGACCGATCCTGAGCGGATGACGGCGGTTCTCGCCACCCTGTACCGGGCGATTGGCGACCTTGCCGTGGCCATTCAGCCGGTGATCCCGGCATCGGCGGCGACGCTGCTCGACATGATGGGGATTCCCGTAGCGGAGCGCAGCTATGCGGCGCTGGCGGACGATGGCCGCCATGCCCGGCTGGCGGCGTCCGGTTTCCGGCTGGCTACGCCGACGCCGGTCTTTCCGCGTCTGGAACTGCCGGCGGAAGGCGGCGATTGAGCGGCATGTTCATCGATAGCCATTGCCACCTGAACTACAAGGGGCTGATCGAGGACCAGCCGGCGGTGATGGCGCGCGCCCGCGCGGCCGGGGTTTCGACCATGCTGAACATCTCGACGCGCGAGAGCGAGTGGGATGCGGTGATCGCCACGGCGGAACGATCCGCCGATGTGTGGGCCACGGTCGGCATCCACCCGCATGAGGCGGACGCTCACCCCGACGTCGATACCGCGCGGCTGGTGGCGAAGGCCGCCCACCCGCGCGTGGTGGGCATCGGCGAGAGCGGCCTCGATTATTATTATGACCATAGCGACCGCGCCCGGCAGCAGACGAGCTTTCGCGCCCATATCGCCGCGGCGCGGGAGACCGGCCTGCCGATCATCGTCCACACCCGCGACGCGGAGGCCGATACGGCGGCGATCCTGGCGGAGGAAATGGGGAAGGGGGCCTATTCAGGCGTCATCCACTGCTTCACCGCCAGCGGGGACTTTGCCGACAAGGCGCTGGAGCTGGGGCTGTTCATCTCGATTTCCGGCATCGTCACCTTCAAAAATGCCCGCGACCTGCAGCAGACCGCCGCGCGCCTGCCGGCGGACCGGCTGCTGATCGAGACGGATTCGCCTTTCCTTGCCCCGGTGCCCAATCGTGGCAAGACCTGCGAGCCTGCCTTCGTGGTGGATACCGCGCGTTTTCTCGCGGAATTGCGCGGGGAGAGGCTGGAGGTGCTGGCCGAGCGGACTTCACAGAATTTCCGAACATTGTTCAGCAAGGCGGTGGCGTGAAACTGACCCTGCTGGGGTGCGGCACCTCGTCCGGGGTTCCGCGGATCGGCAATGACTGGGGCGCATGCGACCCCGATGAGCCGCGCAACCGGCGCAGGCGGGTGTCGGTGCTGGTGGAAAGCGAGACGACGCGCATATTGGTCGATACCTCGCCGGACATGCGCGAACAGCTGCTCGACGCCGGTATAAATGATGTCGATGCGGTGATCTGGACCCACGACCATGCGGATCATTGTCATGGGCTGGACGACCTGCGCCAGCTCTACCACGCGCGGGGCCGGCCGGTGATCGGCTATGCCCGCGCCGATACGCTGGCATCGCTCAGCGCGCGCTTCCGCTATGCCTTTGAGGGGCATGACGGCTATCCGGCAACGGTGGAAGGGCGGTCGTTGCCGGATCGGGTGCAGATCGGCGACATAACGGTCCGGGTCGTGGATCAGCCGCATGGCCATATCACATCGGCGGGATTGCGTTTCGAGGGCGATGGATCCATTGCTTATTCAACTGATTTCAATGCGATAACGGACGATATGCAACTCTTATACGAGGGACTGGATATCTGGGTCGTCGATGCGCTGCGGGTGCGGCCGCACCCTACCCATCTCCATCTCGGCGCGACGCTGGGCTGGATCGAGCGGCTGCGGCCCGGACGGGCGATCCTGACGCATATGGACCAGTCGATGGATTACCGGACCTTGCTGGCGACATTGCCGCCGGGCGTGGAACCCGGATATGACGGGATGATGGTGGAAACACGGTGAACAGCGAGCAGGCGATGGGCCTTGTCTGGGCCGCCGGGGCGCTGACCATCGTCGGCAGCGCGCTCTTGGCCCGGCGCCTGCCGATTGGCCAGACGGTGAAGATGGCGCTGGCGTGGATCGCGATCTTTGCGGTGATGCTGACCATTTTCAGCTATCGCGCGGAATTCCTGATGGTCTGGCAGCGCGTCAGTTCCGAGGTGACGGGCGACCGCGCCCAGACGGAAGGTGGCACATTGCGCGTCCGCATGGCGGATGACGGGCATTTCTGGGTGCGCGCGACGGTGAACGGCTCCACTCAGGAATTCCTGATCGACAGCGGCGCGACGACAATTGCGATGCCGGCGCGCAACGCCGAAGCCGCCGGGATCAGCATCGCCAGGGACAAGCTGCCGGTGGTCATCAACACCGCCAACGGCGCGGTGGAGGCGATGCGCGGATCCATCGACACGCTGGTCGTCGGGCCGATCACGTCGCGCGATATCGAGGTGGTGGTGGCGCCGGCCTTTGGCGACACCAACGTGCTTGGCATGAACTTCCTTTCGTCGCTGGCGTCCTGGCGCGTGGAGGGGCAAAGCCTCGTGCTCGTGCCGCGGGGAGCCTCTGATGCCCCATAGCATGGTATTATTTTACATAATGTATATTATCGGACTTATGGCATGATGAACGCAAAACCCCCCTCACTGGCGGAACTGGTCGAGATCATGGCCCGCTTGCGCGATCCCGAGCGCGGATGCCCCTGGGACGTGGAGCAGAATTTCGCGACCATCGCGCCCTATACCATCGAGGAAGCCTATGAGGTGGCCGACGCCATCGAGCGCGACGACATGGCCGCGCTGCGCGATGAGCTTGGCGATCTGCAGCTGCAGGTGGTCTATCACGCCCGCATGGCCGAAGAGCGCGGCGCATTCGCGATCGACGATGTGCTCGGCGCGATCTGCGCCAAGATGGTGCGGCGGCATCCGCACGTCTTTGGCGACGGGGAAAGCCCCGGCTGGGAGGAATTGAAGGCCGCCGAACGCGCCGACGATGCGGACGGCAGCGCACTGGCCGGTGTGGCCGCCGCCCTGCCGGCATTGCTCCGCGCCGAGAAGATCCAGCGCCGCGCCGCCCGGTCCGGCTTCGACTGGCCCGACGCATCCGGCGCGCGCGCCAAGATAGACGAGGAACTGGCCGAGGTCAGCGCCGCCTCCAATGCGGAAGAGCGCGTCGACGAGATTGGCGACCTGTTGTTCGCCGTGGTCAACTGGGCGCGCCATCTGGGCGTGGAGCCGGAGGCCGCGCTACGCCAGGCCAATGCCAAGTTCGAGCGGCGTTTCCGCGCCATGGAGGCGCTGGCCGGCGACGCGTTCAGCCGGTTGACGCTGGAACAGAAGGAATCGCTGTGGGTGCGGGTGAAGGGCGATGAGCGCCTGCCCGACGCGCTGGAACCGGCCTGACCGGTCAGGCGGCGTTCGGATAGCGCGTGAGGAAGCGCGCCCAATCGGTGTCCGACAGCCTGACGTCCATCGCCACCCGGTCCGCGTCGAAACGCTGGCCGATCACCTCGCCATGCGCGTGCAGCCATGCGGATGCCGCGCCGTCCTGAGACGACATCTCAACATGGCGAACCCGGTTGGCGGCCGTCAGACGATCGGAGATGGCGCGGCCGAGGTCCGTCACCCCTTCCCCGCTGAGCGCCGAAAGCGGCACCACATCGTCGCGGCGGGCCGCTTCGGCGGCGATCGCGATGCGGCGTTCCGCGTCGAGCAGATCGACCTTGTTCCACACCTCGATCCGGGGGGCGCCCCCTTCCCCGCCGGCGCCGATCTCCTCCAGCACCCGCTCGACATCCTCGGCCTGCGCATCGCTGTCCGGGTGGGCGATGTCGCGGACATGGACGACCAGGTCCGCCGCCACCACCTCTTCCAGCGTCGCACGGAAGGCGGCGACGAGCTGGGTCGGCAGATCGGAGACGAAGCCCACCGTGTCGGACAGGATCGCCTTGTCGATGCCCGGAAGCGCGATTTCCCGCATCGTCGGGTCCAGCGTGGCGAAAAGCAGGTCTTCCGCCATGACGTCAGCGCCGGTCATCCGGTTGAAAAGCGTTGATTTTCCAGCGTTGGTATAACCGACCAGGCCGATGATGGGCCATGGCGCGCGCTGGCGGCGGTCCCGGTGCAGGGTGCGGGTGCGGGCCACCTGATCCAGTTCGCGACGCAGCCTGGCCATGCGGTCGCGGATCATCCGCCGGTCGGCCTCGATCTGCGTTTCGCCCGGGCCGCCCAGAAAGCCGAAGCCGCCGCGCTGGCGCTCCAGATGGGTCCAGCTGCGCACCAGCCGCCCGGCCTGATAATCGAGATGGGCCAGTTCGACCTGCAACCGCCCTTCCGCGCTGGCCGCCCGCTCCCCGAAGATTTCGAGGATAAGGCCGGTGCGGTCGATCACCTTGGCCTTCAGTTCGGTTTCGAGGTTACGTTGCTGAATGGGCGTGATCGCGCTGTCGACGATGACCAGCTCCGCTTCCGCGACCTGCACGGCTGCGGCGATCTGCTCCGTCTGGCCCTTGCCGAACAGGGTGGCGGGGCGCGGCGCGCGGACGCGAAACGCCATCCGCTCAGCGACCGTGACGCCGATCGCTTCTGCCAGTCCGGCGGCTTCGTCCAGCCGGGCGGCGGTGTCCCGCTGTCCGGCCTGGCCAAGCTCGGGGTGCACGACAAGGGCCTGCGCCCCGCGTGTCACCCCTTCATCCTCGCGTTGAAAACCGCTCAATCGTCGTCCGAATCCTCGCCCTCGTCGGCGAGGTTGAGCGGATTGGCCGGCTGCACCGTCGAAATCGCATGTTTGTAGACAAGCTGCGACATGCCTTCGCGCTGAAGCAGCATGCAGAACAGGTCGAACGCCGCGATATTGCCTTGCAGCATCACGCCGTTGACCAGGAACATGGTCACCGGGTCACCCGATTTGCGGACCGCGTTCAGGAACACGTCCTGCAGCAGCTTTGCCTTGCGCTGGCTGTCGTGGAATGCCTTTTCAATCGGCGCGAAATCGATCGGCTGGGCCGGCATCACCGTGGAGATGGCATGTTTGTAGACCAGCTGCGCGTTGCCGTCGCGGCGCAGCAGAACGGAAAAATTGTCGAACCAGGTAATGATGCCCTGAAGCTTGACGCCCTTCACCAGGAACATCGTCACCGGCGTTTTCGATTTTCTGACGGAATTCAGGAATATATCCTGAAGATTATTGACCTTTTCAGCCATATCAGACCTCCGGTTCTTGGCGGATCATGTCCGCATTGCGCCGTTGCAGGGCGTCGTGCCTGTCCCGCGCGGATCGCGGGCACAGCGTTTAGATAGGGATTGTTCGGCCTCGCGTCTATCGCTGCGTTGCAGCAAAAATCATTCTTCCTCCCGCTGTTCGGACAGGCCGAGAATCTTCAGCTTTCGATGCAATGCCGACCGCTCCATGCCGATAAACGTTGCAGTGCGGGAAATGTTGCCGGAAAAACGACGGATCTGGATGCGCAGATATTCCCGCTCGAACGTCTCGCGCGCTTCCCTGAGCGGCGCGCCCATGATCGCCCCGGCATTGCCGTCCGCGCTGATCTGCGGCTGGTCGTTCAGCACTTCGGGCGGCAGCATGTCGATGTCGATCTGGCCGATGCGGTCGCCCGGCGCCATGATGATCGTGCGTTCCACGACATTGCGGAGCTGGCGGACGTTGCCGGGCCAGTCATAGGCCTGAAGCGCGGCGATGGCGTCGTCCGCCACGCGCGGCGTCGGCACCCGCCGTTCAGCCGCGTAACGCGCGACGAAATGGTCGACCAGCGCGGGAATATCCTCGCGCCGCTCGGTCAGCGCCGGCAGGTGCACCGGCACGACGTTGAGCCGGTAATAGAGGTCCTCGCGGAAGCGCCCTTGTGCGATCTCGTCGGACAGGATGCGGGCGGTGGCGGACACCACCCGCACGTCCACCTTCACCGTGCGCTGCCCGCCGACACGGGTGAAGCTCTGGTCCGTCAGCACCCGCAGGATCTTGCCCTGGGTGGTCAGCGGCATGTCCGCGATCTCGTCGAGGAACAGGGTGCCGCCATGAGCCTGCTCGAACAGGCCCGGGCGAACCAGCTCATTGCCCTCCTCGACGCCGAACAGTTCCTCCTCCACCCGCTCCGGCGTCATCCGCGCCGCGCCGACGATGATGAAGGGCGCATCCGCCCGCGCGCTCCACAGGTGCAGCAGCCGCGCCGCCACTTCCTTGCCCACCCCGGCGGGGCCGGTGATGAGCACGCGGCTGCCGGTGGCGGCCACCCGCTTCAACGTGGCGCGCACGCCGTTGATGGCGGTCGAGCTTCCGGTCAATTCGTCGTCGAGGCCGATCTGCGCCTTCAGCGATGCGTTTTCGCGGCGCAGCTGCTCGGTTTCCGTGGCGCGGGAGACGAGGTGGAGCAGCCGTTCCGCCTCGAAGGGCTTTTCGATGAAATCGACCGCGCCGCGCCTGATCGCCGCCACCGCCGTGTCGATATTGCCATGGCCGGAAATGACCAGCACGGCGAGCGAGGAATCGCGGCGCTTGATCTCGTCCAGCAGGTCCAGCCCATCCAGCCGCGACCCCTGCAGCCACACGTCGAGCAGCACCAGCGACGGGCGCCGCTCATCAATGGCGGCGAGCGCTGAATCGCTGTCGGCGGCGGTGCGGGTGGTATAGCCCTCATCCTCCAGGACGCCGGCCACCAGTTCCCGGATATCGCGTTCGTCATCAACGATCAAAACGTCCAATGCCATGCTTCAATCCGTCTTGGTTCGAGTGAATTTATGGGGAACCGCCTCGTCCCCCTTGTCGCCGGCCGGTTCATGATCCCCTGCCAGCTCGGCCAGCCGGGCGAGATCGAGCGAGATGGAGACGATGGTGCCGCCGCCCGGCCGGTCGGCAAAGGCGATGGTGCCGTAATGTTCCTCGACGATCTTCTTGACGATCGCGAGCCCCAGCCCCGTCCCACGGGCGCGAGTGGTGACATAAGGCTCGACCAGCCGTTCGCGTTCCATCGGCAGGCCGATGCCGTTATCCGACACGGTGATTTCCAGATGGCTCCGGGGGCGCCGGGTGATGGCCATGACGATGGCGCCATCCGGTTCCGCGCCCTCTTGCACGGGGCGCTGGTCGATCGCCTCGACGGCGTTTTTGACGATATTCGTCAGCGCCTGACCGATCTGGCGGCGATCGCAGACGATTTCCGACACTTTGGGGTCCGCATCCAGGGTGAAGCGGATGCGCGGGTGCGCCACTTCGTGCAGGAACAGCGCCTGCCGGGCGATCTCGACGATGGCTTCCTCGCTGAACACCGGTTTCGGCATGCGCGCGAAGGATGAGAATTCGTCGACCATGCGGCGCAGATCGCCCACTTGCCGCACGATGGTTTCGGTCAGGCGGCCGAAGGTGGCGGGGTCAGACGCGATTTCCTTGCCGTAGCGGCGCTGGAGCCGTTCCGCGGCAAGCTGGATGGGCGTCAGCGGGTTCTTGATCTCATGGGCGATGCGCCGCGCCACGTCGGACCATGCGGCCCGGCGCTGGTCGAGCAATTGCTGGGTGATGTCGTCGAAGGTCAGCACCTGCCCGCGCTCGTCCACCACCCGCTTGACCGCCAGCGTGCGCATGTCGTTGCCCGAACTGAGCTGGACGACCGCTTCCTGCTCCGGTCCGTCGAGCAAGGCCGCCAGTTCCGGCGAAATATCGTCCAGCGTGCGGCCGACCGGGCTGGCGGCGCCGGTCTTGAGCAGCGCGGTCGCCGAACTGTTGATGAGCCGGATGCGGCGACTCGGGTCGATCGAGATCACCCCTGCGGTGACGCCGGAAAGCACCGCTTCCGTCAGCGCGCGCCGGCTGTCGAGCTGATCGTTGGCGGTCACCAGCGCGCCGCGCTGTTCCTCCAGGCGGCGGGTCATGCGGTTGAAGGCATTGGCCAGCGTGCCGACCTCATCCCGCGCGCGGGGCGTCGCGACCCGCGCGGAAAGGTCGCCGGCCGTCACCCGGCGCGCGGCATCGACCAGTTCGCCCACCGGCCGGACCAGCCGGTCCGCCACCGTCAGCGCGATCCACACCGCCACGCCGACGATGAGCAGCGAGATGATGAGCAAGGCGGCGTTGAAACGCAGCTGGAGCGAGCGCGACCGTTCCAGCAGCGAATTATAATCCGCCACCACCGCCTTGGCGCGGGTCAGCCCTTGCGGATCATAGATGCGCGAGGCGTAGAGATAGATGCTCTGGTCCGGATAGAGCCGGGTCACTGCCTCCACCCGGTCCGAGGTTTCGCTGATCGCGACATCCTGCCGGGCGAGTTGCCCGATGACGGCGGGCGACACGCGCTGCTCCACGTCGCGGGCGTCCGGATTGACCATCGCCAGCGTCTGCGCCGTGCCGTCCGGGCCGATCTGGATGATGGCGGATTCGTTCAGTTTGCGCCCGACGATCTGATAGGCATAGGCCTCCGCGAACTCGCGGCTGTCGGAGCGCGTTCGCGTCAGATAATAGCGGATATCGCCGGACATGGCGCGGCTTTCGTCCGCCACTTCCTGCCGCTGCGCCTCGTAGAAATTCTCGGCGAGGACGCTGGCATTTTCCAGCATCCCGCGCGCGCGGTCCGAGAACCAGAATTCCACGCCATATTGGAACAGCAGCGACGCGAAGATGACGACCAGCAGCATCGGCACGCTGGCGATGAGCGAGAACAGCGCGACAAGGCGGACATGCAGCCGCCCGCCCCCGCCGATGGGCGATCGCGCCGCCCGGTCCTTCGCCACGCGCCGCCCGATCAGCACCAGCAGGGCGATGCCCGGCACCAGATTGGCGACCAGCAGCAGCGCGATCAGCGGTGGGGTCAGCGGCCGTTCCGGCTGGCCGGACGAAATGATGAAATAGCTGGCGACGCCGATCGTCACCGCAACCAGAAAGGTGAGCAATTCCACCGCCGGCATGAACCGGCTTCGGCGATAGATCACCGTCAGGTTGCGCCGCCAGCGCGGCCCATGGTGGGTCAAAGGACGGTCAAGCCCGGCAGTCATCGTTGCATCGATACAACAAACTCGTGGTAAACCAAGCACAGCTTTACGCCGCGGTGTGATATTAACGCGGCAACGGCCCCGTTCGTCGCGTGCTCGCCGGATCAATATCGTGGTCCGACAGCTTCTTGCGCAACGTATTGCGGTTGAGGCCGAGCAGGCGGGCGGCGCGCAGCTGGTTTCCCCTTGCCGCCGCCATCGCCGCGCGCAGCAGGGGCGGCTCGATTTCGGCAAGGATGCGCTCATACAGGCCGTCCGGCGGCAAGGCGTCGCCATGGGACGCGAAATAGAGCGCGAGATGATGCTCTATCGCCTCGCCCAGCCCGCCGCCCGTGAAGCCGTCCGCATCGCCGGGGCTTGCCCGGCCGAGCTGCTGTTCGACCTGGCTTGCGGAGATCACGTCCTCCCGGCTGAGCGCGGCCAGGCGGCGCATCAGATTTTCAAGCTCGCGGACATTGCCCGGCCAGTCGTGGCCGGGGCAGGCCGTCAGCCGCCGCCCGCTCAAGGAAATGGCGGGCCAGCAGCGCGATGTCGCCGCCGCGCTGGCGGAGCGCGGGCAGCGTGACGGGCACGACGTTAAGGCGGTAGAACAGATCCTCGCGAAAGCCGCCGGCCGCGATCAGCGCGCCGAGATCCTTGTGGGTCGCGGCGATGATCCGCACGTCCGCGCGAATCGGGCGGGCACCGCCGACGGTGGTGAACTCCCCTTCCTGCAGCACGCGCAGCAGCCGCGTCTGGGCTTCCATCGGCATGTCACCGATCTCGTCGAGGAACAGCGTGCCGCCCTGCGCCTGCTCGAACCGCCCGGCGTTGCGTGCCTGCGCCCCGGTAAAGGCGCCGCGCTCATGCCCGAAAAGCTCTGATTCGATCAGTTCGCGCGGGATGGCAGCGACGTTGACGCCAACGAAGGGCGCCGCCCGCCGCCGCCCGAGATCGTGAATTGCACGGGCGACCAGTTCCTTGCCGGTCCCCGATTCGCCGAGGATCAGAACGGTCAGGTCGGTGGCGACGACGCGGGCGATGGTGCGGTACACATCCTGCATCGGCGGGGAGCGGCCGATCAGGGGTAGGCCATCGGTCTGTTCATTTTCATTGTCGGGGGCCTGCCCGCCGCGGCTGCTGAGGCCGCCCGCGACGGCGCTGCACAGCTCGTCCAGATCGAAAGGCTTGGGCAGATAATCGAACGCGCCCTGTTCCGTCGCGCGCACGGCGGTGCTGAGCGTGTTCTGCGCGGACAGGACGATGACGGGCAGATCGGGCGTCGCCGCCATCAGCGCCGGCAGCACGTCCAGCCCGTTGCCGTCCGGCAGGATGACGTCGGTGATGAACAGGTCCGGCACGAAATCCGCGAGCACCGCCCGCGCCTGCGCGATCGAGCCGACGGCGCGCACCTCATGCCCTTCCCGTTTCAGCGCGGCGGCAATGACGGTGCAGATCGCCTGATCGTCGTCCAGCAGCAGGATACGGCCCATCATTGATCCTCCGCGCGTGGCAAGAGCAGGCGCAGCACGGTGCGCTCCGGGTCGCCCTCACGGGCATATTGGACGATTCCGCCGATATCGCGGACCAGCTTGTCGACCAGCGTCAGCCCCAGCCCGCGCCCGTCGCGGCGGGTGGTGACGAAGGGATCGAACAGATGGTCGACCATTTCGGGCGGGGCGCCGGGGCCGTCGTCGATCACGCACAGCTCGATGGGCAGCGACAGGCGGCGCGCGCCGTTATCCACGCTCACCGCGACGCCGTGGCGATAGGCGGTGGACAGGGTGATGGCGCCGCCCGGCCCCGCCGCCTCCGCCGCGTTCTTGATGAGGTTGATGAGGATCTGGATGGTCGAATCCCGATGGGTCAGCACGCTCGGCAGCGAGGGGTCGTAATCCTCGCGGATGGTGATGCCCGCGGCGAACCCCTGGCTGGCGACGGCGCGGGCATGGTCGAGCAGCGGGTAGATATTCTGCGGCGTGCAGACCAGCGGGCGGGCGTCGGTGAATTCCTCCATCCGGTCGATCAGCGCGGTGATGCGGTCCACTTCGGCGATGATGAGCCCGGTGAGCGCGCCTTCCTCTCCGTCCGCGCCGCGCTGGATAAGCTGCGCCGCGCCGCGAATGCCGGAGAGCGGGTTCTTGATCTCGTGCGCCAGCATCGAGGCCGCGCCCACCGCCGCCCGCGCGCCGCCGCCCATTTCCCGGCGATGGCCCATGCGATGCGCGGCCGCGCCATTGTGGAGCATCAGCATCGCCCAGCCGTCATGGTCCGCAAAAGGGGTGAGGATGAAATCCGCCCGGAAACGGTGGCCGCGCGTCGTCATCAACGGAAGGTCGTAAAGCGCCACGCCCCCCGCCCCGTCCGCGCGGCGCACATAATTGCCGGGAAGGATGAGCAGGTCCGCCAGCGTGCGGCCGATCATCGCGGCGCGGCCGTGGTTGAGCAGCACCTCTGCGGCGGCATTGGCATCGCGCACGAAGCCCGCCGGATCGATCATCAGCATCGCCGACGGCATTGCGTTGAGCAGATCGGCCGCACCCGGAGTTGCGCCGGGCTGGTCCACGGGCGGCGTCAGGCGGCCACCCGCGACAGCCAGGGCGCGTAGAATTCCGCCAGCATGGCCAGCGCCTCGCGCGCGTCCGGCTGCTGGTTGAAGCGGTTGCGGAACTCGGCCGATCCGTTCAGTCCGCGGGTGTACCAGCCGATATGCTTGCGGGCCATGTTGACGCCGATGACATCGCCATAATGGGCGAGCATCGCGTGATAATGCTCGACGATCAGGTGATATTGCTCCTCGATCGACGGATCGGCGATGCGCTGGCCGGTGGCGAAAAAGCGCATCATCTGGCCCAGCAGCCACGGCCGGCCATAGGCCCCCCGGCCGATCATCACCCCGTCCGCGCCCGATTGCTCAAGCGCGGTCACGGCATCATCGATGGTGCAGATATCGCCGTTGACGATCACCGGCAGCGATACCGCCTGCTTCACATTGGAGACAAAGGCCCAGTCCGCCGTGTCCTTGTACATCTGGCAACGGGTGCGGCCGTGAACGGTGATCATCTTCACGCCGAGATCCTCGGCGATCCGCGCCAGTTCCGGCGCGTTGAGGCTGTCATGGTTCCAGCCCATCCGCATCTTCAGCGTCACCGGCACGGATACGGCCTTGACCGTCGCCTCGATGATCGCGGCGGCCAGCGGCAGATCACGCATCAGCGCGGACCCGGCATCGCCGTTCACCACCTTCTTCACCGGGCAGCCCATGTTGATGTCGATGATCGCGGCGCCGCGATCCTCGTTCAGCCTCGCGGCCTCCGCCATCTCATGCGGGGTGCAGCCGGCGAGCTGCATGGAAATCGGCTCCTCGACCGGGTCCCACGCCGCCTTTTGCAGCGACTGCCGCGTCTCGCGGATCATCGCCTGGCTGGCGATCATCTCCGTCACGTTGAGGCCGGAACCGTAACGCCGCACGATCCGGCGGAACGGCAGGTCGGTCACGCCGGTCATCGGCGCGAGGAGTACCGGACTGTCGATCCGCACCGGGCCGACCTGGATGGGAGAGAGTGTGATCATGATCTGCCTGAAAAAGAGGCAGCTCCTTACCGTGAAAGCCGCGCCCGGGCAAGGCGGGGCGCTTTTGCCGGTTTGCTATCCGCGCGGAACGGCCTAGGGGGCATCGCCATGAGACAGGGGGTCGATATCGTCGGGTTGATCGTCGCCGCGGGCCGTGGAGAACGGGCCGGCGGCGGCGTGCCGAAACAATATCGCACCATCGGCGGCAAGGCGGTGCTCGCTCATGCCCATGATGCGCTTGCCGCCCATCCGGCGGTCGGCCGGGTGGTGACGGTGATCGGCGCGGGACAGGAAGCCGATTATGCGCAGGCCCTTGCCGGGCGCGACGCCCCCGCCCCGGTGATCGGCGGCGCGACGCGGCGGGATTCGGTGATCGCCGGACTGGCGGCGATCGGGCATGCGGACATGGTGCTGATCCACGACGCCGCCCGCCCTTTCCTGCCCCATGCGGTGATCGACCGGCTGATCGCGGCGCTGGAGGACGCGCCCGGCGCGGTGCCCGTGCTTGCCGTCCCGGACACTCTGGCCAGGGGGGACACCGAACTGGGCGACGCCGTGGACCGGACCGGCCTTCACCGCATCCAGACGCCACAGGCCTTTCATTATGACGCGATCCGCGCGGCCCATGGGGCGTGGGACGATGGCGTGGAGGCGACCGACGATGCGCAGGTGGCGCGCGCGGCGGGCCATGCCGTCGCCCTTGTTCAGGGCGACGCGCGGCTGGACAAGCTGACCCGGGCCGAGGATTTCGAGGCGGCGGAGCGGTGGCTGGCGGCGTCGATGGTGACGGCGACGGGCATGGGCTTCGACGTGCATCGGCTGGTTTCCGGAGCGCCGCTTTGGCTTGGCGGGATCAACATGCCGCACGACAAGGGGCTTTCCGGCCATTCCGATGCGGACGTTGCGCTCCACGCGCTGACCGATGCGCTGCTGGGCACGATAGGCGACGGCGATATCGGCAGCCATTTCCCGCCCGGCGACCCGCAATGGCACGGCGCCGATTCGGCGACCTTCCTTACCCATGCGGCGGCGCTGATCGCGGCGCGCGGCGGGCGGATCGACCATGTCGACCTGACCATCATCTGCGAAGCGCCGAAGATCGGCCCGCATCGGGACGCCATGCGCAGCCGCATCGCCGGATTGTTGCGGCTGCCCGAGAGGCGGATTAGCATCAAGGCGACGACGACCGAGCGGCTGGGCTTTACCGGCCGGGGCGAAGGCATAGCCGCACAGGCGATCGCAACCGTGCGGATTCCGGAGGAATTGTGACCGACAAGATCGATACCCTGCTCCCGGCAGAACTGGTCGAGCGCGCGCGTCAGGTGATCGAGGCGAACCGTGCCGCCGGGCGGCGGGTGGCCGTGGCGGAAAGCTGCACCGGCGGGCTGGTTTCAGCGGCGCTGACCGAGATTCCGGGGTCTTCGGATGTGTTCGAGGATGGTTTCATAACCTATTCAAATGAAGCGAAAATCGCGTTGCTGGGTGTCAGCCTGGATGTGCTGGAAACATTCGGCGCGGTGTCCATCGCGGTCGCATGGGCGATGGCGCAGGGCGCGGTGAAGAAAAGCAATGCCGACGTGGCGGTGGCGATCACCGGCATAGCCGGGCCGGACGGCGGCGATGAGCGCAAGCCGGTGGGGACCGTGGTGTTCGCCCGCGCGGAGCGGGGGGTGAACCCGGAAGCGATCACCGCGGACCGCCGCGAATTCGGCGACCTCGGCCGCGGCGGCGTGCGCCTTCAGGCGGCGCTTTGCGCGCTTGAACTGTTGATGCCGGACGCCCCTTCAGCGTCGTAGAGCGCCCGGGCGCGGGTTTCGAACGCGCCGATCATCTTGCGGAGCGCCGCGTCGAACCATTGGCCGGCAATCGCTTCGAACAGCCGGTTGCGAAAGGCGAAATCGACGGTGAAGTCGACAAGGGTGCCGCCCTGCCCGTCCGGCCGGAACGTCCAGTCATTATGCAGATATTTCAGCGGTCCATCGACATAGTCGACATGGATTTCGCGGGGACGGTCCTTCACCACGCGCGAGGTGAATTTCTCGCGCAGCGCCTTGAAGCCGACGACGAGGTCAGCCACCATTTCGGTGTCGCTGTTCGAGCGCACCCGCACGGCGGACACCCAGGGCAGGAACTCGCCATAGCGCGCGA
>NZ_MEFG01000039.1 GCF_001724715.1 Sphingomonas sp. SCN 67-18
TGTGAATACGGATTATGGTGCGCGGGCACGGCCGCGACCGGATACAAGTCTATGCACGGATAGTGCATCAGCTGACCTCGGAACGAATGAAGCCAATCCTTGAGCATTGCGTGTTGGGGCCCCCAACCCGTCAACAGAAGGAACCGTTCAATGCGAACTTGACAAGGCCCGGATCATACAAGTCGATTTTGAAGAAGACCTTCTTGCCGCTGAAAGTGAACGCGCCGAAGTCGCGTTCGCCGTAGGTATCCTCCTCGAATCGGTGGCGCCGCATGGTTTTGATGAGCTCGGCCTGTGCGACAAGTCCACTTGGGGTGTCGCCACTACAGAAGGCATCCAGGCAGCCGCGTGTGAACATGATGCGAGCGCTGGGGTCGAAACCTGAACGTGCCCGATCGTTGAGTTTGGCGATCTGTTCGGCCCGTGCGATTGGCTCAGTCAGCATGGCGTTGTCTCCAATTGACGCTGGAAGCGTTCGATCCAGTCGGCAAGGTGTGGCCGCTCCGGAAGTGGTATTTCAGCGGCGGCCTCTTGAAAGAGCCTCAGCGACGTCGGCGCGTGGGCCTCGATCCGGTCAATCTCATCGGCAGGGAGCAAGCGCTCACCGCGGATGAAATCGGTCATTCGGCCTGGCCTGGTGCGCGTTGACGAGCGCCACAGGCCCTCGACGGTGCGCAGGCGGGGTGCAGCGCGGGCCTCCACCAGCACGATGATGCGCAGGCACCATGGCGGAAGATCGCGGATTTCTTCGGGCTTCGAGCCGCAGCAGAGGAAACATGCCGACTTTGGCGGGACCGGAAGGCCTTCGGCCTCGATCCGGGCGATGCAATCTTCGCGGGTCCAGCCCCATTCTCTCAGAGGATATCGGCACTCGAAGCGTTCGCTTGGGATCGTCAGAGCGTGCGCATGTCTGCGGGTGTCGGCCGGGGATGCGTCATAACCGATCAAACGGACGACCTTCTGGCCGCGGTTCCAGGCCTCGATGGCTGGTGGCCATCCGGCGATGTACTTGTCCTGGGGCGCTATCTTCCATTTGAGACTGCATGAGTGTCGACCTAGTGAGATCGATGGCAGTGTCGCATTCGTGAGGACGTTCTCGATCAGCGTCGCGTAGGGTGGCCAGTGCTTGAACCGCTGGGGCTGATAACGGCAGATCTGGAATTCGACCCCGTGGGCCTCCATCCATCGACGGATGATGTCGAGATAGTCATAGGTCGCGGGCTCGGGCTGCGGGCTTGTCGCAGGCCGGTCCGGCGATCACGACAGTGGTCCGCTTGCTGTGCCCCAGTCGTACTCGGGCAGATCAGCCACTATCGGCCCGTCGCAGTCCCACATGATCCATTGGCAGCGCAGCTTGCGGGCAACATGGAGAGCGGAGCGGATTTCGAGGGGAACGCTGGCGGCCTCAGTGATGCTGACATCGTCGCAGACATACATGAACCAGCCCCATTCGCCCTTGGCGAAGCAGGCCCAGGGACATTCGGGCATCCAGTCAGCCGCCGTGCCCGGCGACATGTGGGCGGTGCTCAGCGCAAGCATCATTGCAAATTCATGCGCGGTCACCGCTGGGTTCGTCATGGGGCTCACAGCACAACCTCCTTGGTCGTGGGCGCACTCGCTGCGATGCGCACAGCGCCGATTTCATCGAACCCGTTGACGATCCTGCTGCTATCGTAAGCGCCCTTGTCCACCAGTCCGTGGATGGAATCGCCTTCGTAACGGGCGTGGCCGAGGGCATCGACGCCGGCGACACGCCGTGCGACGACGCCGACCTGGCCCTGCGGGACCCAATCTGCCCAGTCGCCCGAGGCGCTGACCACGACATACTTGCCAATCATATCGGTGAGCGCCTGCCGGCGGCGCAGGATGGGGCTGTCACTGGTTTCGACGGCCTCGCCTGTGTGAGCTGCATAGCGATCGGGGTGCCATGCCCTCACGCTTGCGCGGGCGTTCTGCACAAGGAGATCGAAACCCTTGGTTGGCAGACCGGCGAATTCGGCGGCGAAGCCAAGCACCACAAGTGCCCAGTCAACATCCTCCTCGTAGGAGGTGTCATCCAGGCGCAGCGCGACCGGCATGGCTGCCTGACGTTCGTCTGACAGGATCATGCCGCCATGGCTGGCTGTGTGCACCTCCCAGATACCGGGGAGCAGCTGTGTTGCGGTCTGCGGCGCGCCCCAGAGGGTCTCCCGCGGCGGTTCACTTGGATTGAATTTGGGCATTGGTCATCTCCTTCCAGGATCTGACCAATTCCCTCCCCCTCCCCTTTCATGGCCTGGAGGTTGTCATGGGTTGGGGGCCGCGCCCCGGATATGCCGGCAAGCGCGGTGGCTTCTCGGGATGCGCTCGCGCTCAGCCGATGCCGAGATTGGCCTTGAGGATCGCGCCCGTTCCGTGGGAATCGATCGTCGCGGCCCGAGCCGTAATCACTCGTCCTGCCTTGCCCAGAAGCGCAAGCTGATGGCGCTTGGCAGCAAGGTACTCAGGGTTCTCGCTGGCGATGACTTCGAGCGCCGTCTCTATGATTTCGCCGGTGGTGGAATCGTGGATGTCGAGGACGAAGTCCGGCCGCGCTGTCCCGATCTTTGAGGGCAGGTCGAACAGCGGCCGCTTGAAGCCAAGGGCAATGCCGCGTTTTCGCAGATGGTACTGCAGGTCGAGCAGATCGCAGGCAACCTTGCGCTCATAGTGATTGTGAACCGGGATGAACGCCGAGGTTCGCGCCAGTGGCTGGGCGAAAGCGCGCAGTGCGGCGTAGCCGTCGCGCGGATTGTGTTCGCCGACAACCACCAGGACGAGATAGGGCGGCCCAATCAGCGATCCTGAATATTGGACGCGGGTCTTGAGGTCGAGCTCCTTGCCCTGCCCAAGAAACAGCGTCGTTCCCGAAATGTCGTTGGCATAGAGCGCAAGGAAGGCTTGGGGTGCGAGGCCTTCGGGCCATGTCCTGGCGGCCTTGCGCAGACGGGCGAAGACGGCCTTGCGCTCGTAGGGGTCGATGTGCGTGTAAAGGTGCGCGGAAAGGGGGATGCCGGGCGCGATCTCGAGCCGCGTCGCCGCATGTCGCAAGCGCGCAAACTCCGAGGCCATCGTCATGTTGCGGCCGCGGTGCGCGGGCAAGGGATGGACCTCGTTGACGTGGGCCATATCCATCAGTTGCCACAACAGGCGGGCCAGGCGCGGAATGGTGACGCCCCGACTGCGATCGTCGGGTTCACTGTCTGAGGGCGCTTCGGCCAGCTTTTCAGGGGCAAGACGGTGGGCGATGAACAGCCCTTCGGGCACATCGATCACCGGAGCCTCGGCCGAGCGCTTCTCGCGGAAGCGCTGGGGAGCCTGTTCGCGGAAGAACGGACAATCAGATGCATGCTCGGGGCGGCGCTGGCGCTTGCTGGTCAAGCGGCGCAGGTAATAGGTTTCAGCCTCTGAGAGGTAAGCGGCTGACATGAGTGGGGGCGGGTCGGTATCGCCCATGCAGCTACAGGCGATCCACTGGCCATGCGTCCGAGCCTTCGTCACCATCGTGACGCTCGCCCGGTGATCGGCTTCGCTCCCCTCCCCCTCATACCAGCGAACAAGCGCGTCGCGGACTACGTCGGGGACCGGCGTTCTGAGAGTGAGGCCTCTCGAATGTCGAGGGACAAGCCACATGGGCGTTAACCTATTGCATTGGCGTTTGACCGTCCAGCACGTTCACGTTATGTTCACAGAGAAGGAGAAAGCCTCATGGAAATGCCAGACCTCGTCGGCCGCTTCGATCTCGATCTCACCTTGCGCGATGCGAGCCTTGATCCTGCCAATCGTGCCACCCGCCGGATGCTGGCGGCAGCCGCGATCGGGACCGAAGTCAATGACAGCTACTATGCTGCCGTGGAGTTGCGTGAGGCGGTGCAGTGGGTCCACGAGGGCGAGCCTGGCGCGAAGCTGAAGCTATCCATGATTCTCGGCAACCAGTGCGACGACTATCAGCGCTGTCTCTATTTCATTCTCGCCGGACGAGGGATCGTCCAGATGCTCGATGATCTGATGTGGCTTGAGGAGCTGCTCGAGGCGCGCGGACGTGTAGCTGGCAAGCTATTCAAGCGGCGCTCTGCGGTGATGCCGCAGGTGCGGCCTTATGTCGCTAGCGAGCCCGATGGCCCGCTGGTTGCTGTAAACCGGCAGTTCCAGCAGGGGCCCTCGTGGTATCTCGATCCCGAACTCAGCGACTCCCCTAAGCGACCGCTATAGGTGCCGCTCAAAATCCATGCTTTGATGCAAAACGCGAACAATCAGAATGCCGTCTGGTGCAGGAATGTAGAATATCACATGAGCGCCCTGCCTGATCCGGCGCAGTTGCGGCACAACCTGTTCTGCGCTTTGCCCAAGATGCGGATTATCGAGCAGAGACGCAAAACAGGCTTTCAACTGGCCCAGATATTTGCGCGCCTGGTCCCGACCGAACTCGGTGGTCGTATATTGCGAGATCAGGACGAGATCGTTGTCAGCTCTCCGGCTGATCCGCAGCTCACGCATTCGCGCTTCGCGCGCGTTCTTCGCCCTCGGCCCAGATATCGTCGAGTGACCGCTCGCTTAGGCCACTGTCGATCCCTTCGCTGATCGCCTTGCGCAGGTCAGAGAGCTTGCCCTGCTCTTCCTGGTCGCGGCGCACGAGATCGCGGATATATTCACTGTCGTTGGTGAAGGCTCCCCGGGCAATCTGAGTCTTGATCCAGGAATCCTGTGTATCGCTCAGTGTGATGGTTTTGCGGACGGTCGCCATAGTTCACTCCTTGCCCTAGAGGTTATCATACTATTGGTGCAGGGCGCAACGGGGCCCGACATGAGCCTCAAGGATGGACGGGGGGCGTGATCGGAACTCATCGGTCAAGCTGGGCGCGGCCAGCAGCCGCGGGACAGCGTGCCCTCACAAATCCACCATCATCCCATCGGGGGTTGTAGATGGCGGCCTCGCGTTCGAGTTGATGGCACGACAGATCCCGGCCTCGCGCTTCGACAAGCGCAAGTGTTCGACCGAAGCGGTCGTATCCGATCCGCCGGATCACCATCGTTGTCGCGATGGCCGCGCGCAAATTGCGGGTGCTCGCCTCAGGGTCACCGGGCGCGCAGTTGCGGCCCGCCCTGCACTGGCCCGGCTTTTCCGGCGCATCAATGGCGAGCAGACGGATGCGTTCAACTCCGCAGCGCAGGGTATCGCCGTCCACGACGCGGCATTGCGAGATCGTTTCTCCCGGCGGAAGTTCTGGTGCTGCCAAGCATCCCCCACCCGATCCTGCCAGGGTCAGCACAAGCAGGACCGAAAATCGACGATGCCTCGTCATTATGCGCGCAGCTCCACTTCGACGTGAACATCGAACGCATCTTCGTCGGTGACATGGAAGGGCTTGATCGGGTCACCGGTACGGATGACCGCTACCGGCCGGTGTTTGTGCTCGAAGAGGCGCTCAGCGACGCGGTGAGCGTTCTCCCGGCTGCAGAGCTCACCACGCCGTGGGCTGAATGTGGTCTCGGTGAGAGGGTGGCAGGTCATGGCTCGCTTATCCGAACAAGGTCTTGTGGACGCGGGTTTGCGGTACGATGGTGAAGTTCATACGCGCAAGATTGCCGATGCGGTAGCAGGGAGGGCCGTCGGCGGTGAGAGCGAGCGTGGTCTTGCGGCCTTGCTTGCGGATGAAGAACACATCGCCTTCATAGCCATCGGTGAAGCGGATCTTGGACGGCAGCCGGATCTGCATTCCGTCCTCGAGCTTGCGCGATCCTCGCATGAGATTGCGGATGCAGCGGCGGCGCCAGACCAGCGCCGCATGATTGTCGGTCGGGTCCAGCAGCCGCAGGATGCGCTCGGGGCATTCACACTCGAACGGCCCGGCAGTTTCATCGAGGTCCTTGTAGGCAAACACGTAGCCGTCACTGGCACGCGGATTCCAGCGCACCAGCACGACGGCCGCGAAGACGGCTCCGGTCTTGCCGTTTTCGACGGGCGCGATGGCCGCGTACCAGACCTTGTTGCGCAGACAGGACGAGGCGATGACGCGCAGTCCTCGGGTAGAAGTCCCGTCAGGCAGCGGGGCATACGGCCCGGCCTCTATCCTCTTGCCCTCAGCGTCATAGGGGTGTTCGAAGGTGAACTGCGCATCGAGATACTCCTTGGGTGTCTTGTAGGGGTGCATGCTCGAGAGCGGCATTGAGAGCCATCCCATGAGGAATTCCTTCGCTTGCGCCCGCTTCAGGCGGGCTGGTGGAGGTGGCAGTCGCGGCGGACAGTTGCGGCGAAGCGGACGACATTGGAGATGAGATCGATGGGGCCACGCAGCTGGCGTCCCGCCCAGGGACCGTCGCGTCCATTGGTTCGGACCCACCCGATCTCCCGTCCGGGGTTAATCCGGCACGGGTCGATGGTGACGCAGAAGCTGTCGGCAAACAGACTGATCGCCGGGTTGTCGGCCGTAAAGTGTCGATCCTGCTGGATGTTGTAGTTGGTGGGATCCAGACACAGCGTCTGGGCGAGGTAGCGCAAGGCTTCGCGTGCGGCGGACCTGTAGAGGTTGATCAGATCCGGATCGCAGCCGAGCCCGCGCTGAACGAGCGGGACAAGGATGGGGGCATCCCGCAGTTCCGCGATACGCTGCTTGCACGCGTTGCGTAGTTCGTCATCTTCGGGATGCACTGCCTCCGGGCACTCGCCTGCCGCCACACGGCCCAGGTGTCTTCCGAGCAGGAGGACAGCCGGGTCGCTTTCGGGGTCGCGCCCGGCGCGCCGGGCATCGTTGAGCGCGTCGGTGAGTGCAGCGCTGCAAGTCTGCAAGACGCGCAGCCCGTCGGGCTGCAGCGCCCTTTGAAAGCGAAAGGGCAGGTCGAGGTGGAGGGTGGCAGGCATCCGAGTTCTCCTTGATTGGACGCCTGCCCCCTTCCCTCTCTTCTCTATGCCGCGCGCTTCAGCGCTGGAGTGTCATGAGACCTGACCTCAGGCCGTTCACTGGGGACACCGCAGCTGAACGCCTTGAGGTAGCTGAAGGCCTGTTCGGCCTTGGCCGCCGCATGGATGATCGCGGAGGAATCGCCCTTGAGGATATCGAGCCAGTGGCTGATGTAGCTCGCGTGATTGTCATGGAGCTCGCCAGGAAGGCCGAGATCCGCGCAGATCAGGCACTGACCGATCGAGGCGACCAGTTCTTCAAAGGCATAAGCCTTGTCGCCAAACCGCTTGCCGAAGGTGCGTTCAAGCCGCGTCTTGCCGCCAGACCAGTGAACGGCCTCGTGCCCAAGCGTGCTGGCATAGTGATCGTCGGAGTGGAAGGCCTCGCGCGGCGGCATCTGGATGTAGTCGCCCGCAGGAGAGAAGAATGCGGCGTTGCCCCCATGCCGGACGTCGATGGGAAGCGTTGCGAAGAAGGTGTCGATCGCGCCGCGATGTGCGGATTCGGGGCGATCTTCAGGCGGTGCCAGCACCGGGTAGTAGTGCGCGGGAAGGCCGTCGATCTGATCCGCGTTGAACACGTTGTAGGCCTTGAGAAAGCGGATGGCACGAGTGTGATCTTCCCCGGTCACCCGGTCTTGCTCGGTCTTGCTGATTTGCGAGTAGTAGACGCTGAGGGACGAGGTCTCGCCCTTGCGCACCTGTCCTCCAAGCGCCTCGGCCTGCCGGTAGGTCATCCAATAGCGGCTGCTGTAGCCCATGGCGTCTCCCATGGCCCACAGGAACAGCGTGTTGATGCCGGTATAGGCGGTGCCGCAATGGCGAAGCGGTCTGCCACCCCCTTGGGTGGCGTTCCACGGCCTCACCCAGGGCATGACACCCTGTTCGAGCTTGGTCAGAATGAGGGCGGTGATTTCGGCGGCGATGTCGCGGCGCGCTCCTTTGCCGGCTGTCCGGCGCGGACGTGTCTTTGCCATGATGTAATCCTTTATCGGACTGGCCCGAGTGACGGGCGATGACGAAAAAAGGGGCAGCTCGGCCATCGCCGAGCTGCCCGCAGGGACGCCCAGGAGAGAGCGTTACTCGGCGGCCTCGAGCGTCTCGTCGGGGTGCTCGACCTCGAAGTCGTTCTGATCATCACCGCAGTCGTCAGCGGGATCATCTTCGGGATCCTCGTGGGCGTTGCTGCAATCGTCGCCGTCTTCCTCAACGGGGACGGCACGCAGGATGTCGAACCGCATGGCGTCGGGCACCCAGGCCAGCGCAGCGTCTTTGATTGCGGGTTCGGTGATGGCTTCACCGGCGAACAGCTTCTCGCAGGCTGCCGAGACTTCAGGCTTCTTCGAGGCCGCATAGCGTGCCGCCAGCACCTCCCCGCCGATCTCGGTGAGGAGTGCGAGCAGCGTCCCCTTGGAGACCCGGTCGAAGAAGTTGGCCGAGGTGGGTCGCCACCACTGCGCAGGCTCAATGTGGAGGATGGCGGCGAGACGGGCGTGAAGCGGGTTGGTCGTATCCGAATACTCGGGCTTCGCTTCGATCGATCCGGCCACCATCAGCGCCAGCCATGCGGCCTTGCCGGTGTCATCAAGCGCGCGGAAGCCTTCGAACCGCGCCACCACGTCGGCGGCCTCGGTCCAGGTCGTATCGAGCGCATCGCGTGCCTGTTCGATAGCAATGCGGGCCTGGGTCGGCTCGCCGTCCGTGCCGGAGGCCGGATCGCTCGGGCGAGTGGCCTTCATCGTGGTCCCGTAGCGCTCGTAGCCGCGGTTCCCATCGATCATGGCAAATAGCGCGTAGTCGAGCGCGAGCGCCGGATCGGCAAGGAGGGCGGCGGCGAGGATGTCCCGGCGCTGCATGGCGAGTTCATCGGACAGCCGGGCGCTCAGAGGCTTGCCGCCCGGCGCGATCTTCTCTGGCGGCGGTGCCTTGCTCGTCGCCCCGGTGCTGCCCGAGCCCCCGCGGTCGTCGCCCGGATCGCGGATAGGGGTCTCGCTGAAGTACGTCGTCTCCAGCACCATCTTGCCGTCCGATGCGAGGGTCAGGAACGTGCCGATCTGGCCCTTGAGGTCGTCGGGCAGGATCGTCGGGCGGCGCTGAAGTTCGTTCCACTCGTCTTCGAGCTTGTCGTATTCGGCCTCGAGCGCGCTGCCTGCCTCGTCGTCGAGCTCGCCGCTGTCGAGTTCGTCGCCGATCTCTTCCATCCGGGTCTGGATGGCATCGGCCCGGGCTTCCTCGGCGTCCGTCATCGGCTGTTTGGGAAGATTTACGCGGTAGAGCCCGTCGGTCGCGTTGTAGATGTGCGCCGAAGCAACCGGGCGCACCCATGCAAGGCCCTGTTCTTCGCCAAGACGCTTGGCCTCGGCTTCCATGATTGCAGCAGCCAGCCCCTGCGCGATCTCGGGATCGGACCAGCGGTCACCTTTCTCGCTGAAGAGTTCGCGCTCGATCGTGCCGCCCGCGGCAACATAGGCATCCTCACCGACGAGCTGAGCAATCGGGTCGGTTGCCTTCAGGGCATCACCGGCGATCGCACGGCGCACCTGATCCGGCGTGGTGTAGCTGTAGTTGCCGTACTGCTCGAACACCCGGGTCTGCTTGGCCTGATCTGCGGTGGTGGCATAGGCCTTGGCCATGTCGAGAGTGATGCGACCTTCGGCGAGCGCCTCGAAGACCGGATCGGCAAGGCCCGCAAGCCGGAGGCGCCCCTCGACGACACGGCGGGTGACGCCGAAGCGCTTGGCGACGGCATCGAGGTCGCAGCCTTCGCCAATGAAGTGCTGGAAGGCGCGGCATTCATCGGTCGGCGTCATGTTGACGCGCTGGAAGTTCTCGGCAAGTGAGGCTTCCGACAGGGTGGCATCATCGCCTTCGAGCACCTTGCAGGACACCACCATGTCCTTGTCGATGCGGCCTTCTGCGGCGAGCAGCTGCAGGGCTTCGAGACGCCGGCCACCGGCGAAAACGGCGTAATGCCCGCGGGGCTTCTTCAGCGCCGTGACACACAGGTTCTGCAGAAGACCGCGCGCCTCGATATCGCCGGCAAGCTGGGCGATTTCGGTGCGGCCGGACTTGCGGACATTGCTGTCGGAGTGGCGCAGTTTCGAAAGGGCAATCATCTGTTCCATCGTCATTCTCCTGGATGTGGCCCGGCGAAAACCTCCCCGGATCCACCACATCCACTCCCCCTCCCCTTTCCTCTTCAGGAGGTCAGAGACCGCAGCTGAGCAGCCGAGAGAGCTGCGGGGTCCCTCCCCCGCGCTTTTCCAAGGATCGATGGTACCGCTACTGTGTCCGAAACTTGTGCGCTCCGTTCGGACAGAGGGCGTTCAGCACTCAGCGAATGCGGCTTCAGAGGCTGTCTGAGGGTTCTCACCACAAGCCTGAGAGATGCAAATAACTGTGGTTGGTCGGCAGCCAGCGCTCGCCAGCCTAGGCTGCGAATGGCGGCTTTGTCCCGCTTCTGGAAAATTCCTGCCGTTCAGCAAACGACCCCAATTCGGTCATCCCGAAGGGTTAAGGCATGTTCTCGCCGAACCCTGGCCTAGGTCAACTGAAACACGCGAAAACGAAGTTGCGAAATCGTCGAGTCTCGATTATTCGCCGTAGCCGCAAGGACAACGGTTCCGAGGTCGAAATGAACAAGGCTGAATTGGTCGCATAGCGACGCTTTCTTCCCGCAAGAGCCTGCACGACATTTGGTGCAGCCGCCCCTCATTCGACCAATCGAGCTTTTCATGCTTTACGAACTTGCTCGCGTCCACCGTGGACGCCTCGTCATCGCTTACCTGCTTACCTCCAGCGGCATGGTCGCTGGTCTCCTCTATCCATTGGCGACCGGGCTGGCGATAAATGGAGTGTTATCTGGCGATTATCTTGCCGTGCTATGGCTGGTGGGCTGTCACGCGGCCCAGCTGGTGCTGACGGTTGCCTCTAAACGATATGACACGCGGGTCTTCACGCGCATCTATTCAGCGTTGGCTTCGACCGTTGTCAGGCAGTCTCGCGCTGACGGGCTCGACCCGGCACGCGTTGCTGCTCGCGCATCCCTTTCCCGGGAATACACAGATTTCTTGGAGGAGGATGTTTCGCGGATTCTTTACGCGGCAATAGCGCTAACGATATCGTTGTCCGCACTGGCGTTTCTCCAACCCGCGCTGGCATTTGCCTGTTTGGCTCTGGGTGGGCCGTTGTTGTTGATTGGCCGGTGGCTTGGTCGCACATCTGGCCTTCTGAACAAAGGTCTCAACAACCGCTTGGAAAGCGAAGTCAGCTTGTTGTCCAATGGAAATGACAGGCGTGTTCGCCGCCATTTTGAAGCCTTGGCCGGTTGGCGTATCAAGTTGTCAGATGCGGAGGCGACCGCTTTTGGCCTAATGGAAATGCTCGTCATCGTGCTGTTTGTCGCCGCGCTTTGGCAAGTGGGAGCGGCTGAGACGAAGCCGCGGGCTGGCGACGTCTTCGCGATTTTCTCGTATCTGTGGCGCTTTGTGGAAAGCCTCGACCAAGTTCCCGTTCTGATACAAAAATCCGCAAAGCTCAGGGATCTGGATCAAAGGTTGGCGTCCGCGACCGAATAAGCAGCATTCCATGCGTGCTTGCCGCGATATGGCGCAAGCAGACATTCGCCTTTCCATCTGTGGACGCCCCGAAAGATGCAAGAGTAAATTCGGGTCTTGGCGGTAGTCGGATGCTGCCATCTGTCCGGCCTGTTTGCGCGGGCGTAATGCCGCTGGCCCGTATGGGAGTTCGCGAACCGGATCCACATCACCCACTCGTGCTCTGAGGCACTGTGGAAAGGTCTGGTTTTCCGGCTCCGTCTCGCCGACTGTGGTGCCATACCCTCCTTCGGTCTCTTGCCTCTACCGACGACCTCTGGTCCGCCTCAGCTTACGCTGCTGCCGCGACCGGAGCCCTGTAATCCTCACCCTTCGTCAGGACCGCCCAGATGATCCGGGCGGTCTTGTTCGCCAGCGCAACCGTGACCAGCATGCGCGGCTTTCTGGCCAGCATCTGCTCGAGCCATGAGCCGCGCGGGGCGCCGCGCTTGCTGGCCTGCCGAACGACGGCACTGCTGCCGATGATCAGCAGCCGTCGCAGCGTGCGCTCGCCCATCTTCGAGATCGAGCCGAACCTCTCCTTGCCACCGGTCGAGTGTTGCCTTGGCGTAAGCCCGAGCCAGGCTGCAAAGTCGCGGCCCCTCGCAAAGCCCTCCGCCGGCGGTGCCAGGGCGAGCAGCGCGGTTGCCGCGATCGGCCCGATGCCGGGGATGGTCATCAATCGCCGGGCAGCCTCATCCTCCCGGGCGCGCCTTGCGATCTCCTTGTCGAGCAGCTTGATCTGCTCATTCAGCTGCTCGAGCTGACCAGTCATCACCAGGAACATCGATCGCGCTGCTTCGGGCAAGGATCCCCCGATCTCCTCGTCTTCCTCGAGCAGGCTTGCCAGCACGCTCACGTGTGATGGGCCCTTGGGCGCCACCCATCCGAACTCGGTCAAATGGCCGCGGATCGCGTTGATCAGCTGCGTGCGCTGACGCACCAGCAGGTCGCGAGTGCGGAACACCATGCCCGCCGCCTGCTGCGCTTCGGTCTTGATCGCGGCATAGCGCATGCTTGGGCGCTGGGCTGCTTCGCAGATCGCCTCGGCATCGACCGCATCGTTCTTGTTCCGCTTCACGAACGGCTTCACGTATGCTGGCGGGATCAGCTTCACCTCATGCCCCAGCGAGGCGATCTCGCGGGCCCAGTGATGCGCTCCCCCGCAGGCCTCGAGCGCCACGACACAGCGCGGCTGCGCAGCGAAGAACTCCAGCAGCTTGGCGCGGGTCAGCCGCCGACTGAACACCATCTGCCCGCGCGCATCCGCGCCGTGCGCATGAAAAACAGTCTTCGCAATATCCAACCCAATCGTGCTAACATCTGTCATGGGCGCCTCCTTCTAGTGGTGTGTAACACCTCCACTATGGCACATAGATGCCGTCGGGGGGCGTCCACCCCATCACCCACTTCCGGTCATGAGCGGGGCCGGTGGGCGATCCCGAAAGCCGCTTGGCGGCTTTGCCCCGCTCGCAAAAAATTCCTGCCCGTCAGCAACCGACCCCATTGTCGTCATTAGGAAAGTCGGTCATCAACACCGTCATGGGCTTCTTTTCTGATTTCAGGATTTTCGAGCGGCCTCCTAAGCCGGGGCCCCGTCTGTTCCGCTGGATCGCTTGGCGCTGGCTTGCCTTAGGGTTCCTTTTTACGGGCTTTGTCGTTGCATTCGCCATCAGCCATTTCATCGGCGGCGAGCCAATCTACTACGTAAATGAGAAGCGCAATCTGACCGATGCAGAAGCTTCGGATATGATCCTCATGTTCCTATCCGGTGGCGGGTTCTTCTTTATCGCTGGATTGCTGGGCGTGCTCTTTCTACCAAAGCGCTGAGTCTGGTTTCCACCCATCTTCGGTCATAAGCGGGGCTGAACCGCGATCCCGAAAGCGGCGTGGCGGCTTTGCCCTGCTTCTCAAAAATTCCTGCCGGTCGGCAAGCGACCCCATGCCGGTCATCTCCGCATCTTCCCCTCTCCTGATGTGATTGGCGACGCATCTGGGCGGGCCGTTCAGTCAGGATCTGCCCTTCGCGGCGATCCTGGGGCTGACGAACGCACCCTAAGCGGCTCACACTAAGGTCTTTATCTAGAAAGAAAGCTCTGGCAATCTCGCCTGACTGTCGGAGAATTACTTATGCGTCGCACCCTTTTTGCCGTCATCCTCAGTGCTCTCCTCGCGGGGCCGGCCGCTGCAGGAGCGGAGACGGTCGTCGCACCGATCACGCCGTGGCAGGCTTCGACCGAAGGCGGGCTTTGCCGGGTGGAACGAAAGTTCGAGTTGGGAGGACAGCCGCACCTGCTGATACTTGAGCAGACCGCGCCTGGATCGGCCTTCGGCATGGCCGTGGCTAGCCCCTTGCTGGCAGAGCTCGATCCCGCACAGCCGATCCTGCTTGGCTTTCTCAGTGGCGATCCGGGGTTGGAGCGCCGAGCGAGGGTTGAGCCCAACCGACAGTTCGGCAAGGTAGCTATCGTCACGAACCTTAGCTTCTTTCCCCCGGCAGGAGAGCCCCACGCCCGGATCGAAACCGCCGTGCTGGCCGAGATGGACCGTGTGACCGTGACACAGGGAAATACTCTTGTGAATTTCGCGTCCGGCTCTCTCGGCGAAGCCGCGGCGGCGCTCAATGGGTGCACCGCGCAGATGTTGCGCAGCTGGGGCCTTGATCCAGAGGTGCAGTATGGACTGCAAAGCGCGGCCTTTCCCGAGCAGGAAGCAAAGCTCGCGAGGGAATTGCGTAAGGCCTACCCGCCAAGAGCCTACCGTGCCCTGCAAAACGGCCCGCTTGAAGTCGCCGCCATCGTCGATCCCAGCGGTGTGGCGACGGGTTGCAAATTGATCGTCTCCTCGAGCTTCCCTGACCTCGACGCGGCCGCGTGCAAGGCTATCTCCAAGGCGCGATACCGGCCTGCGCGCGATGCAGAGGGCGATCCGGTTGCCTCATACTGGAAAACGCGGATCACATACGCGCTGAGCGAGACGGACCCGGTCCTGTCCCGTCCTTGACCCCGCAAGCCTGCGAGGACAGGTGTGCCATCTTCGCAGCAAGCATTGAAGTTCAGTGCCCGCCCTGAAGGCTTGTTTGGCCTAGCATGCCACCAAGAACCAGACTGGACGTTCGAAGCGGAACGTTTTGAAACGCTCCAGGTGACCTCAGTGATGCAGCCGCGTCGAGGCGAAGGCTCGCATCTGCTCGAAGCGGCACCCTTGTGGGGCTAAAAAGCAGCCATTCGCCTATCCACCCAGTTGCTGCCGATTTCGATGGATCGGAGCATCACCAAAACCGGTCAGTCTGCTATCGCTGCCAAAGCTGCTGCTATCCAGCGGCTGACTTGCGCGGCCTTCCGCCCTTTCGACCATTCTCGCGCGCTGCGGCGACCTTGGCGGGCGTGCGGGCTCTGCCTCCCTGTGCACCGAGGTGCTTGGCCATCCACTTTTCCGACCCGAACACACCTTGGATGAGTGCGGGAACATACAAATCCGCATTGAGCTGCGGCCAATGCAGTCCAAGGCCCGCAGGGCTAACCTCGATGTCTGCCAGCTTGTCATCGGGGGCGCCAGCGAGCCCCTCGGCAAGAGCCGCGGGGAATGTCAGCTCGATACCCGTGTGAAGCGCTACCACCACCCTGCCTCGACGCCGGTCATAGCGAGCGGAGACCGCATGCCCTGCGGCACGGCTTTCAGCCATACGTGCTTCGGCTTCTTCGAGTTGCTGTTCAGTAACTGCCATGCACCTTGCTCCATTCTTCACACAGCGCTGGAATGGCGCCCATTAACGCTTCAGCGATCTCGTTGGCCTCTCGTAGCCTGAAGCCAAAACTTTCACGCAGTTCCGGCGGTCCTTCAGGGCAATTCAGGATGAATACCGCCTCACCGTTGGGACCTATCACATGAACATGCGCCGGGCGGTGATCGTTGGGCCAAATCACGACCCTCAGGCCACCGATACGATATACTACAGGCACGCGGACTCCTATCAGAAACCCAAGCGGTAGGGAATAGCTCATAGGGGGGTATCGGTCAGTTTGGCGATGATGGCGTCAGCCTTGTCGGTCGGCACAAACAGCCGTGTCCGGTATTGTATCACCTCAGTGAAGCAGCCGAGCGACTTGAACCAGGCAAGCTGGCTGGCAGGTGCCCCTGCAATCTCGATCCGCCACGATCCGTTGACGCGGGAGCGCTTGAGTTCGCAGGGGACGGGGCGCACGAGCGCGATGCTTCCCCCGCCATGGATGGCGCGCAGGGTCTCTGATGGGTTGAGCGGGGCAGCGGTCTCCACGCCGAGATCCTTCAGCAGCTTGGCGACATGCTCGGGAAAAACCATTCGGCCGAGCCATGACGTGCCCTCGGCATCGACGATCCGGTTGACGGCGAGATGATCGGAAGGAAGCGCTGACCAGATCGGCAGCAGAAGGCCGGTCGCAATCCGGATGATCTCAGTATCGACCGTATTGGCCGCTTCCTCTGCCTCGGCCGACCAGGCCGCCGCGAAGACTGACTGGTCGCAGAGCTCCCAAGCGGTTTCGAAGAGGTCATGCTCGCGAAGGAATTCGCGCCGCGTCGGGCGCAGCAGCTCGACACGCGGGACCGGCGTGCCCTCCTCGGTCATGCCGGAACGCGCCCTGGTCTTGAGTGCGACCTTGCCGGAACGGCCATTGCGCAGAAAGACTGCGGTATTGTCGGCGGAAGCAAGCTTGAGCGCACGCTCGAGCGACACCGGGTTGCGTCGCCGTGCGACTTCGATCGTCAGCAAGTGCGAGGTTGCGCCGCTCACGGGATCGGTGCGCAGCAGCGTGTCCTCGAGGATGGTCGCGGTCTCGACCTGCATGGTTTCAACGCCGATATCGAGGGTGCCGGCATCGCGGGCGGCTGCTACCCGGGTTTCGACAAGCGCGAGAAATTCATCGAAGATGACGTTCTGGTGCCCGATCGGAAGTGCCAGCAGCCGGTTGAGCCAACGCTGGATCGGCGGCAGGTCCTCCTTGATGACCCCGTCTGCGTCGAGCAGCGCAAGACCGGTGCGCTCCTCAAAATCGGCCAGAGTGGTGCTGGTGAGTTTGCCCGCGACGAGCAGATGGAACCAGGTGACGAGCGCGGCCTTGGCGTACTCGCTTTCGAGGTTGTCGGCCGGATCGAACAGGTTCTGTCCTCCGGTCTGCCGCTGACCGCGGGTGAGCGCACCAAGGCTGTCAAGGCGGCGCGCAATCGTTGAGGTGAACCTGAGCTCGCCCTTGCAATCGGTCGTGACCGGCCGAAACAGGGGCGCTGAGGCCTGATGCGTGCGATGGGTACGCCCGAGCCCCTGAATGGCGCGATCGGCCCGCCAGCCCGGCTCCAGGAGCAGGTGGACGCGCTGCTGCTGGTTGGGAACATCAAGGCTCGCATGATAGGAACGTCCCGTGCCGCCCGCATCGGAGAAGATGAGGATGCGCTTGGTCCCGTCCATGAAGGCGGCTGCATCGGCCTGGGCCGAGCGCACGGTGCGTGTCTCGATCTTCTGGTGACCGCCTGCAGCAGGCACGATCCGCTTGGATCGCCCGGTCACCTCGGCGACGTTGTCATGTCCGAAGCGCTCAAGAAGAGCATCGAGCGCGGCTTTGATGGGCGGTAAGGCGCAGATGTGCTCAATCAGGTCAGCCCGGGCAGCTTCGGCCTGCGGGTTCGTCACCGGATTGCCGTGCGCGTCGCTCATGGGGCGCGAATGTTGCTCGCCGGTATCGTCGGTGTAGACTTCCATCTGCCGGGTCGGAAAAGCGCGGGTGAGATAGTCGAGGCAGTATTCAATGGGGGACAGCTCGATATCGAGCTCAGCGCGCTCCTCTGCCGAGAGTTCGCCCAGCCTGCGGTTGAGGATCGATTCAGCGGTCGTGACCAGCTGGAGGACCACCGATTTTCCCTCGGCAAGATGCTGTTCGACCGCGCTGATGATCGTCGGCAGCTTCATCGAAAGGAGCACCTGGCCGAAGAATCGCTGCTTGCACGACTCAAACCGCGAGCGTGCCGCCGCCTTCGCTCCGGAATTGAGCGTGCTGCCGTCGAGGTCATCGACGATACCGGTCTGCTCAAGCGCCGCTTCGAGATTGCGATGAATGATGGCCCAGGCATCGGCGTAGGTATCGTAGACGGTGACCTGCTCGGGCGTCAGCTCGTGGCGCAGGATGTCGTATTCGACACCGGCGAAGCTCAGCGCCCGGGCCATGTAGAGGCCGGTCGCCTTGAGGTCGCGCGCGACCAGCTCCATGGCAGCAATGCCGCCGGCGCGGATCTCGCTGATGAAGGCCTCGCGCGAGGCGAAGGCGGTCTCCGGACCCCAGAGGCCGAGCCTGACGGCATAGGCGAGGTTGTTGACCTCGGAGGCCCCTGTGGCCGAAGCATAGAGCACCCGGGCCTTGGGGAGGCGGTTCTGGAGGAGAACCCCGGCAATGCCCTGCTGAGAGCCCTTCTTGGCTCCCATAGCGCCTTCGCCGCCTGCGACACCGCCCATTTCGTGGGCCTCGTCGAAAGCGATGACACCGTCGAAATCCTCGCCGGCCCAGCGGATGAGCTGGTCCAGTCGGCTGTGATCGCCGCGCGCTGAGCGCAGCGTCGGATAGCTTACGAACAGCACGCCTTCATCAAGGGTGAGCGGCTCGTGGATCTTCCACCGCGAGAGCGACTGGACGTCGGCAGCGAGCCCGCCAAGGGCCGCCCAGTCACGGCGGGCATCGTCGAGCAGCGGCTCGTTCTTTGATATCCAGATCGCCCGGCGGCGGCCTTGGAGCCAGTTGTCGAGGATGGTGGCGGCGACCTGTCTCCCCTTCCCTGCCCCGGTGCCGTCGCCAAGGAAGAAACCCTTGCGGTAGGATGCACCCTCCTCGTCGATCAGCAGCCCCACGCCTTCGGGATCGGGCCGGAATGTGCCGGGAAGCCATTGGCTCCATGCGTGGCCCGCATAGACGACGGTTTCGAGCTGCGAGGCCGACAGCAGGCGCTCGGAGACGGTACGTTCCGGGAGTTGCGGGATGTGCTGCGGGATCGGCGCAGGGATCGAGCCCATCGCAACCGATTCGACGAGTGCAGTCGGGTGCTCCCCAGCGGTGTCAAAGATAACCCGGCTCGGCCGATAGGGAAGATAGACCCCGGCCTGTTCAAGCAGCGGCGCAGGTGTGTCGAGCGCGGTGTAGGCCACAGGAAGCACGTCATTGCGGGCCGGGGCGCGGAAGATGCGAGGCGCCGCAGGCTTGGCGTTACGCGTCGCGCCGAACAGCGAAATGGCCTTGGCGGGCGCTGTTGCCGGGCGTTTCTCGTCAATGAGCTCTGCCCGAGGCGTGATCTCGAGGCTGCTCATCAGCGAGGCAACGTCCCTGCGCTGGATGGTCGCGGGTGATCGCGTACCGGGAACCTTGTCGAGGACATAGAGCCTGACTGCAATGCTGGTCCCGTGCCTGGTGTAGGCCTGCTCGAGGCGGATGGAGCTCCGGACCGTGACGGGCGCCAGCGTGTTCTCGAAGATCTCGCGCATCCTGGCCGAAGGGGCAAACCAGTCCGGCATGATCGCCACGATGCGGCCACCAGCGCGCAAATGGGTGATGGCGGCGGCAAGATGGCGGACGGCAGCAAGGTGATCCGCGCCGCGTCCGAGCGAGCGCGAGAATGGCGGGTTCATGAGGATCAGGGAAGGTGGGGTCTGGCCGCCAAGCGTGCTCGCGATCGCAGCGCCGTCATGGCCAGTGATCGAAACGCCCGGGAAGATATCGGCGAGGCGCGAGCGGCGGACCTCGTCCAGCTCGTTGAGCTGCAGCTGGGCAACATGAGGAAGCTGCGCGATCAGCAGACCGTTTCCGGCGCTCGGCTCGAGGACGATATCGTCCGACTGAGCATTCGCGAGCATGACGGCCACGGCGGCAAGATCGACGGGCGTTGAAAACTGCTGCCAGTCGATCTGGTCCTCGCTCCGAACGGTCTGAGTGGGCAGCCGCGATGCGATCTCCATCGCCTTGCCGAGATCGTCCCTGCTGAATGCTGCGCCCCTGCGAGACGTGAGGCTCAGCGCAAGCGCGTGCTCAAGCACCTCGAAGCTCTCGCGCTGGGTCCAGCGGCCGGTTGCGTCGCTTCCTCCAAAGGCACTGGCCATGGCCTGGTTCATCATCGCACGCGTGATGACGGTGCCGTTGTCGATAAGGATGGAAAGCGCGCGGGCGGCAAGCTGGGCGGGCGTGCGGCGCATCGCCGCCGCTTCGAACAGATCAGTCATGGAGGTCTCCTGGGTTCGGCTCGCCTCCCTTCAGGCGAACCAACCCTCCCCTCCCCCTCCCCTTTAATTGGGTCCGGGAACCGCGGCCCAGTCCGTGTAGCCGGACGGCGGCGCGATGCGCCGGATCGTCAGGCCGTCGCGGGCATGCGTCTGCGCCGCTTTAAGGCTCGCCCGCCGACCCTCGGGATCATTGTCCTCAGCAATGATCAGCTCCTCGATCCTGTCAGGCAAGCCGACGAGGTCGAGCCGTTCGGCGCCGAGGGATGACCATGTGGGAATGCCGTGGAGTTCGGCGAACCGGGCAGCGCTTTCAAAGCCTTCGGCAAGCGCGAGGATCTTGACGGGGCGTTGCCCCTGCCAGCTGGCGGCTTGCGGGTTCCCGATCATCAGCTTCGAACGGTAGCCCTGCCCTTCTGGCTTGAGGAAGATGCGCTGAACCGCCTTGATGTCGCGGCCCTCGCGCACGCCGACCAGCAGCGCAGGTTCAAACACCGTGTTGGGCTTCCTGCCTTTTGGGCAGCGCGCGAGGTACCGCAGATCGTCATGGCGCCCGACAATGCCGCGGTAACGGCAATAGGCCTCGCCCCAGGTGTTCGCGAGTTCGCGGCCCTGCGACCAAAGGTTGCGCGCGATCGCGGTGGAGTCGAATGGGCGTGCAGGGCCGTTCGGGGAAACGTGCTTCTTGCCCGGCACGACAGATGCGAGTTCTCGCAACACATCAGCCGGATCACATCCGGCAAAGCAATGGACAAGGATGTCGCGGTTGCCCTGCCTCAGCGATAAGCTGGGAGTGGCATCTGCATGGGCAGGGCATCGGCACATGGCGCTGTACCCTGACCAGCTGCCGCCAAGCGCTCCCACGATATCGAGCAGGCGCTGTGAAGGGGGTTTGGCAATAAGGGGCATGGCAATTCCTTTCGAGTTCTCCCTCCCCTCCCCCCTTTCCTTTGTCCCGGATCCGACGTTGGACGGCCCAGCAACGCAAGACGGAATTTTTTTCCCAATTGACTCTGAGTGTTAGCAAGGGATGCTCAGCCCTTTGCAGGAGCAAGGTCATGCCCTTTCGTTCCATCATCGGGAGCCTGTTCATCGTAGCGCTTCATTCGGCGGCTACGGCGCAGGAGGTCGAGCTTATAGAATTCGGTGGCGCCCCGCCCCTGGGCTTTGTCATCCATGTTGGCCCGGAGACAGATCCGGTCGATCAAGCGACTATCCGCGAGGAGCACGATCTGACAACGACCCTTGCCGCCGACTTTGCCCGGATTGGCGCGGGGCATCCAAGTGACGCTGTCCCTCCAGCGACAGCCATCGATGTGCCTCAATGGATGCAGAGCGGCCTTGCACCCTCAACCATCCTGCCGGCACTCTTCCTTTCGCCGATGTCTATGGGTGGCTGCGAAGATGCCCAGTACAGGCCTCGAAATGATCTTCCTGCAGCAACTGAGCAACGACGGCTGCAGTATTTTCCGTTGATCGCAGCTATCGCCTGCCAGGAGAAGATTCCGGTTGGCCTGTTCGACGCACTGATCTGGCAGGAGAGCCGGTATCAGGTCTTTGCCCGTTCGCCCAAGGGAGCTATCGGCCTCGCCCAACTGATGCCGGGAACCGCACGAGAGCTTGGCGTTGCCGATCCGTGGGACGTCGTTCAAAATTTGCGCGGCGGCGCGCGTTATCTCCGGATGCAGATTGAAGAGTTCGGCCGATATGACCTCGCGTTGGCAGCGTATAATGCAGGGCCCGGGAGGGTCCGGGCGACGCGGAGCATTCCGCGTATCCGCGAAACGATCGACTATGTCCGCACAATCACCGCAGCCTGGGCCAAGGCAGAGCGGCGTGGCCCAACCCGTTTCGCTGGGTCTTCCACTATTCCGACGCTTGGCCGTCCCCGAAGGGCGTCCGTGGCTGACTACACATCAACAAGCGTGGCAAATCCCAGATGATGCGCGAACAGGATAGCCGTCAGCAGGATGACTGGTGTGCCTGAGAGATAATTGATCTGCCAGCGCCACCATAATTTCGGGACGGCCAAGATCCGCCCTCTGCAGTCGCTGAATTCGAGCACGAGCATGCCCAGGCGAAGGTCATAGACGGTTTTCACGGCAGCCAGCACAGCGCAGAGCGCGACCATAAGCCCGACGCCGGTGTAGAGAGCAAGCCAGGCATTGTAGGTCGCAATAGGCATGCGCAAAGCCTCATGAATTTTTCACAGGGTAACACGAATTCAGCTTCTGGTATGCTGGAAATGGCTGAGGGTCGAATGCTTGTAAGGTCGATGGTCGAGATCGCCCGCCGACCGAGCCATCAATCGATTTCGTGATAGCCGACTCCGATGCGATGAAGGGAGCTCCTTCGCCGTTGACGAATGCGCTTAGCGGCCACTTCCGCATCGCTTCTGTTCGCAAATGAGGCCGTAGCGCCCCTCCCCTTCGTGCCTATCCGTCCCCAACGTCGCTCGACTGTTGTCCATCCGAATAAATCACTAGCAACCCATAGGTGATAATTGCGAGCAATGTTCCGTGAGGGGTCAATTGCCTGCCAATGCCATGATTCATCGTACGGTCTTTCCATGGCTTATGCTGCCAGACCGATCATCGCAGGGTCCAATTGGAATTCTGAATCACTGGGCAGCCTGTGATTCAGAGAAACGATCGCAGCTGGCTCTGTGATGAGGCTCGTGCCGACCCACGCCCGTTGGCCCTGTTTACTCCGCAGAGACCATCGTGAGCAGCGGTATCTGTCAGAAAGCCCATCATACTGATCCAAAAAAGCTGTAAACTTCCCGTTGGTTAGACTGGTTATATCCAAGTTAGATCAGTTAAGGCTGCTCGCCCGGGCCGCGACTCGGCGGATTCTCTTGGGAATTTCGGTCATGCGGTTCCCGAAGTGTCGGCTATGTGTTCCCGATGTTCCGAATGCCTGTTCCCAAAAGACCGTGTCTTCGTTCCTGAAGTGTCGGTGGTTGTGGAAAGGCTGTTCCTAAAGTGTCGAAATCCGGTCTTATGGGGGTCAGGAGCGAGACAAATTGAATCATTATCGATGCGAGGTCGGGAGAAGAGCTTCAATCTTGCCTTGGCGTTACCATTCGAGCGCATGCGCCTCTGATCGACACGACACATTTGGAACGCTTCGCACGTACGGGCCTTCACGCACTGAGCCTGTGCTACTCAGTGGCGTCCGGTTCTAGCGGTATTCACACACAGGTTGGTTATCTGCGCAGCTCGTGTTTGTGCTTCTCGTGATGGCGCTTAACCCAACCGATGAAGGCCTTCTGCCAGCTCGCGGGCGTCCGTGCTGGGTCTGCGTTCACCCATGCTTCGAATTCGGCATGGAGAGCGTAGAGGTCCCAGCCCGGGCATTTCTCTCGTAGATAGGCGATGGTTTCATCCGTTATGATCCCGCGTGTCGCTTTGTCGGACAAGCCAGCGACGGCGGATCGAACAAGAGTACGGGCGTCAAAAAACAGCGGCGTCTCCTCCTCGGGACACTCGGCGGCTGTTACCTCGGGATCTTTCAATTTCACTGCCTGAGATGGTTCAGGCTTGACCGCCTCTGATATTGGGGCAGGCCCACTTTCGTGCGCCTCATTATCAGCGGAGCTACCTGCCAAGTCAGTGAGCCGAATCATTCTGAGAAGTGGCTCTGCCCCCCTTCCCTCCTCGATGACAAGCCGATAGCCCGGCAGGACGTTTTTCTCAGCGAGCTTGAGAATCTCGAATTTAAAGCGGCGATACTCACCCTCGGCCCCCGATTTCTCGAACAGAACCGGCATCGAGATCGCAAATCCGGCTTGGCCGGCACCGCCTGCATGCTTGCGGGCGACCCGGTAGAGCCAGCGTTCACGGCCGCCTGTGATATCGAAATAAGCGCGGTCGATGCTGAGCACACCGCCCTTCATCATCACACCTTCCCAAAACCAGTTTGATAGTTCGAGCGTCATGCCACGGCTTCGCTCGGTCTTTTCGTCCACGAGCTGGGTCCAGCGGCTCTGTTGCAAAGATTGGCGGCAGTCAGAGGTAGGCTGTCGCTCTGCGCCGATCAGGCGGCTGCTGCGAAATGGTGGTTGAGCATGCCCATGGCCT
>NZ_MEFG01000040.1 GCF_001724715.1 Sphingomonas sp. SCN 67-18
AGATAGCCGGCCGTGGCGAGCGCCGCCGACCAGCCGGTCGTGCCCACGGTCGACCAGATCAGGAAGCTGCGGAGGTTCATCTCCGCCAGCCCGGCGGGGATCGACACCAGCGAGCGGATGGTCGGCACCATCCGGCCGACGCAGACGAACAGCGCGCCGTGCGAAAGGAACCAGCGTTCGCCGCGCACCACCTCGTCCCAGTCCATCGTCAGCCAGCGGCCGAAGCGGTCGACCAGCGGCTTCAGCCGGTCCAGGCCCAGCGCGCGCGCCACCGCGTACCAGAACAGGTTGCCCAGCATCGCGCCCGCGGTTCCGGCCGCGATCACCCCGGGCAGCGCCATCGTGCCCTTGGCGGCGTAGACGCCGCTGACCGACATGATGATTTCTGACGGAATGGGCGGAAACACGGTTTCCAGCAGCATCAGCAGCGCGACGCCCAGATAGGTCCATTGCTCGATCAGCTGGGTGATCCATTCGCTCATGTCGCCAGCCGCCGTTCGATGGCGTCCCAGATCATCCCCGGCGTATCGGTGCCGTTGAACGCGTCGATGGCGACGATCCCGGTGGGGGAGGTGACGTTGATTTCGGTCAGGTAACCGCCGATCACGTCGATGCCGACGAACAGCAGCCCCCGCTTCTTCAATTCCGGCCCCATCGCGGCGCAGATCTCCAGCTCCCGTTCGGTCAGCGCGGTCGCTTCGGCATGGCCGCCCGCCGCCAGGTTGGAACGGATCTCGCCCGCGCCGGGAATCCGGTTGATCGCGCCCGCCACCTCGCCGTCGATCAGCACGATGCGCTTGTCGCCGCCTGATACTTCCTTGAGGAAAGCCTGCACCATGAACGGCTCGCGCCACACGTCGCCGAACAGTTCGACCAGCGAGGCCAGGTTGGCGCCGCCTGCGGGGATGCGGAACACCGCCGATCCCGCATTGCCGTGCAGCGGCTTGACGATGATGTCGCCATGCCGCGCCTGGAACTTGCGGGTTTCCTCCAGCGACCGGGTGATCAGCGTCGGCGGCATGAAGCGCGCATAATCGAGCACCATCACCTTTTCCGGCGCGTTGCGGACGGAAACCGGATCATTCACCACCAGCGTCTCGTGCGCGATCCGCTCCAGCAGGTGGGTGGCGGTGATATAGCCCAGGTCGAACGGCGGGTCCTGGCGCATCCACACCACGTCGATGTCGCGGCCAAGGTCGATGGTCACCGGGTCGCCGAAACGGAAATGGTCGCCGGCCACGCGCTGCACGGTCACCGGGTGGGCGCGCGTCCACAGCCGCCCATCGGCATAGTTCAGGTCGGGCGCCGCATAATGATAGAGGCTGTGGCCGCGCGCCTGCGCGGACAGCATGATCGCGAAGCTGGAATCCCCGGCGATGGAGACGCTCTCCATCGGGTCCATCTGGACGGCAACGTTCAACGGCATCGCATATCGTCTCCGCAATCTGGAACGCCGCCCGGTCGCGGCCGGGGGCGGTGCCCAGCCTCTAGGCGAGCGCCCGGTGCTTGTCACCCATGCCAGGCATTGGCGATGTGGCGGGGCAGCCGGCGCGGGGCGATCAGGATCACGTCGATGCGGATCTCGTCCGCCGCGCCGGCATGGCGGTGGGCCAGCATGGCCGCGGCGGCGGCCACCCGCTTCAGCCGGTGCCGGTCGATCGCGATATCCAGCGCCGCGGGGGTGGCGCGCGCCTTCACCTCGACGAAGGCGACGGTGCGACCGCGCCGGGCGACGAGGTCGACCTCGCCCACCGGCGTGCGGACCCGGCTGGCGACGATCCGCCAGCCATGCAGGCGCAGCCACCATGCCGCGATCGTTTCTCCCCTCCGTCCGCGCGCCTCCGCCGCATGGCGGCTCATCGGCCGTCCTTCATCGCCATGGCGCGGGCATAGAGGGTGCGCCGGTCCAGCCCCAGCGCTTTGGCCACTTCGCCCGCCGCCTTGGCCGGGGGCAGGCGGGTCAGCGCCTCGGCGAGCGCGCTGTCCGCGTCGTCGGCGCTGGGCGGCGGCGCATCGCCGGGCGGGCCGACGATGATTGCGATCTCCCCCTTGGGGGTCTTGTCGGCATAATGAGCGGCAAGGGCCGGCAGCGTGTCCGTGATGCACTCCTCGAACCGCTTGGTCAGTTCACGCGCCACCCCCGCGTCGCGCGCGCCCAGCCCCTCGGCCAGCGCCGCCAGCGTCGCGCCCAGCCGCTGGCCTGATTCGTAGAGGATCAGGCTGGCGCGCACCGGGGCGATCTCCGCAATGGCGTCGGTGCGGGCCTTGGCCTTTGGCGGCAGGAAGCCGACGAACAGGAAGCGGTCCGTCGGCAGCCCGGCCAGCGTCAGCGCGGCTATGGCGGCGCAGGGACCGGGGATGGTGACGATATTATGCCCGGCCGCGCGCGCCTCGCGGACCAGCTTGTAACCCGGATCGGAGATGAGCGGCGTGCCCGCGTCGGACACCAGCGCCACCGCCTCGCGCCCCGCCCGCGCCAGCAATTCGCGGCGGACATGGTCGGCGCTGTGGTCGTGATAGGGGATCATCGGCCGGTTGGAGCCGACACGGCGAAGCAGCTTCGCCGTCACCCGGCTGTCCTCGACGGCGATCACGGCGGCGCGGCATAATATGTCGGCCGCGCGCGGCGAGAGATCGGACAAGTTGCCGATTGGGGTCGCGACGATATAGAGACCGGGTTCAAGTGTATCGAGCATGGGATATTCGTCATGGCAGAGGCGTTGGTCGGGCTGCAACCTGATCGTTCGAAATCGGTGAAGTGGCTGGGCCGGATCGCCACCGTCGCCGCGGCCCTGCTGATGGCCGGATGCCAGACGCTGGTGCCCAAGGGCCCGGTGCAGGCACCGCAACAGCCGACCACCCAGCAGCCCGGGCCGGTGACGCCCGGCCTGCCCACCGATACGGAGCGGCATCGCGTCGCGCTGCTGGTGCCGATGACCGGGTCGAACGCCGGCGTCGGCCAGTCCATCGCCAACGCGGCCAATCTGGCGGTGCTGGATACCGGCGGCCAGCGCATCCGCATCACCACCTATGATACCGCGACCGGCGCGGCGGCGGCGGCCCAGCGCGCGCTGGCGGACGGCAACAAGCTGATCCTGGGGCCGCTGCTGGCCGACGATGTCCGGCTGGTCGCCCCTTATGCCCAGCGCGCGTCCGTGCCGCTGATCAGCTTTTCCAACGATACGGCGGTGGCCGGCAAGGGCACCTATGTGATGGGTTACAGCCCGGTCCAGTCGATCGACCGGGTGGTGCGCTTCGCCCGATCGAAGGGCATGACCCGTTTTGCCGGGCTGGTGCCCACCGGCCTTTATGGCCAGCGCACGTCGACCGCGATGATCCGCTCGGTGGAAAGCGCGGGCGGCCAGGTGGTGACGATGCAGAATTTCGATCGCAGCCAGAAATCCCTCTCCGCCGCGATCACCCGGATGCCGCGCGATTCGGCCTATGAGGCGATCCTGATCGCGGACAGCGGGCGCATCGCGGTGCAGGCCGTGCCGCTGATCCGCAAGAATGGCGGCGCGTCCGCCCGCATATTGGGCACTGAATTGTGGAATACCGAACCCAATCTGGCCGGCAGCCCGGCGATGAGCGGCGCGTGGTTCGCCAGCGTGTCGGACGGGCTTTACCGCCAGCTCGTCTCCAAATATCGCGCCCGCTACGGCACCGGCCCCTATCGCATCGCCAGCCTTGGCTATGATGCGGTACTGCTCGTCACCCGCATCTCGCAGGACTGGAAGGTGGGCACCGCCTTCCCGGTGCAGCGTCTGTCCGACGACAGCGGCTTCAGCGGCATCGACGGCGCGTTCCGCTTCGGTGAGGACGGCGTGGCCGAACGCGCGCTGGAAGTGCAGCAGATCGGCAGCGGCGGCTTCACCGTGGTGTCGCCGGCCCCGGCACGTTTCGGCAACTGACGCTTCAGACCGCGACGATCTCGGCCAGGATCGCGTCGAGCAGGATCATCCCGGCGGGCGTGACGCGGACATGGTCGTCGCCTGCCGAGAGCAGCCCGAGCGCGGCGAGGCGGCGGGCGGCGGCGCGGTCGATCAGCCGGTCGGCCGCGATGCCGGATCGCGCCGCTATGCGCGCCAGCGAGACGCCTTCGTCCAGCCGCAGCCCCATCAGCAGGGCTTCTGCTGCCCGCGTCTCAGGGGGCAGGGCATCCTCCGCCTCGATGCCGTGGCCGTTGCGGGCGATGGCGGACAGATAGTTTTCCGGCTTGCGGCGGCGCGTCGTCGCGCAACCCAGGCGGCGGCCGTGCGCGCCGGGGCCGACGCCCAGATAATCGCCATAGCGCCAATAGGTCAGGTTATGGCGGCTCTGCTCCCCGGCGCGGGCGTGGTTGGAAATCTCATAGGCGGGCAGCCCGGCGGCCGCCGTCATCGCGCGGGTCAGCTCGAACAAGGTCGCGCCATGGTCCGGGTCCACCGGGGTCAGCTTGCCGCTGGCGGCCAGCGTGGCGAAGCGGGTGCCGGGCTCTATCGTCAATTGATAGAGCGAGAGGTGGCCGGTGCCGAACGCCAGCGCGCGGGAAAGCTCGGCCGCCCAGTCCGCCTCGCTCTGCCCCGGCCGGGCGTAGATCAGGTCGAAACTCGTCCGCGCGAAGGCTTTCTGCGCCGTGTCCAGCGCGGCGAGTCCTTCGGCCACGTCATGGGCGCGGCCCAGGAAGTGCAGCGTCTCATTGTCCAGCGCCTGCAGACCCAGCGAGACGCGGTTGACCCCGGCGGCGGCCAGATCGGCGAACCGTGCCGCTTCCACGGACGAGGGGTTCGCCTCCAGCGTGATCTCGATACCGTCCGCAAACCCCCAATGGCGCCCGGCGGCGGCGATCAGCGCGGCGACGGTGGCGGGCGGCATCAGCGACGGCGTGCCCCCGCCGAAGAAGATCGAGGAAAGCCGCCGCCCCGGCGTCAGCGCCGCCTCATGCGCTAGGTCGGCCAGCAGCGCCGCCTGCCATGCCGCTTCGTCCACCGATGCGCGGACATGGCTGTTGAAATCGCAATAGGGGCATTTGGAGACGCAGAACGGCCAGTGGATGTAGAGCGCCAGCGGGTCTTGTTCTTGCGTTACCGGCCCGCGTCCATGGCTTGAATCACCATCCAGCCCCATGCCGTCGTTAGGCCGGGTGGGCGCGCGGGCCGGCGCCGGCTGCATCGGAAAGCCGTTCAGAACAGCATCGCCGTCAGCTTGGCGAAGGCGTCGGCGCGGTGGCTCATGGCGTGCTTGGCCTCCGGGTCCATCTCGCCGAACGTCAGCGCATGGCCGTGCGGCACGAACACCGGGTCATAGCCGAAGCCGTTGCCGCCGCGCGGCGGCCAGACGAGCGCGCCGTCGACGCGCCCCTCCACGCTTTCCATGTGGCCGTCCGGCCAGGCCACCGCCAGTGCGCAGACGAAATGCGCGTCGCGTCCGGCCTCCGGGCCGGTGCGGGCCAGTTGATCCTCCACCCGCTGCATGGCGATGTTGAAATCCTTGCTCTCGCCCGCCCAGCGCGCGGAAAATATGCCCGGATCGCCGCCCAGCGCCTCGACGCACAGGCCGCTGTCGTCGGCCAGCGCGGGCAGGCCGGAAAGGTCGGCGGCCAGCAGCGCCTTCAGCTCGGCATTGGCGATGAAGGTGGTGCCGGTCTCCTCCGGTTCCGGCAGACCGAGGCTGCCCGCGGAAACCGGCTCGATGCCATAAGGCCCCAGGAGCGCCGCAATCTCCCTGATCTTGCCCGGATTGTGGCTGGCGATCACCAGACGTCCCGGCTGGAGCTTGCGGCTATCCTGATAGTTCATCGCGCGACTGCCCTTTCCTGCGCGGCGAAAATCTCGCCGCAGCCGATCCGTGCCAGGCGCAGCAGGCGGAGCAGCGCCTCTTCGTCATAGGTCTCGCCTTCCGCCGTTGCCTGCGCCTCGGCGATGTTGCCGTCGCCGGTCAGCACGAAATTGGCGTCGGCGCCCGCATTCGAATCCTCGATATAATCCAGGTCGAGCACCGGCGTTCCCTGATAAATGCCGCAACTGACCGCCGCCACCTTCTGCCTGATCGGGTCCACGCTCAGCAACTGCTTGTCCAGCAGCGTGTTCACCGCCAGCCGCAGCGCAACCCAGGCGCCGGAAATGGAGGCGGTGCGGGTGCCGCCGTCCGCCTGGATGACGTCGCAGTCGAGCGTGATCTGGCGCTCGCCCAGCGCCTTCAGGTCGACGACCGCGCGCAGCGAACGGCCGATCAGCCGCTGGATCTCCTGGGTGCGGCCGGATTGCTTGCCCTTCGCCGCCTCGCGCTGGCCGCGCGTGTGGGTGGCGCGGGGCAACATGCCATATTCCGCCGTCACCCAGCCTTCGCCCTTGCCGCGCAGCCAGGGCGGCAGCCGCTCCTCGATGGAGGCGGTGACCAGCACCCTGGTGTCGCCGAAGCCGACGAGCACGGACCCTTCGGCATGGCGGGTGAAGGCGGGCTCGATGGTGATCGGGCGCATCTGATCGGGAGCGCGGCCGGATGGGCGCATGTGGACTGTCCTTTTTGGTTGTGGCCGGGCATGTAGCGGGGTGCGCGCCGCTCTGCCAGCCCGTCGGCGCGAAAAGGGAGGTCGGCATGAAAACGCTCAGGATGGTTCTCCGCATCGTCGGCCTGCTGCTCACCGCGCTCGGCCTGTGGTGGCTGGGGCAGGGCACCGGCACGATCCGCTGGCCCGCGTCCGACGCCATGGTCGGCGATCAGCTCTGGGTCACGCTGGGGGCCGGGGTGGCGGTGGTCGGCCTGGTGCTGATCCTGCTTTCGCGCCGCCTGCGTTGAGCCTTGCGGCGCTAGTCCCTACATCATCGCCATGGCGAACCCACCGGTCAACGAAATGACGGATCGCGCGCGCGACGTGTTCCGCGTCGTCGTCGAGAGCTATCTCGGCTCCGGCGCGCCGGTCGGCTCGCGCACCATTTCGAAATTGTCGGGGCTCAACCTGTCGCCCGCGTCGATCCGCAACGTCATGCAGGATCTTGAGGAACTGGGCCTGCTGGCCGCGCCGCACACCTCCGCCGGCCGGATGCCGACGGAAAGCGGCCTGCGCCTGTTCGTCGACGGCATGATGCAGGCGACGGAACCCTCGGTCGAGGAGCGCGCGGCGATCGAACGGCGGCTGGAAGCGGGCGGGCCTATTGAGGAAGCCCTGTCGGCCACCACGGCGGCGCTGTCCGGCCTGTCCGCCTGCGCCGGCATCGTGCTGGTGCCAAAGCATGAGCCGGTGCTGCGCCAGCTCGGCTTCGTCCCCCTGTCGCGCGATCAGGCGCTGGCGGTGCTCGTCGGCCATGACGGCAGCGTCGAGAATCGCGTGATCGACCTGCCTGAAGGCGTCACCCCCTCCACGCTGGTCGAGGTGGGCAATTATATCAGCGACCGGCTGGCCGGGCTCACCTTGCCGCAGGCGCAGGCGCGGATGGCGGCGGAGCTTTCCGCCGGACGCGCCGCGCTGGACCGCGCCTCGCGTGAGCTTGTGGCGCGCGGGCTGGCGGTGTGGACTGCGGACGGGTCGAACCGCCCGGTGCTCATCGTCAGGGGGCAGGCCAATCTGATCGACGCCGCCGCCGCCGACGATCTGGAACGGATCCGCCAGCTGCTGGACGAGCTGGACGGCAAGGAAGAGATTGCCCGCCTGCTGGAAAGCGCCCGTACCGGCAGCGCCACCAAGATATTCATCGGATCGGAGAACAAGCTGTTTGCCCTTTCCGGTTCCTCGGTTATCGCGGCGCCTTATCGCGGGCGCGACGGCCGTGTCGTCGGCGTGGTCGGCGTGATCGGCCCGACGCGGTTGAACTACGCCCGCATCGTTCCCATGGTGGACCTGACCGCTCAAACCCTATCGAGACTGATGGCATGAATGACGAGAATATGACCGACGAGACGACCCGCGACGCAGCCGCCGGGGCGGCCCCCGAGGCCGCCGGCGAGGATCGGCTGGCCGCGCTGGAGGCGGAGTTGGCGGAGGCGAAGGCCGCCGCCCTCTATGCCCAGGCCGAAACCCAGAATGTCCGCCGCCGGCTGGAAAAGGACGCGCAGGATGCGCGCGCCTATGCCGCCACCGGCTTTGCCCGCGACATCCTGTCCGTCGCCGACAATCTGGCGCGCGCGCTGGACGCCATTCCCGCCGACCTGCGCGACGATGATCGGTTCAAGGGGCTTATCGCCGGCATAGAGGCGACCGGGCGGGAACTGACCAATGTGTTCGAGCGCAACGGCATCACCCGCATCGCCGCGATGGGCGAGATGCTGGACCCCAACCGTCATCAGGCGATGATGGAACTGCCCAGCGACGCCGTGCCGCCCGGCACCATCGTCCAGGAAATGCAGAGCGGCTACATGATCCGCGACCGGCTGTTGCGCCCGGCGCTGGTCGGAGTCGCCCGGGCCGGAACCGCCGAATCCGCCTGATCGCTTCGTTATGGACCTTTCCCCCTTTCGAATCCGTTTGGCGGGAGGCGGGAACGCTCGTAACATGAAGTGCCCGTTTATCGGGGTGTCTCAGGTCAAGGAGGTAATCCGTGGCGCATAAGTTCGAGATCTACAAAGACAAGGCCGGAGAATTCCGCGTCCGCTTCAAGTATAATTCGGAAACGATGTTCTCAACCGAGGGCTATTCCACCAAGGCGTCCGCGCAGAACGCCATCGATTCCATCAAGAAGAACGGCCCGGGCGCGCCGACTGAAGATCTGAGCTGACCTGAACTGCCGGCCGCGCGGCGGAACGCCCGCCCGCGGCCCCATTTTCCCGGTTCCGATATCAGGGGAGACGAACGGTGATCCGCAATCTCGGCGCGGCTACGGCCATGATCGCACTGCTTTCGACAACCGGCGCGCCGCTCGCGGCGCAAAACCGCCCCGGCTATCATGACAACGCCGGCTATCTGGACAGTCTGCGCTGCGAATCCCGCCGCAACAAGCGCGAGCGTTGCGCCGCGGATACCGACAACCGCGTCCAGCTCACGCGCGTGCTCGCCGGCCAGTGCCGGGAAGGGCGGACATGGGGCTATGATCGCCGCTCGATCTGGGTGGACAAGGGCTGCCGCGCCGTCTTCAGCTATGGCTACGCCCAGAACGGCCAATATCCCGGCCGGCCGGATCCGGACCGCGACAAGGACAAGGGGCCGAGCACCGGCGCCATCATCGCCGGCGTCGCCGTGGCCGGCGGGCTGATCGCCCTGCTCGCCAGCAACGCCAACAAGAAAAAGAAGGAGGAAGCGGCCGCCGCCACGCCGGAGCCGGCAACCCCGCAACCCGCCGCCCCGGCGACATATCCGCCCGGGCCGCCCGCCGCGCTCAGCGCGGACCTTTCACCGCTGCCGTCCGCATCGCGGCCATCGGTGCAGACCTGCCTGCGCGAGGCCGCCCGGCAGATCGGGGTCACCGGCGGCACCCGGCTTACCTATGACCGGCTGGTCTCGCTGGAGCCGGGCAATGGCGGCTGGCGCTTCGGCGCGCAGCTGACCGCCTCCTATCCGGACGGGGATCGTTCGCTGCCGCTCTATTGCCGCGCGACGCCGACCAAGGTGATCCAGCTCGATTTCGCGGCGCAGTAACCCGGCTCAATAGGGCAGCAGCGCCTCATAGACCGCCAGCGGCGGCTTGCCGGGGATGGTCAGCCCCCGGCGCATCAGAAATGCGTGGCGCACGATCTCCGCCTGCTGCTCAAGCCCGTAGCTGTGGAACGGCTTGCCCGGCGTGATGCTGTAATCGTACCGGCAAAAGGGGTGGCGCATCAGCGGCAGATACCAGCGCCCGCCGCGCGCCGTTTGCGCCACATGCGTCATCTCGTGGATGAACAGCCCCTGCCGGTCGAGTGGCGTCGCGCAGAAATCGTCGCAGAACAGATCACCCTTGGGATGGAACCACAAATGCCCGTCCGGCGCCATGGTGACGGCGCGCGGCTGGAACGGCCACCATTTGCGGTTGTTGATCCGCACCCTGTCATAGGCGATCGCATCGCCGAACATCGACGCGGCCAGTGCCTGCTCCGCGCGGGTGAGGGGGCGGCCGTCCGCCGTCACGCGATCGCCGCTCCCGCCCGTCCGGTCGCTATTTCTTGTCCCCATGCATCGGCGCGGTGTCGCCGGCGGCATAAGCGAGCGCGTCATACTGGATCTGCTCGCCGCTGGAGAAGGTGAAGGTCAGCGTGACTTTCGATCCCGGCTTGATCCCCGGATTGACGTTGAACAGCATGACATGCTTGCCGCCCGGCTCGAACGCAATCTTCGCGCGCGCCGGCACGTCCAGTCCGCCCTCAATCTTCGCCATGTGGCTCATCCCGCCAGCCTGGCTGGTTTCGTGCATCTCGGTGCGGATCGCCACGTCGGTGCCGACGTCGACCAGATGGTCGGCCTTGTCGCCGCCATGGATGGTGAAATAGGCGGCGGCCGGGCGGTCCGGCACGGCGGCCAGCTTCACCCACCCCTTGTCGACGCGCAGTTCTGCATCCTGCCCGCAGGCGGCCAGCGTCATGGCGGTGCCCAGGGCCAAAGCGGTGGCGGCGGCTTTCAACATTTCAACGCTCCTCTCGCGGTACGGCGGGCTAGGTAAGCATCCCTGCGTCTTGCGACAAGAAAAAGCCCACCTATATCGCCACCGAAACCTGGACGGTCGGCCGCTGGCCAGACGGTTCCGGTCCATTGGCTAATCTGGGGTTGAACGAGGGTAGAATGGCGAAAGTTATCGGGATCGATCTTGGCACCACCAACAGCTGCGTCGCTGTGATGGAGGGTGGCAAGCCGAAGGTGATCGAAAATTCGGAAGGCGCGCGCACCACGCCGTCGATCGTCGCCTTCGCGAAGGATGGCGAGCGGCTGATCGGCCAGCCCGCCAAGCGTCAGGCGGTGACCAATCCCGACAATACGGTATTTGCGGTGAAACGCCTCATTGGCCGCCGCTTCGACGATCCGGTGACGAAGAAGGACACCAAGCTGGTGCCCTATCACATCGTCAAGGGCGCGAACGGCGACGCCTGGGTGCAGGCCGGCGGCGAGGATTACAGCCCGTCGCAGATCTCCGCCTTCACCCTGCAGAAGATGAAGGAAACGGCGGAAAGCTATCTGGGCGAAACGGTCACCCAGGCGGTGATCACCGTGCCCGCCTATTTCAACGACGCCCAGCGCCAGGCGACCAAGGACGCCGGCCGCATTGCGGGCCTTGAGGTGCTGCGCATCATCAACGAGCCGACGGCGGCGGCGCTGGCCTACGGCCTTGAAAAGCAGGACGGCAAGGTCATCGCGGTCTATGACCTCGGCGGTGGCACCTTCGACATTTCCATCCTCGAGATCGGCGACGGCGTGTTCGAGGTGAAGGCCACAAACGGTGATACCTTCCTGGGCGGCGAGGATTTCGATTCCAAGCTGGTCCAGTATCTCGCCGACGATTTCAAGAAGGCCGAGGGCATCGACCTGACGCAGGACAAGCTGGCCCTGCAGCGCCTGAAGGAAGCGGCGGAAAAGGCGAAGATCGAACTGTCGTCCACCCAGACGACGGAAGTGAACCTGCCCTTCATCACCGCCGACGCCACCGGGCCGAAGCATCTGGTGAAGACCATCACCCGCGCCGATCTGGAGCGGCTGGTCGACGATCTCATTAAGCGCACGCTGGAGCCGCTCAAGAAGGCGCTGGCCGACGCCAATCTGAAGGCGTCGGACATTGCCGATGTCGTGCTGGTCGGCGGCATGACCCGCATGCCCAAGGTGCGCGAGGCGGTGAAGGCGTTCTTCGGCAAGGAGCCGCACACTGGCGTCAACCCGGACGAGGTGGTGGCGATGGGCGCCGCCATCCAGGCCGGCGTGCTGCAGGGCGACGTCAAGGACGTGCTGCTGCTCGACGTGACCCCGCTGTCGCTGGGTATCGAGACGCTGGGCGGCGTGTTCACCCGCATGATCGACCGCAACACAACCATCCCCACCAAGAAATCGCAGGTCTATTCCACCGCCGACGACAATCAGCAGGCGGTGACGATCCGCGTCTTCCAGGGCGAGCGCGAGATGGCGGCGGACAACAAGATGCTGGGCCAGTTCGATCTGGTCGGCATCCCGCCCGCGCCGCGCGGTGTGCCGCAGATCGAGGTGACGTTCGATATCGACGCCAACGGCATCGTCAACGTCAGCGCCAAGGACAAGGGCACCGGCAAGGAACAGCAGATCAAGATCCAGGCATCGGGCGGCCTGTCCGACGCGGATATCGACCAGATGGTCAAGGACGCCGAGCAGTTCGCCGAGGAAGACAAGAAGCGGCGCGAGGCGGCGGAAGCCAAGAATAATGCCGAAAGCCTGATCCACACCACCGAGCGCCAGCTGGAAGAACATGGCGACAAGGTGGATTCCGGTCTGAAGGGCGAGATCGAGGCCGCCATCGCGGACGCCAAGGCCGCCGTCGAGGGCGGCGATCCGGCGGCGATGACCGAAAAGAGCCAGGCGCTGGCTCAGGTCGCGATGAAGCTCGGCCAGGCGATCTACGAAAAGGAACAGGCCGCCCAGGCATCGCCGGGCGCGGAAGCGCCGCAGGGCGACGCCGCCGATGACGATGTCGTCGATGCCGAATTTTCGGAAGTCGACGACAGCAAGGCGTAAGCACGTGGCGCCGCCATCCCGTCATGCGGGGTGGCGGCGTTCGCGCAGGGGTGATTGGGCCGGGGCGGCATGACGACTGACATCGATTATTACGAACTGCTCGAAGTGGAGCGGACGGCCGACGCCGGCACCATCAAGTCGGCCTATCGCCGGCTGGCCATGGTCCATCATCCAGACAGGAACCCGGGCGACGACGCCTCGGAAGACAAGTTCAAGGCGATCAGCGAAGCCTATGAGTGCCTGAAGGACCCGCAAAAACGCGCCGCCTATGACCGTTTCGGCAAGGCCGCTTTCCAGAATGGCGGCATGGGCGGCGGCCCGCAGGACTTTTCCGGTTTCAGCGATATCTTCGAAAATATCTTCGGCGATTTCATGGGCGGCCGCAGCGGCCAGCGCGACAGCGCCCGGCGCGGCGCGGACCTGCGCTACGACCTTGAGATCACGCTCGACGATGCCTTCCACGGCAAGCAGACCGAAGTCACGCTCGACGTTTCGGCAAGCTGCGAGCCGTGCGGCGGCAGCGGCGCCAAGCCGGGGACGGGGGCCAAGGCCTGCACCACCTGCGGCGGCCACGGCAAGGTCCGGGCGCAGCAGGGCTTCTTCGTGGTCGAGCGCACCTGCCCCGCGTGCCACGGCATGGGAGAGGTGATCGCCGAACCGTGCCGCGCCTGCCGCGGCGAGGGCCGGGTGGGGCAGACCAAGACGCTCAGCGTCAACATTCCCGCCGGGGTGGACGAGGGTACCCGCATCCGCCTGACCGGAGAGGGCGAGGCGGGCGCGCGGGGCGGCCCGACGGGCGACCTCTATATTTTCCTGCATGTGGCGCGCCACGCGGTGTTCGAGCGTGAAGGCACGACCCTGTTCGCGCGCGTGCCGATCAGCTTCACCACGGCGGCGCTCGGCGGCACAATAGAGGTGCCCGGGCTGGACAAGCAGCGCCACGAAATCCGCATTCCGGCGGGCATCCAATCCGGCAAGCAGATCCGCCAGCGCGGCGCCGGCATGCCGGTGCTCAACGCGCGCGGGCAGGGCGACATGGTGGTTCAGGTGGAGGTGGAGACGCCGACCCGGCTGACCGCCCGGCAGAAGGAATTGCTCACCGAGTTCCGCGAGACCGAGACCGGCGAGGAATGCCCGGCGAGCCAGGGCTTCTTCACCCGGCTCAAGACGATGCTGGACCTGTAACGCCGGACCACGACGCCGGGCATGGCGGATATGAAAAGGCCCTCCGCGACCGGGATCGCGGAGGGCCTTTTTTCTCGCCTGGGCCTTAGAGGACGATGACCGTCCCGATGACCAGCGCCTGGGTGGCCAGCGCGACCAGCAGGCTCAGCGTGTTTTCGATGCGCATATCGATCTCCCAAGTCCAATTTCGCTTGAATTGGTAGAGATAATATTATTGCGCTAAAACGCAATTTAAATGCAGGCTGTGACAGGTGCGGGATTTGCAATCGCGTTTCGGATGAGAAACGATCCGCTCAGTCGCGGGCGCGGCGCACCGGCGCGCGAAAACCGATGGCAAGCCGGTTCCAGCCGTTGATCGCCACGATGGCCAGGCTGATGTTCACCCGCTCGCGCTCGTCGAACTGCGCCGCCAGCGCCTCATAGTCGGCGTCGGGCGCGTGGGTGTCGGCCACCCGGGTCAGCGCCTCGGTCCAGGCCAGCGCCGCCTGTTCGCGCTCGTCGAAGAAGCGCGTCTCGCGCCATACGGACAGCGTGTCCAGCCGCTGCTGGCTTTCCCCGTCCGCCCGCGCCTCGCGATTGTGCAGGTCGATGCAGAAGGCGCAGCCGTTGATCTGCGACGCGCGCAGCTTGATGAGGTGGAGCAATGTCGGCGCGATGCCCAGCCCGCCCACTTTCTCCTCCAGCGCCAGCATGGCCTGATAGACCTCCGGCGATGCGGCGACATAGTTGGTGCGGACGGCCATGCGATATCTCCTATGTGTCTGAAAAGACCCGGTCGAAGATGGTATCGACATGTTTCAGATGATAGCCAAGATCGAATTTTTCCTCGATCTGCGCGGGCGACAGCCAGCGGGTGACGTCCGCATCCGCCTTCAGCAGTTCGAGCAGCGACAGGGCGCCGTCCGATTCCCACACTTTCATCGCGTTGCGCTGGACCAGCCGATAGCTGTCCTCGCGGCTCGCCCCGGCCTGGGTCAGCGCCAGCAGCACGCGCTGCGAGTGGACGAGGCCGCCCATCTTGTCGAGATTCTTCTGCATCCGCTCGGGATAGACCAGCAGCTTGTCGATCACCCCGGTCAGCCGCGCCAGCGCGAAATCCAGCGTCACGGTAGCGTCCGGGCCGATCATCCGTTCCACCGAGGAATGGCTGATGTCCCGCTCGTGCCACAACGCCACATTCTCCAGCGCGGGGGTGACGTAACCGCGCACCAGCCGCGCCAGCCCGGTCAGGTTCTCGGTCAGCACCGGATTGCGCTTGTGCGGCATGGCGGAAGAGCCCTTCTGCCCCGGCGCGAAATATTCCTCCGCCTCCAGCACCTCGGTGCGCTGGAGATGGCGCACCTCGATCGCCAGCCGCTCGACCGACGACGCGATCACGCCCAGCGTGGCGAAGAACATGGCATGGCGGTCGCGCGGGATCACCTGGGTGGACACCGGCTCGACCGCGAGGCCCATTTTTTCCGCCACATAGGCTTCCACGCTCGGGTCGATATTGGCGAAGGTGCCGACCGCGCCGGAAATGGCGCAGGTGGCGACTTCCTCGCGCGCCGCCACCATCCGCGCGCGGCAGCGGCTGAACTCGGCATAAGCCTGCGCCAGCTTCAGCCCGAACGTTACCGGCTCGGCATGGATGCCGTGGCTGCGGCCGATCGTCGGGGTCAGCTTGTGCTCGAAGGCGCGGCGCTTGATGACTGCCAGCAGCGCGTCGAGATCGGCGATCAGCAGGTCCGAAGCCCGGGCCAGCTGCACGGCAAGGCAGGTGTCCAGCACGTCAGAACTGGTCATGCCCTGGTGCAGGAAGCGCGCTTCCTCGCCGACATGCTCGGCGACGTTGGTGAGGAAGGCGATCACGTCGTGCTTCACCTCGGCCTCGATCGCGTCGATCCGGTCCACCTCGAACTGCCCGCGCGCCCACACCGCGGCTGCGGCCTCCGCCGGCACGATGCCCAGCTTCGCCATCGCATCCATGGCGTGCGCTTCTATTTCGAACCAGATGCGGAACCGACTCTCCGGTTCCCAGATCGATACCATTTGAGGCCGCGAATAACGGGGGATCATGTTCAAATTCCTGCGGATTTGCGTCGTTTGTCGCGGATTCCACTCGGAATCGCGCCGGGCCGGGCGGTAGCAGAGACAGGATGAGGGGGCAACGCGGCCGTCTGGGGAACGGACTCGGCGGCCATCGGGTTGGTCCTTCGTGGCAGCGATGCCCACGCAATTTCCCCGGTCCGACGACCGAAATTAAACAAAGGAAATCATCATGGTTCGCACATTCGTCTTCGTCAGCGCGCTGGCGCTGTCTTCCGCCGCCATGGCCCAGGACCAGGCGGCCCCTGCGGCCGAAGCTGCCCCCGCGCCCGTCGAGCAGGCAGCACCTGTGGATGCCGCCGCGCAGACGGCGCAGCCCGCGGCCAAGGCCGATGTCGCGGCCGTCGTGGCGGCGGAGTTCCCCACCTATGATGCCGACAAGAGCGGCGATCTGGACCAGGCGGAATTCAGCAAATGGCTGATCGCGCTCAAGACCCAGGCGGAGGCCGGCAAGGCCACGCAGAGCGCGGATGAACTGGACAAATGGGCTGGCGCCGCCTTTGCTCAGGCCGATGCTGACAAGAGCAGCAAGGTCAGCCAGGCCGAGCTGACCAGCTTTCTCCAGGGCTGAGTCCCCGGGAAGCAGGAGGGCGGGTCCGCAATTGCGGGCCCGCCCGTTTGCGCGTTCCGTTCAGATCAACCCCAGCGACCGCAGGCTGGAATGCCCCTTCGCGCCGATGATGATATGATCGTGCACCGTCACGCCCAGCCGCTTGCCCGCCTCCGCGATGTCGCGGGTGATGACGATGTCCTGTCGGCTGGGGGCGGGGTCGCCGCTCGGGTGGTTGTGCACAAGGATCAGCCCGCTCGCGCCCAGGTCCATCGCCCGGCGCAGCACCTCACGGACGTAGATGGCGGCTTCGTCGATCGACCCCTCGTTCATCAGCTCGTCGCGGATCAGCATGTTCTTGCCGTTCAGGAAGAGCGCGCGCACCCGCTCCACGCCGATATGGGCCAGGTCCGCCCGCAAATAGTCGAGCAATGCCTGCCAGCTTGCCAGCACCGGCCGTTCGCGCACTTCGCTCCGCAACATGCGGATCGCGGAGGCATGGGCGATCTTCAGCGCGGCGACCGCGCCGTCGCCCAGCCCCAGCCGGCTTATCGTGGCGGCATCCGCGTTCAGCAGCGCGCCGATGCTGCCGAATTCGGCGATCAGCTTGCGGGCGAGCGGCTTGGTGTCGCGGCGCGGAATGGCCAGCGCCAGCAGATATTCGATCAGCTCATGGTCCAGCAGCGCGTCCGGCCCGTTTTCGAGCAGCCGCTTGCGCATACGGGCACGGTGCCCGGCCGGTCCGGTGTCGACTTCTCCCATCGGATCAAGACTATATGGTCAATAGTTTCTTCGCAATTGCGCGCGCGCGATTGCACCATATGCTAGCTTCGCGCGTTCAGCGTGGGCAGCTGGAGTTCCCGAAACGATATGATTGCGCCGGCCCCATCGTCTGTCAGCATCGCGGTGGTTCGCCTTGGCGGATGAAAAGGTCAGCCGGACCGGCTGGCGCGCCCGCCGCTATGCCTATTTCCTGTGCGGCGTGGTCGTCGTCGCGGCGGCGGTGGGGTGGAGCCAGCGCAAGCCCATAGCGGCGGACTTCATCGATGCCGAACTGGCGCGCCGGGGCGTCGCCGCCCGCTATGACGTTACCGAGATCGGCCTGCGCCGCCAGCGGCTCGAACATATCGTCATCGGCGATCCGCGCGCACCGGACCTGACGGCGGACTGGGCGGAGGTGGATCTGGTCGCCGGTTTCGGCGGCGTGTCCGTGCGCGGCATCAGCGCGGGCGGGGTGCGGCTGCGCGGCCGGCTGGTCGATGGCGCGCTGCGCATGGGCGCGGTCGACAAGCTGCTGCCCGCGCCGTCGGACGAGCCATTTTCGCTGCCGGACATCATGGTCGCGCTCGACGACGCCCGGATGCGGCTGGACATGCCGGCTGGCCCGGTCGGGCTGAAGCTCGATGGGCGAGGCAATCTGGCCGGCGGCTTTCGCGGGCGGCTGGCGGCGGTTGCGCCACGCATGGCCGCCTCCGGCTGCGCGGCGACCGGGCTAAGCGCCTATGTGGCGCTTTCCACCGCCCGCCGCCGCCCCGCGCTGAAAGGGCCGGTGCGTCTGGCGGCGCTCGATTGCGCGGATCGGGGCATCGCGCTGGCCCGCGCAAATCTGGCCGTGGACGTTGCGTTGAACGAGGCGCTGGACGGGTGGCGCGGGCAAAGCGGCGTCACCGCCTCGTCCGGCCGCTACGGGGCCGATCGGCTGGACGGCGTGCACGGCACGGTCGCGTTCGACGGCAATCGCGCGCGCACCCAGGGCAGGCTGGATCTGGGCGCGGACGCGGTCAGCGCGGCCGGGCTGGGCGGGCAGGGTCTGCGGCTGACGGGCAGCTACGCGGTCGGTGAGGCGGCGGACGGCATGGCCCTCAGCCTGGATGGCAGCGCGGCGTTAAAGCGCGTCGTCCTGGACGCTGCCCAGCGCCGGGCGGTCGCATCGTTGGCGCAGAGCGGCGCGGGCACCCCGGTCGGCCCCCTGGCGAAGGCGCTGGCGGACGCGGTGGCGCGCGCCGCGCAGGACATGGCGGCCAATGCCGATTTCCGGCTGAACCAGCATGGCCAGACCGGCGGGCTGATCGTGTCGCGCCTGGGCATGGCCAGCGCCAGCGGCGCGCAACTGACGCTGGACGGCGGAGACGGCGTACGACTCGGCTGGCCGGCCGGCGGTAGCCGGATCGACGGAACGCTGCGCCTTGCCGGCGGCGGCTTTCCCGAAGCGGTGGTGGCGCTGCGGCAACCCGCGCCGGGGGAACCGATCAGCGGGGTGGCGACGATGGCGCCCTATGCGGCGGGCGGCGCGCGCATCGCGCTTACGCCGGTCCGCTTTTCAGCCGATGGCGCGCAAACCCGTTTCGATACCCGGCTGACGCTGGACGGGCCGCTCGGTGACGGGCGGGTGCGGGGGCTGACCCTGCCGGTCAGCGGGCGGCTGGACGGGCAGGGCGGCTTCACGGTCAATCCGGGGTGCGCGCCGCTGGCCTTCACCGCCCTGTCGGTGTCCGGGCTTGATCTGCAGCCGGCGCAGCTCCGGCTCTGCCCGGTGGATGGCCGGGCGCTGCTGGCGCGGCGCGGCGGTCGATTGAGCGGGGGCGTGCGCGTGGACGCGCCGCGCCTCGCCGGGCGGCTGGGCGGCAGCCCGCTGGGCTTCAGTGCCGGCAGTGCCCGCTATGCGCTGGGTGACGGCGGCTTCACGCTCGCCGACGTTGCGGTGCGGCTTGGGGAGGCGGACCGGATCAGTCGGCTCGACATCGCCGCGCTTTCCGGCCGCGTCGCGGCAGGCGCGGTCAGCGGCCGCTTTTCGGGCGGATCGGGCCAGATCGCCAATGTGCCGCTGTTGATCTCAGGGGCCGAGGGCGGCTGGCGGCTGCGCGACGGCGCGCTCGCGCTGGACGGGGCGCTGCGCGTCGCCGACGCCGCCGATCAGCCGCGCTTCCAGCCGCTGCTGTCGCGCGACGTGGCGCTCGGCATGGCGAACGGCCGGATCACCGCCACCGGCACGCTCAGGGAGCCTGCGCACGACACCGCTGTGGCCACGATCGATATCGTCCACGCTCTCGGCTCCGGGCAGGGCCGGGCGCTGCTCGACGTGGCGGGCATCACCTTCAACGACGCGCTCCAGCCGGAGGCGCTGACCCGGCTGACGCTGGGCGTCGTCGCCAACGTCTTCGGCACGGTGAGCGGCCGGGGCGAGATCCGCTGGACGGCGGACGGCGTCTCCAGCACCGGGGATTTCCAGACGACGGACATGGCGCTGGCGGCCGCCTTCGGCCCGGTGACGGGGCTTAGCGGAACCATCCACTTCACCGACCTGCTCGGCATGGAGACAGCGCCCGGCCAGCGCGTGACGCTGAAGACCGTCAACCCCGGCATTCTCGTCGAAAATGGCGAGGTCGCCTACCAGCTGCTGCCCGGCCAGCGGGTGGGCATAGAAGGCGGGCGCTGGCCTTTTGCGGGCGGCGTGCTGACGCTCGCGCCCACCGTGCTCGATTTCGAGGAACGCAGCCAGCGGCGGCTGGCCTTCACCGTCGACGGGCTGGACGCCGCCAAGTTCATCAACCAGTTCGAATTCGAGAACATCTCGGCCACCGGCACGTTCGACGGCACCATCCCGATGATCTTCGACAATAATGGCGGGCGAATCGAGAATGGATCGCTCACCGTCCGCCCCGGCGGCGGCACGCTGGCCTATGTCGGCGACGTTTCGAACGCGGAACTCGGCGCCTTCGCCAAAATGGCGTTCGATGCGCTGAAGGCGATTCGCTACGACCGGCTGACCATCGACCTCAACGGCGCGATCGACGGCGAGATGATCACCCAGGTGCGCTTCAACGGCGTGAACCAGGGCACGGAAGCGGTGCAGACCGGCTTTTTCAAGGAATTTGTTGGCCTGCCCTTCCTGTTCAACATCAGGATCACCGCACCCTTCCGGGGGCTGTTGAACACCGCCCGCTCGTTCACCGATCCGTCGCTGCTGATTCGCGACAATCTGCCGCCGGAACTGGAAGGCCGCGCCATCGAACCCGTTCAGCCTCACGAAAGAGAGCCCATGCGATGAACAATGCGAAGTTGACGAACACGGAGGACGGTGCGACCCGATGGGCCATGCGATGCCTGATCCTGATCCCCCTTGCGGGCCTTTCCGCCGCGCTGGCGGGGTGCATCCAGGTGAAGGCGCCGGACAAGCCGATCGAGATCAATCTGAACGTCAATGTGAAGCAGGAAGTGCTCGTCCGTCTCCAAAGGGACGCGGAAGAGATTATTCAGGACAATCCGGAGCTTTTTCCAAAATGACGAAACAGGGCAAAATCATCCTTATGGCCGGCATCGCGCTGGTCGCGGCGCTCGGCGTGACGCGGGTGGCCCAGGCGCAGAGCGCGCCGGTCTCGGCCGCGCTGGCGGACGCCACCGTCGGCGAAAAGGCGGACGGCTATCTCGGCATTCGCGGATCGGTGGCGGCCAATGTCCGCGCCGAGGTCGAATCGATCAATATCAAGCGCCGCGCCGCCTATACGCAGCGCGCCGCAGCGCGCGGCGTCAGCGTGGAGGCGGTGGCCGCGGCCACGGGCTGCAAGACGCTCTCCGCCGTGGGCGCGGGCCGCGCCTACCAGCTTGACGACGGCTTCTGGCGGGTGCGCGGCGCGGGTGATCCCGCCCCGGTTCCCGGCAACTGCCCGGCCGTCTGATCGGGCAGGGCGCGCGCCCGCCAACCGCTTAGCCTCTCATCCTTTTGCCGCAGTGCGGTACGACGGTTGACTTGGGCCATCCCGCTTCCTAAACGGGCCGCGCTTGGCGGGGCGACCCGCTTTGCGTGTCGTCGCCGTCCACATCGCGTGTCCGGCGGCGTTTCCTTATTTCAGGGTATCGCGTTTTGGCCGACGACCGCCAGACTGGGAAAGACGAGCTTGATCGCCGCATCGCCGATGCGAAGGCCGCGCATCAGCACGGCTCGGGCGGCAATGCCGGCGCCCGTGCAGAGAGCCGGGGCTGGGCGATCGGCGTCGAATTTGTCGGCGCGGTGCTCGTCTCCGGTTTCATCGGCTGGCTGATCGACAGCTATGCCGGGCTGGGGACTAAGCCGTTTGCGATGATCGCGCTGTTGATTCTCGGCTTTGCCGCGGGCACCCGCCGCGCGATGCAGACGTCGAAACAGTTCGACGCCGAACCCGATAGCGACAAGAAGGACTGACAATGGCCAGCCCGATGGAACAGTTCGAGATCAAGGTCCTCCATCCGATTTCGGCCGGCGGTTACGATCTGTCGTTCACCAATTCATCGCTGTGGATGCTGATCGCGCTGGCCGCGATCGCGCTGTTCCTGTTCATCGGCACGTCGCGGCCGCAGCTGGTGCCCAATCGCGCCCAGGCCGCGGTCGAATATATCTATGAATTCGTGCAGAAAATGCTGGACGACACGGTGGGGCCGCAGGGCCGCCGCTTCGTCCCGCTGATCTTTTCCGTCTTCATCTTCGTGCTGGCGTGCAACCTGCTGGGGCTGATCCCCTGGGTCGGCGCCTTCACCCCCACCAGCCATGTCGCGGTGACGCTGGGGCTGGCGGTGCTGGTGTTCGCGATCGTCTGCATCGTCGGCTTCGCCAAGCACGGCCTGCACTTCTTCACGCTGTTCTGGCCGAAGGACACCAACATCGTCCTGGCGATGTTCGTCGCCATCATCGAATTCCTCAGCTTCCTGTCGCGGCCGTTCACGCTCGCCATCCGGTTGTTCGCCAACATGACGGCGGGCCATGTGCTGCTGAAGGTGTTCGGCACCTTCGTGGTCACGCTGGGGTCTTTCGGCGCGCTGCCTTATGTGTTCGGCGTGCTGCCGCTGGCGGTGAACGTCGCGCTCTCCGCGCTCGAAGTGCTGATCGCGGTTGTTCAGGCTTATGTGTTCGCTCTGCTCGCGTCGATCTATCTCAACGACGCGATCAATCTTCACTGATCTTTCAAACGACTAATAGAAGGGTTTTAGACATGGACGCAGAATCAGCACGGGTGATCGGTGCCGGCCTGGCCGCTATCGGTGCGGGTCTCGCCGCGATCGGCGTGGGCTCGATCTTCGGTCAGTATCTGAACGGCGCGCTGCGCAATCCGGAAGCCGACGCCAAGATGGGCGGCCGCCTGATCTTCGGTTTCGCCGTGACGGAAGCGCTGGGCCTGATCGCGGCCGTCGTCGCGCTCGCGCTCGCTTTCTCCTGATCCTGCCGCCCGCGCTCCGGCGCGGGCAGCCTGCCATGGCGGCCGCGCGCGCGGGGCCGCCGGCAGATTTCCGGATGTCGTGTTTTTCGTTCCGCCGGCTGCCCGGCTGAACGCGGAAATGCTCTAAGGACCGCCGATGCCTCAGTTCGATATCGCCAATTTCGTCCCCCAGCTCGCCTGGCTGACGGTGTTCTTCGCGATCCTCTATTTCGGGATCGTGCGGCTCACCCTGCCGAAGATCGGCACTGTGCGGACGGCGCGGGAAGGCCAGGTTTCGGGGGATCTGAACACGGCGGAAACCGCCAAGGCGGAAGCCGACCGGATCGAGACGGACTATGCCGCCGGCATTGCCGACGCGCAGGGCAAGGCGCGCGCCGCGCTGACGGAAGCGCGGGCGAAGATCGCCAAGTCGGTCGAAACGAAGCTGGCCAAGGCCGGCGACAAGGTGGCCGCCAAGGCCGCCACCGCCCAGACCGCGCTCGCCGCGGCGCGGGCGGATGCGCTGGCGGGCGTCCAGTCGGTCGCGGCGGACGCCGCCGCCGACATCGTCGAGCGGCTGACCGGCACGCGGCCGACCGCTGCGGAAGCCGCGCGCGCCGCCGGCGGCGCGATTGCGGGAGCTTAAGGACATGACGGTTTCAGCAACGTCCGCCGTGAACGCCGAACAGCATGTCGTCGCGCTGACCGAGGCCGATGGCGGCCACGGCCATGAGCCCGAACTGCTGGGCCTGGGCGCGGAAGGCTGGGTCTATGTCGGCCTGACCATCTTCCTGCTGATCGCGATTTTCGTGGTCAAGGCGCCCCGACTGATCGCCAGCGGGCTCGACGCGCGCATTGCCGAAACCCGGCGGGAGCTGGATGAGGCGCGGGCGATCCGCGCCGAGGCGGAGGCGCTGCTGGCCAAGGCCCGCGCGCAGCAGGCCGCCAGCGCGGGCGACGCCGCGGCCATCCTGGCGCAGGCCGAGGCGGAAGCGGGCGATCTGGTCGCCAAGG
>NZ_MEFG01000041.1 GCF_001724715.1 Sphingomonas sp. SCN 67-18
GGCGAGCGTCGGCGCGCTGTCGGGGATCAACGCTTCAATCAATCCGTCATCGAGCGATGTCTCGCGGATATTGGGGAGATTGACCAGGCGTTCGCATACATGGCGGTTTGCGTCCGCGAAGACACCGCGGAACCAAGCGACAACATCGGCGGGTATCACTGGCCAAGGATTCAATCGCGTTCCCCTCATCTACCGAGGTAATTGCACTACGCAAACCGACCAAGCGCTATTTACATCGGCGGCAGAGGCAGCTTGCCATCGGGAGGCTCGAACGTGTGGGCCGCCGATGCTTCTCGAATAATCAGCGGCGTCGCACTACGCGATAGGGCGGCTACCGGCGCTCCGTGGCGGTTCTATAGTAGCGCAAACGGCGAAACATATTCGTTATGTTTATCCTGGGCGGGGCGCCAGATTTTCCGTGATTTCCTGATCGGGCGGCGTTTGCGGGCGCTGTCTGTGCAGCGCCGGCTGCCCCGGGGCGGGCGGCGTGGGCCGGGCCTCGGGGCAGGGCTTTGGGGCGGGTTCAGCTCGCGGGTTTGACGAATTTCAGGGTCATCCGGTCACTTTCGCCGATGGCGAGATATTTGGCGCGGTCGACGTCGCCGTTGGTGAGGGTGGGCGGCAGGGTCCACACGCCCTTTTCCCAATCGGCGGTGTCTTTCGGGTTGGCGTTGATCTCGCTTTCACCGACCAGTCTGAAGCCGGCCTTTTCGGCCAGCGCCACCACGGTGGACCGTTTCAGATAGCCGCTCGTCTTCTGGCGGGCGGAGTCCGCGGATTCCGGCAGGCGGTGGTCGACGACGCCCAGCGTGCCGCCCGGCTTCAGCGCGCGGTAGAAGCTTGCGAAGGCGCGATCCGGCGTGGTCGTATCCTCGTTCATGATGAGGTTGTGGACGTTGCGGAAGGTGAGGACCACGTCCGCGCTGCCGTCCGGAACGCCGGCCAGCGGGAAATCCGCCCACTGGACCTTGCCGTAAGCGGCGCCGTCCGCATCCAGCTTGGCCTTCAGCGTATCGCGCGCCTTGCCCGCGCCTTGCGCGACGTAGAGCGTGCCCCGGTCCTTCAGATAGGGCGCGAGGATTTCGGTATACCAGCCGCCGCCGCCGGGCAGCGCCTCGACCACGACATGGGTGGGCTGCACCCCGAAGAAAGCGAGCGTTTCGCCGGGGTGGCGGTGGATATCGCGCGCCTTGTTGGCGGCGGTGCGCGTGGGTGCATCGAGCGCGGCGGCCAGCGCCGCGGACGGGACGGGGGCTTGCGCATAGGCCGGCGTGGCGAAAACCACGGCGGCGGCAAACAGGGCGAGGGACTGGCGCATCACATCTCCTTTACTGTCCAGCGATATGGAATTTTATATTATTATAATATGTTATGTCAGAATCGGTCGTCTTGCTCATTCGGCGCAAGCAGGATCGGGAACGCGCGCGTCGTCGATACCGTTTCCGCCGACCAATATGATTCACGGCATATATTCAATGTCATCACGCGCCGCAGCGACGGCGCGAGCAGCTTATCGCAGCAATATAGCATGCATATCCGATAATCCGTATTTGGATTTTATCGTTCAAATAGGAAAATATTTGACCGTCGCCAGTTTTCCTTTGGGGAGACAAGGCAAGATTTCGTGTATCCGATTAATATCGGAACAATTAGGCATCGAACATGCCGCATTATCAAGTCAATGATATCCATGACTTTCGATATCGGCCGGATGTGCTTCCCGGCTTTGTCAATATCATTGCGAGAGCGGCGGGAGAATTGGTGCGTTGCCGCCGCGATGTTTGGGGGCGAGCGGATCTGATCGCGCTCCGCCATGCTCTCATGGACGATGTCATGACGGCCAATAATCAAGACAGATAGCAAAATTCTATAATAAATATCGGAAATAAATAAATATTATAATCAAACACCGAAAATAATAACTGATAATATTATTGGGAGAGATGAATGGCAGGGCGTTCTTCGGCCATTTTTTCCAAACCGTCTTCCATCGATCCGCGCATCCGCTTCGCGATGCTGGTGATGCTGACCTACTCCGTCGGCTTCGGCATCATCATGCCGGTGATGCCGACGCTGGTGATGGAGCTGGGGCATATGAGCCTGTCCGACGCCACATCGGTCGGCGGCGCGCTGGTGGCGACCTATGCGGTGTTCCAGTTTCTGTTTTCACCGCTGATGGGCAATCTTGGCGACCGCTTCGGCCGCCGCCCGGTGGTGCTGTTCGCCCTGCTGGGCTTTGCGGTCGATTATGCGGTGATGGCGTTCGCGCCCAGCCTGCTCTGGCTATTCCTGGGCCGGGCAGTGGCGGGCGGGCTGGGGGCGGTGTTCGCGCCCGCGCAGGCGATCGTCGCCGATGCGACGCCGCGCGAGAGCCGGGTGCAGGCCTTCGGGCTGCTCGGTGCGGCCTTTGGCGCGGGCTTCATCATCGGCCCGGGGATTGGCGGGATGATTGCCGGCCTGGGGACGCGCGCGCCCTTTCTGGCCGCGAGCGCGCTGGCGCTGGTCACGCTGATCTACGGCCTGTTGCGTTTCGAGGAGACCTTGCCGCCGGAGCGGCGCAGGCCGTTCAGCCTGAGGCGCGCCAATCCGCTGGGTGCGATCGTCTCGCTCAGGAATGTCAGCGGCATCTGGCTGCTGGCGGGGGCCTATCTGCTCTGGATCACCGCGATCAACATCTGCCCGGTGCTGTGGGCGTGGTTCGCCACCGACCGTTATGGCTGGGGTCCCGGCATGATCGGCCTTTCGCTCGCCTGCACCGGCATTTCCATGGCCGTGTGCCAGGTTTTCGTGATCGGCCCGCTCACCGCGCGCATCGGCCCCAACCGCGCCATATTGATCGGGCTGGCCGGGGCGATGGCCGGGCAGATTTTCTACATCGTCAACGGCGTCGGCTGGCTGGCGCTGATCGTCAGCCTGATGCTGGGCATACAGGGGATCGTCCAGCCTTCGCTGACCGCGCTGCTGTCCGCCGCCGTCGACGACGACCGGCAGGGCGAGCTGCTGGGCCTCAACAGCTCGTTGGCGGCGCTGGCGGCGATTGCGGCGCCGCTTTCCTATAATTCGCTGTTCACGCTGTTCACCGGCAGCGACGCGCCGGTTTCCTTCCCCGGCGCGCCGTTCGCGCTCGCCTTCCTGCTCGCCGCCACCGCGATGCTGCTGGTCGGCATCGATGCCAGCCGCCGGATCGGCGCGCGGCTGGGCGACATATAGCGCGGGCGGAAGCGGTGCCCGGCAAGCGGGCGTCCATGAAAAGGCCGCCGCCGGCATGACACCGGCGACGGCCTTTTTCCTCCCCCATGCTCGTTGGCGGCGGACGGCACAGCAGGTGCGCGAACTTTCGACCATGGCCGAAGAGCTGCGGCAGTCCGTCGGACCCGGCCCATCGGGAAGGTCACGAAATTGTCGAAGCCCGTGTTGAAGTTCACGAACGGCGGATAGGCGTCGAACACATTGTCGACGTCTGCGAACAGCGTCGCGTCGATCGGCAGCAGGTCCTTCAGATTATATTGCAGGTTGAGGCTGACCGAGGTGTAGGACTTCACCTTGTCGCCGCCGCCCACCGGGATGCCGTTCTCCGTCACCAGCGGGTTGATCGCGCTGGCGTTGAAGAAGGTGTAGCCGCCCGAATAGTTGGCGAAGGCGGTTGCCTTGAACGGCCCGGCCTCGACGCCCAGATCCGCCCGGATTTCAGTCTGGATGGACGGGAAGGTGCCGAGATAGCGGCTCTTGTTCAGGATGCTGAACACCGGCTCGCCAGGGCCTGACGTCTGGTCGAAGCGGGTCTTGTAGGTGCCGGAAACGCCGCCGCGGATCGAACCCCAGCCGGTGCGGTGCCGGTAATGGACATCCCAGTCCACGCCTTCGACGAAGACGGTGTAGACATTGTAGTTACGGAAATCCAAGCCGAAATAGATGGTTCCGGCGCTGAGCGGCGAGTTTTGCCGGCGGCCGCCGCGATAGGCCTCGATCTGGGCCGGCGTGGCGCCGGTCGGGTAGATGGTCAGCAGATCGTGGAAGGCATCCGAATTGACCACGATGGCGAGCGGCGGCGAACCGGCCGCGCCCTTCAACGTATTGTGCCAATAGGTCACGCTGGCCGACAGGCCGGGCAGGAAGGTGGGCGTGAAATCGGCGCCGATCGCCCAGGCCTTGCCGGTGGCAGGCCCGACATCCGGGTTGGCGCCTTCCAGCCGCATGCCCGCTATGCTGGCGGTGCCGAGGGTGCAGGTGACCTGGCCGACGGTGTTGCAGCCCGGAATGGCCCGCGCCTCGGGATATTTGGCGAGCGGGATTTCAAGCGTGCCGTTCTGCGGGCCGAAATAGGTGTCGACGCTGCGCCCGTTTTCGCCGGTCAGCTTGTCCGGGCCGTAGGTGGAGAATTGCGGCGCCACGAAGGATTCGGCGTAGTTGCCGCGGATCTTCAGCCCCTCGACCACCGTCCAGTTGAAGGCGATCTTCGGATTGAACAGGCTGCCGAACTCATCATAATGATCGTAGCGGCCCGAGACGTTGAATTCGAGGCTGCGGATGCCGGGGATGCCCATTTCCTCCGAGATCACCGGCAACAGCATTTCGCCGAACAGCGACTTGACGGTGCGCTCGTACAGATAGGCATTGTAGCTGGACGAAAGGCTGTGCGGCCCGGTGTTGTTGGATTCCGCCACGTCGGAATCGACGCTGAGCTTCACCATGTCAGCGCCGACCGCCACCTTCACGTCGCCGGCCGGCAGGGCGAACAGGGCGCCGTCCACCTTCAGCGTATATTGCTGCAGGTTCTGGCGCGCGCGCTGGAAGGTGCGGGAATCGCGGATCCGCTTCAGCACGTCCGCCGAGGTGCGGTTGGTCGCCCGCGGATTCCACACGTCGAGCGCGTTCGCCGTGGTCAGCGGCACATTGTTGACGACCAGCGTGGTGCCCGGGATGGCCGGCTGGGTGAGCGTGCCGTTGCCGTTGGTCGACCCGTTCAGCGCCAGGTTGACGCACGATCCGCACAATTCCCCCGTGCGGACTTCAGAGCTGGTGCTCACGCCCGAGACGAGCGACGCGGTGACCCGCCAATTGTCGTCCAGATCATATTCGAGGTTGCCGAAGCCGTAGAACACTTCGATGGCCGACCGCACATTGGCGCCGTCCGGGAACAGTTCGTTGCCGTCGAAGCGGACGGTGCCTTCATTCACCAGTGGCGCGGCCGTGGGCGCGACGAAGAAGGGGTTGATCTGGCTGGTCGCCGCATTGCCGGCGCCGAAGACCTTGGCGGTGATCGTCCCCACGCTTTGCCGCTGGTCGCTGATCCGGTTCGAATAGACGACATCGCCGTTGAAGCGGAAATTGTCGCTGAACTCATAATCGGCCTTCACCATCAGCGAGTTGCGCTTTTCCTTGGGGATCAGCGCGGTCACGCTGGCCTGCTCGCAAGGCGCGCCGGCCTGGGCGTTGGACATGCCCGCCCCGCTATAGGGGTAGAGATAGATGGTGCTGCTGCCGACCGCCTGGAAGCTGGCCGGGCCGCAGTTGAAGTTGCCGAAGTTGCGGCCGCCATTGGCGAGCTGGTTCGGCAGGGTGCGAGGCCGGTCCGCGCCGAGCAGGTCGCCGCGCTTCGAATAATTGTAGAAGACCGCGAAGCCGCCATCGTCCCAGCGCTTGCCCAGCGATGCGGAGAAGCTGGAGGTGCGATAATCCTTGCCGAAGCCGGCTTGGCCGCTGAGTTCCACGCCGTCGAAGCGGCGTTTGGTGATGAAGTTCAGAACGCCGGCGACGGCGTCCGACCCGTAGATGGACGACGCGCCTTCGGCCAGCACCTCGACCCGCTGGATCGCGTTGGGCGGGATGAAGTTGGGATCGGGCAGGTTGCGCCGGACGCCCATGGTGGGAAAGCGGTGGCCGTCGATGACGACCAGCGTGGACGAGCTGTTCGCGCCGCCCAGCCCGTGGATCTGCGGCACGGCAAGGCCCGATGCGTCGAAGGATGCGAACGCGCCCTGCCCGGCGGCGTTGCTGCCCCAGATTTGCGGGACGGTCTGCAAAAGCTGCTGGACGGTCTGGACCGCATTGTCCTCGATCGCTTCCGCGCCGACGCTGATCAGGTTGGAACCGACGGCGGGAACGCCGCGCAGGCTGGACCCGGTGACGATGATGTCAGGCGCATTATTGTCGTCGGCATTGTTCGCCGACTGCGCGTGCAGCGGGTATGCCCCGCACAGGATGAGCGCCATTGCGCCCACGGATTTGAGATAATCTACGCGGTGCGTTCTCGAAACCATTGCCCCCTCCTCATATGGCTTTTTTGTGAAATGCCGCTTGTTGGCTACGCTTCTCCTTAAAACGCGGAACTGATACAAAATTACATTTATGATGATATCAGTGTATCTTTGTGCATTAATGCAACAATTATGCCATAATTTTGTAACAATCACCGGTGTTCCTTTTATATTTGGAAAACAGGCGGTTGATTGTCCGGCGATGGTCGCAAACAGGCGTTTATGCCTGGGAGGTGACAGATCGGGCCGTGAAAATGGTGACATGGTGACAGTGGCCGGGCGGTGAAACGGAGCGCCGTCCATTGCCGCCCGCCCTGCGCTTTTCCCGCTTTTCGTCATGCTGGGTTCAGCTTCGCGCCGCGATAGAGGTCTCACCGACCCCTGTTGGTGCGGCGCCGCGTATCTGGCGCCGCGGTAAACCGATTTGCTCGGCAATGGCCACCAAGGTCCCCGGCCGCTGCCGAGCCGATGCGACCCAATGGGATGTCCCCTTGGCATTCCCGAAACTTACTGGCGGCGCTGGTCGTGACCGGCGCCGCTTTTTCATGCGCGGTCCGGGGTCGTGCGGCCCGCCCGCAGCCGGCGCTCGACACCTTGCAATGCCCGGCGCTATGGGACGCGCCATGTCGTCCCCGCTTGCCACGCTTCAGCAGACTTTCGGTTTTTCGGCGTTTCGCGGGGTGCAGGGCCAGGTGGTCGACCGCGTGCTGGCCGGGCTGCGGACGTTGGCGGTGATGCCCACCGGCGCGGGCAAGTCGCTCTGCTACCAGTTGCCCGCCGTCGCCCTGCCGGGAACCTGCGTGGTGATATCCCCGCTGATCGCGCTGATGCACGATCAGCTGCGCGCCGCCACCGCCATCGGCATCCGCGCGGCGGCGCTGACCTCTGCCGACGATAACCGCGCGGAGACCATCGCCCGCTTCCGCGCCGGAGAGCTGGACCTGCTCTATGCCGCGCCGGAGCGCGCGTCCGGCGAGGGGTTCCGCAACTTGCTGCGCCAGGCGCCGGTGGCGCTGTTCGCCATCGACGAGGCCCATTGCGTCAGCGAATGGGGGCATGATTTCCGGCCGGACTACCGCCTGCTCCGGCCCTTGCTGGACGAATTTCCGGATGTGCCCCGGCTGGCGCTGACCGCCACGGCGGACGCCCATACCCGCGCCGACATATTGGTGCAGCTGGGCATTGCCGAGGACGGGCTGATCGTCGCCGGGTTCGACCGGCCCAATATCCGCTACGCGATCAGCCCGCGCCAGGGCACGATCCAGCAGATCGCGGACCTGCTGCGCGACCAGCCGGGGGCGGGCATCGTCTATGCGCCCACCCGCGCGGCGACGGAGAAGCTGGCGGCCGCGCTGGCGGCGAAGGGGCGGGCGGTGCGCGCCTATCATGCCGGGCTGGACCCGGCGGTGCGCGCCCGCAACCAGGCGGATTTCGTGGCGTCGGAAGATATGGTGATGGTCGCCACCGTCGCCTTCGGCATGGGTATCGACAAGCCGGACGTGCGCTTCGTCGCCCATGCCGGGCTGCCCAAGTCGATCGAGGCCTATTATCAGGAAACGGGCCGCGCCGGGCGGGACGGCGATCCGGCGACCGCCCATCTTTTCTGGGGGGCGGAGGATTTCGCCCGCGCCCGCCAGCGCATCGTCGAGGTGGATGAGGGGCGCCGCGCCGGGGAGCGCGCCCGGCTGGATGCGCTGGGCGCGCTGGTGGAGACGGCGGGTTGCCGGCGGCGGATATTGCTCGCCCATTTCGGCGAGACGGCGCCCGAGCATTGCGGCAATTGCGACAATTGCCTGAACCCGCCCCAGGCGGTGGACGCCACCGAGACGGCGCGCAAATTCCTCTCCGCCGTGTTCCGCACCGGGCAGATGTTCGGCGCGGGCTATGTGGAGAGCGTGCTGCTGGGCCAGTCCACGGAGCGCAGCGCGCGGGCCGGGCATGATGCGCTGTCCGTGTTCGGCATCGTCGACGGAGACGAGGCGGCGCTGATCAAGCCGGTCGCCCGGGCCTTGCTGCTGCGTGACGCGCTGAGGGCCAACGAGCATGGCGGGCTGGAATTCGGCCCCGGCGCCCGGGCGCTGTTGAAGGGGGAGGCGAGCCTATCGCTGGTGGTGCCGCCCCGGCGCGAGCGGCGCAGGCGGGGCAGCGCCGCCGCCAACCCGGTGGGCGATCCGTTGTTCGACGCGCTGCGCGCCTGCCGCCGCGCGCTGGCGGAGGAAGCGGCGGTGCCGCCCTATGTGATCTTCCACGATTCCACGCTGCGCGAGATCGCGGCGACGCGGCCGCGCAGCCTGGCGGAGATGGGGCGGATATCCGGCATCGGCGCGCGCAAGCTGGAAGCTTATGGCGCGGCGTTCCTGGCGGTGGTGAACGATCAGGGCTGATCGGGCCGCGCGCCCTGCCTTTTCCGTTGGATCGTGCCCGCGCGCGCGATAGCATGGCGCATCCTCCCGCCCCGGTCCTGAAAGGCATTGCATGTTCCGCAGACTCGATGAGTCCATTCTCGTTTCCCCGCAGATCAGCCTCGACCAGCTGGCCGAGGCGGCGGCGGGGGGCGTCACGCTGGTCATCAACAACCGCCCTGACGGCGAGGATGCCGGCCAGCCCGATGGGCGCGCGATCGCGGATGCGGCGGCGCGGGCGGGCATGGCGTATCTGGCCATTCCCGTCACCCATGCCGGTTTTTCCGGCAATCAGGTGGAGGCGATGGTCGCCGCGCTGGACGGGGCGACCGGGCCGGTGCTGGCCTATTGCCGGTCGGGCACGCGCTCGACCCTGCTCTGGGCGCTGGCCCGCGCCCGCATGGGCGACAGGCCGGACGACCTGGCGGCCAAGGCGGCGGGGGCGGGTTACGACCTGACGCCGATCCGGCCGATGCTGGACGCGCTGGCCGGGCGATGAGCTGGACGCTGCTGATCGGATCGCTGGGCGGGGTGCTGGCGCTTGCGCTGATCGCACGGCTGCTGCGGCTGGGCGGCGCGGCGATCGGCGACGCGGGGGATGCGGTCCGGCTGGCGGAGGAGGCGCTGTCCGGCTTCATCGCGCGCCATGCCTTTCTGTCCGCCGATCATGCGGCGGCGGCGGTGGTCGGCGTGGACGGCACGCTGGCGCTGGTCAAACGCCACGGCGCGCAGTTCGCGGTGCGCCGCCTGACCCCGCCCGTCGCTTTCACCCGCGACGGCGCGACCATTGCCATCGACAGCGGCGAGCGCCTGTTCGGCCGGGTGAAGTTGACGCTTGCGGAAAGTGACGAGACGCGCAATCTTGCTGACATGATTGCAAATAGCGCCTCTCGTGCCTGAACTGCCCGATCCGGTCGATTTCGCGGTCCCCGCGTTCATCGCGCTGGTGCTGGTGGAGATGATCGTCGCGCGCTTCCGCGACCCGCGCCGCTATGAACCGCGCGACACGCTGACATCGCTCATGCTGGGGTTCGGCAGCTCCATCGCCGGCGTGCTGTCGCTGGGCGCGGTGGTGGCGGCCGCTTACTGGGTGTCGCGCTTCGCCGTCTTCGACATCGGCTTTACCTGGTGGGCGTGGCCGCTCTGCTTCCTGCTCGACGACCTGGCTTATTACGCCTTCCACCGTTCCGCGCACCGGGTGCGCTGGTTCTGGGCCAGCCATGTCATCCACCATTCCAGCCAGCATTATAACCTTTCGACCGCGCTCCGGCAGACCTGGACCGGCTTTATCAGCCTGTCCTTCGCCTTCCGGTTGCCGCTGTTCCTGATCGGCTTTCCACCGGAGATGGTGTTCTTCTGCGGCGGGCTGAACCTGATCTACCAGTTCTGGATCCATACCGAGGTGATCGGCCGCTGCCCGGCCTGGTTCGAGGCGGTGATGAACACGCCGTCCCACCACCGCGTCCACCACGCCACCAACCCGCGCTATCTGGACCGCAACTATGCCGGCGTGTTCATCATCTGGGACCGGATGTTCGGCAGTTTCGAGCCGGAGCGGGACGACGACCGGCCGCGCTACGGCATCGTCAAGAATCTGGGCAGTTTCAACCTGCTCTGGGCGGCGTTCCACGAATGGGTGGGCATTGCCCGCGACCTGTGGCGCGCGCCGGGCGTCCGTGCGCGGCTTGGCTATATGTTCGGCCCGCCGGGGTGGAGCCATGATGGCAGCCGCGACACCAGCGAGACGATAAAGGCGCGGTGGCAGGCCGGGAGGGCCGAGCTGCCGGCCGAATAACGACAGGCGGGAAGGGGCGGGGACGGCATGGATGAAGTCGACATCCTGGTGATCGGCGGCGGATCGGGCGGCAGCGCGGTGGCCGGCCGGCTGAGCGAGGATGGGCGTTTCACCGTCGCCCTGCTGGAGGCGGGCGGCGAGAACCGCAGCTGGCGGATCAAGGCGCCGGGGATGATGCCCTTCCTCCCCAAATCGTCCAACTGGCAGTTCGACACCGTGCCCCAGCGCGGGCTGAACGGGCGGCTTGGCTATCAGCCGCGCGGGCGCGGCATGGGCGGATCGAGCGCGATCAACGCCATGCTCTATATTCGCGGCTGCGCATGGGATTATGACAATTGGGCGGCGCTGGGCTGCGACGGCTGGGCCTATCGCGACGTGCTGCCCTGGTTCCGTCGCGCCGAGGGGAATGAGCGCGGCACGGACGGCTTCCACGGCGGGGACGGGCCGCTTGCAGTCAGCGACCAGCGCGCGCCCAACCCGGCGTCGCTGGCTTTCGTCGAGGCGGGGGCCAGCCTGCAGCTGCCGCGCAACCCTGATTTCAACGGCGACCGGCATGAAGGCATCGGCCTGTATCAGGTGACGCAGAAAGGCGGCGAGCGGTGGAGCGCCGCGCGCGCCTATATTGACCCCGCCCGCGCCGCCGGGCGCATCGACGTGCGGACGGGCGCGCTGGTGGAGCGCATCCTGATCGAACAGGGCCGGGCGGTGGGCGCGGTCTACCGGCAGCGCGGGCGGCGGCACGAGGTCCGCGCCCGCCGCGCGGTCATCCTGGCCGGCGGTGCCTTCGGCACCCCGCAGACGCTGATGCTTTCCGGCATCGGCCCGGCCGACCATCTTGCCGCTTATGGCATCGACGTGCTGGTCGACCGGCCGGCGGTGGGCGCCGACCTGCAGGACCATATCGATTATGTCGCCGGCTATCAGAGCGACGATACCGGCTTTTTCGGTACCTCGCTGGCCGGGTCGCTGCGCTTTGCGGGCGGGGTGGTCGAATGGTTCAGGCGGCGGACCGGGGTGCTCACCACCCCCTATGCCGAGGCGGGCGGCTTCGCGCGCACCCGGCCCGACGTGGCGGTGCCGGACGTCCAGTTCCATTTCGTCCCCGCCCTGCTGGAGGATCATGGCCGCGCCAAGGTGAAGGGCCAGGGCTTTTCCTGCCATGTCTGCGTGCTGCGCCCGGAAAGCCGGGGCACGGTGCGGCTCGCCTCCGCCGATCCCGCCCGTCCGCCGCTGATCGACCCCAATTTCCTCGACGCGGAGGCCGATGTCGCGACGCTGCTGGCGGGCGTGAAGCTGATGCGGCGGATATTGGAGGCGGCGCCGATGGCGCGTTTCGGTGGGCGGGACCGCCACACCGCCCAAGTGACGGACGATGCGGCGCTGGTCGCGGCGATCCGCGCGCGGGCCGACACCGTCTATCACCCGGTCGGCACCTGCCGGATGGGGAGCGATACGGATGCGGTGGTCGACCCCCGGCTGCGAGTACGCGGCGTCAAGGGGCTCTATATTGCCGATGCATCGGTGATGCCGCGCCTTGTCAGCGGCAACACCAACGCCCCGACGATCATGATCGGCGAAAGGTGCGCGGATTTCGTGAAGGCAGATCTGGCCGCCTGACCAATGAAAAAGGGGCCGGCGGATCGCTCCGCCGGCCCCTTCCTGCCCTCCCCAGGATCAGAAGCCCTTGCGGACCGTGAGCCCGATGGTGCGCGGCTGGTTGGTGGCGAAACCAAGCCGTGCCCGGCCGCCGCGTTCGCGATCGAACGATAGCAGCGCATTTTCGTCCAGCAGGTTGTTGACATAGATCGACACGTCGAGATCGTTGTCGAATTCAATCCCCGCGCTCAGGTTAACCAGCTGGTAGTCCGGCAGCTTCAGGTCGAGCGTCGTTGTGGCGTTGGCCGGCATGCCAGCGAAGGGCAGGCCATGCTCAAAGCTCCGCGGATTGCTCTCCTGATCGCCCGGCTGGGTGAAGCGGCTGCCGACATGTTGGAACGATGCGGACAGATAGCCCTTGGTGCCGGCCGCTTCATCCAGCGGGAAGCTGTAAGTGCCGCTGGCCGAAAGCTGGAACTTCGGCACGGAGGGCAGTCGATTGCCATCGCGAATGCCTTCGATCACGGAGCCGTTCGGTCGTGTCAGGGTTGAATCGAATTCAGCTTTGATGACGCTGCCCGAAACCGACAGATCGAGACCAACGGTCGGGCTGGCGGTCAGCTCGAACTCGACGCCTTTGGTGAACGCCTTGGGGACGTTGAACACGATGCGCGACGAGCAGCTACCCGCGTCTGCCGTAACCTGCAGATTCTTGATGTCGGTGTAGAAGGCCGCGGCATTGAACGTGAACATGCCGGATTTCGCCTTGACCCCGGCTTCATAGTTCCACAGCGATTCGTCGTCATAGCGCGGGCGGTTGCCGAACGTGGTGGCGTCCGGTCCCCCCGGCACGCCCTTGTCGCACAGCGGCAGGTTCAGTGGATCGTTGACGCCGCCAAGGCGAAAGCCCTTCGACGCCTGCGCATTGAAGGTCAGATCCCGAGTGGCCTTGTAGCTGAGCAGCAGGCGCGGCGAGAATCCTTCGGATTCAGTGCGGTCGCGATTGTCGTCCAGGTTGGTGAAGAGGCCGCCCGATTTGAACCGCCGCTCTTCGTTGAACGCATAATAGCGTCCGCCCATGGTCGCGGTCAGCTGATCGGTCAGATCGTAGCTCGCTTCGCCGAATATCGCGAGTTGCTTCAGATTGTACGGGATGTCGGCATTATAGGGCGCATCCGGGCCAAAGCCGTTCCGAAGCACATCGGGATAGGGCAGGTTGTTGTTGGGGTTCGCATCATTGTTGACGATGTCGGACCGCAGGATATGCGCGGCATCATAACCCGGGGTGGGCAGGCGCTGCGTATAGTCGCGCTTCACGCGGGCATAATATCCGCCGACCAGCCACTGAAACGGCCCCTTGTCGTTGGACGAAAAGCGGACTTCCTGAGTGAACTGCTTCACCTTGGTGGTGTCGATCAGGTTCGACGGCAGCAGCACACCCGCTTCGGTGAAGCCCAGATCGACGGACACGCTGCCCGTCAGCGCGCTGGCATCGCGGCTGACCAGGATGTTGCGGTCCGTATAGCTGGTCACCGACGTGAAATCCACCGGACCATGGCTTGCCTGGATCGTCGCGTCGGCGATCAGGATTTCATCCTCGAAGCTCTCATCCAGCAGCAGAAACTGCTGACGCTCCTTGAAATCCACCTTGGGGCGGGTGGTGGTGAAGGTGTTGGCGAACAGATTGAACCGCTCTTCGCGGTTGAAGCCGTGGGTCTTGATCTTCTGATAGATGATACGCGGCGTGATCGAGATGTCGTCGCTGGCCTGCAGCAGCATCGACAGGCGGCCACCGGCGCGCCAGCCGTCATTGACGTTCTTGTCCATCCCGCCGCCTTCGCGCAGCGCATCGATGAAGCCGGCATAGCGGGTGTAATAGCCAACCGCGCGGATCGCGACGCTCTCCGAAACGGGCAGGTTGACCGCGCCCTTTAAGCTGCCGCCCATATCGTCTTCGTCCACGACGTTGATATTGGCTTCAACCTTGCCTTCCACCCTGTCGGTGTTGGGCTGGTTGGTGATGTAGCGCAGCGTGCCGCCCACGGACCCTGAGCCGAACAGCGTGCCCTGAGGGCCGCGCAACGTTTCGATACGGTTCAGATCGAACAGGTCGAGGTCCGGGGTGAACAGCGACAGCGAGATCACCGATTCATCCAGATAGACGCCGACCTGCTCCTTCACGCCGGGCTGGTCGCGGGCGACCTGGCCGGCGGAAACGCCGCGTACCGATACCTGGCTTTGGCCCGGTCCGAGATTCTGGATGGTCAGGCCGGCGACGTTACGGGAAAGGTCTTCCAATGTGCCGGCGTTGGCGCGCTCGATATCCTGCTCGGTCTGGGCGTTGATGGAGAAGGGGACGTCCTGGATCGTCGAGGCGCGCTTGGTGGCGGTGACGATGATGTCCGGCTGTGCGTCCGTTGCATCAGTGCCGCTGTCCTGCGCCAGCGCGGGCGAAGCCAGCGCAATGACGGATGCCAGCGCGGTGGCCACGGTCAAGCCGTGACGGGCGCGCCTAAAGCCGCTCGAAAATTCCATTTTCATCCTCCCCAGGATTTTGATTGCGCGAAACGCGGATACAATAATCCGGCCTTGTTACGTCCCCGGACACAGTCTCACAACGGCCCTAATGGCATTTGCGCCATGCTGTGGCATTTCGGCATCAAAAAAAGGGCCGGTGCGTCGCCGCACCGGCCCAGGCCGTTCGCAGGAGGAACCTGGTCAATAATTATAGGCGCGCTCGCCATGTTCGCCGAGGTCGAGCCCTTCGCGCTCCACTTCCTCGCTGACGCGCAGCCCGATGGTGTATTTGACGATGCCGAAGGCGATGGCCGATCCGATTGCCGACCAGGCGACGGCGATGAGCACGGCGACGATCTGGACGACCAGCTTGTCGCCGATCACATAATCGGCGCCGCCCGGCCCGCCCAGCGACGGGGCGTAGACGATGGCGGTGCCGATCGACCCGATGATGCCGCCGACGCCGTGGATGCCGAAGGCGTCCAGCGAGTCGTCGAGCTTCAGCCGCGGCTTCAGCACGCTGACGAACCAGAAGCAGCCGACGCTGGCGATGGCGCCCAGCGCGACCGCGCCGAACGGGCCGCTGTTGCCGGCGGCCGGCGTGACCGCGACCAGCCCGGCGATGGCGCCCGAGGCGGCGCCCAGCAGCGAGCTTTTATGCCCGGCAACCCGCTCTGCCAGCATCCACGCCAGCACCCCGGCGGCGGTGGCGACGAAGGTGTTGATCATCGCCAGCGCGGCGGATCCGTTCGCTTCCAGCGCCGAACCGGCGTTGAACCCGAACCAGCCGACCCACAGCAGCCCGGCGCCGATCAGCGTCATGACCAGCGAGTGCGGGGCCATCACGTCGCGCTGGTAGCCGGTGCGGCGGCCGAGCATGATCGCGCCGACCAGCGCGGCGACGCCGGCGTTGATGTGGACCACCGTGCCGCCGGCAAAGTCCAGCGCGCCCATTTCGAACAGATAGCCGCCCGCCGCCCACACCATGTGCGCGATGGGAAAATAGACGATGGTCAGCCAGATCGCCGCGAACAGCAGCGCCGCGCCGAATTTCAGCCGTTCCGCCAGCCCGCCGAGGATGAGGCAGGTGGTGATCGCGGCGAAGGTCATCTGGAATGAGATGAAGACATATTCCGGAATGGCGACCCCTTCCGAGAAGGTGGCGGCGGTGGAATCCGGCGTCACCCCGGCCAGGAACAGCTTGGCGGTATCGCCGATGAAGGCGCCGCCGCCGCTGAACGCCAGGCTGTAGCCCCAGCCGACCCAGATGATCATCGCCAGCGCGCACACGCCCAGCACCTGGGTGAGCATGGACAGCATGTTCTTGGTGCGGACGAGGCCGCCGTAGAACAGCGCCAGCCCCGGCACGATCATCATCAGCACCAGGATGGTGGCGGTCATCATCCAGGCGGTGTCGCCCTTGTCCACCGTTTCGGCGACGGCGGGGGCCGCGTCCTGCGCCCAGGCGGGCATCGCCGCGAAAAGGGGCGCCAGGACGGCAAGGCTCTTGATTGGAAGTTTCATCGGTTCCCCTTTCTACAGCGCGGTCTCGTCGGTCTCGCCGGTGCGGATCCGCACGGCATGGCCGACATCGAGCACGAAGATTTTTCCGTCGCCGATCGCGCCGGTATGGGCGGCTTGCTGGATGGCCTCGACGGCGCGGTCCGACAGGTCGGAGGCGCAGACCACCTCCACCCTGATCTTGGGCACCATGTTCGTGCTGTATTCAGCCCCGCGATAGATTTCGGTCTGGCCCTTTTGCCGGCCGAACCCTTTCACCTCGCTGACGGTCATTCCGGTGACGCCGACATCGGACAGCGCCTCGCGGACCTCGTCCAGCTTGAAGGGTTTGATGATGGCGATGATCAGTTTCATTCTGCCTCCCTCGGTTGTCCGGGAACGGCATCGCAAGCCATGTGCCAGCTTGCTAAACCGCTGATCTGAAAGGATGTGCCGGGCCTGCCCGCCGCGCGGACCGCCCTGTCATTGTGCAGTTGCGAAAAGATGCCTGTTTTTTAGGCAGATGTTTCGAGCAGCGTGCGGGCGGCGTCGGCATCCTCGTCGAGCACCATCAGCCGCACCGGCATCAGCATGCCCATGCCGGCCCACACCTCGGTATCGAACAGCACCGCGCCGATGCCCTCCGCCTCCAGCCGCGAGCGGGCCACGTCCGCGGCGAAGCGGTCATAATAGCGGGACAGCTCGACCAGCGGCACCGCCTCAGGCCGCCGTGCCGCCGACCGTCAGCCCGCCGATCAGCAGCGTCGGCTGGCCGACCCCGGCGGGGACCGACTGGCCGCCCTTGCCGCACATGCCGATGCCTTCGTCCAGCGCCATGTCGTTGCCGATGCCCAGCACCTTGGTGAGCACGGAGGGGCCGTCGCCGATCAGCGTCGCGCCCTTGATCGGCGCGCCCAGCCGGCCATTTTCGATGCGATAGGCCTCGGTGCAGGAAAAGACGAACTTGCCGGACACGATGTCGACCTGGCCGCCGCCGAAGCTGCGGGCGAAGATGCCGGATTTGACCCGCGACAGCAGCTCGGCCGGGTCGTCCGCGCCGCCGCGCATGAAGGTGTTGGTCATCCGCGGCATCGGGGCGTGGGCATAGCTTTGCCGGCGGCCGTTGCCGGTGGGCTGGACGCCCATCAGCCGGGCGTTCAGCCGGTCGTGGATATAGCCTTTCAATATGCCGTCCTCGATCAGGATATTCTCCTGCGTCGGCGTGCCTTCATCGTCGATGCTGAGCGACCCGCGCCGCTCGCCCAGCGAACCGTCGTCGACCACGGTGACGCCGGGGGCGGCCACCCGCTCGCCCAGCCGCCCGGAAAAGGCGGAGGTGCCCTTGCGGTTGAAATCCCCCTCCAGCCCGTGGCCGATCGCCTCGTGCAGCAGCACGCCGGGCCAGCCCGGGCCGAGCAGCACCGTCATCTCCCCCGCCGGCGCCGCGACCGATTCGAGGTTGACCAGCGCCTGGGCCAGCGCCTCGTCTATAGCGCGGTTCCAGGTCGCGGGATCAAACAACCGGTCGTAGAGATAGCGGCCGCCCATGCCGAACGAACCGCTTTCCCGCCGGCCGTTCGATTCGACGACGATGCCGACGTTGAGGCGGACGAGCGGGCGGATGTCGTTGGCGACGAAGCCGTCGGGGCGGACGATCTCCACCACGCTCCACGAGCCGGAAAGGCCGACCGAAACCTGGGCGATGCGCGGATCGCGCGCGCGGGCGGCGGCGTCGATCGCCTGGCACAGCGCGACCTTGCGGGCGAAGGGGACGGCGGTCAGCGGATCGGCATCGGTGTAGAGATGGCGGTTGTTGCCGCGCGGCGGGGCGGCCCGCGCGTCGCGGGCGGGATCGAGCAGGCGCATCGTCTCCCCGGCGCGGGCGAGGGCGGCGGCGCTCAGTTCATTGGCATGGGCGAAGGCGGTCGTCTCACCGGAGACGCCGCGCAGGCCGAAGCCGGACTGGCTGTTGAAATCGGCCGTCTTCAGCCGCCCGTCGTCGAAGCCGAAGCTCTCCGACGCCATATATTGCAGGTACAGCTCGCCATCGTCGCAGGCGTCCAGCGCGTCGCGGGTGAGGCGCAGCGCGGTGTCGGGGTCGAGATCGGCCCGGTAGAGCCAGGCGCGGGGATCGGCGGTGTCGGTCATCCCGCCGATATAGGCGCTTTATCCGTGCGCGGTACCCTGTTCGTCGGCGGGGCCGCCGATCAGCACGAAGCGGCGGTCGCAATAGCCGCAATCGGCATAGCCGCGCTCGTCGATCTGGATCCACACGCGCGGATGGCCGAGCGCGGCCCCGGCGGCGATATCGGTGGCGCCGTCGCAGGCGACACGGGCTTTGGAGACGCGGGCGGTTTCGGGTACGGCGGTCATGCGCGTGCGATTAGCAACACGGTGCGGCGCACGCAATCGGGGTTGATCGCGACAAAATTTTGCGGAGCGGACCAACGGAGGCTATGCGGCTGGCAATGAACGACGCAGCCATTGAAATATCAGGCCTGGGAAAGGTTTATGCGGGCGGCAAGCGCGCCCTGGACGATGTGAGCTTCGCGGTGCCGCGCGGCCAGATTTTCGGGCTGCTCGGCCCCAATGGCGCGGGCAAGTCCACGCTGATCAACATCCTTGCCGGCATGGTCAACAAGACGGAGGGGACGGCGCGCATCTGGGGTTTCGACATCGATCGCCACCCTCGCAACGCCAAGGTGTCGATCGGCATCGTGCCGCAGGAAATCCTGTTCGACCCGTTCTTCACCCCGTTCGAGGCGCTGGAATTGCAGGCCGGGCTGTACGGCGTGCCCAAGGGCAAGCGCCGGTCGATGGAATTGCTGCGCGCGGTGCACCTGGACGACAAGGCCCATGCCTATGCGCGCACGCTTTCCGGCGGGATGAAGCGGCGGCTGCTGGTGGCCAAGGCGATGGTCCACGCGCCGCCCGTGCTGGTGCTGGACGAGCCGACCGCCGGGGTGGACATCGAGCTGAGGCAACAGCTTTGGGCCTATGTGCGCGAATTGAACGCCAGCGGCGTCACCGTGGTGCTCACCACCCATTATCTGGAAGAAGCCGAGCAACTGTGCGATCGCATCGCCATCATCAACCATGGCCGGCTGGTCGCCAACGAGCCGACCCGGGTGCTGGTGGGCATGGCGACGGAAAAACGGGTGGAGGTGACGGTGGACCGGGACATGAAGGATCTGCCCTCCGCGCCCTGTTTCGAAAAGATCGCGCTTGTGGGCGAGCGGCTGCTGGCGATCACCTATTCCAAGGACAGGACCAATGCCGGGCAGGTGCTGGCCGCGCTGCACGATGCCGGGCTGGGCATTGTCGACGTTTCCACCCGCGAGGCGGACCTGGAGGACGTGTTCCTGAACCTGACCCGTGCCGGCGCCCATGGCTGAGGGGCGGCATGACGTCATCATCATCGGTTCCGGCGCGGCGGGGCTGACGGCGGCGCTGAACCTGGCGGACCGGTTCCGCGTGCTGGTGCTGGCCAAGGGCGGGCTTTCCGACGGATCGACCGCCTGGGCGCAGGGCGGCATCGCCGCGGTGCTGGAGCCGGGCGACACATTCGCCAGCCATATCGAGGATACGATGGTGGCGGGCGCCGGGCTGAACGACCGGGCGACGGTGGAATTCGTCGTCGGCAACGCGCCGGCGGCGATCGAGCGGCTGGCCCGGCTGGGCGTGCCGTTCAACCCGGGCGAGAGCGAGCGCTGGCACCTGACCCGCGAGGGCGGGCACAGCCACCGCCGCATCGTCCATGTCGACGACGCGACCGGGTGGGCGGTGCAGCAGGCGCTGGAGAAAGCCGCCCACGCCAACCCCAACATCACCCTGCTGCCGGACATGGCGGCGATCGACCTGATCACCGGCCGCCATGGCGAACGCTATTCGGGCGACGGCCATGTCTGGGGCGTCTATGCGTTCAACCGCAAATCCGGCCATGTCGAGGCGTTCACCGGGCGCGCGACCATATTGGCGACCGGCGGGGCGGGGCGCACCTATCTTTATTCCACCGCGCCGCGCGGCGCGACGGGAGACGGCATCGCCATGGCGTGGCGCGCGGGCTGCCGCGTGTCGAACATGGAATTCATGCAGTTCCACCCGACCTGCCTCTATAATCTGGAGGTCAAGAACTTCCTGATCACCGAGGCGATGCGCGGCGAGGGCGGGGAGCTGAAGATTCCCGGCACCGGCCACCGCTTCATGCCCGATTTCGATCCGCGCGCGGAACTGGCGCCGCGCGACGTGGTGGCCCGCGCGATCGACCATGAGATCAAGCGGCTGGGCCTCGACCATGTCGACCTCGACATCAGCCACAAGCCGGCGGATTTCATCATCCACCATTTCCCGACCATCCATGCCCGCCTGCTGGAACTGGGCATAGACATCACCACCCAGCCGATCCCGGTGGTGCCGGCCCAGCATTATACCTGCGGCGGCGTGGTGGTGGACCTGGACGGGCGCACGGACCTGCCCGGCCTCTATGCGGCGGGGGAGGTCACCCAGTCCGGCCTGCACGGGGCGAACCGGCTGGCGTCCAACTCGCTGCTGGAATGTTTCGTCTTCGGCGAGGCGGCGGCCCGCCATATCGGCGCGCACTGGGATACGCTGCCAGAGCCGCCCGCCATCCGCGCCTGGGACGAGAGCCGCGTCTCCGATTCCGACGAGGAAGTGATCGTCCAGCACAACTGGAAGGAAATCCGCCGCTTCATGTGGGATTATGTCGGCATCGTCCGCACCACCAAGCGGCTGGAGCGCGCCCAGCACCGCATTGCCCTGCTGCGGCAGGAAGTGGCCGATTATTACGGTAATTTCCGCGTGACGCCGGACCTGATCGAACTGCGCAACCTGGTGGAGGTGGCCGACCTGATCGTGCGCTCCGCGCTGCACCGCAAGGAAAGCCGGGGCCTGCATTATACGCTGGATTATCCCGCCATGCTGCCGGTGGCCGCCGATACGGTGCTGACCCCTTAAGGCGCGGCGATCATGCGCTTTCGCGGCGGATCAGCCCGATGACGAACAGCGCCCAGCCGATCGTCATCAAGGCGCTGCTCGCGAGAATGAGCGATGAGACAAGGGCTTCGGTCGCCGCCGCCGCGCCATGGCCGGCGCCGGCCATGGGCAGGCCCCGGCTGGCGCCCGTCGCCGCGGCCATGGTCAGGCCGATCCACAGTCCGTACATGCCGATGACGATCGACAGGCGCGCGATCCTGGCCGGAATGGCGTTCAGGGCGGCGGCGGACCATGCGATGCCGGCGATCATCAGCGCCATGCCGCTTTGCACGGCGGTGAGATGCGCGGAAAGCGCCATCCGGGGATTGGCGAAGGCCTGGATGAAGGCGCCCTGGGCAAGCCCGAGCAGGAACAGCAAGGCCCCAGCCTGCAGAAAGGCGCGCTGCGCCGTGGTGAAAGCCATTGATTCCTCCCTCGCCGTCCGCCGGAATGAATGCATGGATAAAGGCATTTGCCGCGCGGCGGAATTGGCCGGCGAGAGGGCGCCATCCTGGCCCGCCACGCGCGCACTGGCGGCGCGCGGCACAGGCGGCTAAAGCACGGCGATGCAAGCCACCCTTCTCGTCATGGTCGGCGGCGCCGTGGGCGCTGCATGCCGCTATCATCTCGGCCGCCTCGCGAACCACCTGGTCGGCCCCGGCTTTCCATGGGGCACGCTGGCCGCCAATCTGGGCGGCGGGTTGCTGATGGGGGTGCTGGCCGGGGTGCTGGCGCGCGGCATCGACAATCAGGAGCCGCTGCGGCTGCTGCTCGGCGTGGGCGTGCTGGGCGGCTTCACCACCTTTTCCGCCTTCAGCCTGGAGACGTTCGGCATGGTCCAGCGCGGCGAGATCGGCGTCGGCATCGGCTATGCGCTTGCCTCCGTCATCGGATCGGTGCTGGCGCTGTATGCCGGGCTGCTGATCGTCAGGAGCGTGGCGTGAGCGAGACTGGAGTGCGCGAGACCGGCGTTGCGCGCGACGTGCGCCAGTTCATCGTCGCGCCCGACGACGACGGCATCCGGCTGGACCGCTGGTTCAAGCGCAACCTGCCCGATGTCGCGTTCAGCCTGGTTTCACGCTGGGCGCGCACGGGGCAGCTGCGGGTGGACGGCAAGCGCGCGACCCCCGGCGACAGGATAGAGGCGGGGCAGGTGCTGCGCGTGCCGCCCGCCGAGCCGAAGCCCGCCGAAACCGCCCGGCCGAAGCGGGTCCGCCCGCCGCTCGACGCCGATCAGGTCGATTACGCCCGGTCGATGGTCATCCACCGCGACAAGGCGGCGATCGTGCTCAACAAGCCGCCGGGGCTGGCCACGCAGGGCGGCACCAAGACGCATGAGCATGTCGACGGGCTGCTCGACGCGCTGACATTCGAGGCGGAGGGCCGGCCGAAGCTGGTCCACCGGCTGGACAAGGACACGTCCGGCGCGCTGCTGGTGGCGCGCAACGCCCGCGCCGCCGCCGCCTTCGCCAAGAGCTTTTCCAGCCGCACCGCGCGCAAGATTTATTGGGCGCTGATCGTCGGCGTGCCCTCCGTCGAGGACGGGATGATCGAACTGCCGATCGCCAAGCAGCCGGGCACGGGCGGCGAGAAGATGCAGGTGGACGAGAAGGCGGGCAGCCCGGCGCGCACCCGCTACCGCGTGATCGAGCGGGCGGGCAACCGCGCCGCATGGGTGGAGTTGCAACCCTTTACCGGGCGCACCCACCAGCTGCGCGTCCACATGGCGGCGATCGGCCACCCCATTGTCGGCGACGGCAAATATGGCGGGCAGGATGCGTTCCTGACCGGCGGGGTCAGCCGCAAGATGCACCTGCACGCCCGGCGCATCCGCATCGACCATCCTGACGGCGGGATGATCGACGTGACCGCCGACCCGCCCGCCCATTTCGCCGAGAGCATCGAGCTGCTCGCCTTCGACCCCGATCTTGCCGACCTGCCGATCGAGGATGTGAAATTTAGCGAGACGCCGGAGGGCAAGCGCCGCGCGATCAGCGCCGCCGCCAAGGCCCGGCGCAAGGAGCGCAAGGGCGAACGGCGCGGGCGCGGAAGCGGGAGCGGGGGGAGCGCGCGGCGGTGAACCGGCTCGCTTTGTTCGATTGCGACGGCACGCTGGTCGACAGCCAGGCGAATATCTGCATGGCGATGGAGGATGCGTTCGACCGCGCCCGGCTGACCCCGCCGGACCGCGCGGCCACCCGCCGGATCGTCGGCCTGAGCCTGGTGGAGGCCATGCAGGCGCTGCTGCCGGATGCCGACGCCGCGCTGCACCAGAGCCTGGCGGAGGATTATAAACAGGCATTCCGCCGGCTGCACGGCCGGGGGCTGGTGGAGGAACCGCTGTTCGACGGCATCCTCGCGGCGCTGGATGCGCTGGAGGCGGACGGATGGCTGCTGGGCGTCGCCACCGGAAAGTCGGATCGCGGGCTGGCGCGCTGTCTTGAGGCGCATGGCCTGACCCGCCGTTTCGTCACCCTGCAGACCGCCGATCGGCACCCGTCCAAGCCGCATCCGGCGATGGTCCACGCCGCCGTGGCGGAGGCCGGGGCCGCGCCCGAGACGACGGCGATGATCGGCGACACCAGCTACGACATGCTGATGGCGCGCTCGGCCAGCGCCCATGCGGTTGGCGTCGCCTGGGGCTATCATGGCAGCGACGATCTGGACGCGGCGGGCGCGCATTGCATCGTTGCCGATGCCGCCCGGCTGCCCGCCTGTCTGATGGAGCTTTTATGACCCCCGAAGAGAAAGAGGCCCAGGCCCGCGTGCGTTTCTTCGCGCTGTCGCTGCTGCGCCTTGCCGGGGCGGTGATGGTGATGATGGGCATCGTCATTTCATCCGGCCGCTTCGCCGGCGTGCCGGTTCCGGTCGGCTATGTGCTGGTGGTGATCGGCTTTGCCGACCTAGCGATGGGGCCGCGCCTGCTCGCCCGGCGCTGGCGGACCCCGCCCGAGGCATGAAGCGGTTCTGGACGGAAGCGCGCGCCGCCCCGGCGGAGGGCGGGTTCGGCATCGTGCTGGACGGCCGCCCGGTGCGCACGCCGCATCGCCATGCGCTGGTCGCGCCCACGGCCGCGCTGGGCGCGGCGCTGGCCGGCGAATGGGCGGCGGTGGGCGACAAGATAGACCCGCGCGCCATGCCGCTGACCGGCCTCGCCAATGCCGCCATCGACATCGTCGCGCCGGACCCCGCCCGCTTCGCCGCCGGCATCGCCGCCTATGGCGAGACCGATCTGCTCGCCTATCGGGCGGAAAGCCCGGCCAATCTGGTTTCGGCGCAGGCCGCCGCATGGGACCCGCTGCTCGACTGGGCGCGCGGCCGCTACGACATTGCCGTCACGGTGGTGGCCGGGATCATCCATCAGGCGCAGCCGTCCGCCACGCTCGCCCGGCTGCGCGAGGCGACCGCCGCGCGCGACCCGTTCGCGCTGGCGGCCCTGTCACCCATCGTCACCATCGGCGGGTCGCTGATCGCGGCGCTGGCGCTGGCGGAAGGGGCATTCGACGCGGAAGCCATCTGGCAGGCGGTGGCGTTCGACGAACTGTGGCAGGAAGCGCATTGGGGCCGGGACGATCTGGCCGCCCGCGCCCGCGCCGCCCACCGCGCCGATTATGACGCGGCGGTGCGTTTCCTCTCGCTGCTCAGGGCTGGCTGACCGGCTCCGCCCTGGGCATGAACCAGCGGGCGATGACCAGCCCGCAGGCGGACAGGCCGATCAGGTCGCTCAGGAACAGATAGATGAAATAGCCCGCGCCATAATGGTTGAAGAGGGGCTGGCCGATGTCGATCCACAGTGTGATCGCCAGTGCGAACAGGAGTGCCACCCGCGCCCGATCAGCGAAATCCGTGACTTTGCGCCCGACAATGGCCAGCGCGAAGGCGATCAGCAGGCCGGTGACCAGCGCCAGCGCCAGCCCGGAGATAAGTGCTGCGCTGTCCACCACCGGGAAACCGCCGCTGTTGAAGTGGACGGTGGCGATCGGTCCCTGCCCGAACAGGGTGGTACCCGCCGGCGTGCCGGGGTTTGGAATGAGATAGGTGCCGGTGCCGTTCTCGGTGAGGTTCTGGGCGAGCACGGTCTGCACCGCCGCGCTGCGCCCCTCGTCCACCGTGGAAAATGCGAGGCCGGCGAGCGGCGTGCCCCAGAAGATGAAACCGACCAGATAAAGCGCAAGGCCGCCCAGCAGGCCGCCGATCACCGTACGCGTCATGACATCCTCCTTATCGCCCCGGAGGAAAAGCTAGGCGCCGATTGCAGCTATGACAACGTTGTAGAGAATGGGGAATTTGCAGGCCCGACATCAGCGAGAAACCGGCAAGTCAATTTTCACCACATGGGTTTTGATTGGCATCGCCAGTAGTAAGGCAGCGGAGATCGCGGCGGCCGCAGCCCATGCGTATCGTTTCGCCCTGATGTCTCGCGCCGCTTGAACAATGCAGTATATTGTCACGGCCGCGAGCGCGGCGATCCAAAACCAGCCCATTATTTCCATCGCTTACGCCTTTGTATGCGTCGACGGGACGATGGGCTTTTCTTCCCTAACGCACCAGCCCGCGAATGAAGCCGATCAGGCCGGACTGGCGGCTGCGCTTCATCCGTTCTGCGTCGAGGATGGTCTTGACCCGCTCGAAACAGGCCTGCGCATCGTCGTTGACCAGCACATAGTCATAGCCGTCCCAATGGCCGATCTCGCCCGCGGCGCGGTCCATGCGGGCGTTGATGACGCTTTCCGAGTCGGTGGCGCGGGAGCGCAGCCGCCGTTCCAGCTCCGCCATGGAAGGGGGCAGGATGAACACGCGCACCACGTCCCCGCCCGCCAGCTGGAACAGCTGTTGCGCGCCCTGCCAGTCGATGTCGAACAGCACGTCGCGCCCGGCGCTCAGCATGGCTTCCACCGGGGCGTGCGGGGTGCCGTAACGCTCACCAAAGACATGCGCCCATTCCAGGAAAGCGCCGGACGTCGCCATTTCCCGGAACCGTTCCAGATCGACGAAATGATAATCGACCCCGTCGACCTCGCCGGGCCGGATCGGCCGGGTGGTGACGGATACCGACATGTCGATCCACGGATCGGCGGCGAGAAGCTTGCGCGCGATGGTGGACTTGCCCGCGCCGGAGGGCGAGGACAGCACGAACAGCACGCCGCGGCGCTTGAACTTGTGCGGGTCCGGCTGCGCGGCCGGGGTGGGCAGGGGCGGAACGGTTTGCTGCGGATCGACCATGGCCGCTAGTGCCGCGCCGCGCGGCCCCCGTCAATCGTCGGCGGAGGGGCGGGCGGCGCGTTTGCGCTCGACGATCTTCCTGGCGACATAGGCGCCGCCGACCAGCAGGCCCAGCGGCCC
>NZ_MEFG01000042.1 GCF_001724715.1 Sphingomonas sp. SCN 67-18
AGATACATCGGGTTCGAGGGCAGCACGACCGGCTGATTTTTGCCGGTGACGCAGAATTGCAGCCACCGCAAAAAGTCGTCGTGCGTCACGGTCGAGCCGTCCTCATATTCGACCTTGTGAGCGCGAAGGCGGGTCAGCTTCACGGCCGAGGACAGACGGCTTTCAAATGTGGTGATTTCGCGCTTGAAGCGTTCAACCAGGTCGGCCGTGCGTTGCTTGTTGTTCGGCCGCTCCCGATCGTCGTCAAACATCAGCTCGACAAACTTTTGCTCCGCTATGACCGGAGGGAAATAGGTCGCGGTAATGACGAAATAGCCCTCATACATGGTGCCGAGGGACTGGAATAATTCGCGCCTTTCCTGATCTATGGCGTCCGTCACCGGGTCAGGAAAATGCGACAGACCCGCAGCCGAGTAGGCGGCAGCAGGGCGGCGCGGCGCGTCAACGTGGATCATCCAGCCATTGCCCAGCCCGGCGAGAGCTTGGTTGATCCGAAAGCTGACCATATCGCGCTGGCGGTCGGTGGAGCTGGCGTTATCGTCGCCCTCATAAATCCACGCGGCCATGAACGAGCCGTTCTTGCCGACGATTACGCCATCATCGACCATCGCCCCATAGTTGAGCAGATCGGCAAGCCCTTCATCCTTGGAGCGATACCGGGCCAGCTTGCGTTCGGCCGCGTTGGCGAAGGACGCAAAGGCGAGGACCGCGAGCAGGGCCGCCCCGAAGATCGCTATGACGACAGCGATTGTCTGGATCATTTTTTCTTCCCCGGTTGCCGGTAGCGGCGGAATTGCAGGCGGCCGTTCTTGCGGAAGGGCGTGGAGTGAGCCGGGTAGTAGGGGCGATAGGTGCGGTGCCGCATGTAAACGAACCGCATCAGCGGGTCCGATTTCGCCATGAGACGACAGGCCCACACGCCTGCAAACCAGATCAGCAGGCCAGCGGCCCACGCCTTCAAGGAATTGATGGCCGGAACGATCAGCGCCATCGACGCTAGGCCCGTGAGCATGACCAGCTCGCGGTCCCCACCCAAAAACAGATTGTTGCGGACGCCAGAGCGGCGAATAGGCACTGATCGCAGAGCCATGTTGACCGGCCCTCCCCTTTAGCCTGCCAGCGCGGGCGAAGCGGTGCCGGTAATCACCGCACCGCCGCCCGTGATGGAGGACAGGACCGAGTTAGCGCCGACGAGCATCGAGGCGACGAGGACGATCAGCAACAGCGTTCGCACAAAGCCGTTGAGATCGCCGCCGAAGATCAGGACACCACCGGCAACGACGATGCCGACGAGGGCGAAGGTATAACCGACGGTGCCGGTCATCGACTGGCGCACCTTGGTCAGATAGGATTCGTAAGGCAGGCCGCCCGTGGTATCCGAGGCCCAAGCCGCGTGAGGCCAGAGCAGGAGCATGACGAGCGCCAGCCCCAGCATACCCCATATGAGCGCCTTACGGCGGGCGGCGGCGTCATTCCAAAACAACGTCATATGTCATGCTCCTTCACAGTTTGCGCAAAATGTATTTCCCATCCACGAAGCCCCCGACTTCCAGCAGGCTTTCAATGCGGCGACCCTCTGGCGTGCGCGCGATGTGGACGATCAAATGCACCGCATCACCAATCAGCGGCTCAATCGGCCGTGGTGAATCGGGGTGCATACTGATGAGCATTTGGAGCCTGCTAAGGCCCGCTTCGGCGTTGTTGGCGTGCAGCGTGGCCGCTCCGCCCTCGTGGCCGGTGTTCCACGCCATGAGCAGGTCGAGGGCTTCCGGGCCGCGCACCTCGCCCACTAGGATACGATCGGGCCGCATCCGCAGCGTGGTTTTGAGCAGCGCCGTCATGGTGATTTGCGGGGACGTGTGGAACTGGACGTAGTTTTCAGCGGCGCATTGAATCTCGCCGGTATCTTCAATGATTACGAGCCGTTCGGTCGGGTCCGCGTCCACCATCCCGTTGATAATGGCATTCACTAGCGTTGTTTTGCCGCTGCCGGTGCCGCCAATCACCAGAATGTTGCGGTGCGCGCGGATAGCCTCATGGATGAGGCTGCATTGCTCCGCCGTCATAATCCCGCCCTCCACATATTGTTCGAGGGTAAAGATCGCCACGGCGCGTTTTCGGATGGCGAAGGTCGGCGCGGGCACGACCGGGGGCATCTGTCCGGCGAAGCGCGAGCCATCTATAGGAAACTCGCCTTCCAGAACCGGGGAGGCCCGCGTCACTTCCTTGTTATGATAGCCAGCGACCGCCTTGATGATCGCCTCGGCCCGGCTTGGGGCGACCTTACCGATGCAGATCATGCGTTCGCCAAGGCGTTCCAGCCATAGCTTGCCATCGGCGTTCAGGATCAGCTCAACGGTCTTGGGGTCGGCAAGCGCATCCAACATAAGCGGTTGCATGGAGCGGCGAAGCATCTCCTTCGCACGCTCTTTTACCGTATCTTGAGCGGGTTCCCCCTTGGCCTCCATGAAGCACCGTCCCTGCCAAAACAAAATGGACGCAAGGGATATACCGGAATTTTCATGGAGGCAACCAGAACGATTGCAAAGAATTAGGTTCAGATTGGGGGGATTGTCAGGACCGACGCAACTTAGCGTGGGCAGCCTTGTGCCATTGTGCTATCTGAAACGCTTGATGATCCGTGACGATAGCGGAAACGCGCTTATAACCGGGAGGAAGCCCCAGCTTTTTATCTTCTTTTGATAAGGTATCGGCTAGGCTGGCGTCCCAGCCATCGGTGCCGATAGGCGGCGGTTCCAGTAGCGCGACGAGCGGGACTTCCAGAGCATTTGCGATGGCGGCGATTGTTTCGAGCGACGGGTTTCCCTTACCGGCTGTAACGTCAGATACGAAGGACACAGACAGCCCCGCGTTCTCCGCGAGGTCTTTTTTCTTGAGCCGTCTTAAGGCCAAGAAGCGGTTAATGTTAATCGCGAGAACCTTCCGATACACAGGTTCGGTTTCTTTCTTCCGCAAGGGGGTTGGTTTTAGCCGCTAAAATTCCGGGTAGCTGCGGAGGATATGCCGGAGCGCGCGAGAAAGGAAGCGGTATGACGCCGAATATGATTGTTTATAGCATCATTTTTGGACGAGCCGGGCCGAGCGCGCGAGCGCGCATAACGGGTGGCAGCGAACGGATTGAAAGAAGAAAGTGACGCGCGAGAGACAAGATCAGGCTTCCGCGTAATTCTCTTTGGCGTCCATTCCGTAAATGCTCGCAGGATCGAGCGCAGGCCCCAAGATGCTAATTGCCGATCAGATCGCGGCGACCAATTTTGAAAATTACGGCTGTAGCGCGTAGCTCGATAATGTAAGGCTATAGCTTCGATTCTTTCAGTTGGTAGGCCCAAGAAGCCACTCGTTGATGCTCTTGAACTGCGGACTTCGACGTAAACGCAGACCGCTTTTCTATATATGTCTTTCAGTCGCCAGCATATTTTTTCAGCACTGAATTGCCAGAACCTTTAATGTCCTTTAAGCCGGGGCATTATGGCGAATCATACGCAACTCAAACCCTCCACGCTGTCCCAGCGCAAACGCGCCAAGGCACAGAGCGAGCAGGGCTTTAAGCGCATGAGTTTGGCCTTGTCCCCTAAAGCCGTCGAGATCGTGGAGAGGGTGAAAGCCAGCAAGGGATTCACGTCCCGCGAGGCTGCAATCAACGCGATCCTAGAGCGGATCGGGGACGATATGTTTCTGCAACAGGAGTTTCTGGCCGTGAGTGGATAAGAAAATGCCCGGCTCGAAGCCGGGCACCCTCAAAACCGCTTAGTGGGACAGTGCGCCAACACTGAACCTACAGACAATTTCCCACTTAGCGGTTTTCGGACTTCGGTTCAAGGGCGCTTGATTCGCGCAACGGGATTTTTTTGCCTGTCTCCCGGCCCTTCGCAAAGGAGGGACGACGATGAGTGACACCAGAAGAAAAGGGCCGCTGGCGATCGGGGAGCTGACCCAGCAGCTTTTCGGCCGAGCCTATGGCGACCGTAGCCGGGGCGGGAAGCACATCACCAAGGCCCGCGTGCGCGGCGGCAGCAAGGAAGCCGGGAGCGACGTAGAAAAGGGCTTCCTCGCGGCGCGAGACACCAAGACGCGCAAGGGATGCTGGCGTGCGATCAATCTGGCGTTTGAAAAGGGCCGCGCCCTGCGCGCGGAGCTGCGGCGCGAGCCGCGCGAGATAACGCAGTTCGAGCACTATTGCATGAGCATCACCAATTCCACGATCCGGGTGTATCAAGCCCTGTTGCGGATGGAGGAGCGTTTCAGGGGCAACGTGGTGCCCAGCTATGAAATGATAGCCGAATGGGCGACCGTCTCTAGGGCCACCGTCGCAAGGGCCTTGAACGCCCTTACCAGCATCGGCTTGCTGGCGCGCCTGCGGCGCTACGTCCACACCGTCACAGAGGACGGGGCGCGATCAGAGCAGACCTCCAATGCCTATCGGGTGGAATTGCCGAGGATGCTTCTCGAATTGCTCGACCGGCGCAAGCGCCCTGCCCCGGTGCCCGACGACGAGGCCCAGCGCCTACAGGACCGGCTTGAAGATGAGGCTTGGATGCTCTCCCGGTGGAGCAAGGCCGATTACATACGGGAGACGACGACATGCAAGGCCACAGCGGAGGCCCTAATCAGCCTATGGAACGGCATTTGCGCCCGTGATGGCGTTGTTGCCTAGCCGTGAGTCTCATAATGGTTCTGAACCTCCCCTTGAGTTTATTTATCTAAGGTGATGCGGAGTTGCGCTAGTCGCGCAACACTTAATTGAGACTGTTTGAACACCAAAAAGGGGGTAAGGCTCCGATTTGGGGAGCTGACATGCGTGTCCATTCGGGGCGCGGATAGCGGCACTCTGTAAAACTGCGGGGCAGCGACCAAATATGCCTTGCGATGGAGGCCATTTTAGCGGCTAAAAGATTTTCATGGCGGGCGAGCGTAACTTGACAGCAACCGGGAAACTTCCAATATATCGGATATGGCCGGGCTATGGTGCCAAGGTCGAAACCGGAGAAGTCCGATGAGCAACAGAGAGAGAATTGCCGCCGTGCTGGTTGGCGAAGAAGACCGGATTATGTGCCTGCCCCGGCTGTTCGGGCTGGCGCGCATGATCGAGGTCGAGGCCGTCACCTATGGCTATATGTCCAAGCTATCCGCCGACTACACGGGCGCATATTGGCATTTCTACACCCTATCGAACGGCGGGTTCTACATGGCCCCCGGCGATCAGCCCCAATATCGTCTGGAATGGGACGGCAACGGCTTCTCTGGCGACGTTTCGGCCGACGCGGCGGGCCTTATAGCCACCCTGTTCATGCTGGGGCATATGCACGAAAAATACGGCGAGGATCAATTTGCCCAGCTCTATGCGTGGGCATCTGCCTATGCCGCCCAACATTCGGAAGCGGGGCCGATCGGTGCCGCGCTCGACTAGCGCCACAGGGGGGCAGCGTGCCCCCCTTCCCTTCCCTGCCTATCGGGCATATTCCTCATTCGGCCGCCATGAGGAGCAACGCCAGCGAAGGAACAGACGCGCGCATGATTGATGTTCGGCCAGATTGCCTATTGCCCGCCGATCAGGGGTGGCAGCAGCCGACGCCGGATGAGGTAAGGGCGGTCCTCAAAGCAGCGGACATGACAGGGGGCAGCGCGTCCAAGTTTCTAGGCTTGAGCAATACCCGCGTTATTCGGCGCTGGACGGGCGGCGACGATCAGATTCCCTATTCGGCATGGGCGCTGTTGTGCGCGGCTGCGGGCTTGGGAAATATTTGGGAACACCAGAACGACGATTTTAGCGGCTAAAATTATTGCCGTTCAGACTTTACGGGGGCTTGACACGGTTCGGGATGCTGTCATTATATCGGTTGTGACCGGGCAACCCGCCAAGGTCGAAACCGGAGTATTCCGATGAAGGCGAAAATTCCCCCGCTGCCCGCACGTTTTGCGGTCATGCGGCTTCCCAATCCTCCACCCGCATGGAAGGGCAACCGCGTGGATTACGTCATTGCGGCCGTCTGGACGTTCGGAGTCCTGATCTGGACCGTCGCGCGCTTCATCATCCCGCTTGTCGTATTCTGGCAGTTCTGCCGGATGCTCTGGTATTGGAACACGCCGGATGTTCATGCCGGTTGGCAGTTCCTCGCCTATTATGCGGTCTATATCGCCCTCTACATCTTCCTTGGCGTCTATGAGCCGAAGCTATACCGCGAGAAGAATCGCGGCAGGCGCAATGGATAAACGCTTGAGCGCGTCGGCCTTTGAGCAAGCTGCTGGACGGCTCAATATCGCGGCGCGTCCGCTCGACATGGCGCGCGCCGTTCTGGTGGACGGCGAGGCCCAATCGGCCGTGGCGAAGCGCGAAGGCGTGTCCCGCAATGCCGTTTGTCTGGCGGTCAACCGGATTTGGAACGCGCATAGCGAGGTTCCCGAAGGTTTCGAGCGTGTGACGGCGATTTTACCGAAACATAAAGCCTTCCTTGTGCGGCAATGGCAGCGCGAGGCGGTGGAAAGATTGGACGCCAAACGATGAAAACACTTGTCATAGCGAACCAGAAAGGCGGCGTTGGTAAAACTTCAACGACCGTTCATCTTGCCTATTACTTCAAAGAACAGGGGTTGAAGGTCGCAGTTATTGACTTGGACACCCAAGGAAATGCCAGCTTCACCCTTGGCGAATATGATAGCGGAGCCTTGGCGAGCGGCCTTTTCGATGCCGTGTCACAATTCGACCTGGCTAACGCCGAGGGGATTGCTGTCTTTTCCGCCGACGCGCGGTTGGCCGATCTTGAGAAACTAGATCTCGGTGCGGCTGCTGGCGCGTTCAAGCGCAGTCTGGCCGTGATCGAGGCGGAAGGCTTTGACGTGTGCCTGATAGATACCCCCCCTTCCCTTGGGGTCCGAATGGCAGCGGCGTTGCTATCGGCCGACTTTGCGGCCTCGCCCATCGAGCTTGAAGCCTACAGTTTGCAGGGCATTGAGAAGATGGTGACGACGATCGCCAATATCCGGCGCGCGAACCCGGCGCTGCAATTCCTTGGCATGATACCGAGCAAGGTTGATGGCCGGAATCCCCGGCACGGGCAGCACCTTGACGAGTTGACCCGTGCTTATCCCCAGTTGGTCATTCCGACGCCGATCGGAAACCGGAGCAGCGTTGCGGACGCGCTGGCGTCGGGCTTGCCGGTTTGGTCGATCAAACGGACTTCGGCGCGGAAAGCGGCGCAGGAAATGCGAGCGATGGCCCGCCACATTCAAGAAAAGATGGAGATTTGACGATGGCCGACAACACCGAGGACAAGAAGGCGGGCAAATCGTCCACCAAGGCCACGCAGAAGCCCGCGCAGAACGCCGGGCTAGGGTTGGAGGGGTTGGGCGACCTTTCGAGCCTCCTAGCCTCTCCTGCGGCCCCGGAGGGCGGTTCTGGCGCTCCGCTCGAATTGGAGCTGGCGCTGATTGACGAAGACCCGCACCAGCCCCGCAAGCAGTTTGACGAAAATTCGCTGGCGGAAATGGCCGAGACGATCAGGGCGCGCGGCGTGAAGACGCCTATTTCCGTTCGGCCCAACCCCAAGGTGGAGGGGCGCTATCTCATCAACCACGGCGCGCGCCGCTATCGCGCGTCCCTGTTGGCCGAGAAAGTGACAATTCCGGGCTTCATCGACCCTGATTATACCGAGGCCGATCAGGTCATTGAGAATTTGCAGCGTGACGCTCTCACGGCCCGCGAGATTGCCGACTACATCGGCCGCGAGCTGGCCAACGGGAAAAAGAAGGGCGAGATTGCCAAGGCCATCGGGAAATCCCCGGCCTTTGTCACCCAGCACGCGGCATTGCTCGATTTGCCGGAGCCGATCGCCAAGGCGTTCCAGAGCGGGCGTTGCAAGGACGTGACGTTGATCTATGACCTTGTGGGCCTCCACAAGAAGCATAGCGAGGGCGTGGCGCGCTGGCTGGCCGATGCCGATCAGGAGATTACGCGCGGATCGGTGCGGCTCTTGAAGGAGTTCCTTGAGTCCGGCTTGAGCGGCGAGGCCGAGGAGGAGGCGGGCGACGATGAGGGCAACGGCGGAGCTGGTGACGACGCCGGGGCCGAGGAGGAGAAGGAACCGAAAGAGGAAGACCCGCTAAAGCTGAAAAAGGCCATTGTGCAGGTTTCCCATAGCAAGCGCCCTGCCCGTCTGATCCTGAATAAGCGGCCCTCGCGCGATGGCGTGGCGTGGATCAAGTATGAAGACAGCGGCGAGGAAACCGAGGTCGATCTTGGGAAAGTGCAGCTTCTCGCGCTTCTTGAGGGGTAATATTTGGAGGTATCTATGGCTACCGACGATTGGCAACCTATCGAGACAGCCCCATCTGGTGTTGAAATCCTTCTCGCATGGACGACCGGCGACACATGGCGGCCATATAGCGAGGGCTGCGATTGGATATGGACTCGCGGCGAATTGACAAATGGGGAATGGTTAGACGGGCCGTGGGGGCAACCGAACTGGTGGATGGCAAATCCGCACCCTCCCCCCGACATGCGTTGAGTGACGCATAGCATCGAGTTGATGGCCCCGCGCAAGCGGGGCCTTTTTTGTGGCGCGGGAGGCTGGAAAATCGGATATAGTGCAAGCTCGAAATTTTAGCCGCTAAAGGAACGGCCATGCAGGACACGCCGATTGCAGACCCGGACAAGTTCTCACTGGACGAGGGAACGGGCGACCCACAGGCCGATGCCGACCGGCTGCTAGACGAGGCGCGCACGCTGGATAGTCAGGAAACGGCAGCTATCGCCACCGCGCCAACCGAGGAAACCTATAACGCCCAGCTACAGACGGTCATTGAGGAGAAGGTTGAGCAGGCGAACCAGATCGAGGACCGCCTAGAAAGCATGATGGAGCAGCAAACCGCCCGCTTGCAGCAAATCCAGCAGCAGCCCCCCGGCTTCCTGTCCCTGCCCGGCAAGCGCCAAGCATGGCAGGCCCGGATTGCCAATGCGCAAGCGGCCGTGCAGCGGATCGCGGTAAGGCTAGAAGCCGTGCGCGAAATCCGCGACGGTATGGCCGTTCACGGCCCGCGCGTGGAGACGATCGCGGCGGCCAAACTCGAATATCGAGAGCCGAAACTTGTCGATGATTTCGAGGAGCTGATGCAGGCGCGCCGGTTGCATGAGCTGCACATGCGCGCGGAGCGGGAGAAAGAGCAGATCAGGGAAAAGACGGTCGAGCGCGGGGCGGACGATCGGAAACCGTCAGGCCGCACGCTCGCGCGCGGATTGGCGAGAGACGGGGGATAGCGCGACCCACGGGGGGGAGGGGCCTTCGCTGGCGTCAATGATGGAACAGGGCAGCGGCCAACACTACCAGCGCCGCGATCAGCGTCAGGCCCGACGCTAGGAGATTGCGGTTAGCGACGGCCCGGCCATCGTTCAGGGGCTTTTGTAGCCCCGTCCCGATATGTTCTCCGACTTCCTTGATGATAGCCTTCGCTGCGGCCTCCATACGTTCATTCATGGCGGCTTCCGAGGCATCCAGCGCGGCGTTCAGCACCGATTCCGCCTTGTCGGTGATAGCAATCGACCAACGATTGCTCATGTCTTCCAGCTCGCTTTTGAACGCCTTTAGTTGCTCCTCCTGCGCATCGGCGCTTTCGCCCAGCAACATCGCGTTGATGGTTTGCAGGATCATCAAGGGATCATCGGCGGACAGCGTGACCCCGTGCTGGCGCGAGATTTCCGCGATCAGCGCCGCGATTTTTTCGTGATCGGCCATTACACGACCTTAGCCTTGTCGAGTTCAGCAAAGACCGCATCACGAACGCGGCCGAGGCGGTGACGCTGCATCAGGGCTATGTCGCCATCGGCAAGCGTTTCCTCAAAAGTCTTGCGCGCGGCCAGCATGTCCCGAACGTCCGCCCCGAAGGTTTCCTTTCTCAGATCGGGGAGGGTGACGATCGCGGCGACCCGATCCTTTAGCTCCCGGTAGGCTTTGAGCTGTTCAAAACTCTTACCCTCTGCCTCGACAGGCCCATGATAGGGGTTGAGCCACACGACGATTGCAGCCGGATCGGGGAAGGCTTCGGCTACCGAGGCGAAGCCTTGAAGCGTGTCGATCAGCGATTGCCCGCCTACGATAATGGTATGCAGGACGAGCTTATGGCCCAGATCGGCAATCACGTCAGGCGCACCGTTGTCGAACATATAGGAGGATAGGGCGCTGTAGCTGCTCGCGCCGCTGTCAATGACCACCGATTCCTTGGAACCGGCGATCATTTCCATCATGGCGTCGAATTTGCGCGGGTTTATGTCGCCGTTTTCCAGCAGCTCGACCTTGGACACGTTGAGGGACTGAAACCCGGCAAGGGTGGCGTTGATCGGATCGGTATCAATGCAGAGCGGGCTTTCGCCTCGCTTGGTCAGATATTGGGCCAGCATCGAGGCGGCGAGCGACTTGCCCACACCTCCCTTGCCCTGCAAAACTATGTGGACGTTGCTCATACCAAATCCTCTTTGTTCGGAGTGGCCGGGTGATTGAAGCGCGCCGGTTTGGGCCGGGGCGGCGGATCAGCTTCGGCCGAGGCCGTTGCTGATCGGGAAGGGGAGGGGGGCGCTGGCGATGCCTTGGGCGGTTCCCCGGTAGCTGGCGCGCGATACCGGCGAACGTATTTGGCGAACCACGCATAGCCGAAGCTAATGCGGCCTTCCTCCGTCAGCAGCTCCCATATGCCGCGCACCGGCCATCCTTCCGCAAGGGCTGCATCTATGTCCGATCGAGCGGCGAGGAATTGCGCGAGGTTCCGGTTTTTGCCCCCCGGCTCCCGTGAGGCCGCCCGTTCGCGCAATCGCTCCGTGAAGGATTTCCCGCTGTCTGTCATTTCCACCTACGATATTTTTCGGCGCATAATCGGCTATAATGCGTTCATAAACCGGCCACGAACCGATGAACTCCCGCTATATCGTATTTTTCTGCCAGATTAGGCCGTGTGGCGCTAGATATTTTCGGGGGTGAACGATATATGATCGTTCCAGCAACAGTTTCTATTTGGCGTCTAAACGTCGAAGACGGGGCAAGATAGGTGATGGAGGCATCCACGCAAGCGCGGACACCCCCATCACTCCCCTTATTCGCGCCGGGGGCGCTCAACGGGATTCTTGCTCTGCGAGGCCGCCGCTACCGCAGCGAAGGGAAGGTGATTTGAACGACAGACCCAAGGCGAAGCGCGAGCGGCACCACATCAAGATATGGTGCAGCGCCGAGGACAAGGCGACGATTGAAGCCGCCGCACAGGCCAGCGGGTTGAGCGCGTCGGCCTATTTGCGTGTGCTTGGGTTGGGGCATCAGCCGCGCCCCATAATCGACATAGAACAGGGGCGTGAGTTGGTGCGCGTCAATGGCGACCTTGGCCGTCTTGGCGGCCTGTTGAAGCTATGGCTTACCGACGACGCCAAGTTGGAGGAAATGGCCCCCGAACGGATGCCGGTCGTCATTCGGGGCGTGCTGTCCAAGATTGAGGCCAATCAGGAGGAGCTGGCCGGGATCATCCGAAAGGTCTTGCGGTCCCGGCAAGATTTTAGCGGCTAAAAAAGGGCCGCGCGGATGATTGCAAAACACGTCCCCATGAAGGCGACCGCAAAGAGCGATTTCGGCGGGTTGGTGCGATACATCACCAGCGCGCAGGGGCGTGATGAGCGCGTGGGCGTGGTGACTGTCACCAACTGCCGAGGCGAGACGCCAGAAGATGCCGCACAGGACGTTATGCTTGTCCAATCGGCCAATCAGCGGGCGGCTTCGGACAAGACATATCACCTCATAATTTCGTTTCCTCCCGGCGAGAGTCCGAGCGCGGAAGCCTTGCGCGATATTGAGGAGACGATTTGCGCGGGGCTGGGCTTTGCCGAGCATCAGCGGATCAGCGCCGTTCATCACGACACCGACCACACGCATATTCATCTGGCGATCAACAAGATTCATCCGACCCGCCACACGATCCATACGCCCTTGCGGGATTATCGGACGCTTGCCGAGCTATGCGAGCTGCTAGAGGTCCGTCACGGTTTGGAGCGCGTCAACCACAACGCCCACCAGCGCGGCGGGGAAAACCGCGCGAAGGACATGGAGCAGATCGCGGGCACGGAGAGCCTGATAGGCTGGGCGCAGCGGAATTGCGCCGAACCCTTGAAGGCCGCCGCGAGCTGGACCGAGTTGCACCAGATCGCGGCCGACTTCGGCCTGTCCGTGCAGGCGCGCGGCAACGGCCTGATATTCGCTGCGATGGACGGAACGACCGTAAAGGCCAGTTCCATCGCGCGCGAGCTGTCAAAAGGGGCGTTAGAGAAACGCTTGGGAGCCTTCCAGAGCGCGCGGGGAGGGGAGGGGGCACCGAAAGCCCGACAGACCTATGAAAAGCGCCCCGTGCCCTCCCGTATCGACACCAGCGGCCTATTTGCTGCCTACCGCGCCCAGCAGGGCACGCGCGCCACGCGCCGAAAGGTCGAGCTGGCCGAGGCCGCAGCCAAGCGCCGCGCGGCCATTGAACAGGTGAAGCGCATCGGGAGGACGAAGCGGGCGGCGATAAAGCTGCTAGGTGGCGGCCCGGCTGTTAAGCGCCTCAATTACGCACTGGCGGCCCGGTCCACCAAGGCCGCGATTGCGAAGATTGTTGCCGCCCACGGGCGGGAACGGGAGCGCATCGCGTCTCGTAATTCCCGGCGCGGGTGGAATGACTGGCTACAGGAGCAGGCCAAGGCGGGCGACCGCACCGCCCTTGAGGCCCTGCGCGCGCGGGAGGGACGGCGCACCGCTCCCAAGGATGCGCTGCACATTGCGGCGATGCCGAGCGCAGCACACCCCGCAGCGATCCGGCAAGACCACATCACGAAACGCGGGACGATCATCTATCGCACCGCCAATGCAGCGGTGCGCGATGATGGCCAGCGCCTGCATGTATCGCGCGGGGCGCAGATCGAGGGCGTTGTTGCCGCCTTGCGGCTTGCGCACGAACGCTATGGCGACAGGCTGGCGATCAGCGGCAGCGATCAATTCAAGGCCCTTGTGGTGGAAGCCGCCGCCCGATCGGCCATGCCCATCACATTTGCGGACCCCGATCTAGAGGCCCGGCGTCAAAATATCAGGCAAGAGGAGCGCGCGCGTGACAGACAAATCGTTGGACGAGGAGATAGAGGCGGCGCTGGCGTTGCTGGGCGAAACGCCGTCAATGACGCTGGACGAGACGCCAGCACCACAGCACCAGGTCGAAACGGGACATTCCGACCCGGAGCCGTCAGCGCCGGAGGAACCGACGCCGGAACCGGCCTTGCAAGCGGAGGAGCCAGCAGCGCCGCCATTCGAGCTGGCCCCGCACAGCCCGCCAGAAATGGACATTCTAGCGCCGGAGGAGCCGAGGCCCCCAGCGAGCGCGCCGTTAAGCCCAACATTGGCCGCGTTGGACGAGAGCCGCCGCCCGAAAGCCGAGGTAGTTTGCGCGACCTGTCCCAACTCGGTGTGGTTCAGCACGCCGAGCGAGGTCGCTTGCTATTGCCGCGTGATGTTCATTCAGACGTGGACGACCAAAAAGCCCGGCCAGATCGTCTTGTGCGACGGGACGACGATCGGCCGCGAGTGAGCGACGATCAGGCCAGCGCAGCGGATAAATACATTGCGGAACGCAATGCGAAGCGTCACATTGGAATGGATATACCGGCGCATCGGCTGTTCACTGGCGATCATGGGCCGCTGATTTACGCCGGGACGCGACAAATCGAAGGGCAGAAATTGATACTCCTAAGAGATGGCGCTGACATGCTTGTGCTGCCCGTGGACGCGCGCAGCGCCGCCCGCGCGGGCAAGCTGGCGATTGGCGAGCCGATCGAGATTGCCAGCAACGGCACCGTCAAAAGCAAGGGGCGAGGCCGGTAACGGCCGCGAGAAGGGCAAAGCATGGCAAAGAAGCGCAATACAGCCATCGGGCCGCAAGTGCGGGAGCGCGGAAGCAAGGGCGATAATCGCCCGTTGCTGGCGGCCCTTGTGGCCGGTTCCGCCCTTGGAGGCTTATGGAGCGCAACGCAGATGTTCGCGCACCAGATGGCCTATCAGGCTACCTTGGGGCCGAACGCGGGCCATATCTATGCCCCGTGGCGTTTCCTGCAATGGTTCAGCAAATGGAGCGAGGTTCCGGCGCTGAAACCCGCCTTCGGGCAAGCCGTGGGCGTGGGCACCGTGGTTTTCGGCGTGGGCGTCCTGATAACCGCTGCTGTCAAACTGGCGAAATCGAACGCCGGGAAGGGCAATGCCTATCTGCATGGATCGGCCCGCTGGGCCGACATGGAGGACATTCGCGCGGCCAGCCTCGTTGAAAATGATGGGGTCTATATTGGCGCATATCAGGAGAAGAACGGGAAGACGGTCTATCTACGCCATTCCGGCCCGGAGCATTGCCTAACCTATGCCCCGACCCGATCGGGGAAGGGCGTGGGCCTTGTCATCCCGACGCTGCTTTCGTGGCCGCATAGCGCCGTCATCACCGATTTGAAGGGCGAGCTATGGGCGTTGACCGCCGGTTGGAGGAAGCAGCACGCCAACCAGATCGTCATGCGATTTGAACCGGCCAGCTCCCGCGGCTCCGCCCACTGGAACCCGCTGGACGAAATCAGGGTAGGGACTGACAACGAAGTCGCAGACGTTCAGAATCTCGCTACGCTGATAGTGGACCCGGACGGGAAGGGGGTCGAAAGCCATTGGCAAAAGACCTCGCGGGCGCTTCTGGTAGGCGTGATCCTGCATGTCATCTACAAAGCCAAGCATGGCGGCAACGCGGCGACCTTGGCCGAAGTGGATGCCGTATTGGCCGATCCGGTTCGGCCCGCGCAGGAGGTTTGGGAGGAAATGCTTACGTTCGGCCATTTGCCGGGCGGCAAAAATCATCCCGTTGTCGGCAAAGCCGCGCGCGCCCAGCTCAATCGCCCCGATGATGAGGGCGGATCGGTTCTATCGACCGCGCAGAGCTATCTAGAATTATATCAAGACCCGGTTGTGGCCTCCAATACCGCGACTTCCGATTTCCTCATTCGTGACCTGATGAACAGCGAGAGGCCGGTTAGCCTCTACATCATCACCCAGCCCACCGATAAGGACCGGCTCCGCCCGCTTGTCCGCGTCATGCTCAACATGATGGTGCGTATCCTTGCGCCCAAGCAGGAGTTCGAGGAGGGCCGGGTAGTTCAGAGCTACAAGCACCGCGCCCTGTTTATGATTGATGAGTTTCCCAGCCTTGGGAAACTTGGAATCATTCAGGAGTCCTTGGCGTTCGCCGCAGGCTACGGCCTGAAATTCTATCTCATTTGTCAGGACACCAACCAGCTTAGGAGCCGGGAAACCGGCTATGGGCCGGATGAGCTGATAACCTCCAACGCTCATATCCAGAACGCCTATCCGCCCAACCGTGTTGAGACGGCCGAGCATCTTTCCAAACTCACCGGGCAGACCACCGTTCTTAAAGAGCAAATCACCAAAAGCACCGGACGCGGGGGCGGGGGTTTCTTTGGTGGCACCGTGTCCAAGACCGTGCAGGAAACCCAGCGCCCGCTTTTGACGCCTGATGAGTGTATGAGGATGCCGGGGCCGAAGAAGACCCCGGACGGAGATATTTCCGAAGCGGGCGACATGCTGATTTATGTCGCAGGCTATCCCATGATCTATGGCCGTCAGCCCCTCTATTTCCAAGACCCGACCTTTAGTGCCCGCGCCAAGATTCCCGCGCCGGATCGGAGCGACACGATCAGGGGCAATCACGCGCCGAAGCCGCCCGAAGGGGGCCGGAGGATCAAACTATGAAGCGGCCGAGCTTCGCCAAGGTCAGCCGCTATGCGGTTTGTGGCGTGGCGGGGGCCATGATCGCCATGCTTGGCGCGAAGGCGGCGGGCCTTCGCTTCAACGCTACGCCGAGCATCCCGGTAGGCGTCTATCGGGCGACGGGCGGGACCGCGCAAAAGGGCGATCTTGTGGCGTTCTGTCCGCCCGCAGCGCCGCCCTTTTTGGAGGCGTTGCGTAGGCGCTACATCGAACCCGGCGACTGCCCCAGCGGAAGCTATGAAATGATGAAGCGGATTTTAGCCGCTAAAGGCGACCGCGTTGAGATTGGCGGGCAGGGCGTGCGGATCAACGGCCGCCTTGTCCCCGACAGCGCCCCGCAGCTTGCCGATGGGGCAGGGCGGGCCTTGCCCCGGCTCAATGCCGCTTGGACGCTAGGCGATGGGGAAATCCTTGTCCTTGGCGACAGCGCGGCCTCTTTCGACGGCCGCTATTTCGGGCCGATCAGCGCGCGGCAAGTGACCGCCTCCATCAAACCCGTAGTGACGTGGTGATGGCATGAGCGGAGAGATCATCGTCATTGCCGAAAAGCCCGAACTCGCGCGGGCCATTGCCGAGGGCCTTGGAGGAGGGGCGCGACAAGACGGCTTCATAGATTGCGGCCGTCATTATGTGACGTGGGCGATTGGCCACATGCTTGAGCTAGTGGACCCGCAAGACCCGTGGAACATGGCGGCGCTGCCGATCAGCTTCATCCCGTGGGAAAAGCGGCCCGTTGCCAAGACGAGCGCCCAGCTCTGCACGATCGGCAAACTCCTCAAATCGGCGCGGAGCGTCATTCACGCGGGCGACCCCGACGATGAGGGCCAGCTTATCGTTGACGAGATTCTGCAATGGGCCGGAAGCCGGTTGCCGGTCCAACGCCTGCTAATCAATGACAACAATCTAAAGGTTGTGCAGCGGGCCTTGGCCTCCATGCGGGATAACCGCGAATATGCCGGGTTATCCGCGTCGGCCGAGGCGCGCAGCGTGGGCGATTTGCTCTATGGCGTGAACATGACCCGCGCCTATACCCTCGCGGCGCAGGCGCGGGGGTTTCAGGGCGTTCTTAGTGTCGGTCGCGTGCAGACCCCAATCTTGGGCCTTGTCGTCCGCCGCGACCGCGATTTTGAGGCCCACACCAAGAGCCATTACTACACGGTATCGGGGCAGTTCAGTTTCGCCGGGCAGACCTTCCCCGCGCGTTACCAGATCGGGGAGGGCGACCCTGTTGATGAGCAGCGCCGCTTGATCGACCGCAATTTCGCGACGGCCGTAGCCGGGGCGGTGCAGGGGCAACCGGCTCGCATCGCCAGCGCCAAAACCACCGCGAAAGAGGCAGCGCCGCCGCTGCCCTACAATCTCTTGAAGCTGCAAACCGATGCCGCGCGGAAATTCGGCTACAAGCCCAATCAGGTGAAGGACATTACGCAGGCGTTGCGGGAGAAGCATCGCCTTATCACCTACAACCGCAGCGACAGCGAATATTTGAGCGATGAGCAGCACGCCGACGCCCCCGGCGTGCTGGCGGCCGTCGCCGCGACGGTCCCGATGCTGGCAGCGATCGCGCAGCGCGCGGACCCGTCGATAAAAAGCCGGGCCTTCAACTCGCAGAAGGTTTCCGCGCATCACGCCATCATTCCGACCGAAGCCACGGCCGACTTTGCCGCGCTGACAGAGCCGGAGCAGCGTATCTATATGCTGATCGCGCGCGCCTATGTCGCGCAGTTCTGGCCCGCGAACCAATATGACCAGACCGAAATCGAGATAGAGGTTGCGGGCCACGCCTTTTCCGCGCGGGGCAAGGTTGTGACCAAGCCGGGTTGGACGGTCCTCTATAAGAACGATGTAGGCAATGAGGATATTGCCGAGGACGAGGACACCCTTTCGGCCGACTTGCGTTCGATCGCGTCGGGCATGGCCGGGCAATGCCTTTCGGCCAGCGCCGACCAGCAGGAAACCAAGCCCAAGCCGCTCTATACGATGGCCACGCTTTTGACCGACCTAACGCGGGTGGCGAAATATGTTCGGGACGAGCGGCTTAGGAAACTCCTGATCGAGAAGGACAAGGGGAAGGCGGGTGAGCATGGCGGAATTGGAACCCCGGCGACCCGCGACAGCATCATAGCCACGCTTTTCGATCGCGGGTTTTTGGTCGAGAAGGGCAAGAATATCGTCAGTTCCCCGCAGGCGCGTGCCTTCTATGACGCCTTGCCCGATCAGGCGAAGTTCCCTGACATGACCGCCATTTGGCACGAACAGCAGCGCGCGATTGCCGAGGGCAAGAGCGATACCATGACATTCGTTCGCGGACTGGCCGATTATGTCGGCCGCGAGGTCGCACGGGTGAAAGAGCAGGGCCTTGCCATAGCGATCGACGCGCCGCCTTGCCCGTCATGTTCCAAGCCGCTGCGCCGGATCAAAGGGAGCAAGGGCTATTTTTGGTCCTGCACCGGCTATGCCGACGGCTGCAAATTCACCGCCAACGACAAGGCGGGCAAGCCGGAGCTGGCGAAGGCTCCCGCGCCCGTGCCGTCGCAGCAGCACAAATGCCAAGCGTGCGGCGCTGGCCTAGTGCGGCGTCCTTCCGCGAAAAAGAAGGGGGCCTTCTGGTGGAGTTGCAGCGCCTATCCCGGCTGCAAGCAGACCTATTTCGACAACAAGGGACAGCCCGATTTCAGCAAAGGAGAACGAGCATGACGGATCAGCCCAAGGCGCAGGACGCGCCCACCCTTGACGAGCTGGTGGCGCGCAAACTTGCCGACGCCGAGATTCCCGGCGCGGTTGTCGAGTTCGACCCGGAGGAAGCAGAGCGGGCAGGGGCCTTTGTCGAGGACGCCATGAGCGAGGCCGACGCGCGCGAGGCCGAGGAAGGGCTTGATGGTGACGCGGCACCGATCGCCACGGAACGCGGCGAATTGATCGCGGCAGCGCGCAACGCGAATTGATCTAGGGGAGGGCGAGGACATGGCCGAGGAGAAGAAGCCCTTTCACCAGCGGGTTGCCGACAAGCTGATAGAGCAGTTGAAGCAGGGCACCGCCCCTTGGCAGAAGCCTTGGGAGACAACCGGCAGCAGCGGATTGCCGTTCAATCCAACGACCGGGAAACGCTATCGCGGCGTCAATGTCCTCAATCTCATGTCCGAGGGCCGGGTTGATAATCGCTGGCTGACCTACAAGCAGGCCGCCGCCCAAGGCGCACAGGTGCGGAAGGGCGAGAAAGGCTCCCTTGTCCAATACTGGCAGTTCGAGGAGGAACGGGTAGTTCGGGACGAGAGCGGTAAGCCCGTGCTGGACGCCGAGGGCCGCCAGAGGAAAGAGAAGGTCGAGCTTGAGCGGCCCCGCGCATTTTATGCCGTGGTGTTCAACGCCGAGCAGATCGACGGGCTTCCACCTATCGCCACCACTACGCATGAGTGGAATCCGGTGGACCGGGCCGAGGCCATCTTGCAGGCGTCGGGCGCGAAAATCACCGAAGAAGCGGGCGACCGCGCCTTTTACCGGCCTTCGACCGACAGCATCACCTTGCCGTTGCGCAGCCAGTTTCCGAGCGCGGATCGCTTCTACGCCACGGCGCTGCACGAGCTGGGGCACTGGACCGGCCACCCCAACCGCCTTGACCGGGATTTGGCGCACCCGTTCGGTTCGGAAGGCTATGCCCGCGAAGAATTGCGAGCCGAGATTGCGAGCCTCATAACCGGGCAGGAATTGCAGATCGGCCACGACCCGGAGCAGCACGCGGCCTATGTCGGATCATGGATCAAAGTCCTTGAGGAAGACCCGCTTGAGATTGTCCGCGCCGCATCGGACGCCGAGAAGATTCACACCTATGTTCTGGCGCTGGAACAAAAGCTGATTCAGCAGGTCGAGCAGGCGCAGGACCATACGCGATATTTCGTCAGCAATGAGAATACGCTTTGCTATCAGCAGCCGGGCATGACGATGCTTGGCGTCCTCGCCAGCAATATAGACGGGCGCAACCCGATTAACGGGCCATTCTATGCCAGTCCGCTAGATCAAATCCGGCCTGCTACGCGCGAGGATTTTGATAGGTTCCGCGTGACTTTGCCGCCAGACTTCCAGCAGGCACCGGAGCAGCGCCAGAATGATCTTGATGAGGGCGATCGGCTTGCGGTCGCGGCCGTGGCCGAGACGGTTCAAGCCTATGAGGAGTGGCAGAACGGCCCCCATTTCGATGGGAACGAGGAAGCGGACCTAGTAATATCCGATGACCTCAACATGGAGCTGGACGATCGTATCAAGGCCGCCTTCGCCAGACCGGCGCTTGCAGCGGCGCTTAATGATTCCGGGTTTACGGTCGAGCGGCTGACAGACCATAGCGGCGACAGATGGGCCGCCGCAGCCGGGGCCGTTGCCGCCATAGGCGATTCTATACCGGACCCGCAGCAGCACTATTCCGACCGCACTTTGCACGCGCTGATCGACAAGCACGGTTGGGAGCCGGTTGATAGTGGCGGGCCGATGCACACCGTTCGACGGCAATTTGAGGGCGTCGGGCCGATCGGCACGATGATAACCCCGAACGGCGAGCGAAACCTTATGGCGGGCTATTCCGCCGATAGCGAGCGCCGCCGCTATATCGCCTTGTCCCTTGGGCCGAACCAGATCAGCGATTTTGATGGCCGCGACCAGAACCCGGAGGAGATTGCCCGCCTTATCAATTTGAAGGCGGAGCAATATGCCGATGAGCGCCGCGAGCGGCAGGGCTTGGCCCCGCTTTATGCGGTCAATTCGCCATCCTTGGACATTGACGCGACTGACCACCGGGACGCCGCGCCAGCGCCTTCCACCCGCACATATCTTGCGGTCCCCTATCGGGAGAAGGACGAGGCGAAAGCCTTGGGCGCAAAGTGGGATAAGGCCGAAAAATCATGGTATGTCCCGGCAGGCGCTAATGTCGAGCCGTTCCAGAAATGGCTTTCAAGCGCCGTAGAGGCACCCGCAGAAGATATAGGCCAATCGCTCCCCGGCGAGCGCGCGCAGCGCCCCACGGCCCCGGAGCAGCCGCAGGAAGGGCATACGATGAAGGAAACCCCGCGACAGACGCGCGAATATCTGGCGGTGCCTTATGGCGAACGAACCCTTGCCAAAGCCAACGGCGCGAAATGGGATGCCGCGCGCAAGAGCTGGTATGCGCCGGAGGGCGCAGACCCGGAGAAGCTGGCGCGCTGGAAAATAGACAATCAGCCGCGCCAGCAGGAGGCGAAAAGCCCGGAGGTCGAGTTTGCCGACGCCATGAAATCCCTTGGCCTTGAGGTTCCCGCAGGGCACCCGATGATGGACGGGAAGACCCACCGCGTTCCCGCAGCGGGGGACGGCAAAGGCGAGGCGGCGGGCTTCTACGTCGCGTTCACCGATGGCCACCCCGCAGGCTATATCAAGAACAACCGTTCAGGGCTGGATATGCGCTGGAAAAGCACCGGCTACACCTTGAGCGAGGAGGAGAAGGCCCGCTTGAACGCCGAGGCGGCCACCAAGCGCGAGGAGCGCGATCGGGAACGGACGGCGACATATGACGCGACGGCCGAGCGCGTGCAGCAGCGCGCCGCGCAATGCCGTCAGATCGAGCAGGCAACGCCCTACATGGAGAGGAAGGGCATTGCGCCGACGATCGGCGCGCTCGCCAGCGCCAGCGATAATACAATCCACCTTCCGGCGATCGACACCAGCGGCAAGCACTGGACGACGCAATATATTCAGGAAGACGGCACGAAGCGTTTTGCGAAGGAGAGCCACAAGGAAAGCTGTTTCCATGTGGTCAACGGGGGCGTGACGCCGCAGGCCGCACTAGCCGCGCTCGACAAGGCCCCGCGCATTATGATTGGCGAAGGCTACGCGACGATGGCGACCGTCTCTAGCGTGGTGGACCATGCGACCGTCGCGGCGTTCGATTCCGGCAACCTTCCCGCCGTCGCAGCCGCGTTGCGCGAGCGTTACCCCGACAAGCCGATTTTCATCATGGGCGAGGACGATCAGCGCGTCTTGGAGAAATTCGGCTACAATCCCGGCAAGGAGAAGGCGACCCAAGCGGCGCAGGCCGTGAACGGCGTTCCGGTCTTCCCGACCTTCGCTCCCGGCGAGCAGCAGGCCGACCCGGCACGCTTCACCGACTTCAACGACTTGCAGCAGAACAGCCGCTTGGGCCGTGAAGGCGTGGTGCGCCAGATCAGGGCGGCGATCGAGAACCCGCGTCAGCAGGAGCGGGAGGCTCCCCGGATCGAGCTGGACGACGAACGCGAAAGGAAGCGTTCCGGGCCGGTTATCGGAGACGATCGACCGGCCCAGCGCCGCAGCGTTCGACGCTAGATCAAGCGGAAACCAGCTTCCTAGAATAGTCGAGGGAACGGAGCGCGGTTTTGAGATGGAAGGCGGTTATGTCGTCGTCCATCTCCACCGCGATAACGAGGCTTTCCCGCGCGAGGTCTATAGCGTGGAGGAGGCCGCGATATTGTTCATCGCTCAGGTCCGTGTCTCGCATTGTTCTCGCAGTTCGCGGGGCCTCCGCTTCATCCACGGTCAGGGTGACAGGCTCCCGATCGTCATGGCCTTCGGCCTCTAGCTCGCTAATGTAATGCAGCGAATGGAGCGCGTGTTTCAGTTGAAAGGCTGATAGATCGTCGCCCAGCTCCGCCGCGATAGCGAGGCTTTCGCGCGTGAGGGCTATAGCATGTTGGAGGCGGTGATATTGTTCGTCGTTCAAGTCCATCATCACCCGACTCCGAAGCAGGTTCCAGAATGGCAATATACCTACGTTTGGACG
>NZ_MEFG01000043.1 GCF_001724715.1 Sphingomonas sp. SCN 67-18
GATGGCACGGATGCAGCTTGGCGGGAAACCGTTCGAGACCATGGTCTATCCGGGCCAGACGCACAGTTTCGGCGATCCCCGGCTGCGCGCGCACACATGGATGACGATCCTGAATTTCCTCGATGCGAAGATGGGGCGGGGAACGACAGGCGAGTAACCGCCCGTCAGGGCATCAGACGGCAATCGGAGGGGTCCGCCCTTCCGCAACGGAGAGAAGAAGATGGGTTATCGTATCGTTGTGGCGGGGGCGACCGGCAATGTCGGGCGCGAAATGCTGAACATCCTGGCCGAGCGGGAATTCCCGATCGACGAGATCGCGGTGCTGGCGTCAGCCCGCTCCACCGGCACCGAAGTGGAGTTCGGCGAAACCGGCCGGATGCTCAAGGTGAAGAATATCGAGCATTTCGACTGGGCGGGGTGGGACATCGCGCTGTTCGCCATCGGCTCTGAAGCGACGAAGGTCTATGCGCCCATCGCGGCGGCGGCGGGCTGCACGGTCATCGACAATTCGTCGCTCTACCGCATGGACCCGGATGTTCCCCTGATCGTGCCGGAAGTGAATCCGGAGGCGATCGACGGCTATCGGGTGAAGAATATCATCGCCAACCCCAACTGCTCGACCGCGCAGCTGGTGGTCGCGCTGAAGCCGCTGCACGACGCCGCCACCATCAAGCGCGTCGTCGTCTCCACCTATCAGTCGGTGTCGGGCGCGGGCAAGGAAGGCATGGACGAGCTGTTCGAGCAGAGCCGCAACATCTTCGTCGGCGATTCGGCCGAAGCCAGGAAATTCACCAAGCAGATCGCGTTCAACGTGATTCCCCATATCGACGTTTTCCTGGATGACGGCTTCACCAAGGAAGAATGGAAGATGGTGGTGGAAACCAAGAAGATCCTCGATCCCAAGATCAAGCTGGTCGCCACCTGCGTGCGCGTGCCGGTGTTCGTCGGCCATAGCGAGGCCGTGACCATCGAGATGGAGAATGAGCTGTCCGCCAGGCGCGCGCAGGAAATCCTGCGGGAAGCACCGGGTGTGATGCTGGTCGATAAGCGCGAGAATGGCGGTTACGTCACTCCGGTCGAATGCGTCGGCGATTTCGCCACCTTCATCTCGCGCGTGCGGGAAGACCCCACCGTCGAAAACGGGCTGGTGCTGTGGTGCGTGTCGGACAATCTGCGCAAGGGCGCGGCGCTGAACGCGGTGCAGATTGCCGAACTGCTCGGCCGGCGGCATCTGAAAAAGGCCGCCTGAGCCTTTCCCTGCTACTCCATCGGGGCGGATGCCGGCATCCGCCCCGCCGGCTTCTTCAACAGGAAGAGCAGGGGGAAGGCGATGGTGATCAGGATCAGCATCAGGTAGAAATCGTCCAGATAGGCGATCATCAGCGCCTGCCGGGTCACTTCGGCGTTGACCATCGCCATCGCGCCCTGGCCGATGCCGCCCAGCCCCTCCGCATTGGCGAGGTTCAGCGCGGACAGGCTGCCGGCGGTGATGTGCTGGCCGACATCGGCATGGCTGATCTGCAGGTTGCGGGCCAGCATGGTGGTGACCGCGGAAATGCCGATCGACGCGCCGAGGTTGCGGAACAGGTTCATCAGGCTGGCGCCGTCCGTCCGCTGCGCCGGAGTCAGCGTTGAAAAGGCGATGGTCTGCAACGGGATGAAGACCAAGCCCATGCCGATGCCCTGGATGAAGCCGCTGGTGACCACCGGCCCCCAGCTCATGTCCAGCGACCATTGCGTCATCAGCCACAGCGACCATGCAAAAATGATCATGCCGGTGCCGACCAGCCAGCGCGGGTCGACGCCGCGGCCCATCATCTGGCCGGAAACCGCCATGGTGATGAACACGCCGATGCCGCGCGGCGCGAGCAGCAGGCCGGTGTCGAGCACGGGATAATCATAAAGCTGCTGCAGCATCGGCGGCAGCAGCGCCATCGGCGCCATCGTCGTCACGCCGATGACGATCATGAACAACATCCCCGTCACCAGATTGCGGTCGGCGAACAGGCTGCGGTTGAACAGTATCTTTTTGCCGGTGACGAGATGGACCGTCGCCAGCCACAATGCGGCGATGGCGACACCGGCCTCGATGCGGATTTCCCATGACGAGAACCAGTCCTCGCCCTGGCCGCGGTCCAGCACCAGCTGCAACGCCGCCAGCCCGATCGCCAGCATCGAAAAGCCGAAAATGTCGAAGCTGCGCCGCGATATCGGGCGGGAGGGCAGCAGCGCCCAGAGCAGCGCCAGCGTGACGATGCCGAAGGGCACGTTGACGTAGAACACCCAGCGCCAGTTGTAATTCTCGGTCAGCCAGCCGCCCAGCACCGGCCCCATCACCGGGCCGACCATGATGCCCATGCCCCAGATGGACATGGCGCGGGCGTGCTTTTCCGGCGGGTTGATGTCCAGCATCACGGTTTGCGAAAGCGGGCTGATGAAGGCGCCGCACACCCCCTGCAGCACGCGGAACGCCACCATTTCCTCAAGGTTGACGGCGGTGCCGCACAAGGCGGAGGCGACCACGAAGCCGCCGACCGCGAACAGGAACAGGTTGCGCGATCCAAACCGGTCGGACAGCCAGCCGGTCACCGGGATGGCGATGGCGGAGGCGACGATATAGCTGGTCAACACCCAGGTAACGGTATCCAGCGTCGCGCCGAGGCTGGCCTGCATATGGGGCAGGGCCACGTTGGCGATGGTGGTGTCCAGGATCTGCATGATCATGGCCAGCATCACCGCCAGCGTCAGCAGGCCGCGCTGCTCGACCTTGATGGCCGGCACGCCGGGATGGGGCAGGGCCGAGCTGGCCATGGGCGTCGGTCCGCTCAGCGCCCGTTGGCGCGGGTGTCGACGGTCACGTCGGCGCTCAGCCCGGCGATCATCGGCCGGCCGGGATTGCCCTCTATGGCGATGCGCACGGGCACGCGCTGCGTCACCTTCACCCAATTGCCGTTGGCGTTCTGGGCGGGAAGCAGCGAGAATTCCGATCCCGTTCCCGCGCCGATGCTGGCGACGCGGCCCTGCACCTTCAGCGAAGGATAGGCGTCCAGATGGATGGCGACCGGCTGGCCGACCGCCATCTGGTCCAGGTCGGTTTCCTTGTAATTCGCCTCGATCCACGCGCCGCTGCCCGCGACGATGCTGAGTGCCGGCACGCCGGAGGGGGTGATCTGCCCCACCTGCAGCCGATCCGTCTGGCTGACCAGCCCGTCGCGCGGCGCGCGGACCTCGGTGCGGGCCAGGTTGAGCGCGGCCTTGTCGCGCTTGGCGATGGCCGTCTGCACCGCCGCCGGGCCGCTGCCGCCGCCGCTGCCCAGCGCGGATTGCGCCTTGGACGCGCCGGACAGGGCGGCCTGCAACCGCGTCTGCGCGTCGGTGAGGGCGTGCTGGGCGTTCTGGAAACTGGCGCGCGTGGTGAAGCCGCGGTCCATCAGCGCGGCCTGGCGGTCATATTCCTGCCGGGCGAAGGCCACGCCCTCGCGCGCGCCGCCAATGTCGATGCCCGCGCTCTGCACGTCGCTGCGCATGGTGGAAACGCGCACCCGCGCCTCGGCCAGTTCCGCCTCCGCCTCCGCCAGCGCGATGCGATAAGGCTCAGGGTCGATGCGGAACAGCAGGTCGCCCGCCTTGACCGGCTGGTTCTCGCGGACGTTCACCGCGACGATGCGGCCCGACACGTCCGGGCTGACCGATACCATGTCCTGCTGCACATAGGCGTTGTCGGTGGAGACATAGCGCCCGCCTGTGATCCACAGATAACCGCCCACCGCCGCCACGATCAGCGGCACGGACAGCATCAGCGCCAGCCGGCGGCGGCGCGGCCGGGCGGTCTCCGTCACTTCGGCGGGGGCATCGATCGGGCCGGCGGCCGGATCGGCGATGATGGGGCGATCTGCATCAGCCATTGGCTTGGGCTTTCTGTGGAGAAGGGGTCCGCTGGTCGAGATTGTCGCGCACCCGCTCGAGCGAGGCGGACAACGCGTCGCGCTCCGCCGGGTTCAATCCCGCCATCGCGATTTCGAAAAGGTCGGCGCCGACCGCGCGCAGCTCGTCCAGCAGCGGGCGGGCCTCGTCGGTCAGGTAGATGCGCCAGGCGCGCCGGTCCGCCGGGTCGGCGCGGCGCTCGACCAGCCCGGATTCCTGCAGGCGGTCGACCATCCGGCACAGGGTGATCGGCTCGACGTCGATCAGCTCGGCCAGCGTGCCCTGGTTCGCGCCCTCATTGCGGGACAGCGCCAGCATCAGCCGCCATTGCGGGCGCGTGACGCCCAGCACGCGGGCGCGCTCGTCGAAGCGACGGCGCATCAGCCGCGATATGTCGGCGATCAGGAATCCAAGCGGGTCGGCCATGAGCGTGTATATAATAAGCACTATATATTATACAAGGCGTTTTTTGCGATGCAGCATGGCGATGCCCGCTTCCGACTCAACTCCTTATCGGGCAGGACAGGCGCCGATGCCGGACAATGCCGGACGATGGAGCATGGCGATGGGCGAATGGATGAGCGGCGGCTGCCAGTGCGGCCGCGTCCGCTACGAAGCGGAAATCGAGGGCGACGAGGCCTATCTGTGCCATTGCCGCATGTGCCAGCGCGCCACCGGCAACGTCTCCATCGCCTTCCGCAACGTGCCGCGCGCGGCCGTCCGCTGGACCACGGTGGAGCCGGATCGCTACGCCTCCTCGCCCATCGCGCGGCGCGGCTATTGCGCGCAATGCGGCACCCCGCTCAGCTTCGAATTCGTCGAGGGCGGGAATATGGACCTGACCGTCGGCAGCTTCGACGATCCGTCGCGCTTTCGCCCCGTCCACCATTTCGGCGCGGAGAGCATGCACGGGGCCTGGCTGGATACCGGCGGGCTGAAACGCATCCGCTCGGACGAGCATCCCGGCCTGGTCGAACGCTGGGTGCAGGCCACAGGGGCGATGCCGCAATGACGGACGTGCAGCATTTCACCGCGCGCGACGGCACCCGGCTGGCCTGGCGCGAAATGGGCGAGGGCCGGCCCTTGCTGCTGATCCACGGCTATTTCTCCAACGCGCGGACCAACTGGATCCGCTACGGCCATGCTGCGGCCATCGCCGCGCGCGGCGTCCGCGTGATCATGCCGGACCTGCGCGGCCATGGCGACAGCGACCGGCCGCACGATCCCGCCCGCTACCCGCCGGACATATTGGCGGATGACGGCTTCGCGCTGATCGACCATCTCGGCCTGGCGGACGGCGGTTACGATCTTGCCGGCTATTCGCTGGGCGGGCGCACGGCGGTGCGGATGCTGGTGCAGGGCGTCCGGCCGCGCCGCGCCGTGCTGTGCGGCATGGGGTTGCAGGGCATCGTCGATACCCACGGGCGGGGCGGCTATTTCCGCCACGTGCTGACCCATCTGGGCAGCTTCGATCGAGGCAGCGCCGAATGGCTGACCGAAGCGTTCCTGAAGACGACCGGTGGCGACCCGGAGGCGCTGCTGCGCATCCTCGATACCTTCGTCGATACGCCGCAGGCTGCGCTGGGCGCGATCGACTGCCCGGTGCTGGTCGTCACCGGCACGGAGGATGACGACAACGGGTCGGGCGAGGCGCTGGCCGCCGCCATCCCCGGCGCGCGCTTCCAGCCGGTGCCCGGCAACCATATGAGCGCGGTGATGAAGCCGGAACTGGGTGCCGCGATCGGCGATTTCCTGGCGGCTTGACCCGCTTGCGGGCGCGGTTCAGGCTGGCCGCATATCAGCTGTAAAAGGGGCTTATCACCATGAAAAGCATGATTTCCGCGCTTGCCGTAGCGGCAATGCTGGCGGCCGCGCCCGCCATGGCGCAGACGGCCGGCTCCGCAACCCCCACCGCCGCCGATGCGGACGCCTTCGTCGCCGCGGCGGAGAAGGAATTGTTCGATTATTCGGTGCAGGATTCGCACGTCCAGTGGGTCAACAACACCTATATCACCGAGGATACCGACGCCATCGCCGCCGTCTCCGGCGCGATCGGCACGGAGATGAAGGTCCGCCTCGCCAATGAGGCCGCCCGCTTCCAGAACGTGGCGGGGCTGTCCGCCGACACCAAGCGCAAGCTGGACATGCTGCGCGGCAGCATCGTCCTCCCCGCGCCGTCAAAGCCGGGCGCCGCGGGCGAGCTGAACGAAATCTCGACCCGGCTCAATTCCGCTTACGGCAAGGGCAAGGGCACGCTGGACGGCAAGCCGATCAACGGCAGCGACATCGAGGCCGCGATGGGCACCAGCCGCGACCCGGCGGAACTGAAGGAGATGTGGGTCAGCTGGCACGACAATGTCGGCGCGCCGATGCGGGCGGATTATGCCCGGCTGGTGGAGATCGCCAACCAGGGCGCGAAGGAACTGGGGTTCAAGGATGTCGGCGCGATGTGGCGCTCCGGCTACGACATGCCGCCGGAACAGTTCGCCAAACTGACCGACCAGCTCTGGGCGCAGGTGAAGCCGCTCTACGACCAGCTTCATTGCTACACCCGCGCCAAGCTGAACGAGAAATATGGCGATGCCGTGCAGCCCAAGGCCGGCCCGATCCGCGCCGACCTGCTCGGCAATATGTGGGCACAGGAATGGGGCAATATCTATGATGTCGTCGCCCCCAAGGGCGTGGGCGATCTGGGCTTCGACACCACCGACCTGCTGGTCGCCAAGGGCTATGACCCGATCAGGATGGTGAAGGCGGGCGAGGGCTTCTATTCCTCGCTCGGCTTCGCGCCGCTGCCCGCGACATTCTGGGACCGCTCGCAATTCGTGAAGCCGGCGGACCGCGAGGTCGTCTGCCACGCCTCCGCCTGGGATATCGACAATAAGGACGATCTGCGCATCAAGATGTGCATCAAGGTGAATGCGGACGATTTCGTCACCATCCACCACGAGCTTGGCCATAATTATTACCAGCGCGCCTATAACAAGCAGCCCTATCTCTATCTGAACGGCGCGAACGACGGCTTCCACGAGGCGATCGGCGATTTCGTCGCCCTGTCGATCACGCCCGATTATCTGGTCAGGATCGGCCTGCTGGATGCGTCCGCCGTCCCGTCCGCGGACAAGGATATCGGCCTGCTGCTGCGGCAGGCGATGGACAAGGTGGCGTTCCTGCCCTTCGGCCTGCTGATCGACAAATGGCGCTGGGGCGTGTTCTCCGGCCAGATTCCTGAAAAGGATTACAACAAGGCGTGGACGGCGCTGCGCCTGCAATATCAGGGCATTACCCCGCCCGTGGAACGGACCGAGGCCAGCTTCGATCCGGGCGCAAAATATCACATCCCCGGCAACACGCCCTATGCCCGCTATTTCCTCGCCCGCATCCTGCAGTTCCAGTTCTACAAGGCGGCGTGCGATCAGGCCGGGTGGACCGGGCCGCTGCACCGCTGCTCCTTCTACGACAACAAGCAGGTCGGCGAGAAACTGAACGCGATGCTGGAAATGGGCCAGTCGAAACCCTGGCCCGACGCGCTGCAGGCCTTCACCGGCACGCGCGAAATGTCCGGCGACGCGATGATCGCCTATTTCAAACCGCTGATGAGCTGGCTCCAGACCCAGAACAAGGGCCGGACGTGCAGCTGGTGATCGAACAAGAGGTTCCGGGAATGAAGATATTGGCGGCGACCATGCTGGCCGCGCTTCCTTTTGCCCCCGTCGGGGCGCAGGCCGGTCCTGCGCCCCTCGCGGCGAATGAGGTGCTGCTGCAGATCCAGGCGGTCGGAGAGGCGGTCACGCCGGCTGACCGGGTAAGTTTCAACGCGGTGCTGCAGACGAGCGGGAAGGATATCGCTTCGGCCCGGGCCGCGAATGAGGCGAAATTCGAGGAAGCCATGGCTGCGGTGCGCAAGGCGGGCGCGCCGCAGCTTGTGCGCGTGCTTGGTAATGCCGGGTCGATGGGCATCGTCGGCAATGAAGAGATGACGGTGTTCGCGCCCGAAGCCGGGGATGGGCAGGTTGCACCGCCGCCAGGAAAGACGGTCCGCAACATGATCAGCGTCAACGGGGCCGAACCGAAGGCGGCAGGTGCCATTCGCGACGCGCTGGAAGCGAGCGGCGCCACCTATGTCCAGGGGCCGAACTATACGCTGGAGCGCAGCGCCGCGGCCCAGTAGGCCGCTCGAATGGATGCGATCGCCAAGGCGCGGGAAGAAGCGGAATCCTATGCGGCTGCGCTGGGCATGCGCATCGTGCGGATGATCCGCTTCAGCAACATGGGTGAGCGCGACAACCTGATGGATATGCAGCAGATGTTCCGGTCGATGGCTGGCAACGCTGCCGATCCGATGGATCGGGTGCGGACCGCCGTAACCGTCCGGGTCGATTATGCGCTCGCGCCTGAATAGCTGAAGGCGCGCTGCCGGGGCGGCGTCACCGGAACGGCGGCTCGTTGAAGGCGCGCAGCTTGCGGCTGTGGAGCTTGGCGCCTTCGCGGCGCAGTTCCTCGCAGGTTTCGATGCCGATCCGCATATGCTCGTTGATCGCGCGTTCGTAGAAGCGGTTGGCCTGGCCGGGCAGCTTCAGTTCGCCGTGCAGCGGCTTGTCCGAAACGCAGAGCAGCGTGCCGTAGGGGACGCGGAAGCGGTAACCCTGCGCCGCGATGGTCGCCGATTCCATGTCGATCCCCACCGCGCGCGACAGCGAGAAACGCAGCGACGAGGCGCTGTAGCGCAGTTCCCAGTTGCGGTCGTCGGTGGTCACGATGGTACCGGTGCGCAGGCGGCGCTTGAGCACCTCCGGCGTCTCGCCCGATATGGTTTGCGCCGCCCGCGCCATGGCAAGCTGCACCTCGGCGATGGCGGGCACGGGGATTTCGGGCGGCAGCACGTCGTCCAGCACATGGTCGTCGCGCAGATAGGCGTGGGCCAGCACATAGTCGCCGATCCGCTGGCTGGGGCGCAGCCCGCCGCAATGGCCGATCATCAGCCACGCCTCCGGCCGCATCACCGCCAGATGGTCGGTGATCGTCTTGGCGTTGGACGGGCCGACACCGATATTGACCAGGCTGATCCCCGAACCGTCCGGCGCGATCAGGTGATAGGCCGGCATCTGGTGCCGCCGCCATGCGCTGTCGGTGATTACCCGGTCCGGGTCGCAATCCTCGCGGGTGACGAACAGCCCGCCCGCGCCGGAAAGCGCGGTATAGCGGTCGTTGGCCTTCAGCTCGCCGCAGGCCCAGCGGACGAACTCGTCGACATAGCGGTGATAGTTGGTGAACAGGATATAGTGCTGGACATGCTCGGGCGGCGTGCCGGTGTAGTGCCGCAGCCGGGCCAGCGAAAAGTCCGTCCGCAGCCCGTCGAACAGCATCAGCGGGTGCGGCGTGCTGTCGTCCAGCGCGGGCTTGCCGTCGGCAATCTCGTCGCCGATGAAGGCCAGCTCCGTCGCCGGGAACCAGCGCGCCAGCTCGGTCGGCGCCACGCCTTCCAGCGCCAGGTCGTGCCCCGGGTCGAGCACATAAGGGAAGGGAATCTCCTGCCGGCTGCGGCCGACCTCTATGGTCACCCCATAATCGGCGATCAGCAGGTCGATCTGCTCGGCGAGATATTGGGCAAAGACGTGCGGCCGCGTCACCGTGGTCGCATAGATGCCGGGCCTGACCAGCCGGCCGAATGAGCGCACCGGCGCGGGCGTCGGCCCTTCGCCCAGATAGGTCAGCCGCATCTCGGGATAGGCGAAGGTGCCGTCGGCGCGGCGGGCCGGATCGGGCCGGGTGCCGTCGAACACGAAGGCTTCTATGGCGCCGCGCAAGGCATGCACCGCCTCGTCATACAGGCGGCTGAGTTCGGCGATAATCTCTGTGGAGGTTTGTCCCGTCATGGACAGGCTGTAGCGACCGTTGATGACGGGAACAAGACAGGCGGCAATTATCGCTGCTTAATCAAGCGCCTTGCCCGGTGCACGGCTGCGGCCCGGCGGACGGTCCCGATCCGCCGGGCGCTGCGTCCCCGCGCTAGAAAGAGGCGGGCTGGATCGCCTCGGGGATGCTCGCCGGGTCGATGGCGTCGGCATGGGCCTCAGCCTTGGCGGCATGGCGCTGGCTCAGCTTAACGCCGCCATAGGCCGCGGCCGCCGCCGTCACCGCAACGCCGCCGACCACAGCGGCGGCGGCATAGGGATTGGCCCTGGCGCGCTCCATGCCTTCATGCAGCAATTCGCTGGCGCGCTCGCGCAGCTGGCCCGCCTTTTCGCGCAGCGTGGCGGTCGCCTCCTCGCCAAGCTGGACGGCATCCTGGATGCCGGTGTCGATTGCGGAGGCCGTGGGTTGGGTGCTCATGATGTCGCTCCATCGCTGAAAAGTCACACGCCCGGCATCAACGCGCGGGCGCGATTTTCTTTCCTTCGCCAGCGACGGGCGGTTGCCCGGGCGCGGTGCATGGGCGCCGCGCCCGGAACGGCAGGCTCAGAGCTGGCCGAGCATATGGTCGGCGGAGCTGACGTTGAATTCACCCGGCGCCTCGACGTTCAGTTCGCTGACCACGCCGTCGTCGACGATCATCGAGAAACGCTGGCCGCGTGTGCCGAGGCCGAAGCCGCTGCCGTCCATGGTCAGCCCCACCGCCTTGGCGAAATCGCCATTGCCGTCGGCCAGCATGGTCACCGCTTCGCCGGCCCCGGCGCTCTTGCTCCACGCGCCCATCACGAACGGGTCGTTGACGGCGGTGCAGGCGATCTCGTCGACGCCCTTGGCCTTCAGCTCGGCCGCCTTGTCGATATAGCCCGGCAGGTGCTTGGCCGAGCAGGTGGGGGTGAAGGCGCCGGGAACGGAGAACAGCGCCACCTTGCGGCCGGCGAAATAATTCGTGCTGGTCACCTTTTCGGCGCCCTCGGCGGTCACCTTGGTGAAATTGGTTTCGGGCAGCCGGTCTCCGGTCTTGATGGTCATCGCATGTCTCCTTGCTGGATGTCGCGCCATAGGTCGTGTCGTGCAGCCGTCGCGTCAAGCGCGGATGGCGAAGCGGTGCGCAAATGTTTATGGGTCATGCCCATGGATAAGCCCGTTTATCTCAGCGGCCAGTTGCTGCTGGCCTTGCCCGGCATCGGCGATCCGCGCTTCGAACGCGCGGTGATCGCCATGTGCGCGCATGACGATCAGGGCGCGCTGGGCATCGGCATCGGCCGGCTTGCCCCGCGCATCGGCTTCCACGCCCTGCTGAAACAGTTCGGGATCGATCCGGGCGTCGCGCCGGATTCTCCGGTCCATCTCGGCGGCCCGGTGGAGCCGCAGCGCGGTTTCGTCATCCACGGGTTGGACTGGGGCGGGCAGGACACCATCCAGGTGGCGGACCGCTGGGGGCTGACGGGCACCATCGACATCCTGCGCGCCATCGCGGAAGGGCGCGGCCCGGCCAACTGGATCGCCGCGCTCGGCTATGCCGGCTGGTCGGAAGGGCAGCTGGACGCGGAACTGACCCGCCACGGCTGGTTCACCGCACCGGCCACCGACGCGCTGCTCTATACCGTGCCGGTTGAGCAGCGGTGGAGCGCCGCCTTCGCCCATGCCGGCGTCGACGTTCGGCTGCTGGCGCCGGTGACCGGCCAGGCCTGAAGCCGCCGCCCGGTCGGCCTGCGCCGATCGCATATAAAGGATTCTTTATATTTGCCTTGGCGCGCGCGGCTCGCTATGGCGCGGCACAATCTGCCGCCTCGCATGGAGCGCGGCGCTTGGCATTCATTGCGTTCAGGAGATTCCCGTGGCCACTGCACCCGCAGCCGACTTCAACGATTATGTGATCAAGGATATCGCGCTGGCCGATTTCGGCCGCAAGGAGATCGCGATCGCCGAAACCGAGATGCCGGGGTTGATGGCGCTGCGCGCGGAATATGGCGCCGCGCAGCCGCTGAAGGGCGCGCGCATCACCGGCTCGCTGCACATGACCATCCAGACCGCGGTGCTCATCGAGACGCTGACCGCGCTGGGCGCGGACGTGCGCTGGGCCTCGTGCAACATCTTCTCCACCCAGGATCACGCCGCCGCCGCCATCGCCGCCGGGGGCACACCGGTCTTCGCCATCAAGGGCGAGACGCTGGGCGAATATTGGGATTATGTCGCCCGCATCTTCGATTGGGGCAGCGAGCCCTGCAACATGATCCTCGACGACGGCGGCGACGCCACCATGTTCGCGCTGTGGGGCGCGCGGCTGGAAGCGGGAGAGGCCATGCCCGCCCCGGAAAATGAAGAGGAGGTCGAGTTCCAGCGCGTGCTGAAGGCGTTCGTCGCGGAACGGCCCGGCTATCTCACCGCCACGGTGAAGGCCATCAAGGGCGTGTCGGAAGAAACCACCACCGGCGTCCACCGCCTCTATGAGATCGCCAAGAAGGGCCAGCTGCCTTTCCCCGCGATCAACGTGAACGACAGCGTCACCAAGTCGAAATTCGACAATCTCTACGGCTGCCGCGAAAGCCTGGTCGACGCCATCCGCCGCGCCACGGACGTGATGCTGTCTGGCAAGGTCGCCTGCGTCGCCGGCTTCGGCGATGTCGGCAAGGGGTCGGCTGCGTCCCTGCGCCAGGGTGGCGCGCGCGTGCTCGTCACCGAAATCGACCCGATCTGCGCGCTGCAGGCGGCGATGGAAGGTTATGAGGTGGTGACGATGGAGGAAGCGGCGACCCGCGCCGACATCTTCTGCACCGCCACCGGCAATGCCGACGTCATCACCGTCGACCATATGCGCGCGATGAAGGACCATGCGATCGTCTGCAACATCGGCCATTTCGACAGCGAGATCCAGATCGGCGGCCTCGCCAACATGAAGTGGGACGAAATCAAGCCGCAGGTCGATTTCGTCGAATTTCCGGACGGCAAGCGCCTCATCATCCTCGCCAGGGGGCGGCTGGTGAATCTCGGCTGCGCGACCGGCCACCCCAGCTTCGTCATGTCCTCCAGCTTCACCAACCAGGTGCTGGCGCAGATCGAACTGTGGACCAAGGGCGACCAGTATCAGAACCAGGTCTATGTGCTGCCCAAGCACCTCGACGAAAAAGTCGCAGCGCTCCACCTGGAAAAGCTCGGCGTGAAGCTCAGCAAGCTCTCAAAGAAACAGGCCGACTATATCGGCGTCCCGGTGGAAGGCCCGTTCAAGCCGGATCATTATCGTTATTGATCTTCATGGCCTTCGCGATGGGCGGGCCGGCAGCGGCTCGCCCATTTTTTTGCACATTGTGCGGAAAAGACGCCCGTTCGCGTCCTGCTCCGTGCCCGGTTCGCCAAGTTGCGCGTGACGCCCCGGCGCGGGCGTCCTAAACACCGCTTCGCATGATCGAGATTTCCAATCTGGTGGCGGTTCTCGTCGGTGTGGTGCTGGCGGGGTGGATCGCAGCGGGGGTGTGGGCGCTGGCGACCGGCCTGCGGATGCGCACGGCCTCGCGCGATGCCGGGCAGCAGGCGGAGCGGCTGGGGCTGCTGCTCGATTCCGCGCCCGCGCTGCCCATGATGGTGCGGGCGGACGGGCGCATCGAGGCGTCGGAGCGGCTGGGCGACTGGCTTGGGCTGGCGCGCATCCCCAATTTCCTGGCCGATCTGACCGTGGCCGGCGCCGGCCTTTCCGCCGACGATGCCGCCGCGCTGGCCCGCGATGTCGAGGCGGCGCAGCGGTCCGGCAAGAGCTTCAGCCGCGCGGTCAAGGCGCAGGGGTCGTCGCGCACCTTGCTGATCCGCGGCGCGCCCGCCGCGCCGGGCCTGTCCGCGCCGGGCGGGCTGATCCTGTGGTTCTTCGACGCGACCGACAGCCAGTCCGAGATCGGCCGGCTGACCGACGAGACGGGCCGTCTGTCCCGCGCGTTCGAGGCGCTTTCCGGGCTGATCGAAGCTTCCCCCGTGCCGATGTGGCATCGCGGGCCGGACCTGCGGCTGACGCTGGTCAACACCGCCTATGTCCGCGCGGTGGAGGGGGAGGACGCGGCGGACGTCATCGCCCGGGGGCTGGAGCTGGTGGAAACGGCGGGCGGCAAGAGCCCGCTCGCCATGGCCGCCGCCGCGCGCGAGGCGGGGGTCACCTCGATGCGCATGGTCCCCGCCACCATCGGCGGCGAGCGGCGGATGCTGCGCGTGGTGGACGTGCCGCTGGGCGAGGCGGGGGTGGCCGGATATGCCATCGATGTCGAGGAGCTTGAGCAGGCCCGGGCCGCGTTCAAGCGTTTCGTCGAGGCACAGCGCGACATGCTGGACCGCCTGTCCGCAGGCGTTGCCCAGTTCGGCGCGGACAAGGGGCTGATCTTTTCCAACCAGCCCTTCCAGCGCCTGTTTGCGCTCAAGCCCGAATGGCTGGCCGACCGGCCGGAATTCGACCGGGTGCTGGAACGGATGCGCGAGGCCGGGCGCGTGCCCGAAGTCCGCGATTTCCGGGGCTGGCGGGATGAGCGCCGGGGCTGGTTCACCGATGCGAGCGGCCCGTTCGAGGAGAATTGGCTGCTCGCCGGCGGCACCCATCTGCGCGTCGTCGCCCAGCCTTTGCCGGACGGCGGCCTGCTGCTCATCTTTGAGGACCGCACGGAGCAGGTGGCGCTGGCCAGCGCGCGGGACACGCTGCTGCGCGTCCGCACCGCCACCTTCAACAGCCTGTTCGAGGCGATCGGCGTGTTCGCGGCGGACGGCCGGCTGCAATTGTGGAACAGCAAGTTCCGCGACGTCTGGGGCTTCGACGAGGATATGCTTGCCGATCATCCCCGCGTCGACACGCTGGCCGAGGCGGCGGCGCGCAAGCTGACCAATCCGTCGCGCTCAGTCATCATCCGCGAGTTGGTCCGCGTCGCCACCGTCGAACGCAAGCAGCGCAGCGGGCGGGTGGCGCTGAAGGACGGCCGCCATTTCGAATTCGCGGCCGTGCCGCTGCCGGACGGCAACGCGCTCTTCACCATGCTGGACATCAGCGACAGCCGGCGGATCGAGGCCGTGCTGCGCGATCGCAACGAGGCGCTGGAGGATGCGGACCGGGTGAAGACCGCCTTCGTCGCCAATATGAGCTATGAGCTGCGCACGCCGCTCACCTCCATCGGCGGCTTCGCGGAGATGCTGGCCGGCGGCTATGCCGGCAAGCTGGAGCCGACGGCGGTGGAATATGTCGCCGCCATCCTGGAATCGGTGGCGCGGCTGGGCACGCTGATCGACGATGTGCTCGACCTGACCCAGAGCGAGGCCGGGGCGCTGCCGATGGAAAGGCGGATGATCGACCTCAAGCGGCTGGCGGAAGAAGCGGCAGCGGGCATCCGCTACGCCGCCAACGAGAAATCGATCGAGCTGGTGGTGAATATCGAGGCGGGGCTGGGCTCCATCCAGGGCGATTCCCGCCGCCTGCGGCAGGCGCTGGACAATCTGCTCAAGAACGCGGTCGGCTACACGCCCGCCGGCGGCCGGGTGCTGCTGCACGGCGATGGCGAGCGGCACAAGGCGCGGCTGGTGGTGTCGGATGACGGGCCGGGCATGGACGAGAAGGAACAGGCCCGCGCATTCGACCGGTTCAGCCGGGCGGGGGAGCGGGGCGACACGTTGCAGTCGCGCGGCCTCGGCCTCCCGCCAGTTCGTCGAGGCGCATGGCGGCACGCTGACGCTGATCTCTGAGCCAGGCCAGGGCACCGCCGTCAGCCTGGACCTGCCGCGCTGATGCGGCTGGCGGACGAGGCCGCGATGCTGGCGCTGGGCGCGTCGCTGGCGGCGCTGGTCCGCCCGGGCGACGTCATTGCGCTCAGGGGCGATCTGGGAGCGGGCAAGACCACGCTGGCGCGCGGCCTGCTCGCGGCGCTCGGGCTGGCGGAGGAAGCGCCAAGCCCCACCTTCGCCATCGTCCAGCCTTATGCGCCGCCGGAGGTCCGTCTGCCCGTCGCCCATGTCGATCTCTACCGGCTGGAGGATGAGGAGGACGCGCTCGAACTGGGCCTTGATGAGCTCAGCGATGAGGGCGTGCTGCTGGTCGAATGGCCGGAAAGGCTGGGCGATGCGCATTGGCGGGTGGCGCTGCTGCTCGCCNGGCGCGCGCCGCTTGACAGCGACGGTGCCGCCGGGTTGGGAAGGGCGATGGCCCCCTCGATGATTCCACCCGCCGCCGCCGCCGATTTTCTGGCGGGCGCAGGTTGGCCCGATGCGCAAATCCTCCCCCTCGCCGGAGACGCCAGCTTCCGCCGCTATTTCCGCGTCGTCGAGCCCGGCCGTCGGGCGGTGCTGATGGACGCGCCGCCCCCGCATGAAGACCCCCGCCCGTTTCTGAAGGTCGCCGCGCACCTCACCGGCCTGGGTTTCAGCGCGCCGCGCACGCTGGCGGCCGATCTCGGCAAGGGGCTGGTGCTGATCGAGGATTTCGGCGACGCGCGGATGCGCGAGGTGGTGGACGCCGCGCCGGAGCGGGAGGCCGGCATCTACGCCCGCGCCGTGAAGCTGCTTGCAGATCTGCACCGTCATCATGCCGCCGATCTTCCCGGCTATACCCGCGCGGAATATCTGCGCGAGGTGGCGTTGCTGACCGAATGGTACTGCCCGGCCGCCGGGCTGGCGGTGGATGCCGACGCCTATCTGGCGGCGTGGGACGCGGCGCTGGCCCCGCTCTATGGCGATGCCGCCCGGGGCGTCACGGTGCTGCGCGACTATCATGCCGAAAACATCATGCTGATCGAGGGCGAAGGGGAAGGTCGGCTGGGCCTGCTCGATTTCCAGGACGCGCTGGCCGGGCACCCGGCCTATGATCTCGTCTCGCTGCTGCAGGATGCGCGGCGGGACGTGCCGCCCGCGCTGGAGGCGGAGATGCTGGCGCATTACCGCGCACTCGCCGCGCCCGGCGCTGATTTCGACACTGCCTACGCGCTGCTCGGCGCGCAGCGCAACGCCAAGATCGTCGGCATCTTCGCCCGCCTGTGGAAGCGGGACGGCAAGCCGCGCTATCTCTCCTATCTGCCCCGCGTCTGGGCCTATCTCGAGCGCGATCTCGCCCATCCCGCGCTGGCCCCGGTCGCGCGCTGGTTCGATGCCAATATTCCGGCGGAAAAGCGCGGCGACGCGTTGCGGGACGGGGCACCGGCATGACCCGCAAGCCCCGCAATATCCGCCCGCAACCGGCGGGCATCCGCCTCGACACCGCGATGGTGCTTGCCGCCGGCCTCGGCAAGCGGATGCGCCCGCTCACCGCCACCCGGCCCAAGCCGCTGGTCGAGGTCGCGGGCAAGCCGCTGCTCGATCATGTCATGGACAGGCTGCGCGCCGCCGGGGTGAAGCGCGCGGTGGTCAACGTCCATTATCTGGCCGACGCGCTGGAAGCCCATGTCCGCAACCGCATCCAGGGCATCGAGATCGCGGTGTCGGACGAGCGGGCGCAGCTGCTGGAAACGGGCGGCGGGCTGGTCAAGGCGCTGCCGCTGATCCCGGACGATCCCTTCCTTGTCGTCAACAGCGACAATCTGTGGGTCGACGGGCCGATGGACACCATCCGCGCGCTCGCCGCCCGCTGGGACGATGCCCAGATGGACGCGCTGCTGCTGCTGGTCCCGCAATCGCGCGCCTTCTGCCACGGCGGGCAGGGGGATTTCCACATGGACGCGCTGGGGCGGATCAGCCGGCGCAAGCCGGGCGGCCGCGTCGCGCCCTTCGTCTATAGCGGCATCCAGATCGTCTCGCGCCGCCTGCTCGCCGATCCGCCGGAAGGCGCATTCTCCGCCAATATATTGTGGGATCGCGCCATCGCCGCCGGCCGTCTGTTCGGCCTGACGCACCAGGGCCTGTGGTTCGATGTCGGCACGCCGCCCGCCATCCGCAAGACAGAGCAGATATTGTTCGGCCATTAAGGCGCGGCCCGCGCCGCCGCGCCCGCTTTCACATCGCCCCGACACGCCCTAGGGTGGGCGGGTGACATCTCCCGCCCGGCCAGCCGTTTACACCATCCCCCCGCACCGCGCCTTCGCCGACGCGCTGGCGGCCGGGCTGCTGGCGACGCATGGCGAGCGCATGGCGCTGGCGCGGGGCGTGGTGCTGCTGCCCAACAACCGCGCCGTCAGGGCGATCACCGACGCGTTCGTGCGCCGGGCGGAGGGCGGCCTGCTGCTGCCCCGGCTGGTCGCCATCGGCGATGTCGACCTGGCGGAGCGGGTAGGCACGCTGCTCGACCCGCTCGACACGGCGGATCCGGTGCCCCCGGCCATTGATCCGGTCCGCCGCCAGCTGCTGCTCGCCCGGCTGATCCAGGACGAGCGCCCGGCCGGCAGCGCGCCGGTGGATGCCGCGGAGGCGATGCGGCTGGCCGGCGATCTCGCCCGCACGCTGGATCAGCTTTGCGTCGAACAGGTCGATCCCCGCCGGCTGCGCGCCTTGCCGGTGGCGGCGGAACTGTCCGCCCACTGGCGCAAGTCGCTCGATCAGTTCGCGCTCATCATAGACCGCTGGCCCGCCTTGCTGGCCGGCACAGGCCATATCGACCTTGCCGATCGCAGGGACCGGCTGCTGGCGCAGGTGACGGCGCGCTGGGCCGCCGCGCCGCCCGCCGGATTCGTCGTCGCGGCGGGCATCACCACCACCGCGCCCGCCGTTGCCGCATTGCTGCGCGCCGTTTCGCGGATGCCGGGCGGCATGGTGGTGTTGCCCGCGCTGGATGAGGAGATGCCGGATGCGGAATGGCGCGCGCTCGGCCCGCATGAACCGGATCCCGAGACCGGCCACCGGCGGCGGGCGATAGAGACCCACCCGCAATTCCACCTGAAGCTGCTGCTCGACCGCATGGGCGTCAACCGCGCGGAGGTGGAACGGTGGCGCTGGGGCGGCGGCCATGATGCGCGCGCTGTGCGCAGCCGGGCCATCGCCCATGCGCTGGCGCCCGCCGAATTCACCGGCAAGTGGAACGATCTGCCCGCCACCGACCGGCGGCTGTCCGGCGTGTCCGCGCTGGAACTGGCGACCCCGGCGGACGAGGCGCAGGCCATCGCCATCGCCCTGCGGCAGGTGGTCGAGACGCCCGGCGAAACCGCGGCGCTCGTCACGCCGGATCGTGATCTGGCGGCCCGCGTCTCGGCGCATCTCGCCCGCTGGGGCATCGCCGCGGACGACAGCGCCGGGCGTCCACTCTCCGCCACGCCCGCCGGCACGCTGCTGCTGGCGATCGCGGAGGCGGGGGCGGAGCGTTTCGCGCCGGTGCCGCTGCTCGCTTTGCTCAAACATCCGCTGGTCGCGGCCGGGGAGGGGCGGCTGGCCTGGCTGGACGGCGCGCGCGCGCTGGACCGTGCCTTGCGTGGCCCGCGCCCCGCGCCGGGGCTGGACGGCGTCACTGCCCATCTGGCCGCCGGCGACCCGCGCGAACGGCTGGTCCGCGCACCGGCGGAAGCGTGGTGGGCGGATGCACGCCAACGGCTGGAGCCGCTGGAGGCTGCGTTCGCGGGCAGCGCTGGGCTGGCGGCCTTGCTGGGCGCGATCCGCGCTGCCGCAGCCGCGCTCGCGGGGGACGAGGCATGGGCGCACCCCGCCGGCCGCGCCGCCGCCGATCTGCTTGCCGTGCTGGAGGACGGGGCCGGTGAAGGCCCGCGCGACGCCCGTGCCGACTCCATCGGCCCGCTGCTCGGCCAGTTGATGCGCGGCATCGCCATCCGCCCCCCGCAGGGCGGGCACCCGCGCATCGCCATCTGGGGCTTGCTGGAGGCGCGGCTGCAGCAGAGCGATCTGATGATCCTGGGCGGGATGAACGAGGGGACATGGCCCGCCATCGCCCCGCCGGACCCGTGGCTGGCCCCGCGCATCCGCGTCGAGCTTGGCCTGCCCGCGCTGGAACGGCGGATCGGGCTGGCGGCGCATGAATTCGCCAACGCGCTGGGCGCGCCGCGCGTGCTGGTGACGCGCGCCCGCCGCAACGCCAGCACCCCGGCCATCGCCTCGCGCTTCTGGCTCAGGATGGAGGCGATGACCGGCGGCATCACCCGCAATCGCGACCTCGCCGGTCTCGCCCGCAGGCTGGACGATCCGCTGGTTCATGCGCACGCCGCCCAGCCCGCGCCGCGCCCGCCTGCATCCGCGCGCCCGCGCGACCTCGCCGTCACCGACGTGGACCGGCTGAAGGCGGATCCCTACGCCTTCTACGCCCGCAAGATGCTGGGCCTGTCCCCGCTCGATCCCATCGATGCGGATCCCAGCGCCGCATGGCGGGGCAGCGCGGTCCATGCCGTGCTGGAAGCCTGGGCGCGCGATGACGCCTGCGACCCGGCGGCGCTGCGCCCCCGGGCGGAGGCGATGCTGCGCGGCGCGGAGACCCACCCGCTGATGCGCGCGCTGTGGCAGCCCCGGCTGATGGAGGCGATCGACTGGATCGCCGGGCTGATCGCTGCCAACCGCGCGGAAGGGCGCGTCCCCATCGCGGCGGAGGCGTGGGGCGCCATCGATTTCGCCGGGGTGCGGCTGGGCGGGCGCGCGGACCGGATCGACCGGCTGGCGGACGGCACGCTGGCGGTCGTCGATTACAAGACCGGCATCCCGCCGGGCAACCGGCAGGTCAAGGCCGGCTACGCCCAGCAGCTCGGCCTGCTCGGCCTGATCGCGGAGCGCGGCGGCTTCAAGGACGTGGCGGGCCGGGCGGGCGCGTTCGAATATTGGTCGCTAGCGCGCAACCGGGAAGGCGGCTTCGGCATGGTCAAAAGCCCGGTCGACCCGCAGGGCCGCAAGGATATGATCGTCACCGCCGATTTCACCGCGGAGGCCGCCCGCATCTTTGCGGAGGCGGCGGGCACATGGCTGACCGGCGATGCGCCCTTCACCGCCCGGCTGCACCCGGAATATGCGCCCTATGGCGATTACGACCAGCTAATGCGCCTCGACGAATGGTATGGCCGCGATGACGGCTAGGCATTTCAAACCGCTCGACCGGCTGCAGGACGAACAGCTTCGCGCGTCCGATCCTGAGGACGATGTCTGGCTCAGCGCCTCGGCGGGCACGGGCAAGACGCATGTGTTGACGGCGCGGGTGCTGCGGCTGTTGCTGCGTCCGGGCTTCGACCCCTCGACCATCCTCTGCCTCACCTTCACCAAGGCGGGTGCCGCCGAGATGGCGGACCGCATCCATGCCCGGCTGGCGCACTGGGTGCGGCTGGACGGCAATGCGCTGCGCAAGGAATTGTTCGCGCTCGGCGAACCCAATGACGATGCCAGCGTGGCCCGCGCCCGCACCCTGTTCGCCCGCGTACTGGACGCCAGCGGGGCGGGGCTGCGGATCCAGACCATCCACGCCTTCTGCCAGACGCTGCTCGCCGGATTCCCGGTGGAGGCGGGGTTGATCCCCGGTTTCCGCCCGCTGGAGGGGCGCGAGGAATCGCAGCTCGCCCGCCGGGTGCTGGCGGACATGGTGACCGGGGCCGAAGCGGACGGCGAGGGCGCGACCGTCGCTGCGCTGCAGGCGCTCAGCCGCCGGCTGGGCGAGGGCGGGGCCGAGGGTTTCCTGATGAACTGCGCCCGCGCGCCGGATGCGATGGCCGCGCTCCCGGCCGCGCTGGCGCCCTTCGTCCGCCGCGCGCTCGATCTACCGTCGGGCGATGTCGAGGCCCATATCGCCCAGGCCTGCGCCGACGATCGGTTCGACACGGCCGGGCTGCGCCGCATCGCCGCCGCCAACGCCGGATGGGGCAGCAAGACCGGCCTGGCCGACGCCGACCTGATCCAGTCCTGGCTCGCCGCCGAACCCGCGACCCGCGCCGGGCGGCTGGACGATCTAATCGGCGTGGCCTTCACCGCCAAGGGCGAGCCGCGCAAATATTCCGCCAGGCTGATCGATGCGGAGCCGGATTATGCCGCCCTCGCGGTCCGGCTGGGCGAGGCGTGCGCCGACCTGCTGGGCCTGCGCACCCGCGCCGCGCTGGCCGATCTCTTCGCCGCCGGGCTCGACGCGGGCCGCCGCTACGCCGCCGCCTATGCCGAGGCCAAGCGGGCGGCGGGCGTCGTCGATTTCGACGATCTCATCCGCGCCACCGTCACCCTGCTCGGCCAGCCGGGCATGGGAGACTGGATCCGCTACAAGCTGGATCAGGCGACCGACCACATTTTGGTGGACGAGGCGCAGGACACCAACGCCGCGCAATGGGCCATCGTCGGCGCGCTGGCGTCCGAATTCTTCGCGGGCGAAGGCGCGAAGGGCGATCGCAGCCGCACTCTCTTTTCGGTCGGCGACTTCAAACAGGCGATCTTCGGCTTCCAGGGCACGGACCCGATCTTCTTCGCCGCCGCGCAGCACCGGTTCGCCGGGCTGGCGAAGGGCGCGGATCGCGAACTGCTCGATCTCTCGCTCACCCGCTCCTTCCGCACCACCCCGCCGGTGCTGGAACTCGTCGACAGGCTGATCGCTGAGATCGGGGACGTGGCGCTCGGCCCCGCCGTCCGGCTGGAACCGCATCTGAGCGCGGTCAACGGTCCTGGCACGGTCACGCTGTGGAACCCGGTGTCGCCCGTCACGACCGACGATGACGACGGCGGCGATGAAGGCTGGGTGAGCGACGCCACCCGCGCTTACGCCACCCGCCTCGCCCGCCAGATCCGCGCCTGGCTGGATGCGCCGCTCTGGCTGGAGAGCAAGGGGCGGCCGCTGGCGCCGGAGGATATCCTCATCCTGGTGCGGCGGCGCGGCGATCTCGCTTCGTTGATCGTGGCGCGGCTGCATGCGGAAAAGGTGCCGGTGGCGGGGGTGGACCGGCTGCGGCTCAACGCGCCGCTGGCGGTGCGCGACCTGCTGGCCGCCGCCCGTTTCGCGCTGCAACCGGATGACGACCTCAACCTCGCCGCCCTGCTGGTCTCGCCGCTGATCGGCTGGAGCCAGGAACAGCTGCTCGATCACGCCGCCGTGCGCGGCAAGACGGGGCTGTGGCGGCACCTCCGCACCCGGCGGGGGATCGAGGCCAGCCGCACGCTGCTCGGCCAGCTGCTCGCCGCCGCGGACCTCACCACCCCTTACCGTTTTTTCGAGGGGATCCTCTCCGGGCCGATGGACGGGCGGCGCAAGCTGCTGCGCCGGCTGGGGCAGGAAGCGCGCGACCCGATGGAGGAACTGCTCAACGCCGCGCTCCAGTTCGAGAATGACGCCACGCCCTCGTTGCAACGCTTTCTCGACTGGTTCGATCGCGGCGATGTGGAGATCGTGCGCGATCCTTCCGCGCCGCTGGATGCGGTGCGGGTGATGACCGTCCACGGCGCCAAGGGCCTGCAGGCGCCGCTGGTCGTGCTGGCCGACGCGACGGTCGATCCGCGCAACAGCCGACGCGAACGGCTCGACTGGACGGTCGAGGGGTTCGAGCACAGCCTGCCGGTGTTCCGCCCACGCCGGGACGAACTGAGCGGCACGCTCAGGGCCGCCGCCGATCGCGCGGAAATCCGCGACATGCAGGAACATTGGCGGCTGCTCTACGTCGCGTTGACCCGGGCCGAGGAGCGGCTGGTGGTGGGCGGCGCGCTGGGCAATCGGTCGAAGGACGGCGCGCCGCAGGCCAGCTGGTACGCGGCGGTGGCGCGCGCGCTGGACGGGCTGGGCGCAGAGGCGCTGGCCGACCCGATCTGGGGCGGCGCGCATGTCTATCGCGGCCGCGAACCGCTGCCCGCCATGCCCCGCCGCGCCGGCGATGCCGCCATGGCGGCGGAGGACGCGCCTCTGCCCGGCTGGCTGACCGCGCCCGCGCCGCAGGAATCGCGCCCGCCGAGGCCGCTCGCCCCGTCCTCGCTGGGCGACGATGCGGTGGCCGATCCGCCGCCCGGCCCCGCCATGCGCAAGGCGGCGGAGCGCGGCCGGCTGCTCCATGCCCTGTTCGAGCGCCTGCCGCCGCTGCCGGTCGATCAGCGGGCGGCCGCGGCGGACCGCTGGCTGCAACGCTCCGCCGGCATCGCCGACGCGGGGGAACGCGCCCGGCTGATCGCGGATGCGGATGCGGTCATCGCCCATCCCGCCTTTGCTGATCTGTTCGCGCCGGATGCGCTGGCGGAAGCGCCGATCGCCGCCGTGGTGGACGGGCAGGTGATCGCCGGCACGGTGGACCGGCTGCTGATCGGCGAAGACGAGATCAAGCTGGTCGATTTCAAGACCGGCCGCCGCGTGCCGGATGCCGTGCCGGCCCATCACCTGCGCCAGATGGGGGCCTATGCGGCGGCGCTGGCGGTGATCTTTCCCGGCCGCCGCATCGCCGCCGCGCTGCTCTACACGGCCGGCCCCAGATTGTTCGAGTTGACCGACGCGCAGATCGCGGCGAATAAGCCGCGCTTTGCCGACCCGCAGGAAAGTTTGCTGCCCAATGGTTGAGTGCGGCCGGGGCAAGGCTTAACTAGCGGCAAAGCCCTTCAAGGAGTTCGTACCCATGGCGACCAAGACGATCAGCGATTCCAGTTTCGAAGCCGATGTGCTGTCTGCCGACGGCCCCGTGCTGGTGGATTTCTGGGCGGAATGGTGCGGCCCGTGCAAGATGATCGGCCCGTCGCTGGAAGAGATTTCGGAGGAACTGGGCGAGAAGGTGACGATCGCCAAGCTGAACATCGACGATAATCCCGATGCCCCGGCGCGTTACGGCGTGCGCGGCATCCCGACGATGATCCTGTTCAAGAACGGCGCCGCCGCCGCCACCAAGGTCGGCGCCGCGCCGAAGAGCCAGCTGAAGGGCTGGCTCGAAAGCGAGCTTTAATCCGTCAGCTCGGCCCCGGCCTCCCGCCTTCCGGCCAGCATGGCGCTGGATCGGGCGCATGAGCGGGGGCGGGGGCCGGCACCGTTCGGCGTCGCCCTTTCAGCTCCGGTAATCGGCGTTGATCGCGATATAGCCATGGGTCAGGTCGCAGGTCCAAACCGTGGCGCGGCCTGATCCCAGGCCCAGATCGACGCCGATCTCTATCGCCTTGCCCTTCAGGTGCGCGGTCACCGGCGCTTCGTCATAGCCGTCCACCGCCAGCCCGTTCCGCGCCACCTGCGTCGCGCCGAAACGGATCGCCAGCCGGTCGCGCTCCGCCGGTTCGCCGGCTTTTCCCACCGCCATCACCACCCGGCCCCAATTGGCGTCCTCGCCCGCAATCGCGGTCTTCACCAGCGGCGAATTGGCGATGGACAGGGCGATGCGGTGGGCGCTCTCGTCGGAGGCTGCGCCGGTGACGCCGATCTCGATGAATTTCGACGCGCCTTCGCCGTCGCGCACCACCAGATGCGCCAGCTCCAGGCACACGGATTCGAGCGCCGCGGCAAATGCGTCCGCTCCGGCGTCGTCCGGCGCGGTCAGCGGTGCATTGCCCGCCTTGCCCGTGGCGAAGGCCAGCACCGTGTCGGATGTGGATGTGTCGCTGTCCACCGTGATGCACGAGAAACTGCGCCGGTTGGCGTCGCCGAGCATCGCGTGCAACAGCGCGGGGTCGATCGCGGCATCGGTGAAGATGAACCCCAGCATCGTCGCCATGTCCGGCGCGATCATGCCCGATCCCTTGATGATCCCGACGATGTTGACGGTGCGTCCGTCCACCACCGCCCGGGCGGTCGCCGCCTTGGCGAAGGTATCGGTGGTCATGATCGTCTCGGCGGCGGCCAGCCAGTCGCACGGCTCCGCCGCAAAGGCCGCATCCAGCCCGGCCTCCGCCTTGTCGATGGGCAACGGCACGCCGATCACCCCGGTCGACGCCACGAAGATGTCGGACGGCCGGCAGCCGAGATGGCCCGCCGCGCGCGCCGCCACGGCCTCCACCGCCGCCCGCCCGCGATGGCCGGTGAAGGCGTTGCTGTTGCCCGCATTCACCACCAGCGCGCGCGCCGTGCCCGCCGGCAGCGCGGCACGGCACCATTCCACTTCGGGGGAGGGGCATTTGCTCCGGGTGAGCACGCCCGCCGCCGCCGTGCCGGGCTCCAGCGTCACGAAGGTCAGGTCGCACCTGTCCCACTGCTTGTAGCGCGCGCGGGCGATGCGCAGCGTCACGCCGTCTATGGCGGGAAGGGCGGGAAAAGCCTCTGGGGCAAGCGGAGAAGTGGTTGGCTGGCTCATGCGCGTTGCTATATAAGCGTCACCGACAGGATCAATGGTGACGGTGCGCCCGCCGCGCCGCCGCCATTTTGATTAGACGAACGGCGCACCAGCACTTATGGCGTGCCGTCTGTAAATCCGGGATTGGGCCGTTTGGAACTACTGCTTTTCATTTCTGCGCTGCTGGCTGGGCTGACCGGGGTTGTCTCCGGTGAGCGCCGGGCGGAATTGCCGCAGGTGGAACGCAGCGCGGCGCAGCAATCCCTCATCGGCCTGGCGCAGATCGCCGCCAAGGCGGTTTCCCCGGCCCTGCGCGCCGCGCCGGACAATGGCTACCGCGCCATCGACGCTTTCGCCGCCCCGCTGCGGCCGGCGGCAATCCGGGTCGCGCTCCGCAATTCCCGGCTGATCGGCGAGCGCCGGCAGGTCTAGGGCCTCGGCCCCGTTTGCGGGCGCCGCGCGCCGCCGCAGCCCCGTTTTTCGGCATTTTCAGGCCCGCCGGCAGCGTGTCCGGGCCTTTTTGAAACAGACAGGAATTCTCCATGTTCGGCGGTATTGCCAAGGCCCTGTTCGGGTCGTCCAACGATCGTTACGTCGCTTCGCTGAAGCCGATCATCAACAAGATCAACGCGCTCGAGCCGAATTTCATCGCGATGAGCGATGAGGAACTGTCCGGCCAGACCGCGCTGTTCCGCCAGCGCCTGGCCGACGGCGAGGAACTGGACGCGCTGTTGCCGGAAGCCTTCGCCACGGTGCGCGAGGCGGCCAAGCGGGTGCTGGGCCAGCGCCATTATGACGTGCAGATGATCGGCGGCATCGTCCTGCATCGCGGCGAGATCGCGGAGATGCGGACCGGCGAGGGCAAGACGCTGGTCGCCACGCTCGCCACCTATCTCAACGCGCTGCCCGGCACCGGCGTGCATGTCGTCACGGTCAACGATTATCTGGCCCGGCGCGACGCGGACTGGATGGGCCAGGTCTATCGCTTCCTGGGCCTGACGGTGGGCGTCATCATCCCCAACATCCCGGACAGCGCCCGCCGCGCCGCCTATGCCGCGGACATCACCTACGGCACCAACAATGAATTCGGCTTCGATTATCTGCGCGACAACATGAAATATGAGCGCGCCCAGATGGTGCAGCGCCCGTTCAACCACGCCATCGTCGACGAAGTCGATTCGATCCTGATCGACGAGGCCCGCACCCCGCTCATCATCTCCGGCCCCACCGAGGACCGGTCGGAACTCTACAAGCTGGTCCATGCCGTCGTGCTGCAACTGGTGCCCGACGATTATGAGGTGGACGAAAAGATGAAGTCCGTCGTGCTGACCGAGGACGGCACGGAAAAGGTGGAGCGGATGCTGGAGGATGCCGGCCTGCTCCAGGGCATCAACCTCTATGATTTCGAGAATACCCAGGTGGTCCACCACCTCAACCAGTCGCTGCGCGCCAACGTGCTGTTCAAGGCGGACATCGATTATATCGTGAAGGACGGCAAGGTCGTCATCATCGACGAATTCACCGGCCGCATGATGGACGGGCGGCGCTGGTCGGACGGGCTTCACCAGGCGGTGGAGGCCAAGGAAGGCGTGCAGATCGAGCCGGAAAACCAGACGCTCGCTTCCGTCACCTTCCAGAATTATTTCCGCATGTATCCCAAGCTGTCCGGCATGACCGGCACGGCGGCCACCGAGGCGGCGGAATTTTTCGACATCTACAAGATGAACGTGGTGACCATCCCCACCAACCTGCCGGTCCAGCGGATCGACCAGGAGGATGAATTCTACAAGAACACCACCGACAAGTTCGGCGCCATCGCCAAGGCCATTCAGGAACATTCGTCCAAGGGCCAGCCGGTGCTGGTCGGCACCGTGTCGATCGAGAAATCGGAACTGCTGTCCGATTTCCTGCGCAAGCTGAACGTGAGGCACGAGGTGCTCAACGCCCGCTTCCACGAAAGCGAGGCGCAGATCGTGGCGGAGGCGGGGCGGCTGGGCGCCGTCACCATCGCCACCAACATGGCCGGGCGCGGCACCGACATCCAGCTGGGCGGCAATCTGGAAGTCCGCGTCGCCAACGAGCTGGGCGAGATGCCGGAAGGCGCGGAACGCGACGCGGCGGTGGAGCGCATCAAGGCGGAAATCGAGATGGAAAAGGAACAGGTGCGCGCCGCCGGCGGCCTGTTCGTGCTGGGCACGGAACGGCATGAAAGCCGCCGCATCGACAACCAGCTGCGCGGCCGTTCCGGCCGCCAGGGCGATCCCGGCCTCAGCCGCTTCTACCTGTCGCTCGACGACGATCTGCTGCGCATCTTCGGCCCCGACACGATGTTCGCCAAGATGATGAACAAGAATCTGGCGGACGGCGAGGCGATCGGCTCGCGCTGGCTGTCCAAGGCCATCGAGACCGCGCAGAAGAAGGTGGAGGCGCGCAATTACGACGTGCGCAAGCAGGTCGTCGAATATGACGACGTGATGAACGACCAGCGCAAGGTCATCTACGAACAGCGCGCCGACATCATGGACGCCGAGGCGGTGGACGATGTCGTGGTCGACATGCGGGCGGAGACGGTCAACACGCTGGTCGGCGAGGCCTGCCCGCCGCACAGCTACCCCGAACAATGGGCGCTGCCGGAGTTGAAGGAAAAGCTGAAGACCGTCCTCGGCCTCGAGCCGCCGATCGACGACTGGATCAGCGAAGATCATGTCGAGCCGGAAATCCTTGAAGAGCGCGTGCGCGATCTGGCCGACGCGACCATCGCGGCGAAGGTCGCCTCGCTGGGCGAGGGCGTGTGGCCGCAGATTGAAAAGAGCGTGCTGCTGCAATCGCTCGACCATCACTGGAAGGAACATCTCTCCACGCTCGATGCGCTGCGCCAGGTGGTCCACCTGCGCGCCTATGCGCAAAAGACGCCGATCAACGAATATAAGAAGGAAGCCTTCTCGCTGTTCGAGCGGATGCTGGAGGATATCCGGGTCGACGTGACCAAGGTTCTGGCCCACGCGGAATTCGCCGCCCAGCCGCCCGCCCTGCCGGAAATGCCGGAATTCTTCACCCAGCATATCGACCCGCTGACCGGCGAGGACGACACGAACGACTGGGACGCCGGTTCAGGGCTGGTCACCACCCGCCTGCCGCCGCTGCAGATCGTCCAGCCGGAGATGAGCGACGATCTGGGCGACGATCCGGCCGGCTGGGAAGGGCGGGTGAGCCGCAACGCGCCGTGCCCGTGCGGGTCCGGCAGCAAGTACAAGCACTGCCACGGCGCGCTCTGACCGGCGTTGGATGATGGCGGATCGGCGCCGCGCGACGGCTTGTCGTTGCGGCGCCCCCTTGCCGTCGCCGAAATTCGGCATAGAAATTCCTCCACGATAAATGGGGGAGAAGGCGCGTGGCCACAGCCGCGATCGAGGACGTAAAGCCAAGCCGCAAGGATATCCGGCTGATCATAGCGGCGTCGTCGCTCGGTACCGTCTTCGAATGGTATGATTTCTTCATCTACGGCACGCTGGCGGCGATCATCGGGCGCACCTTCTTCCCGGCGGACAGCGAGGTGGTGCAGCTGCTCTTCGCGCTCGCCGGATTCGCGGTCGGCTTCGGCTTTCGGCCCTTGGGCGCGGTGCTGTTCGGCTATCTCGGCGACAAGCTGGGCCGTAAATATACCTTCCTCGTCACCATCACGCTGATGGGGCTGGCGACCGCGGCGGTCGGCTTCGTGCCGGCGGCGGCGTCCATCGGGGTCGCCGCGCCGATCATCATCATCGGCCTGCGCATCCTGCAGGGACTGGCGCTGGGCGGGGAATATGGCGGGGCCGCCATCTACGTCGCCGAACATGCGCCGGATGGAAAACGCGGCTTCTACACCAGCTTCATCCAGGCCAGCGTTGCCGGCGGCTTCATCCTCTCATTGGCGGTCGTGCTCACCACCCAGGCGATCGTCGGCGCGGATGCGTGGGACAGCTGGGGCTGGCGCATCCCCTTCATATTCTCGCTGCTGCTGCTTGCCGTATCTTTGTGGATGCGGCTCAAGCTTTCCGAAAGCCCGGTTTTCAAGGCGATGAAGGCGGCCGGCGAACTCGCCCATAATCCGCTGAAGGAGACCTTCACCTATCCCGGCAACAAGAAGCGGCTGTTCGTCACCCTGTTCGGCATCGCCGCCGGGCTTACCGTCATCTGGTACACCGCCATGTTCCAGGTGCTCTATTTTCTGGAGAACGCGCTGAAGGTGGAACCGGCCATGGCGCAGTCGCTGGTCGGCGTCGGCGCGGCGTCCGGGCTGGTCTGGTTCGTGCTGTTCGGCTGGCTGTCGGACAAGGTGGGCCGCAAGAAACCGATCGTGATCGGCTATATCCTCACGCTCGCCCTGCTGTTCCCGCTGTTCCACATGATCGGCACGGCCGCGAACCCCGGCCTTGCCGAAACCGCGGCGCGCGCGCCCGTCGTCGTTTCCGGGCCGGATTGCGGCTATGATCCCTTCGCCAAGAAGCAGAAGAGCGAATGCGGCCAGCTACTCGACTATTTCTCAAAGAAAGGCGTCGCCTACACCAAGACGGACGCCGCCGCCGCGGGGGTGACCATCGCGGGCGCGCCGGTGGCCGATACCAGCCCGGAGGGGCTGGACGCGGCCCTCGCCGGGGCAGGCTATGATCTGGGCAAGGTGCAGCCGGACGGCCGCTCCATCGTCGTCATCCTGCTCGGCGTGCTGGCGCTCAGCGCACTCTCCGGCGCCACCTACGGCCCGGTCGCGGCGCTGCTGTCGGAACTGTTCCCGCCGCGCATCCGCTACAGCTCAATGTCGATCCCATATCATATCGGCACCGGCTATTTCGGCGGCTTCCTGCCGGTCATCAGCCAGTATATCATCGCGCGCACCGGGGACCCCTATGCGGGGCTCTGGTACACCTTCGCGGTGGTGGTGATGGCCCTGCTCGTCACCGTCCTGTGGCTCCCCGAAACCCAGGGCCGCGATTTCGAGGAAGGCTGAGCGGGCAGCCTCAATCCCGCTCGACGCACATGGCGATGCCCATGCCGCCGCCGATGCACAGCGTCGCAAGGCCTTTCTTGGCATCGCGCTTCTGCATTTCGTAGATCAGCGTGATGAGCACCCGCGCGCCGGACGCGCCGATGGGGTGGCCGATGGCGATCGCGCCGCCGTTCACATTCACCTTGTCCGCATCCCAGCCCATGTCCTTGCCCACGGACAGCGCCTGCGCGGCAAAGGCTTCATTGGCCTCGATCAGGTCGAGGTCGGCAACGCTCCACCCCGCCTTTTCCAGCGCACGGCGGCTGGCCGGCACCGGGCCGATGCCCATGATGGCGGGGTCGACGCCGGCGGAGGCCCAGCTCTTGATCCGCGCCAGCACCGGGCTGCCCCGCCGCCGGGCCTCATCGGCGGACATCACCACCAGCGCCGCCGCGCCGTCGTTCAGCCCGCTTGCGTTGGCGGCGGTCACCGTGCCGTCCTTCTTGAAGGCGGGGCGCAGCTTGGCCATCGCGTCGACGGTCGCGCCGTCGCGGATATATTCGTCCTGCTCGACCACGGTGTCGCCCTTGCGGCCCTTCACCGTGACGGCCACGATCTCGTCGTTGAAACGACCTCCGGCGCGCGCCGCTTCCGCCAGGTTCTGCGACCGGACGGCAAAGCGGTCCTGGTCCTCGCGGGTCACCTGATATTTCTCCGCCAGATTCTCAGCGGTGATGCCCATATGATAGCCGTTGAACACGTCGGTCAGGCCGTCCTTGATCATCGTGTCGATCAGCTCCAGCGACCCCATCTTGGTGCCGCCGCGCAGGTGCTGGGCGTGGGCGGAAAGCGACATGCTCTCCTGCCCGCCCGCGACAACGATGGTCGCATCGCCATTCGCCACCGCCTGCGCCGCCAGCGCCACCGCGCGCAGGCCGGACCCGCAGACCTGGTTCACGCCCCATGCCGGTACCTCCTTGGGCACGCCCGCGGCGATGGATGCCTGCCGCGCCGGGTTCTGGCCCTGCCCGGCGGTCAACACCTGCCCGAGGATCACTTCCGACACGTCCGCGCCGTCGACACCTGCCTGAGAGAGCGCCGCCTCGATGGCGATCCGGCCCAGCTCATGCGCCGGGGTGCCGGCGAAGGCGCCGAGAAAGCTGCCCACCGGGGTGCGCTTGGCGGCGGTAATGACGATATCGGTCATGGACGACTCCTCTGGAATCAACTGATGATCCGCGCGCTTATCATTCTTGCTGCAGTTGCGAAAGCCAGACCAAAAGCGGATGCCAGAGCTGTTCCTTCGCCCGCCCGCCGACGATCATCCCGACATGCCCGGCGCCCAGCACCAGCCGGTCGGGCAGGCGTGATGCGGAGGCGGCGGGGACGATGCGGTCGCTTGTCGAAATCACGTCAAGCACCGGGCAGGAAATCGCGGCGGGGTCGATGGCGCGGCCCGCGACCGTCCACCCGCCGGCGCCCGGCGCGTCGCGGTCCACGAAATCCTCGAACAATTGCCGCCCGGCCGCAAAGGTCAGCGGCGCGCCGGCATTGGCCCAATCCTCCAGCGCAATGAAGGCGCGGGCGGCGGCGCTTTCCGGCGCCATGGCGGCAAAGGCTTCATATTTGCCGACGGTGCGGGCCGGGTCCAGCCGCCAGAAGCCGGATTGCAGCACCTCGATGGGCACCAGCCCCAGCGTCCGCGCCGCCTCCCGCGCGCCCGCCCACAATGCCGTCATGTCCGCGCGCGCGTTTCCGCCGAAGCCGGAGAAATGCCACGGCGCGGCGATCAGCGCCAGGCCGGGCAGGGGGCGCAGCGCGGCCGCCGCCATCGCCATCGTCCCGCCCAGGCAATAGCCGGCCACTGCCGGGGGTTCCGGCAGTTGATCGATCAGCGGCAGCAACAGATGCTCCACATGCCCGCTTATGTCGCGGTCCGCTTCGCGCGCATCCGGGGCGCCCCAATCGACCAGCAGCGGCCGCACCCCACGGGTGGCGAGCCAGCGCAGCAGAGAATTCTCCTCGGCCAGGTCCAGCACGAAGGGCGGGTTGATGAGCGAGGGGACGAACACCACCGGCCGCCCCGTGCCACCATAATCGCGCAGGCTAGCGCGGCCGGCGGTGGCGATGACGGGCATCGGCGCGGGGCGCGGCGTGCGCGGCGCGTCCTGATAGGCCCTCAGCCCGGCCAGCGCGCTTGCCATCCGGTCGGGCGATGCTGCGGTTTCGCTGCGCAGCATCTCAAGGAAAAGCGGCAAAGGGCGGGGTCCGTGTTGCAGTGCGGCATGCAAAGGTGCTAGCTTCGCCCCGGGCTCAAGCGGAGACACCGGCATGGCAAAATCTTCTCGGTCGAACGCTGCGGGCGATTCGGGCGTCGTCATCATCAAGAAATACGCCAATCGGCGCCTCTACAACACCGAAACGTCGAGCTACATCACGCTCGATCATCTCGCCGCGATGACGCGCGAGGGGCGGGATTTCCAGGTTCTCGACGCCAAGACGGACGAGGACATCACCCACAGCGTCCTCACCCAGATCATCATGGACGAGGAATCGCGCGGCCAGACCATGCTGCCGGTCAGCTTCCTGCGCCAGCTCATCTCCATGTACGGGGATTCGATGCAGTCGATGGTGCCGCAATATCTGGAGGCGTCGATGGACGCGTTCCGCCGCAACCAGGCGGAATTCCACACCGCCATGAAGGGCGCCTTCGCCGGCGGTCCCTTCGCGGACATTGCGCGGCGCAACATCGAGATGTTCGAGGCCGCGACCAGCGCGTTCAGCGACGCCGCCAAGCCGGGCAGCGCGGCGAGCGCCGCCAGGAAGGATGACGAGATCGCCGCGCTGAAGGCCCAGCTCGCCACCCTTCAGTCAAAGGTCGACAAGCTGGGCTGATCCGGCCGCCGGTCAGGCCGTCGGCTTGCGGAATTTCAGCGTCATCCGGTCGCTTTCGCCGATCGCCTGATAACGGGCGCGGTCGGCATCGCCTTCGCGATAGGTGGGCGGCAGCGTCCACACGCCCTTGGGATAATCGGCCGTGTCCCTTGGGTTGGCGTTGATCTCTGATGCGTCGACATATTCGAATCCGGCCGCTTCCACCACGCGCCGCACCGTCGATACTTTCAGGTAGCCGCTGGTCCGCTCCGCCGTGCCGTCGCGCGATTCCGGCAGGCGGTGGTCGACCACGCCAAATGTGCCGCCGGGCTTCAGCATGGCATAGACATTGGCCAATATGCCGGCCTCGCCGCCGTCGCCGGCCATCACCAGATTGTGCATGTTGCGGAACGTCAGCACCACATCGACGCTGCCGGGGGGCACCTCCGCGCCGGTGGCGGGCAGGTTGACCAGGCTCACCTTCGCAAAGGTCGATTCGCCGCCGAAACGGGCCTTCAGCGAGTCATAGGCGCGGCCCGGCGGCTGCGCGGCATAGAGCTTGCCGGATGCGGCCAGATAAGGCGCCAGTATCTCGCTGTACCACGCGCCGCCGGGGATCATCTCGACCACCGTGTCGCCGGGCTTCACGCCGAAGAAGGTCAGCGTCTCCAGCGGATGGCGATAGGGGTCGCGCAGCCGGTTGGTGCTGGTGCGGGTCGGCGCGGCGACGGCCGCCTCCAGCGCGGGGTTGGCGGCGGCATGGTCGCCAGGGTGGTTCTGCATGGTGGCGACGGCGGTTCCGCCGGCCAGGACAATCAACAACGTAGCGACAAGAGACTGGCGCATGGGCGCTCCTTGGTTCACAGGGGCGCGCACCATGCGGAGATGAGGTTCACGATGCAAGTTGAGCTTGGCGTGGCGGCGGGCGCGGCCATGGCGGTCGCGGTAGGCGCGGTCATCGCCGACCGGCGCCGCAACAACCGCGCGGACCCGGAGCGGGTGGGCTTCATGCCCTGGCCGCTGATTCAGGTGCTGGCCTTTCTGGCCGCCATCATCCTGCTGGCGTTCGCCGCCGCCCCCTGATCAGAGGCAGGCTTCCAGGAAGGGCTGGTCAAAGCCATATTGCTTGGCTTTTTCATAGGTATAGGGGCGCAGGCCCATCGAGCGATATTCGCCGATGATCTTGCCCTCGGCGGTTTCGTCCAGATATTCGAACTTGAACAGCTCCTGGGTGACGATCACCGGGCCTTCCATGCCGATCACCTCTGTCACGTTGGTCACGCGGCGAGAGCCGTCGCGCAGGCGCTTCACCTGGATGATGAGGTCAACCGAATCCGCGATCTGCCGGCTGATCGCCTCCTTCGGAACCTTGATGTCGGACATCATCACCATGTTCTCCATACGCGCCAGGCATTCGCGCGGGCTGTTGGAGTGGAGCGTCGCCATCGACCCGTCATGGCCCGTGTTCATCGCGGCGAGCAGGTCGAAACATTCCGCGCCGCGAATTTCGCCCAGGATGATCCGGTCCGGCCGCATACGCAGCGCGTTGATGACGAGATCGCGGATGGTGATCGCGCCCTGGCCCTCCAGGTTGGCGGGCCGGGTTTCCAGCGGCAGCCAGTGCGGCTGCTGCAGCCGCAGTTCCGCCGCGTCCTCGATGGTCAGCACGCGCTCGCCGGGGTCGATCATCTTCGACAGCGCGTTCAGCATCGTCGTCTTGCCGGAGCCGGTGCCGCCGGAAATGATGATGTTGAACCGGCATGCCCCGGCGATCTTCAGCGCCGTCGCCATTTTTTCGGACATGGATCCGCCCTTGGCCATCATGTCCAGGGTGATCGGCTTGTCGGAGAATTTACGAATCGAGATGGCGGTGCCGCGCAGCGACAGCGGCGGCACGATCACGTTGACGCGGCTGCCGTCCTTCAGGCGGGCGTCGGCCAGCGGCGTGGTCTGGTCGACGCGGCGGCCGACCTGGTTGACGATGCGCTGGGCGATCTGGAACAGATGCTCCTCGTCGCGGAACTGGATGGGGGCGAGCTGCAGCTTGCCCTTCTTTTCGATGTAGGTCTGGTTCGGCCCGTTGACCATGATGTCGGTGATCGCCTGGTCGGCCAGCAACTCCTCAAGCGGGCCGAGGCCCAGCAATTCGTCGACCAGCACTTTTTCCAGCGCGAACTGCTCGCGCCGGTTCAGCGTCAGCTTCAGCTCGGCCAGCACTTCGCCGATGATCGGGTGGAATTCCTCGGCCAGCTCGTCCTTGCTGAGCGATGCGGCCGCTTCCGGGTCGACGCGCTCGAGCAGGCGGGGCAGCACCTGTTCTTTGATCTTGTGGATCGACGCCTCGAACCCGTCGACCTTCGACGTGCCGCTTTCCGCCGAATCCTGGCGGTTGGCGAGGCGGGTCATCGCGTCGATGGGGGAGGGGGTGAGAATTTCGCCGTCCTCATTGGGGATCGGCGCCGACGTGATCGGCGGGAATTGCTCGCCGCCGGCAAATTCATCAGGCTTTACCGGCGCGCCGCCCTGCATGGGGCGGGCGACGCCGAAGGACGGCCGGTTGCCGCCGTTGATCCCGCCGCGTTTGCCGAATGCACTCATGGATTTCTCATCCTCCACCGCCCTGGAACACGGGCATTGAAAGCGGTGAATAGGACGGAAACTTTGACAATTGGCTAATTCGCGTCACAGCAGCCTTCGTTTCGCTGGAGGAAAACCCCGAATGGATCAGGCGCGCCGGGCACGCTCGACGGCTTTGCTGATGGCATTGCTCGGCTTCGCCAGCCTGTCGGTCGGCGATGCGGTGGTGAAATCCATGGGCGGCCAGTGGCCGGGCACCGCCATTTCCGCGCTGCGCTATTGCTTCGGCACGCTGGGGCTGACCATCGCGGTGGCGGTCAGCTATCGGCGGGCCGGGTTCGTCTGCCCGCGCCCGCTGCTTCAGTTCGGGCGCGGGCTGGCGGTTTCGGTGGCGACGCTGGGCTTCTTCATGGGCGTGCAGGCCATGCCGCTGGCGGACGCCACCGCCATCCAGTTCACCAGCCCCATGCTCACCGCCATCCTCTCCGCCCTTTTGCTGCGCGAGGCGGCGCCCGGTGCCATCTGGGCGTCGACCGCGCTCGGTTTCACCGGCGTGCTGCTCGTGCTCAGGCCCAATGTGGCGGATATCGGCGTGGCGGCCTTCTACCCGCTGGTCGCCGCCTTCGGCATGGCGGGGCTGATGCTGCTCAACCGGCGCACCGGCGGCATGGCGCCGATCCTGGTGATGCAATGGCTGGTCGCGGCAATGGCCACGCCGGTGCTGATCGCCGCGGCGCTGATCGGCCACGTCAGCGGCCTCGCCGCCTTCGCCATCCCCGCGCCGGACTGGTCGATCGTCGCGCGCTGCGCCGTCGTCGCGATCACCGGCACGGTCAGCCACCTGCTCATCTTCATGGCGACGCTGCGCCTCTCGGCGGCGGTGATCGCGCCGATGGTCTATGTCCAGCTGCTGCTCGCCATCGCGATCGGCTGGCTGCTGTTCAACGACGTGCCGGACGGCATCGCGCTGGCCGGCACCGCGCTCATCGTGGCGGGGGGATTATGGCTCTGGCGGTCGCAGCGCTACAGCGATCCCGGCGCGGAGCCGACCGCGGTGGAGGAGACATCGACCAG
>NZ_MEFG01000044.1 GCF_001724715.1 Sphingomonas sp. SCN 67-18
GCCGCTTCCGCCAGAACCTGCTCGGCAAGCGCGTCGACTATTCGGGCCGTTCGGTGATCGTGACCGGGCCGGAACTCAAGCTGCACCAGTGCGGCCTGCCCAAGAAGATGGCGCTCGAACTGTTCAAGCCGTTCATCTACGCGCGGCTGGACGCCAAGGGTCTGTCCATGACCCTGAAGCAGGCCAAGAAGTGGGTCGAAAAGGAACGCAAGGAAGTCTGGGACATCCTTGACGAGGTGATCCGCGAGCACCCCGTGCTGCTCAACCGCGCGCCGACGCTCCACCGCCTCGGCATCCAGGCGTTCGAGCCGGTGCTGATCGAGGGCAAGGCGATCCAGCTTCACCCGCTGGTCTGCTCGGCCTTCAACGCCGACTTCGACGGCGACCAGATGGCCGTCCACGTGCCGCTCTCGCTGGAAGCCCAGCTGGAAGCGCGCGTGCTGATGATGTCGACCAATAACATCCTGTCGCCCGCCAACGGCAAGCCGATCATCGTGCCGTCGCAGGACATGGTGCTGGGCATCTACTACCTCACCATGGAACGCACGGGCGAGCCGGGCGAAGGCATGATGCTGTCCGACATGACGGAAGTGCATCAGGCGCTGCTCGCCAAGGCGGTGACGCTGCACAGCAAGATCACCAGCCGCGTCCCGCAGACGGATGAAGACGGCAACACCTATATGAAGCGGGTGGAAACCACGCCCGGCCGCATGCTGATCGGCGAGACCCTGCCGAAAAGCGCCAAGGTGCCGTTCGAAACGGTCAACCGCCTGCTCACCAAGAAGGATGTCGGCGACGTCATCGACGAGGTCTATCGCCACACCGGCCAGAAGGAGACGGTGCTGTTCGCCGACGCGATCATGTCGCTCGGCTTCCGCCACGCCTTCCAGGCCGGCATCTCCTTCGGCATGGACGACATGATCATCCCGGCCTCCAAGGAAGCCACCGTCGACGAGACCCGCACGCTCGTGAAGGATTATGAGCAGCAATATCAGGACGGCCTGATCACCCAGCAGGAAAAATATAATAAGGTGATCGACGCCTGGAGCCGCTGCGGCGATCAGGTGGCCAATGCGATGATGGAAGAGCTGAAGGCGCAGCCGCGGCTGGACAATGGCCGCCTCGCGCCGATCAACTCGATCTACATGATGGCGCATTCCGGCGCCCGCGGTTCGCAGGCGCAGATGAAGCAGCTTGCCGGCATGCGCGGCCTGATGGCCAAGCCGTCGGGCGAGATCATCGAGACGCCGATCATCTCCAACTTCAAGGAAGGCCTGACCGTCCTTGAATATTTCAACTCCACCCACGGCGCCCGCAAGGGCCTGGCGGATACGGCGCTCAAGACGGCGAACTCGGGTTATCTCACCCGCCGTCTGGTCGACGTGTCGCAGGACTGCACGATCGTCGAGGAGGATTGCGGCACGGAACGCGCGCTGGAGATGAAGGCGATTGTTCAGGGCGGTGCGATCATCGCCTCGCTTGGCGAACGCATCCTTGGCCGAACCACGGCGGAGGATATCGTCGACACGAAGAACAACGAAGTCATCATCCCCACCGGCACGCTGCTCAACGAAGCGGATATCGCGAGGATCGAGGCGATCGGCACGCAGTCGGTCAAGATCCGCTCGCCGCTGATCTGCGAGACGCGGATGGGCGTGTGCGCCAAATGCTATGGCCGCGATCTGGCGCGCGGCACGCCGGTCAACATCGGTGAAGCGGTCGGCGTCATCGCCGCCCAGTCGATCGGTGAGCCGGGCACCCAGCTGACGATGCGGACCTTCCACATCGGCGGCGCCGCGCAGCTGAACGAGCAGTCCAATCTGGAAGCCGTCACCGACGGCCACATGGAATATCGTGATCTGCGCACCATCACCGATCAGCGCGGCCGCCGCGTCTCGCTGTCGCGTCAGGGTGAACTGGCGATCGTCGATACCGACGGCCGCGAGCGCGCCGTCCACCGCATCCCCTATGGCGCCTATCTGCTGTTCGATGACGGCGCTCAGGTGTCCAAGGGCGATCGGATGGCGGAGTGGGATCCGTTCACCATGCCGGTGATCACGGAAAATCCCGGCGTGGTGAAATATGTCGACCTGATCGAGGGCAAGACGCTCGCCGAGCAGACCGACGAAGCGACCGGCATCGCCCAGCGCGTGGTGGTGGAAAACCGCACCGCGTCCAAGTCGAAGGAGGATCTGCGTCCGCGCCTGACCCTGCTCGACGAAAGCTCGGGCGAGGCAGGCCGCTACATGCTGGCGATCGGCGCGACGCTGTCGGTGGAAGACGGGCAGACCGTCCACGCCGGTGACGTGCTCGCCCGCGTCAGCCGCGAAGCCGCCAAGACCCGCGACATCACGGGCGGTCTGCCGCGCGTGGCGGAGCTGTTCGAAGCGCGCAAGCCCAAGGAGAATGCGATCATCGCCAAGGTCTCGGGCCGTGTCGAATTCGGCAAGGACTACAAGGCCAAGCGCAAGATCGGCATCCGTCCGGAAGACGGCGGCGAACTGGTCGAATATCTGGTGCCCAAGTCCAAGGTCATCGACGTGCAGGAAGGCGATTATGTCAAGCGCGGCGACAACCTGATCGGCGGCAGCCCGGATCCGCACGATATTCTCGAAGTGCTCGGCATCGAGCCGCTGGCGGAATATCTCGTGTCGGAAATCCAGGAGGTCTACCGGCTCCAGGGCGTGAAGATCAACGACAAGCACATCGAGACGATCGTCCGGCAGATGCTGCAAAAGGTCGAGATCACCGATGGCGGGGACACCACCCTGCTGGCCGGCGAACAGCTCGACTGGGAAGAGATGACGGAAATCAACGACAAGCTCGCCAAGGGCCAGAAGCCCGCGGAAGGCAAGCCGGTGCTGCTCGGCATCACCAAGGCGTCGTTGCAGACCCGCAGCTTCATCTCCGCGGCCTCCTTCCAGGAAACCACCCGCGTGCTCACCGAGGCGTCCGTGCAGGGCAAGTCGGACACGCTGGTCGGCCTGAAGGAGAATGTCATCGTCGGCCGGCTGATCCCGGCGGGTACGGGCGCGGGCATGAACCGCCTGCGCGTGACCGCCAACAGCCGCGATGCCGCCCTGCGCGCCAGCCAGCGCGCCTGGCAGGAATCTCTGATCGCCCCGCAAACCGCCGCCGAGGAGCATGCCGCCGAGCTGCGCCAGCCGGTGGAAAGCGACACGGGCGACGATGCGCTGGCCGCCGTCACCTCCGAAGGCCATGGCACGGATGCCGATGCGGGCGATTATCTGGAAAGCTGATCCGCGCATCACCCGAGGCACGTCGAACGCCGTCGCTCCTTACGGAGCGGCGGCGTTTCACGTTTCAACGGCGTTCATCCATAATTTTTTGATCTGACGTCCCGTTTCGGGAATTGGCCCTTTCATACAATTCGCCCGCGCCGGAATCGGTTAAGAAGGCGTCAACCAGAACATATCGGTCGCGAACTCGAACACCCTCCGCAAGGGGGTCTCAATTCCGATACAGGGGTCTGGATCATGACATTGCGTAGCTTAACCATTGCGTCGGCGCTCGGCGCTGCAACACTCGCCTTCGCCGCTCCGGCGCAGGCGGACATCGTCGTCCTGGATTTCGAAGGGGTCGGCGACCAGGTCGCCGTCAACGATTTCTACAATGGCGGAACCGATGGCGCCGGCAACAGCGGCACCAATTACGGCATCAACTTCTCCCGCACCTCGCTGGGCATCATCGACGAAGATGCCGGCGGCAGCGGCAATTTCGCCAACGAGCCGTCGGCCAGCACGGTCCTGTTCTTTCTGAGCGGCGGCGCGGCCACGATGAACGTCGCGGCCGGCTTCTCGACCGGCTTCTCCTTCTACTATGCCGGTAATGCCACCAACACGGGCAGCGTCAGGGTTTATGACGGCCTCAACGGTTCGGGAAACATCCTGGCAACGCTGGTCCTGCAACCCAATGGCGGCAATTGCTCGGGCGATCCCAACGGAACGCCCTTCTGCAACTTCACCGCCTTCGGCGTGACGTTCGACGGCGTCGCCAAGTCGGTCGATTTCGGTGGCGTCGCCAACCAGATCGCCTTCGACAACATCACCCTGGGTTCGTCCACGCCGGGCAACCCCGGCGTTCCGGGCGTGCCGGAGCCGACGACCTGGGCCATGCTGATCGCCGGATTCGGCCTGGTCGGCGCGGCCATGCGTCGCCGCACCCGGCTGACCGTTTCCTACGCCTGATCCCTCAGGCCGGATCATGAAAGCCCCGCCGGCGCGTTCCGGCGGGGCTTTTTTTCGACGAACGACATGGCGCATCTGCTTACAGACGCTGGAAAATCCGTTTAGGGTGCCGGCCATCCGGGCGCATTGCGCGCTACCGATAGTCAAAGGCCCTCCCCATGATCCGCCTCCTCGCCTCCGTCGCGCTCGCCGCGCTCATTCCCGCCGTTTCGCCGGCCATGGCGGCCGCGCCCGCCCGCGCCGAAACGACGACCCAGCTGCCGCGCACCGTGGTGCCCAGCCATTATGACCTGACGCTGACCCCCAATCCGGACGCGATGACGTTCGACGGCCATGTCCGCATCACCGTGGATGTCGTCAAGCCGACCGACCGGATCGTGCTCAACGCCGCCGATCTCAGCTTCGGCGCGGTGGCGCTGGAAACGGGCGCCGGCAAGGCCTTCGGCACGGCCACCACCGCCGTCGACGCGCACGCGCAGACCGCCACCTTCACCTTCGCGAAAACCATCCCCGCGGGCCGCTACACGCTGGACGCCAGCTATAAGGGCAAGATCTACACGCAGGCGGCCGGCCTGTTCGCGCTGGATTATGACGGCGCGGCCGGCAAACAGCGCGCGCTCTACACCCAGTTCGAAAACAGCGACGCGCGCCGCATGCTGCCGTCCTGGGACGAACCGGCCTACAAGGCCACCTTCTCGCTGAAGGCCAATGTCCCCGCCGGCCAGATGGCGGTCAGCAACATGCCGATCACCGCCAGCAGCGCCGCCCCCGGCGGCGGCAGCCTCGTCACCTTCGGCACGTCGCCCAGAATGTCCACCTATCTGCTGTTTTTCGGCATGGGCGATTTCGATCGCAACACCAAGATGTCCGCCGGTGCGGAAGTGGGCGTCATCACCAAGAAGGGCGACATCGCCAAGGCGGATTTCGCGCTGCAATCCGCCGCCGACATCCTGCCCTGGTATAATGACTATTTCGGCACCGCCTATCCGCTGCCCAAGCTGGACAATATCGCCGGCCCCGGCCGCAGCCAGTTTTTCGGCGCGATGGAGAATTGGGGCGCGATCTTCTATTTCGAAAGCGTGATGCTGCTCGATCCCGCCTTCTCCACGGAGGCGGACAAGCAGGGCGTCTTCTCCGTCGTCGCGCATGAAATGGCGCACCAGTGGTTCGGCGATCTGGTGACGATGAGCTGGTGGGACGATCTCTGGCTCAACGAAGGTTTCGCCTCGTGGATGGAAGGCCGCGCCTCGGAACATTTCCACCCGGAATGGAATTCGGAACTCGCCGCTATCGGTGGCCGCGACGGCGCTATGGGGCTGGATGCGCTCGCCACCACCCACCCCGTCGTCCAGCATGTCGAAACCGTCGAGCAGGCCAGCCAGGCGTTCGATGCGATCACCTATCAAAAGGGTGAGGCCGTCATCCGCATGCTGGAGGCCTATACCGGCAGCGATGCGTGGCGGGAGGGCGTGCGCCGCTACATGAAGGCGCACGCGCACGGCAGCACCGTCACCGACGATCTCTGGAAGGAGATAGAGGCCGCCGCCGGCAAGCCGATCACCGCCATCGCGCATGATTTCACGCTGCAACCCGGGGTGCCGCTGATCCGCGTGGAAAGCGCCACCTGCGCCGCCGGCAAGACCATGCTGACGCTCACCCAGGGCGAATTCAGCAAGGACCAGCCGAACAAGACGCCCCTGTCATGGCAGGTGCCGGTGATCGCGAAGGCGATCGGCGGGGCAAACAGCGCATCCACGCTGGTGACGGGCGGCAAGGCCACGCTCAGCGTCGACGGTTGCGCCCCGGTCGTCGTCAATGCCGGCCAGAGCGGCTATTACCGAACGCTCTACACCCCCGCCCAGTTCGCCGCGCTGGCCAGCCGGTTCGCCGCCATCGCCCCGGCCGATCAGCTGGGCCTGATGGCGGACAGCAGCGCGCTGGGTTTCGCGGGGCTGCAACCCGCATCCAACGGGCTCGATCTGGTTGAGGCCATTCCCGCCGACGCGCTGCCGCAGGCATGGCAACGCGCCGCCGGCATATTGGGCGGCCTCTATGGCTATTCGGACGGCAACCCCACCCGGCAGGCCGCCCTGCAAAAGCTGGCGACGGCGCGCCTCGGCCCCGTGCTCGACCGGCTCGGCTGGGCGCCGCGGCAGGGCGAAAGCGACAATGAGGCGATCCTGCGCAACACGCTGATCGGCGTGCTGGGCGGCATGGGCGACCCCGCCGTGGTCGCGGAGGCCCGCCGCCGCTACGCCGCCAGCACCAGCGACCCCGCCGCCATCCCCGGCTCGCTGCTGCGGACGGTGCTGGGCATCGTCGCGCTGAACGCGGACGAGGCGACGTGGAACGCCCTGCATGCGCGGGCGCAGGCGGAAAAGTCGGCGCTGATCAAGCAGCAGCTTTACGGGCTGCTCTCCTCGACGCGCGACAAGGCGCTGGCGCAGCGCGCGCTTGACCTCGCGCTCACCGACGAACCGGGACAGACCACCGGCGCGGCGATGATCGCACGGGTCGCCAACCAGTTCCCGGACATGGCCTTCGATTTCGCGGTGGCCCATGGCGACGCGGTTGAGGCGAAAATCGATAATTCGGCCCGCACCCGCTATTTTCCGGGCCTCGCCGCCGGCTCCTACGATCCCGCCATGCCGGCCAGGATCGACGCCTATGCCGCGGCGAAAATCCCGGCGGACGCGCGCCGCTCGGCCGAAACCGCCAAGGCGGCGATCCAGTACCGGATCAAGGTGCGTACCGAACAGATGCCCCAGATCGACGCCTGGCTGCGCGATCACAAGGGCTGAAGCTCAAGGCGACACCCCGCCCCGCCCCGCTTCCCGGCCTGATGCCGGCAGGGGCGGGGCGGGCGGCTAGCGCCGTTCCCGCGTCGCGGAAAAGCGGATCGCCTCGTTCTTGGAGGCGACATAATTCAGGTCCCACAAATCCTTGGCCATGAACACCGGCGCGCCGTCGCGGTCCGCCGCCATGGCGCCCCGGTGCAGCGCGGCGAAGGCCTTCAGATCCGCCTCGTCGCCGGCGGAAATCCAGCGGGCCGTGTCCCATGGTGAAGGCTCGAACCGCGCATCCACCTTATATTCCGCCGCCAGCCGGGCGATCAGCACGTCCAGCTGCAACTGGCCGACCACGCCGACGATCATGTTCGATCCGATGGCCGGGTGGAAAACCTGGGTCACCCCCTCCTCCGCCATATCGTCCAGCGCCTTGCGAAGCTGCTTGGACTTGGTGGGGTCGACCAGCGCGACGCGGCGCAGGATTTCCGGCGCGAAATTGGGCAGGCCGGAAAAGGTCACCGGCGCGCCGCCGCTCAGGGAATCCCCCACGCGCAGCGTGCCATGGTTGGGAATGCCGATGATATCGCCGGGATAGGCTTCATCCGCCAGCTCGCGCGCCTGCGCCATGAACATGATCGGGCTGTGCACCGCAATCGGCTTGCCATGGCCCGTCGGCGTCAGCTTCATGCCGCGCGTGAACTTGCCGGAGCACAGCCGCATGAAGGCGATGCGGTCGCGATGCTGCGGGTTCATATTGGCCTGCACCTTGAAGATGAATCCGGTGACGGTCGCGTCATCGGGGTCGACAGGCTGCGGCTCCGCCGGCTGCACGCGCGGCGGCGGCGCATAGGCGGCAATCGCCTCGATCAGCTCCGGCACGCCGAAATCGCGCAGCGCGCTGCCGAAATAAACCGGCGTCAGGTCGCCATGGCGATAGGCCGCCAGATCGAACGGGGCATAGCTCGCCACCGCCAGCGCCGCTTCCTCCTCCAGATGCGCCCGGCCACGCGCGCTCAGCGCCCCGGCAAGCGCAGGGTCGTCCAGCCCCGCCGCCTGCATGGTGGTGAAGCTGGTTTCGCCCCGGGCGTTGCTCGTCGACTGGACCAGCCGGTCGCGCGCCAGATCGTACAGCCCCTCGAATTCGCCGCCCATGCCCACCGGCCAGCTCATCGGCGTCACGTCCAGCGCCAGCGCGTCGGCAATCTCGTCCATCAGTTCAAAAGGCGTGCGGCCCTCGCGGTCCACCTTGTTGACGAAGGTGATGATCGGCACGGAACGCAGCCGGCACACCTCGAACAGCTTGCGCGTCTGCGCCTCGATGCCGCGCGCGGCATCGATCACCATGATCGCGGAATCAACCGCCGTCAGCGTGCGGTAGGTATCCTCGGAAAAATCCTCATGCCCCGGCGTGTCGAGCAGGTTGAAGGTCACGCCGTCCCGCTCGAACGTCATCACGGAACTGGTGACGGAAATGCCGCGCTGCTGCTCGATGGCCATCCAGTCGGACCGCGCCCGCCGCGCCGCGCCGCGCGCCTTCACCTCGCCCGCAAGGTGGATGGCGCCGCCGGTCAGCAGCAGCTTCTCGGTCAGCGTCGTCTTGCCCGCGTCGGGATGGCTGATGATCGCAAAGGTGCGCCGCTCGGGCCGAGTGGTCATGGACGGTTCCGAAAGAAAGGGAGAGTGGGCGCGCTCTAGCATCGCCCTCCTCCGGGTTGAAGGCCGGCATGGCGTTTTTCACGCATCCTGCTAGTGACGGGGCAATGGACGTTTCCCAGCTCCGCATCGCCTTGTTCAGCGGCAATTACAATTATGTGCGCGACGGCGCCAATCAGGCGCTCAACCGCCTCGTCGGTTATCTGCTGCGTCAGGGCGCGGCAGTGCGCGTTTATTCCCCGGTGGTCGACAACCCGGCTTTTCCGCCGACAGGCGATCTGGTGGGGGTGCCCGCGCTCGCCATCCCCGGCCGCGCGGAATATCGCGCGCCGATGTTCCTGCCGCCCCGGATCAAGCGGGATATCCGGCGGTTCGACCCCAATTTGCTGCACGTCGCCAGCCCGGAGATACTGGGCCACCGCGCCGTCACCCTCGCCCGCCGCTGGAACCGGCCGGTGGTCGCCTCCGTCCACACCCGGTTCGAAACCTATTTCCGCTATTATGGCCTCGCCTTTCTTGAGCCGCTGGCGGTGGCGGCGCTCAGGCGCTTCTACCAGCGCTGCGACGCCATCTTCGCGCCCTCCGAATCGATGGCGCAGCTGCTGCGCGACCAGCGGATGAGCTACGATGTCGGTATCTGGTCGCGCGGGATCGATCAGGAGATCTTCAACCCCGGCCGCCGGTCTGCGGAATGGCGGCGGGGCCTCGGCATCGCCGACGACGAGGTGGCGATCGGCTTCGTCGGGCGGCTGGTGATGGAAAAGGGGCTGGACGTGTTCTCGGACGCGATCGACCGGCTCGCCCAGCGCGGCGTGAAGCACAAGGTGCTGATCGTCGGCGAAGGCCCGGCGGGCGAATGGTTCCGCACCCGCCTGCCCGGCGCGATCTTCGCCGGTTTCCAATCCGGGCCGGACCTTGGCCGCGCCGTCGCGTCGATGGACCTGCTGTTTAACCCCTCCGTCACGGAAACCTTCGGCAACGTCACGCTGGAGGCGATGGCCGCCGGCCTGCCGGTCGTCGCCGCCCGCGCCACCGGCAGCCAGAGCCTTGTCGCGGACAAAGTCAGCGGCCGGCTGGTCCGCCCCGGCGCGATCGAGGATTTCGCCGACATGCTGCAGCATTATTGCACCGATGCGGACGATCGCCGCCGCGCCGGCGAGGCCGGACGCAAGGCAAGCGACCGCTACGGCTGGGATCAGGTCAATCAGGCGCTGGTCGACGGCTATCTGCGCGTCGTCCGCCAGCGCCAGGCGGGCAGCCGCCCGCCCCGGCTCGGCCCCGTGCCCTGATCAGGCCGGCCGCCAGTCGAACGTCAATTCCCCTTCGCGAAAGGCGAAGCGGTTCAGATGGTCGGCAACCACGCCCTGCATCCGCTCCAGCTCGCCCGCGTGCGGCACGTCCAGCCTCAGCTCCAGCCGGTCGGCATGGGCCGTCAGCCCCAGCGTCGCCCCGCCCGGAAAGGCGATGCTCCCCAGCTCGGGCGTAAAGGTCACGTCCATCTTGTGCGCCCAATGCTTGCACAGCTGCTGCAAATAGCGGCTGGCATAAGCGGTCGGCACGGCGGCGCTGCTGGCGGCGGTCATTTCAGCCGCTCGATCTTGCCCGCCGCCTCGTCGATCAGCGCGGCAACGTCGTTCAGCGTGTCCGCATCCACATCGTCGCGGCTCAGCCGGTTCTGCAGCACGGTGCGCAAATTGCCCATCGCGCGGCGGATCTGCGCGCCGTCCGTCTTGGCGCGCATCGCGCCCAGCTGGTCCAGCCGCGCGAACAGCGCCGCCACGGTCTCGGCATGTTCGGCCAGATGGGCCGTGCCCGCCTCGTTGATCGCGAACAGCCGGCGCGTGCCCTGCGCCTGCTCGTCGATCAGCCCCATGTCGCCCAGCATGGTGAGCGTGGGATAGACCACGCCGGGGCTGGGCGCATAAGCCCCGCCGGTGCGGGCCTCGATCTCGCGGATCAGGTCATAGCCGTGGCGCGGCTGGTCTGCGATCAGCTTCAGCAGCACCAGCCGCAATTCACCGCCGTCGAAAACCCGGTGCCGGCCATGGCCGCCGCCGCGCTCGCCCCGCCCGGACCCGTGCCGGTGCGCCGCCCACATAGCGTACATGGCGTGCCCGCCGCGCATTCCGCGCGGGCCGCAGCCGCCTCGCCGTCCTGACATATGTGAAAACATCGATCTCATTCCTTTCGTTTCGATCGTTCTAAGATATATCTTGTAAGAAACTTCGCAAGGGGTGAGATGCATTTTTTTCCCGGCCCCCTATCTTGCCGCCATGACCGACCTGTTCGCGCCCGATTCCACCGACGAAGACCTGCCCGAAACGGCCCCGCTGGCGGATCGCCTCCGCCCCCGCGCGCTGGACGAGGTGGTGGGGCAGGACCATCTGGTCGGCGCTGAAGGGGCGATCGGGCGGATGGTGTCGGCGGGCCGGCTGTCCTCGCTCATCCTCTGGGGACCGCCCGGCACCGGCAAGACCACCATCGCGCGGCTGCTGGCCGCCGCGGTCGGCCTGCGCTTCGAAGCGATATCGGCGGTCTTTTCCGGGGTGGCGGAATTGAAGAAGGTGTTCGCCGCCGCCCGCGACCACGCCCGGGGCGGCCAACGCACCCTGCTGTTCGTGGACGAGATCCACCGCTTCAACCGCGCCCAGCAGGACGGGTTCCTGCCCTATGTCGAGGACGGCACGGTGACGCTGGTCGGCGCGACCACGGAAAACCCGTCGTTCGAGCTCAACGCCGCGCTGCTCAGCCGCGCGCAGGTGCTGATCGTCCACCGCCTCGATGCGGCGGCGCTGAACCTGCTGCTCGACCGGGCGGAAGCGATCGAGCAGCGCCCCCTGCCGCTCACCGCAGATGCCCGCGCCGCGCTGGTCGCCAGCGCGGACGGCGACGGGCGCTTCCTGCTCAACCAGGCCGAGACGCTGTTCTCGGTCGCCCTGCCGGAACCGCTCGACCCCGCCGGCCTGTCCGCGCTGCTGCACAGGCGGATGGCGGTGTACGACAAGGACCGCGAAGGGCATTACAACCTGATCAGCGCGCTCCACAAAAGCCTGCGCGGGTCCGATCCGCAGGCCGCGCTCTACTATCTCGCGCGGATGCTGACGGCGGGGGAGGAACCGCTCTACGTGCTGCGCCGCATCGTCCGCTTCGCATCGGAAGATATCGGGCTGGCCGATCCGCAGGCGCTCATCCAGTGCCTCGCCGCCAAGGACGCCTATGATTTCCTGGGCTCGCCGGAGGGCGAACTGGCGATCGTGCAGGCCTGCCTCTATTGCGCCACCGCGCCCAAATCCAACGCCGCCTACAAGGCGCAGAAAGCCGCATGGAAATCCGCCCGCGAAACCGGTTCGCTGATGCCCCCCGCCAATATATTGAACGCCCCGACCCGGCTGATGAAGGACATCGGCTATGGCAAGGGTTATGCCTATGATCATGACAGCGAAAACGGCTTTTCCGGCGACCATTACTGGCCGGAGGAGATGCGCCCGCAGACATTCTATGCCCCGGTGGATCGCGGCTTTGAAAAGCGCATCGCCGAACGGCTGGCCTATTGGGAGGAATTGCGCAATGCGAAGCGGCCTTAGCCTGGTTCTCGCGGGGCTGATCGCGTCGCCGGTCGCCGCCCAGGTTCCCACCGCTTATGATCGCGCCATCGCCGCGGGCTACAAGGCGGCCATGCTGTGCAGCGGCGTCTTCATCGCCGGCCGCAGCGAGGCGCAGATCGCCGCCGATGAGCTGAACGGCATCTACCCCGAATATGACGCCATCGTGCCGGGTCTGGACGCGCAGGTGGATGCGGAGACGGCCACCGTCACCGTCGCCTTCGACATCAGCCTGCCGCCGCGCCGCGCGACATGGCGGCCGGGGCTGGGCTGCACCACCCAGCCGATCGGCGCCACGCCGCCGCCGATCATCGCCTTCCAGCCCGCGCCGCCGCCGTCCGACCAGCCCGATCCGCGCCCCTGGCCGATGGGGGACGCCAACGCGGCCGCCCTGCCCTCTCCCAGGGCGGCGCTCGCCTCCGACGCGGCATTTGACGGCAGCCGCTACGGTGAAGGCGCCAGGACCACCGCCGTGCTCGTCATCAGGGACGGGCGCATTCTGGCCGAACGCTATCGAGACGGCTTCGGCCCATTCGTCGCGCAGCGCACATGGTCGGTGGGCAAGAGCATCACCGGCGCGCTGGTGGGCATCGCCGCGAAAGATCGGCTGATCGATCCCGCCCAGCCCGCCACCATCCCGGAATGGGGCGCGGCCGCCGCCGACCCGCGCCGCCGCATCACCGTGGACAATCTGCTGCGCATGGCGAGCGGCCTGCACAGCGACACCGCCGGCAACCGCACCGACGCCATTTATTTCGGCGGCACCGCGGTGACGGAGCAGGCGACCGGCTGGCCGCTGGAGGCGCTGCCCGGCACGCGCTTCCGCTATGCCAATAACGATACGCTGCTCGCCGCCCGCGCGCTCCGCGCGGTGCTGGGCGAAAGCCGCTATGCCAATTATCCCGCCGCCGCGCTGTTCGACCGGATCGGCATGACGCACAGCGTGGCGGAGACGGACTGGCAGGGCAATTTCATCCTCTCCAGCCAGCTCTGGTCCACCGCGCGCGATCTTGGCCGCTTCGGCCTGCTGCTGCTCAACGACGGACTGTGGAACGGCGAACGCATCCTGCCGGAAGGCTGGGTCGCCTACGCAGCCACGCCGTCCGGGCCGCAGCCGGACGGGCCGTTCGGCTATGGCGCGACGCTGTGGCTGATGGCGTCCAGCCCCGGCGTGCCGCCGGACAGCTTCGCCGCCTTCGGCAATCGCGGCCAATATGTCGTCATCGTGCCCAGCCGCCGCACCGTCATCGTCCGGCGCGGCGAAGACCCCGGCAGCGCGCGTTTCGACATCGCCCGGTTCACGGCGGATATGCTCGCCGCCATGGAATGAGCCGTTTCGACGCCTTCGCCGCCATCGACTGGTCCGGCGCGAAAGGGAGCCGCCACAAGGGCATCGCGCTGGCGCTGTGCGGCCCGGGCGACGCCGCGCCGCAACTGGTGCCGCCGCCGGGCGGCGCATGGTCGCGCACCGCGATCCGCGACTGGATCCTCGCCAGGCGGGATCCGGTTCTGATCGGCCTCGATTTCAGCTTCGCGCCGCCATGGGTGGAACGGAGCGCCTATCTGCCGGGCGATGCGGTGCCAAACCGCGCCAGACCCTTCTGGGCCTATGTCGACCGGCTCTGCGCGGATGAGGATCTGGGCGCGGCCAGCTTTCTCGAACATAGCCACCGCCGCCATTTCTATTTCGGCATCGCTGACGGCCGCAAGGCGGACTATATGCACTTCCGCCGCTGCGAGGCGCATTACAATGCGGGCGGCGGCGGCAAGCCCTCCACCGTTTACGACGCCATCGGCGCGGCGCAGGTGGCCAAGGGCAGCTTTGCCGGCATGCGGCTGCTGCATCACCTCTCCGGCCATGTCCCCATATGGCCGTTCGATCCGCTGCCCGGCGCGGGGCCGGCGGTGGTCGAAATCTACACCAGCATCGCCGCCCGCGCCGCCGGGCTGCGCAAGGGGACCAGCAAGCTGCGCGACGCCGCCGCGCTGGACGCGGCGCTTGAGGCGGTGGGATCACGCCCCCACGCGCCGCTCCATCGCTATGACGACCACGCCACCGATGCGATACTGACCGCCGCCTGGCTGCGCGCCAATGCCGGGCGGGACGAATATTGGCGCCCCCGCCCGCTCACCGCCGCCATCGCCGACAGCGAGGGCTGGACCTTCGGCGTATCTTGACGCATGGGGGCGTCCGCGCCGGTTTAGCTCAGCTGGTAGAGCAGCGGTTTTGTAAACCGAAGGTCGCGGGTTCGATTCCTGCAACCGGCACCACACCCTTCACGAAACAATGCGGCGGCACAGGGGAAGCGCCCATGGATCTCGACGATCAGTTGCGCCGCTATTTCGGCACCGCGGACCTCGCCGCGATCTCGCCCGATGCGCTCGATGCGGGGGTTGAGCATATGCGGGTCGATTTCGGGCTGGAGACCGACCGCGCCCGGCGCTTCGCATTGTGGACCCTGCTCCACATGATCGGCGCCGCGCCCGCACTCGACGTCGCCTTCGCGGACCCGCGCGACCGGGAAGCGGCGCGCAATTTCATGGATCTCGCCGCGCGTGACGAACCCGCATGACGCCGCGTGAACTGATCGGCGTCGCCGCCGTCGAGGACGGGGAGGAACTGCGCCTCTATCGTCGCGGCGGCGATTATATGATCGTGCTCGGCCGCAACGAGCTGATGAGCAGCCGGATGAGCGGGTCGGAAGAAGCGCTCGCCCACCTCGCCTGCGATCACGTCAGGGCGCAGCCGGCGCCCCATATGCTGATCGGCGGATATGGCATGGGCTTCACCCTGCGCGCGGCGCTGGCGCAACTGGATGGCCGCGCGCGGATCACCGTCGCGGAACTTGTGCCGGAAATCATCGCCTGGGCGCGCGGCCCGATGGCCAGTCTCGCCGCGGGCTGCCTGGACGATCCGCGCGTCCGGCTCGTCCAGGGCGATGTCGGCCTGCTGATCGGCGCGGCGCGCGGCGAATATGACGCCATCCTGCTGGATGTGGACAATGGACCGGACGGTCTCACCCGGATCGGCAACGACCGGCTTTATGCTCCGCGCGGCCTTGCCGCCGCCATGGCGGCGCTGCGGCCCGGCGGCGTGCTGGCCATCTGGTCCGCCGCACCTGACCATGGATTCATGCGCCGCCTGGGGCAGGCAGGCTTTCAAACCCGGGAAATCGCCGTGCGCGCGCGCAGCAATGGCAAGGGGCCGCGCCACGTCATCTGGCTCGCCAGCCGGCCGGCATCCGGGCGCAGCCATCAGGGCTGATCGCATCGGCAGCATGGATAGCTGACATGCCAACTATCGATTGGACAGTTTGTCACCCCCTCCGATAGCCAATGCTGCATGGTGCGCTAAGGCTGTTTGAAGGGACGGACGGTCCAGCCCAGCCCTTTCAGCCCGCGCTCCGGGCGTCTGTAATCAATCCGCCGTGCAGAACGGCCAGCCGCGACGCGTGTCGTCGCGCTGGTGCGAGCCGGCGCGTGGCAAGGTTCGGGGAGGAAAACGGAACGGCAAATTTTCGCAACATTCTGATACGGGCCTAGCAATATCCTGATATCAAATTAGCAATACCATGTAATAAATAGCACTCGAGCATATACCGTAATACGCAATTGGGCTGAAATCCGATTATTCTTGCGGGAATTGAGCGAAAACTGAAAATAAACACAACGATGACATGCTATAATGGGGAGGCACTGTAATGAAACGCCATCTTTTTCTTGGGGTCGGAGTTATTTCTCTTGCCCTGGGCATGATTCCATCCGCAGCGCTCGCCCAGGATGCCGCTCAGGACGCCGCTGACGATCACGGCATCGCCGATATCGTCGTGACCGCCCAGAAGCGCTCGGAAAGCGCGCAGAAGGTGCCGATCGCCATCTCCGCTTTCAGCTCGATCGCGCTTCAGGAACGCGCCGTCGGCAATGTCAGCCAGCTTTCCGCCATCTCGCCCAACGTCAATCTTGACTCCAGCACGCCCTTCTCCGGCTCGCAGGCGGTTCTGGCCGCCTTCATCCGCGGCATCGGCGCAGACGATTTCGCGTTCAACATCGATCCCGGTGTCGGCATCTATGTCGATGGCGTCTATCTCGCCCGCTCCGTCGGCGCGAACCAGGACCTGCTGGACGTGGAGCGCATCGAAATCCTGAAGGGTCCGCAGGGCACCCTGTTCGGCCGCAACACCATCGGCGGCGCGGTGTCCATCGTCACCCGCGATCCCGGCAAGACGCTGTCGTTCAAGGGCGACGTCACCGCCGGCAGCTACCAGCTGCTCCAGGCGCGCGGTTCGGCCGATATCCCGCTGGCGGACGGCATCTATTCGTCCTTCACCTTCGGCATCAAGACGCGCAACGGCTATGTCCACCGCGTCCCGTTCGACAGCCCGCTGACGGCCAATACGCCGTCCTACAATTCCTTCGCGGCATCGGGCTACAACTCGCCCCAGCGCGAAGGCGATGAAGACAACCGCACGATGCGCGCCAAGCTGAAGTTCGACACCGGCGGCGCGCTCCGCGCCACCCTGTCCGGCGACTATACGTCCAGCAAGGGCGGCGCGCCGAACACCCTGCTCGGCACTGCTGAAAACCTGCCCGGGCCGTTCGCGCCGCCGGCCGGGTCCAACATACCCGGCACCGCTTTCGACCCCACGGCGTCCCAGGGCTTCCTGTTCGCCGGCCTCTATAATTTCTGCATCGGCGCCACCCAGGCGGAAATCGCCAACCGCAACGCCCAGGCGCTGTGCGGCCCGCTGGGCACGCAGTTCCCGTCGCAGAATTTCGGCCAGTCCACGCCGGTCAACCAGGTCCCGGGCTTTGGCGGCGCCAACACCTCGGGCAACCCGCTCACCGGCCGCCTGCCCTTTGACGGCCGCTTCATCTCGCACGACATCGACACCAGCTACGCGACGGGCAACAGCTTCTCGCAGCTGGAAATCTGGGGCCTGAACGCAACGCTGGACTATGACGTCAGCGACGCGCTCTCGATCAAGTCGATCAGCGCCTATCGCGAGAGCGACTGGAAGAGCGGCGTCGATGCCGACGGCTCGCCGCTGAACATCCTCCAGCTCAGCTTCGCGCAGAAGCAGTGGCAGATCAGCCAGGAACTGCAGCTGACCGGCAACGCGCTGGACGACCGGCTGAAATATGTTCTGGGCGCCTATTATTTCAAGGAAAAGGGCAGCCTGCACGATTTCGTGACCTTTGACGAAGGCCTGCTCCAGGTCGACGGCCCCAACCGGCTGGAAACCGAAAACTACGCCGCTTTCGGCCAGATCGATTTCAAGCCGGTCGAATGGGTCGGCCTCACGGTCGGCGGCCGCTACACGCATGAATCGAAGCAGTTCGAGGGCGGGCAGCAGGATCTGAACGGCATCCTCTACAAGGCGTTCGGCTGCGCCGATGCGGACGGCAACATCACGCCTGACGCGCAGGCCGGCTTCGCGCCCCCGGGCGTCACCTGCCAGCAGGCGCTGCATTATCCCAATGCCAGCAACCCGCTTCAGGTCTATCCGGCTGGCGTCAACCACCTGAAGTTCAACAACTTCTCGCCGAAACTGGGCATCCAGCTCTATCCGCAGCGCGACCTGATGCTCTACAGCTCATGGTCGAAGGGCTACAAGACGGGCGGCTGGACCACCCGCTTCACCAACCCGCAGCTTGCGGCGAGCAGCTTCAGGCCGGAAAAGGCGACGACGTGGGAAATCGGCTTCAAGTCGACATTGCTTGATCGCCGCCTGCAGTTGAACGCCGCGGCGTTCAGCACGCGCTTCCGCGATATCCAGCTGAACTTCCAGGTCGGCACATCGCCCACCATCGGCAACGCGGGCAACGCGCTGATCCAGGGTTTCGAGGTGGAAACGGTGTTCCGCCCGATCGATCCGCTGACGATCAACGCCTCGGTCGGCTATATCGACGCGCACTACACGTCGCTGACCGACGCGGTCTCGGCGGTGAGCGGCCCCAACCCATTCCAGGGCGGCGCGACGGTGGGCGGTGCGCTGCCCAAGACGCCGGACTTCAAGCTGAACGTCAGCCCGCGCTACGAACTGGAACTCGGCAGTGGCGGCAGCCTGACCTTCATCGGCGACTGGACGCACACCTCCTCGCTGGACAACGACGTGGCGCTCACCTTCCTGCTGCATCGTCCCAGCCTGGATATCTTCAACGCCAGCGTGATGTATAAATTCCCTGACGACCGGATCAGCCTCACCATCGGCGGCACCAACCTGACCGATGAACGCTATCTGGTCTCCGGCGCCAACAATCTGGCCGCCGGCGTCATCTACGGCATGTATAACCGCCCGGCGGAATGGTACGCCCGCCTGGGGTTCAACTTCTAAAAAACAAGCATCGAGAACAGCAAACTATCAGGCGCCGCGCTTCACCGCGCGGCGCCTTTTTCTTGCCCGCTAAACAAGGAATTCAGTGAAGGTCGGCAGCAACCGCGATCAGCTTCTCGCGGAGCCAGCGGTGCCCCGCATCGGTGGTGTGCCGGCTGTGCCAGTACATCATCTCCTGAATGTCCGGCAGCTCCATCGGCGGATCCAGCATCTTGATCGCCGGCAGGGTCGCCAGCACCCGGGCCGCGCGCTCCAGCACGAAACTCACCAGCCGCGTGCCCTGGATCAGGAACGGGACGAGCAGGAAACTCTCCACCGTCACCTCGATGCGCCGCTCGATGCCGATCTGGTGCAGATGCTGGTCGGCCAGATTGAGCTGACGATCGGATCCGATTCCATAAACCAGATGCGGCAGTTCCATGAACTGGTCCATCGTCATCCGGTCGCCGATGTTCGGATGGTTGTTCGCATCAATGGCGCAAAGCCAGCGGTCGCTGGCCAGCGGCGCATAGGGAAAGTCGACATCGCCCATAATGCTGCGCGGCTCGATGACGATATCGGCCTGGTCGCTCTGCAACATGCCCGCGGCATGGGGCGATCGCGGCAGCAGGTGAACGGTGATGTTGGGCGCTTCCTCGGACAGCACCCGTATGAACGGCGCGAGCAGCACGAGAACGGCATAATCGGACGCCGCGATGGAAAATGTCCGCTGGTCGGTCATCGGGTCGAAGCCGCGATTCTGCGACAGGGTCTGCTCGATCTGCATCAGCGCCTGGCGTAGCGGCACGACCAGCGCCTCCGCATTGCGGGTCAGCTCCAGCCCCCGGCCCACGCGAACCAGCAGCGGATCGCCGAACACGTCGCGCAGCCGCGCCAGCGCCGCGCTCATCGCGGATTGGCTCAACCCGATACGCTGCCCGGCCCGGCTGACGTTGCGCTCGTTGAGCAGCGCATCCAGGATGACCAGCAGGTTCAGGTCAACATTTCGCAGATTCATCATCCCCTCCCCTGGGGCAATGTTGGCAGCAGCGGCGGCGATTGTCGATTGCGCATGGCGCGCAACTGCAGCAATATCGATTGGATCCAAAACATAATCGGGGAGCGTGAAGAAAATGGTCGAGCTGGGATTGCTGATCGGCGGCGAGGAACGCCACACGGCAGCGCAATTCGAAAGGCGCAGCCCCCTGTCAGGTGTTGTTGTGACGCGTGCGAGTGCTGCGAGTGTTGGCGATGGGGTGGCGGCGGTTGAGGCTGCGGCGGGTGCGCTGGCGGGCTGGTCTGCGCTTGGGCCGA
>NZ_MEFG01000045.1 GCF_001724715.1 Sphingomonas sp. SCN 67-18
GAGGTCGGTGGTCAGCAACGGTCCTGGTAGAATCAATCAAGCGTTCAGTGTTCGTTCTTCAACCTGGCCAAAATCGCAGCTTCGGGCCGACTGGGCCAAGAACGAGACGCCTCGAATAAATGTTCTTGAGTCAAACCCGTACTAAATTGTGGGTAGGTGCTACGGTATCCTCCTAGAGTCGCATCTTTTTTGGATGATTGATCTAAGTTGAAACTCATCCGTGCAAACGCACCCGGACTTTGCCATTCCGGCTTATTCTGAACCATGCGCTACTCCGCGATTTGCGACTGAATCGCCGTCGCCCTCGTTTACAATCAAGGCATCCGCATGTTTTCTTACGAGGAATGTCTGACGGGGGTCTGACGGGTTTTCGCCGATGTCGCAGTCGAGCCAGCAGTCACCAACCCGCGCGGAGGCGGTCATGAGTGGCCGCGCGAAATGGTAGGCGCTATGCGGGGTCCTAAGGTAATTTGACTTGGATGCGGCTTCCGGAGCCGGCAAGAAACCCGGCAGTCCCCCCGTGGCGCTCGGCGACATGGCGCACGATCGCAAGACCAAGTCCAGCTCCGGGCGTTGAAGCGTCGCCCTTCCGGAACCGCTCGAAAACGATCGAACGAAGTGACTCTGGCACCCCGTGGCCTTCATCCATCACAGTAATTGCTACGAATCCTTGATGAAGATCGCCAATCCTCTCAACGGCAATGCTAATGGCACCTTCACCGTGGGTGAGGGCGTTTTCGATCAGGTTACGAACCATATCACGAAGGTCGTCCTCATCGCCGTTGGCGATCACCAAGGCGTCCGGCGCAATCACGCCAAGCGATCGGCCCACACTCTCGACTAGCGGTAACATCACCGCTGCCGCCTCCCGCGCGACGCGAGCCAGATTGACTTCGGGCTTAGAAGCGACGGCTCCGCCCTCTTCCTTGCGCGCCAAGTCAAGCAACTGCGCCGTGAGTCGATCGATCTGAGCGAAGTCGCGCTGGATAGCCGCCCAATTAAGTGACGTTCCTCCACTCAGACGCGTGCTCTCCAAGCGCATTCGCAGGACGGCCAAGGGTGTTCGCAGTTCGTGGGCGGCATCCGCCGTAAGCCTTTTTTCAAATTGATAGGCGCTGCTTACGCGATCGAGAGCGCCATTGAAGGCAGTCACAAGCGGGATAATTTCGGACGGGAGCCCGCGCGTGCTTACCCTGGCGATCGAAGATGCCGGCCCGATTTTTGATGCCTCAGAAGACGCCTGTTGCAACGGGCGCAAGGTGCGATTGATAACCACCACGATCAGCGCCAGCGCAAGAATAACGAACGGGGTTAGGACGATCAGTGGCGTTGCGTCCTGCTCGATCAGGCTCTCCGCTAGGGTCTTTGGGTCCGGATCGTCGCGAGAAACAACGAGGAACAAGCTGTTACCGGGTGTTCGCGTGGTAATGGCAGCCGTGCGGGTTGGTCCTACAAAAAAGACTGGCCCGAACTTTTCGTTTCGGGGTGGGATTTGGGTTAGTGGCAGCGGTCCCTTGCCACTTCTGCTGGGCGATACCGCTCGAACCAACCCCTTAGAGTTATACAGCGTATAGCCGTAGCCGGCTTTTCGATCAGTGTAGGGCGGACTTACCAACAGCTCCGGTGCGAAACTCCCCGTTTTCCAGCGCTGAGCCGACACCGTCACGAGAAGTTCACGCGCCTGCTCCTGCAAGCTCCTCTGGCGCAATCCAGCCTGAGTGCCGATCGCCTCCCAATAGAAAAACAGCACAGCCGCTGCCATGCCGACAAGGAAGGTCATAAAAAGGATCAAAATCAGACGAACGCGTAGGCTCGTTCGAGGAAACATCCTGCGAAGTTGCGCCATGCTCCCCATCATGGCGTCACGCCTGGATCGTCGCTGATCCGGTAGCCGATGCCGCGTTTGGTCTCAATTCGTATTGTCGAACCTAAAAGTTCCATTTTCTTGCGAAGGCGAGAAACAACCGCCTCGATCGCATTAGGGGTGACTGGCTCGTTGAACGCATATAGGCGTTCCTCTAGCACATCCCGAATTACGGTGCGGCCCGCCGCCCGAAGTAGCTCCTCCATCATCGCGGCTTCGCGCCGCGGCAACCGCATGGCGCGGCCCCCAACGAAGCCGTCGCGTTCGCCCATGTCGAACGTCACGTCGCCACAAGCGAGGATTCCGCTTTGACGCTCACTTGGTCGTCTCAGGATGGCCTGAATCCGTGCGTGAAGCTCGAGTAGGTCGAATGGCTTGACGAGATAGTCGTCCGCTCCGGCATTGAGGCCATCGAGGCGGGAACTGAGGGCGTCGCGGGCCGTGATGACGATGATGGGCAAGTGGAGGTTCGGCCGCGACGTTATCTCGGTAATCAGCTCCAAGCCATCGCCATCCGGAAGGCCAAGGTCGAGGAGAAGAATGTCGTAGGTCGAGAGTGCGAGGGCGGCGCGCGCCTCCTCACCGGTTGCAAATGCATCGACTGCGAGGCCACGGGTAGCCAAATGCGCGGCGATCATGCCACGCAGCTCCGGATTGTCCTCGATCAGCAACGCCTTCATTTTAATCCTGGCCCTCAAGCACGGTTAGGCCGGTCCGGTCTCCCTGCCTACGTTTCCAACGCGCCCTGCGCTCTTGAAAAGGCCTGCGTAGGCCGAAGTTGGCGTCCTTTGCTGACGACATCCTGACGGACTTTTCAGAAAAGCGCGTTCCATCAAGTGACCTGATCAACGATTAGCATCCGGTCAGGAAGCCGTCAGCTTCATCTTTCATAACCGAGACGCACTTATCAAGGGCAACGCGGGCAACGCCTTCGCCGGCCCGGCATTTTGGCTGATGGGAACGACATGAATTATCGGAGGCGGGCGCGACTTGGAGTGGCGATAATATCGCTCGTCGCATCCTCGCCAGCGGCAGCCGACCCGCACGGGTGGGACCAAGCGAGCAGCATAGGACGCGATTTGCTGGTGGCATCCGCGCTCGGAATTCCGGCGGTGCAGGGCGACTGGACCGGCGATCTGCAAGCTGGCGGCAGTATGCTGGTTGCGGGCGGTGCCGTTTACGGATTGAAGCGCTTGTTCCCTGAGGAACGGCCGGACCAAAGCGACCGACAGAGCTTTCCCTCGGGACATACCGCCGTCTCTTTCGCGGCGGCGGCATCGTTGGAAAACCGCTATGGTTGGAAGGCGGGCTTGCCCGCGTTCGCCGTGGCGAGCTTCGTCGGCCTCGCGCGCGTCGAGGCGCGCAAGCATCATTGGTATGACGTTGTGGCGGGTGCGGCGATCGGCACGGGTAGCGGGCTCCTGCTCTCCTCGAAGCGCAACCGCGCCGTCCGGCTGACGCCCTGGGCGGACAGCGGTGGGGGCGGTTTCGCACTCGCGGCCCGTTTTTAGGAGCGATCATGTCTGATGCTGAGCGAACGGGTGCGAGCACTTCCGCCCGGCCCAAGAAGGGTTGGCCCATCCTGATGCGGAAATACCATAGGTGGGTCAGCGCGGTCGCGGCGATCTTCCTGCTGTTCGTCTCGGTCACGGGCGTCATCCTGCAAGTCCAGCGCCTGACGGGTGAAGATGGCGACGCCGATGCCGGCGAACGCGCGCCCTCGGCGCTCACGACGGCCATGCCGACGCCGGTTTACGCAGCGCTGGTCTCGCGCACGCTCGATGCGGCACGCCAGCGCGCGCCAAACGCGCCGATCGCGTCCGTCGTGCTGCGCGGGGAGGGGAGCGCCATTCAGGGCGTGGTCCAGCTCCCCGGCGATCCCCTACGCGAGATTGTCGTCGATGCGCGGTCGGGCCGCATAATGAGCGACGAACGCCGCGAAGCCGAGTCGATCATCCGCCGTATCCATAGCGGGGAAGTCCTCGGCGAACCTGGTGTGGTCCTCGGCATCTTGTGGGGTCTGGCGCTGGTCGTGCTGCTTGTCACGGGCGCGTGGGTGTACCTCGATATGTACCGCCGTCGCCTGACAGCAAGCGACAAGCGCGGGCTGTTCTGGTGAAGCTAATACAGCGCGGCCTCTCTCTGCTCATCACCGGCGCGGCCTTGGCTGCTTCGCCGGCGATGGCGCAACAATCACTCGGCCCGGCCGCCCCGACGAATAGCGAACCGAAACCCGTTCAACAAAACGCCACGCCGGCTCCAAAACAGGGCTTGTCATTCAATCCCGACGCCGGGATCGTCTATCAATCGGGAGACTTCCGGGTCACCGGCTGGGGCTATGCCGAACGTGCGATCGACCCAAACGGGCCGGACTATTTCCGGCGCTTTCGGCAAGGCGCGGAAATCGACCTGCCGCGCATCAACGACCAACTGCGTATCGCGGCCGTTTACGAAATCGACCTTACCGACACCAATGTTCTTGGCATCAACCCCGGTCCTGCCGGCTCGCTCAACAGCCACGACTTTGAAAATCTATATCTCGCGGTTCAAAATCCAGATGATCCCGGCAAGTTTCGCCTGCTGTTCGGTCATAATACCTCCATCCTTTCTCGCGAAGACAATCTATCGTCGGGCAACCTGGCGACGATCAACCGCTCGCTGATCCTTGAAGAACACGGCTCCACCAACACGTTCGGCCCGCAAATAGGTGCCCAGTTCCAAAAAGCGCTGTCACCGAAGGTGACGGTCCAGGCCTCGATCGGCGACAATAGAGGCGGTCTCAACGCTCAGGAGAGACATGCAGCCTTCGGCCGGGCTATCGCCGCCAAAATCGTGCTGACCCCGATCAGCGATGACAAAAGCGGCCGGAAGCTGACGGCCGGTTTTGCCGTCGATCGCACGACGGGGATTCGCGACCGCTCGTTCACCTTGGCGACCGCGATCGGGTTCGGGCCGCTCGGCGGCGTAGCGGCGACGGGCACCAAAACAACGGGCGAAGCCGACATTGCCTATACCTTCCCGCTACTCGGGCACGCCACGACGGTCGAGGCGGAAGCGCTCTACTCACGTTTTTCCGGCAGTCGCTCCGACGTGGGCGGCGGCTATGCGATGGTTCAGTTCTCGCTGTTCGATGCGCCGCATACCGGCGATCTCGACCTGTTCGCGCGCTATGACGTGGTAAGCCTCGGCATCGACACGATCACGGGCCGCGCGACGCAACAGGCGGTGCGCGCCGGGGTCAACTATAACCTGCCCTACACCAACAAGCTAGCGAGCCTGCACCTCGAATATGCCCATAACACACTGTCCGGGCCGGCCGAGATTATCACCAATTACAAGCCAAGTGACGAGTTCCGCATCGTGCTGCGCGTCAGCCTGCAACGCTACCTGCGGCATTGATCATGGATTATTTGCTGATAGGCCTTGTTGCGTTCCTTGCTTCGGGACTAACGATCTATTCGGGTTTTGGCCTTGGGACGGTGCTACTACCAGCCTTCGCGTTGTTCTTTCCAATAGAGGTCGCGGTAGCGGCGACCGGCACTGTCCACCTGCTAAATAATCTGTTCAAGGGGGGCCTGCTCGGGCGTCGCGCCGACTGGCGCACCGTCGCGCGCTTCGGGCTTCCAGCGATACCCGCAGCGGTCGCTGGGGCTTGGCTACTAGGTAAATTGGGTAGCACGCCGCGCCTGTTCACCTGGTCCGCCTTGGGCCGCGATTACGGTCCTACTGCTGCGGGCGTTACGATCGGCACGCTCATGATCCTGTTCGCGCTTTTGGAGCTGCAACCGTGGTTTCAGCGTCTCGCGGCACCGCCGCGATTGATTCCGCTGGGCGGCATCATCACCGGCTTCTTCGGGGGCCTCACAGGACAGCAGGGCGCGTTCCGCTCGATGTTCCTGCTAAAATCAGGCCTGGAACCGGCGCGGTTCATCGCGACAGGTGTTCTTATCGCCGTTCTGGTCGATCTGGCCCGTCTCCCCACCTATGCCGCCAGCTTTCACGGCAGCGCCGCCCTGGGCGCGCATGGCTGGGCTCTGGTCGCGGTCGCCACGCTCTGCGCGTTCGCCGGTGCTTTTTTGGGAGTGCGCTATCTCAAGAAGGCAACGATCGGCGTGGTGCGCGCCATTGTCGCGACGGCGATGCTTGTGATTGGAGCCACGCTGATCGCGGGCGTGCTTGGCGGATAAGGAATTTAGATGAGTTTGGACACTATCGGTCTGGGTGGCTTAGCGATCTCAGATTTCACCGCATGGTTCGGGTGGCTGGCGACGATCCTGCTCACCCTCAACCTCGCGCTCGGCGTGCTGCAACCGCTCCGCTACGATCCGGCCGTCCGCTGGCCGCACCGGCGGCTGCCCGCGTCGATCTTCAAACTCCACAAGTGGATCGGCTACACCGCGATCGGGGTCGTGCTGGTGCACCCGCTGTTTCTGCTCTGGCACGCGACGCATCCGTTCACATTGTCGGCGATCTACATTCCGTTCACCGCCCCGGCCGAAACGCTCTATGCGGCGCTCGGCACGATCGCGATGTACCTGCTACTGACCGTCACACTGTCGTCGTATTTTCGCGCGGCGATCGGCTTAGAATTCTGGAAGTGGGTGCATTACGCCACCTACGCGCTGCTGCCAGTGTTCCTCGTCCACGGCCTGCTTATCAATTCGAGCCTCGATCCCAAGCGATCGATCGACTATTTCGACGCCGGCAAGCTGATCGTCGAGACGTGCGCGCTGGTCTCGGTCGCCTTCGTCGTCTGGCGGCTGCGCTACACCTGGGTCGCGCGCCACGTCAAAGTCCCGTCCGCCCCGGCAACAGCGACACCGCCGGCGTTGTCGGTCGCCAACTCGCTTGCGCCGTGGACGGGCAAGCTCCGGCTGACCGACATTACGGTCGAAACGCCGCGCGTGAAGACCTTCCGCTTTGTGCCCGAACATGGCGGCCCGCTGCCGTTCACGTTCGTCGCCGGGCAGTATTTCGAGCTATCGGGCATTCGTAACTACACCGCGTCATCGTCTCCCGGCGAACGCGGTCATGTCGAGTTTTCGATCAAATACGAAGATGGCGGCTTCTTCTCGCCGCATATGCACGACGATCTGGCGATCGGCCGCCTGGTCACGGTTCGCGGCCCCTACGGGCATTTCACGATTCCAAACGATGCGCCGCACCGGCTCGTGATGATCGCCGGCGGGGTCGGCGTCACCCCCTCGCTGTCGCAAATCCGCGATCTGCTCGACCGGCGCTGGCCCGGCCGCATCGATTTGATCTATTCGACCGCAACGGTAGCCGACGTGATCCGCGCCGACGAACTCGCTCAGCTCGCCGCCGATCACGTCAATTTCAGGCTGGTCAAGGTGCTCACCAACGACGGCATGGCGGGCGCGGGCAATCGGATCACCGCCGATCTTCTCCGCGCAACGCTGCCTGACGTGGCGCAAGCCCAAGTCTATATCTGCGGGCCGACACCGATGATGGCGGCGGTCACGGCGATGCTTTGCCAGCTCGGGGTACCGTCGTCGTCGGTCTTCACCGAATCGTTTGCGGTCGGCTGATGCTTCACCCGTAGAGGACGCGTGCCTAGGGCGCGGGCGCGACTCGGATCGTGCATCGCACCGTCTCGCGCTTTCGGGCTGCGGCTTTACTGCACCCTTCTATCGCTTCGCGGTTGGCCGTCACGATCCTGTCGGCCCCGACGATCGCGCGGAACGCGGTCGGGCTGGCGCTCTGCATCATGCGCTGTCCTGCTTCCCAGCGGGGAAGGTCGAGCGTACGCGCCGCCATGCGCTCCGGCCATTGCCAGCTCGTCGGGGCGATCTCGCGCGCGACCAGGCCCGGCACGATCGCCCATGCAAGGATGCCAACCGCCAGTCCGCCCAGCCCGAACCATAACTGCCGGTTTTTCTGCTCGGCCCGCGTCCATGCGGACCCGGCGACGGCGCGAAGCTCGGCCATGACACGGGCCTTGTCCTCGCCCGCCTTGGCGAGCGCCGCCTGATCCTCGCGCCGGGCAGCGTTGCCCGCTACGGCAATCCGCTGCGCCATCTGCTCGGGAGTGATCGCCAGGGCCGGACTCCGCGCGATCACGTCGTTGATAACCGCGATCCGGTCGGCCGTGGCGTCAACGCCCTGCTGCATCCGCCCCAACGTCTCGGTATAGTCGGGAACGTCGATATCTGCCCGCTCGGCCGCCAAACCCTCCACGGCACGGCGTAGCAACGCCAGCTCGCGGTCCTGGCCCTCTATCACGGCGCGCAACCGGTCGAACGCCTCGGCCGGATCGTCGCCTTCTGGAATATCGTCGTCCATCGTCACCTACCGGCTCATGCCACGGTCGCGGTCACGCCCGATGCTGACCGACTGCGCCAGCTCCTGCCCGATCGACCGGCTCCGCTCCATGTTCAACGCCAGCTCGGGCGCGCGGGCGCGCAACACGGATTCGAGCTGCGGGTCGCGGTGCAGCCCGCCCGCGATGCTCTCCATGCGCTTGCCGAGTTTCTCCGCGCCCACACGGTCGCCGGCACGCTCCATGCTGGCGCGCGCCTCCTTCATGCCCTGCCACTGCTCCACGAACCGCCCCGCGCGTTTCTCCGGGTCGATGCGGACCTGGCGCTCCGTCTCCATCGCCTTCGCCGCGCCGCCCGTGTTCCCCTCGGCCGCGTCGCGCGCGAGCCGGGGGTCGCGCTCGATCGCACTGGCGAGGTCGCGCGCGCCATGCGGCCGCACCTGGTCGAGCGCGTCGCCTGCCTTCTGCAAGGCACTCTCCTGATGCGCGAGCACCGGCAAACCTTTCTCCCGCATCCGGCCTATATCGGCTGCGGCGCGGCCATAGCGTTCGATCGCGCGGGCCTGCGAGGGTGCCAGCGGCCGATCGGCTGCGACGCGCTCCGGCGACGTCGCCTTTTCCGACGCCGGTTTCGGGCGGAACCCGGCGAACATGCCCCTGGCCTTGTCGCGGACCTTCTCCGCCACCTGCCGCGCGAGTTCCGGGAACCGGATCTCGCGCCGATCGGCGAACGCCCGCGCCTGATCCTGCTCTGGCTTGGCGTAATCGCCAGCCATGTCCTTGCCCCGATCGCGCGACAGGGCGCGAACAAGCTGGCGCTGGTCGGCGAAGTCGTCGCGGCCATAGTGGAGCTGCGCGTCGTCGCGGTGCCGCGACATGCCGACATAGGCGCTGTGGCGGTCCATGCCGGGGGTGGCGAGAACGTGGGCGTGATCGACCGTCACCCCCTGCGATTTGTGGATCGTCGCCGCGTAGCCGTGATCGACATGGGCATAGTCCTTGGTGTCGAACGCGACGCCGCGCCCGTCATCGAGGCGCACCGCCATACCCTCGGGCGATACCCGCTCGATCGTGCCAAGCGTGCCGTTCTTCACCCCTAGCAACCGCTCGTTCCGCAGGAACATCAAGCGGTCGCCGCTCGCGAACTGGCGCGCGCCGCGATCGGCGCTGAACGTCACGTCATCGCCAAGGTCGCCGGTTGCGCGCAATCGGCCGCGCGCCTCCTCATTCAGCTCGCGGACCTCGGCGTTGGTGTGTGTGAGGATGACGCGGGATTTGCCCGGTTCGGCCTGGCGAGCGCGATCCCAGCCGTCCACCAGCTCGCCCCGCGCCTGTTCGCGCGTGTCGGCCGCGTGAACCATGCCCCTGCCGTTATAGGCGTGGATCGCCTCGCCGGTGCGTCCGGTCGCCAAGGCGCGCGTGGCGTCGCGCTGCCAGTCCTCGCGCTGCCGCCTGATCTCGGTGATCTCGGCCGCGCCGTGACGCTCGGTGACGCTGCGGAACGCCGCACCCGCCTCGATCGCCTGCAACTGCTCGGGGTCGCCTACCATCACGACCTTGGCCCCGGCGTCGCGCGCCTGGCTCAACACCCGTTCCATCTGGCGCGAACCGATCATGCCGGCCTCGTCCACCACCAGCACGTCGCGCGGCCCTAGCTGCTCGCGCCCCTGCCCCCATGCATGTTCAAGGCTGGCGATGGTGCGAGACTGGATGCCCGACCCGCCCTCAAGATTCTCCGCCGCGATACCCGACAACGCCGCGCCGCGCACCGTGTAGCCCTGCCCCTCCCACGCCTCGCGCGCGACGCCAAGCATCGCGGATTTGCCGCTGCCGGCGTAGCCGACGACCGACGCCAGCCCCGCGTCGCCGGTCACATGATCGAAGGCGTCGCGCTGCTCGCCGGAAAGGACAAGGCCACGCTCCTCGGCCTTGGCCGTAGCGGCGTCACGGTGCCGATCGGCAACGCCATGCCCGTCACGCGCCGCCAGCTCGTCGCCAGCACGCTCAAGCCGGCTCTCCACCGCGATCATGTCGCGCGACGTGAACCGCTCCTGGTCGCGTCCGTCCTTCCCCAACGCGACCAGCTCCGGGCTGGCGCGCACCGCCCCCATCACCTGGTCGAACTGCTCCTTGCCGTCGCTATGCCGGAACGCGAACGTCGCAAGGTCGCGGGTAGTGAACGTCGCCTGCTGCCGCGTGATCGCGTCCAGCGCGATCGACGGGTTGGCGACGATCTTGTCGCCGTTCTCCCGCGCAATGCGCGCGTGATCCTCGATCCGCTCCGCCTCAAGCCCCTGCTCCGGCCTGCGCGACGCTGCGGGTCCGATCTTGTGCTGCGGCTCCAGCTCGATCCCCTGCGCCTCCAGGGTGCGATGGTCGATCCGGCCCTCAAGCCCCAGCTCGGCCATACGCTCGTTGACGTGCGCGGCCCACGCCTCGCGCCAATCCTTTAACAGCGCCCGGTCGTTCCACGCGACCACCTTATTTCCGAACCCGTCCGGCCCCACGTCGCGCATTGACAGCATGACGTGTGCGTGTGGCTTGGGGCTGCCGTCGTTGGCTCTGTCCCAATGGACATTCAGGTCCGCAATCATCCCGCGATCGACCATCTGCTTTTGAACGAAGTCGCGTGCCAGGCTCACGCCCTGCTTCTCGTTCATCTCGCGCGGAATCGAAAACTCCACCTCGCGGGCCAATTGCGCATCGTGGCGTTTCTCCCTCGCCTCCGTCTCGTTCCACAGCGTTGAGCGGTCATTTAAACGCTCCGGCGCGCCCTGCGGCAACATCACCTCGGAGTGGATGACGCCCGCCTTGTTGCTGAAGTCGTGGTTGCGATTGAGCCGGTCGTCGTGAAGCTCGGACGCGGAACGATAGGCGGCTGCCGCGACGGCGCTGCCGCCAGTCTTGCGGCTGATAATTTTGGCGGAGAAGTGGTAGATCGCCATAGCGATGCGCACGCTACGCCCCTTAGCGCAGAACGGCAACGTTCTATAAGCGCGCACTCACAATCCGCTGCGCTCCTCGTGACTGATTTAGTGCCGCTTTCTGTCGTTCTGACTTTACCCGGATGCTCGGCGCGCTAAAATGCTGCTGGCCAATGCGCGGAAGGGTGGAGTCGATGCGGAAGGTGCGTGATTACGATGCCGAGCTAAAGGCGTTGGGTGATAAGGCCCGCTCCCTCAAGGCAAAGCGGGTCGAGCAGCTCGGTCAGCTCGTAGCTGCAACCGGGGCCGATGCACTCGATGCGGAGACGCTCGCGGGCGTGCTGCTCGATGCCATCGGGTCGGAAGATACTGCGACAAAGGAGGCATGGCGTGCGAAGGGCGCTGCCTTCTTTCAGCGGCGCGGGAAGAAAGGTGGCGGCGCTGCTGCAATCGACAGCTCGGGCGACGCGGCTGAACCGGGCGGCGACGCTGCGGGCGGAAGCGGCGCAACGGCGTAGCGATACGCGGGGCTGGGTCGTGCAACGTCGCGAACGAACGCGCCACCTGATCGAGCTGGGCGGCCTCGTCCAAAAGGCCGGCCTGGTCGAGTTGACCGACGACGATCGCGCCACCCTCTACGGCGCGTTGCTCGATCTCGCCGGACGCGCGCGCGGTGACGATGCCGGGGATGCCCTGGCGCTGTGGAAGCGGCGCGGCAAGCGGGCGTTCGATACGGAAAGCGAAGCGGGAGAAAACGCCCCATGACGCAGCTCGATGTCGAAGCGATCCGCCGGCAGGTCCGCGCGCTCGATTTCGTGCGCGGCACGTCGGCCGAAGTCGCGATGTGGCGCGACGACGATGCGGACTCGCGCGCCAACCTCGCGATCGAGGGCCTGGCTCTTGAACCCGACGAGGACGCGCTGTTCGATATGCTGCGCGACGAGGCGGTCCCCCCTCCCCTCGCCACGCAAATCGTCCTCAAGCTGCTCGGCCATCCCGACGCCGATCCGATGCTGGCGGTCGGCTAGATGGGCCTCGCGCGCGCCACCCGTAACCTCGCCCGCACCGCCCGCGCCAACCCGATGTGGGCGCTGCTCGGCGTGCTGCTCGCCCCCTTCCGGTTCGCCCGCCACATCGTCGTCGTGGTCCTGTTCGCGATGGTCCTGTTCGCCGCGCTGTTCCTCCTGCTGATGCTGGCGATCTGGTATTTCAAGCTCGACAAGAACGGCGCGCTTGCCCAGCTCGGCTTCATCGGCATCGACCTCGCCGTGCCGCTGGTCATGGTCTGGATGTTCGTCCTGCCCCTGCTCCGCCGGTTCGACTATGCCGATTCCGGCGACACGCACGGCTCGGCCCGCTTCGCCACCGCCAGCGAGGCGAAAGCCCTCAACGACGATCACGGGCTGCTGATCGGCCGCGACGTGAAGACCGGCAAGCCGATGCGCTATGCCGGTCCCGCCCATCTGCTGACGATCGCACCCACCCGCACCGGCAAGGGCGTCGGCACGATCATCCCCAACCTGCTCGAATATCCGTTCGCGGTCGTCTGCATCGACCCCAAGGGGGAAAACGCCCGGATCGCCGCGCGCCAGCGCGGCAAGTTCGGCGCGGTCCATGTCCTCGATCCGTTCGGCGTCACTGGCCTCCCCTCGGCCGCGTTCAATCCGCTCGATCGCATCGACCCGCACGGCCTCGATCTTGCTGACGACTGCATGACGCTCGCCGACGCACTGGTCCACGACGCGCCCGGCGAAGCCGGCGACGCGCAATGACGCTCGCCGACGCACTGGTCCACGACGCGCCCGGCGAAGCCGGCGACGCGCATTGGAACGAGGAAGCCAAGGCGCTGATCGCCGGCATCCTGCTCCACATCGTCACCACCGAACCGCCCGCCACCCGCACCCTGGACACGCTGCGCGACCGGCTGACCCTCGCCCCTGCCGCATTGGCGGCGCAGCTTGCCGCGATGCAGGCGCAAGGGGGCCTGGTCGCGCGCGCCGCCAACCGCCAGCTCGGCAAATCCGATCGCGAAGCCGCCGGCGTGCTGTCGGCCGCGCAACGTCACACCCACTTTCTCGATTCACCCCGCATGGCGACGGTGCTGGGGCGATCGGATTTTACGTTCGCGGGATTGAAGGATGCGCCAGCGACGGTGTTTCTCGTGCTGCCGCCCGATCGGCTCGCCAGCTATGCCCGCTGGCTGCGGCTGATGGTGGCGCAAGCGCTGACCGAACTGGCGCGCGCGCCGGGTCGCCCGCCCTGGCCGGTGCTGTTCCTGCTCGACGAGTTCGCCGCGCTGGGCCGTCTCGAGCCGGTCGAGCGCGCGATGGGGCTGATGGCGGGCTACGGCGTCCAGCTCTGGCCGATCCTCCAGGACGTTCACCAGCTCCGCGCGCTCTACGGGCAGCGCGCCGGCACGTTCCTGTCCAACGCCGGCGTCCTCCAGGTGTTCGGGGTCAACGATCAGGACAGCGCCAAGCTCGTTTCTGACCTGGCGGGGCAGGAAACCGTCGTGTTCGAGACCATGAGCCGCGCGCTCGACGCCGAGCAAACCGGGATTTCCTACGGGCAGCAGCACGTCGGCCGGCCGCTGCTCACCCCCGATGAAGTCCGCACACTCCGCCCCGATCGCCAGCTCCTGTTCCTCGCCGGGCAGCGGCCGATTATCGCCGCCAAGCTGCGCTACTACGCTGATCGCGAGTTCGCCGGTCGGTTCGATCCGGCGTGATCGATCCCTCAAGGCACGAACGAGGCCGATGAAGCCGGGACCGGCTTGGCCGATTTAAGCCCCGCTGGCGACATTTGCTGCGATCAGCACGTCGGCACGTCAAAGGCCCCTCTCCTGCCCTCACAGCGCTCCTGGGCGGCCGTAGGAGGCGATTCAGTCGTCACCTCGCCCATCTTCTTCCCGCTAAGCCTGCGGCGCTTGCGCCGCCTTGGTGCCGCCTTCCGCGGCACGCAACGAAAGCGTATCGGCCGTTAGGCCGATTCCGCTTTTCCTTCTCCCTTTCGCTCATCACACACACACCGCTGCTGATTTTCGCATCCAGCGGGTTAAGTGATTCTATTAAATAGGAATCGTTAAGAAGGTTAAGGCTGCTTCCAAGCGGTTTCTTCGTTGTAGAATCAACGGCCTAGCGGGGTAGCCGGTGGGTGAAACCCCGTGATTCGGTGTGTGAAACCCCGATAGGACGGTGTGTAAAACCCCGACGCAAAGGTGGGTGAAACCCCGAGCCTGTGCCGGCGAAAAACGGCTCGGAGCGCCACTTATCCACAGGCCCGCCGCTCGCTGCCGCATAGTGGGCCACATAGCGGCTCCAGCAGCCTCGTCGCCTCGGTGTGTGATCCCCCGATAGTTGGGCGACGGGTGGGTGAAACCCCGATAGTCAGCGACGGCCTGCAAGCCGGTCCATGTGGGCGTCGACTTGATCGGCGCGCTGCCGATCGGCGACCATGCGAGCGCGTCGCTCCTCCTCCGCCCGCATCTTCTCGGCGAACTCCAGCGCCTCGGCCTCGCCGCGCAACCGGAACAGCACGGCTGGACTTTTGTCGGCCGTCTCGGTCAGCGCCATCCCATAGTCGGGGAGCTGGTCCGCTTCGATCGCCCGCCGCAACATCCGATTGAACTCCTTGGGCTTGGCGTCGCTGCCGGTCTTGTCGCGCAACACCTCCACCCGGCATGTCCACCCGCCGCGCTGCGAACCGGCGTGCTTGCGCGCGATGCGATACAGCGCGCGCTCCAGCCCTCCCGACAGAAGGAAATAATCGGGGTGCATGGTGAGGAGCGATTTCTCATTCACGATCCCCTCGTAAACCCAATCCGAGAGGGTCAGCGTCATGCCGCGGGGCTGCTCGGTGTCGGCGTCGGTGTCAAAGGTCCAGCTATCGAGCCAGTTGAAGCCTGCCTTCTGCCGACGCTTCGTCGCGCGGATCGAGGTCGTGATCGAAGTCGTCTGGAGCCGGAGCAGCGCCGCCTGCAACTCCTGATAGTCTCGGCCGCCGGTGCTGCGCTTGATCGCGCGTAGCAGGTCGTAGGGCGTCGTCGTCAGCGTGCGCGGCAAGTCGTTCAAGCCCTGCTGCTTCATGCGATTGAGCGTGGATGCCGCCCATATCAGGATATCGGCGTCCCATATGGTCGCCATGCCGTAATCGGGAATGGCCTGCACCCGCACCCATGCCTCGCCGTCCGGGCTGCGATACTCGATCGGCTTCAATCGCTTGCGCTTTTGAAGCGAGAAGAACGGCCGCTCCATGACCTCGCGCTGATCCTTGAGCGGAAGGTCGCCAAGCGCCGGAATGAACAGGTCGAACTCGGGATTCGGGTCGCGGCGCTTGCTCACGGCGCGAACCTGGCATGGCCCCGCTGCACGAGATACTGCCGCAACAGCCGCTCGGTCACGACGGTCAGCGGTTCCCCGCCCTCCTCGACGCTGAGCTGGCGCAACGTGCGGTGCATGTCCTCGGGGATATGGATCAGGACCGGCTTCTTGCCCGGATGGCTGCTGCGGCGCTCCGGCGCGGGTACGTCGGCCGTGCGCCGCGCCCTGGGTGCCGATCGCGCCGGTGCGCGGGCGGGCGTCGACTCCGCGACCAGCTCGGGCGCGGGCGCCTCCGGCTCGTCATCGAAGATACCTGCCAGTGCTGACGGTTTCCGGGCCATCACGCCACCTCGCTTATTGGCTTAGTCGTATAGCCGCTTAGTCGCTTAGCCTCCTCATAGGCGGCGCGCAACTCGGCCGCGGCCTTGCCGTCCGGCTCCAGCTCGGCGGCTGTCTGGCCGATCGGCGTTGCGCGGTAATAGTCCTTGCGGAAGTGAAGGCGGCTATCGAACAGCCCGATGCCCTTGGCGGCGAAACCCGCGCGGGCCTCCTCCCCCTCCCCGCCCTGGTGCGGCACTTGCGTCAGGATCACCGCGAACGGCGTCCCGGCCTGCTGCACCTGCTTGACCGTTTGCAGGACCGAGTGAACGTCCAGCCCGCGCGGAGCGACAGGAATGATGACGAAATCGGCCTGCTCGGCCGCGAGCATGGCGATATCCTTGGAGTTCGCCGGCGTGTCGATGATGATGAGGTCGAGCTTGCCGCTGGCGCGCCCCCGCGTGACGTGCAGCGGCAGGCCGGCGACGCTGCTGTCCTTCACCGTCACGTCATCGAGCGCACGCCGCTCCGACCAGTAGAGCGCCGATCCCTGGCGATCATCGGCATCGAGGATCACGACGGCCGCGCCCTCGCGCGCCGCTTCGACCGCGAAGCCGGTCGCCAGCGTAGTTTTCGACTGCCCGCCCTTCTGGGCGATGATGGCCCATGTCTGCATGACCTGCTCCTGTTAAGCGACTAAGCGGCTTATAGAGATTAGTCGCTTAGTCGTCTAGCCGCTTAGTCGCTTAGCTGTTGCGGTTATCCCTCCGGTTCGCCGTCACTGTCGAGCGGCTCATGGCGCATCGGCCCATGCTCCTCGATCGGACATAGCGGCGCACCCGCCGTCTCCAGCCATTTGCGCGCGGTCCGCACCGTATAGCCGCACGCCTGACACTCGCACTTGAGCATCCGCGCCGCCTGCTTCTTCGGCGCGGTGGTCTCGCCGGCCGTGTCGAGCCGGGCATGGGGGAGGGGGCCGGCGACGGCGAGGATCGGCGCGACCGCAGCAAGGAACGTCTCGCCGGGCGTCGTCGCGCGCATCGGCCCGACCAGCCCTAATCCGATAGCGATGCGTTTAAACGCCTTCCCATGCCCGGCCGCGATACCGACTGCGGCGTGGACCAGCTCGTGCGCGAGGATCGCCGCGATCTGCGCGGGCATCGCGTCGGGCGCGTGCGCAAGGTCGGGCCGGATGAAGATTTCAAAATGGCCGTCCGCGCTTAGCCGGTTATCCCAGCACTCGCCGATCGCCTTGCCCTTGCGCCCGGCACTGGTGAAGCCGATCGCAACGCGGATGCGGTCGGGCAGGGGGGTATCCAGCGCGTCGAACAGCGGGGCCATGCCGACCGCCACCCGGTTCAGCCAGCTCTCGCGATTATCGTGGTCCATGTCGGTATCTCCCTTCTCAAAATCGCCCTCGGGGCGATGGCCTCGGCCATCGGCCCTGCCTCGTGGCGAACAGCGGGGGAGAGGGGGGCAATGGGAATCTGCCGGGGTGGTGCGGGCGCAGCGCAGCGAGCCACGGCCCGGCTGATTGCCGTTGCTGGGGGGAGGGGGCGGCGCTCCCTTTCCCCATCTGACGAAGATCTCCGCCGGCATCGCCGGCGGCCATCTGGGCGGGGCGCGCCCCGCCCGCGCGAGCGATCGTTGCCCGTATGGGGCGAGACGCCGGCACGGCGGCTCGATCGGAGCGCGAGCGGAGATAGAGCGCGGCCCGGCACGGGCGCGCCTGCCAGCTCGGGGTGGTTGAAAACGACCGGACTAAGTGCTACACAATGACGATGACGGAGGAAGGCCAACCGCGAACCTTCAAAACGGCCTGGTTCTCAAAGGCGGCGCGCAAGGCGCTTATTGTCGACACGGAACTATGCGACGCGATGGAACAGGTGCGGAAAGGACAATGCGACGATCTCGGCGGAGGCGTGTTCAAGAAGCGGCTCGACAAGAACCGCCACCGCAGCATCATTCTCGCCAAAGGCGAGCGATATTGGGTTTACGAGTATCTGTTCGCCAAGAAGGACAGAGAGAACATCGAAGACGACGAGCTGGCCGACTTCCGCAAGCTGGCGAAAGGTTATGCGGGTCTGAGGGACGAACAGGTGTCTCAGCTCCTTGCGGAAGGGGACTGGTTGGAGATTTGCCATGACCATCAAGCGTAAGTTCAAAAGCGACGCCTTTGAAGCGATTCATTCATCCGCCTCGGCAATGTTCAAGGTCGGCGCGATCAACAAGGCGACCATGCGCCATTTCGACAAGTCGTGCCTGACGGTCCCGACCGCGCTCGCGCCGGCCGATATCAAGGAATTGCGCGAGCGCCACCATGTCAGTCAGCCGGTGTTCGCGCGCTACCTCAACACCAGCGAGAGCACGATCGAGAAATGGGAGGCGGGCACGAAAAAGCCGAGCGGTGTGGCCTTGAAGCTGCTCACGGTCGTCCAGAAGCACGGGCTGGAAGTGCTCGCCTGATATCTTCATGCGATACACCGATTAGTCGCATAATCGCTTAGTCGCTTAGCTGTGATGAAAAGTCTGAATCACAGCCGTTTTCTGCTTTCGTTCCGCCTTCTGCTGACTCATAGAATCGTCATGCCGATCGCGCGCGAACATCGCTGGCTCTACCCGATCGACTGGCGCGAGCTGTCCAACCTCATCCGGTTCCGGCGCGCCAAAGGGCGCTGCGAGCATTGCCGCCGCCCGCACGGCCGCGACGTGCTACACCTGGGCGACGGGGTGTGGTGGGACGAGGACGCCGCGACTTGGCGCGATGGGCAGGGCAGGGGGCTTCGCCGGCTGCCGTCGCCGGACGAACTGGCGCGGGCGCAACCGGGTCTCGCCGGCATCGACCCGCCCGCGACGGTGCGGGTCACGCGCGTCGTCCTTGCCAGCGCACACCTGAACCATGATCCCGGCGACAACCGGCCGCGCAACCTCGCCGCGCTCTGCCAGCGCTGCCACATGGTCCATGATGCCGGGGAGCATCGCCGGCGCCGGTGGGTCAACGCCTTCCGGGTGCGCGCGATCGGCGACCTGTTCGCCTGAACCTGGCCGGGCCGAAGGCCGGCTCCCAGGGTTGGGTGGGTGGGACAAACAACGCGGCCGCCCCGGTCGGGGCGGCCTCTGCTAGACGGCCTGGCCTAGCGAGCTGCGCCCGCCCGGAATGTGCCGGTAAAGCGTCGAGGGCTGCACCCCGATCTGCTGTGCGACCTCCTCAACGGTGATGGTCGGATCGGCGAGCATGGCCTTGGCGCGCTTGATCTCGGCCGGCTCCATCGCCGGCTTGCGCCCGCCACGTCGCCCCAAGGCGCGCGCCTGGGCAAGTCCGGCATGGGTGCGCTCCAAGGTTAGCTCGCGCTCGAACTCCGCCACGGCCGCAAAGACGTGGAACACGAGCCGCCCGCCGGGGCTGGTGGTGTCGATCGCCTGGGTGAGCACGCGAAGGCCGATCTCGCGCTTGGCGAGATCTTCGGCCGTCTCCACGAGTTGCCGGACGGAGCGCGCGAGCCGGTCGAGCTTCCAAACTGCCAGCGTGTCCCCGGCGCGAAGATAGTCGAGCGCGGCGCGCAACTCCGGCCGATCGCGCTGCGCGCCCGATGCCTTCTCGGTGAACACCTTTTCGCATCCCGCTTGCCGGAGCGCATCAAGCTGTAGGGCAGGGGACTGATCTCGGGTGGACACGCGCGCATAGCCGACGAGCAAAGGGCTTCTCCGAAAACTCGACGCAGCCTAGCCGGATTTCGGAGACGGAAACAAGGGACGGTTTTAGGAAGCCGAATGGGCTGTTTCAGTGGCCTCTGCCGCGATCGGCGCGGGTCTCGCGCGAACGACCGTTCGCGGGAGACGGGGCGGTCTCACAGCCGAACAGGGTGTTGAAGTCGTCACGCCCTTTCGCCTCTCATCCATAATTTAATGGTTGACAC
>NZ_MEFG01000046.1 GCF_001724715.1 Sphingomonas sp. SCN 67-18
CGCCCGGCTCGACGCATTGCCCCCCAGCGCCCGCAGCGTCGCCCCTTGCGCAGACGGGTTCGCAGACCGGCTGTCAGACCGGCGGAACTGCTGAAACCCAGCCACATCCTCCAAAACATCCTCAACCCGGCCCGTCGCATTGCCAGTCAACCGATCCCGGTCAATCACCACAGAACCATAAGCCGGCGTCCCAGGCGGAACCGATAACCCCAGACCAGTCACCACAATCTCGTCACCGGAATCCGTCTCGGCATGCAGCGGCGCGGCGAAACCGGCGAGAAGGATGGCGATGGGGATCAGACGGTCGCTTTGCACGGCGGCTCTCCAGATAGTTTGCGACAAGCGTTACCGGCCGGTCTGCAACATGGGAGCGGCCCCGCCGCCCGGCGTCCTAGAAGGGCAGGGCGCGTCGCCGCAATGCCTTTGTCGCTACATTATCGACGCGCGCGGCGCGGAAAACGGAAGCGGCACCAACGCCGATCCGCACAATGTCGTGACGCTGCCGTAACTTAGAGCGGTTCGACGATCAGCGTGCCATGTTCCACCGCCGCGATGCGCACGCGCGCGCCCACCGGCGCATCCGCCCCGCGCGCCGGCCATTCCCCGTCGCCCACGCGGACCCGGCCTTCGCCGCCCGCAATCGCGACGGCCACCGTCACCACTTCACCCACCAGCCGCGCCGCGCGGTCGTTCAGCAGCGGATCGCTCGATGCCACCGGATTGGCGAGATACCAGCGGCGCCCGACATAGGTGGCGAGCAGCGCCAGCACCGCGAACATCAGGAACTGCGCCGCCAGCGGCACGCCGACGAACAGCGCGACCAGCCCGGTGATCGCCGCCGCCGCCGCCAGCCAGATCAGGAACACGCCGGGGATGACGATTTCCAGCACGCCCAGGATGACGGCGATGATCAGCCACCACCAATGCGGCTCCAGCGTGATGCTGCCCAGCGTCATCTATGCGCCTCCCTGCTCGAACGGACCGGCGCGGCGGCGGGCCGGCTGGGCGGGCGGCGGCGTCTCGCCCCCGCTGCCCAGCGCCTCGCGCGCCAGCTCGCCAATGCCGCCCAGCGTGCCGATCAACTGCGTCGCCTCGACCGGGAACAATATGGTCTTGGCATTGGGAGAGGTGGCGAACTGGCTGACCGCATCGACATATTTCTGGGCAATGAAGTAATTGATCGCCTGCGCATTCCCGCTCGCAATGGCATCCGACACCATCTGCGTCGCCTTGGCTTCGGCCTCCGCCTCGCGTTCGCGCGCCTCGGCGTCGCGGAAGGCGGCCTCGCGGCGGCCCTCGGCCTCAAGGATCTGCGATTGCTTTTCGCCCTCGGCGCGCAGGATGGCGGAGGCGCGGCTGCCCTCCGATTCCAGGATCACGGCGCGCTTTTCGCGCTCCGCCTTCATCTGGCGGCCCATCGCGTTGACGATGTCGGCGGGCGGGCGGATGTCCTTGATCTCGACGCGGGTGATCTTGACGCCCCAGGCGGTGGTCGCATGGTCGACCACCGAAAGCAGCCGTGCGTTGATCTCATCGCGCTTGGAAAGGGTTTCATCGAGGTCCATCGAACCCATCACCGTGCGCAGGTTGGTGGTGGTGAGCTGGAGGATCGCGACATAAAGCTCCGACACCTCATAGGCGGCCTTGGCGGCGTCGAGCACCTGGAAGAAGACGACGCCGTCGACCGAAACCATGGCGTTGTCCTTGGTGATGATCTCCTGCCCGGGAATGTCGAGAACTTGCTCCATCATGTTCACGCGCCGGCCGACGCGGTAGAAAAAGGCGGGGTAGAAGTTGAACCCCGGCGGCGCCACCGTGGTGAAGCGGCCGAAATATTCGATGGTATATTGATAGCCCTGGCGGACGATCTTGATGCTCGCCCCCAGATAGATGACGACCAGCATCAGGATGAAGAACGTCGCAGTCAGTTCCATTCAAGCCTCCCCCGGGGACAGGCGGGGACTATGCGATGGCGGCGGCGCACATCCAAGTGGAATCGACGTGTTTTTCCCCGCGCGGCCCTAGCGCGCCGGGGCGCAACTGGTTACATGGGCCGCCTCCCACCCGCCAACGAGGTATGCAAACGGCATGGATATCGCACTCGGACTCACTTTCGACGATGTCCTGCTCCGGCCCTGCGAGTCGGAGGTGCTGCCCAGCCAGGCCGATACGCGGACCCGGGTGAGCCGTGAAATCGCCCTCAACATTCCGGTGCTGTCTTCCGCCATGGACACGGTGACGGAGGCGGACATGGCCATCGTGATGGCGCAGCTGGGCGGCATCGGCGTGCTGCATCGCAATTTGACGGTTGAGGAGCAGGCCGCCGCCGTGCGCCAGGTGAAGCGGTTTGAATCCGGCATGGTGGTCAACCCCATCACCATCGCGCCGGAACAGACGCTGGCCGACGCGCAGGCGCTGATGGCGCACCACCGCATTTCGGGCATTCCCGTGGTCGAATCGGGCGGCAAGCTGGTCGGCATCCTCACCAATCGCGACGTCCGCTTCGCCGGCAACCCCAGGCAGCCGGTGTCGGAACTGATGACCAGCCAGAATCTGGCGACGGTGCCCGCCCATGTCAGCCATGAGGAGGCGCGCCGCCTGCTGCACCAGCGGCGGATCGAAAAGCTGCTGGTGGTGGACGACGCCTATCGCTGCATCGGGCTGATCACCGTCAAGGACATTGAAAAGGCGGTCACTTACCCCGCCGCGACCAAGGACGCCTCCGGCCGGCTGCGCGTTGCCGCCGCCACGACGGTGGGGGACAGCGGGTTCGAGCGGACGGAGGCGCTGATCGACGCGGAATGCGACCTGATCGTCGTCGATACCGCCCATGGCCATTCCAAGATGGTCGCCGCGGCGGTGGAGCGGATCCGCAAGCTTTCCAATTCCGTCCAGATCGTCGCCGGCAACGTGGCGACCGCGGAGGCGACGCGCGCGCTGATCGATGCGGGCGCGGACGGGATCAAGGTCGGCATCGGGCCGGGGTCGATCTGCACGACGCGGGTGGTGGCCGGTGTCGGCGTGCCGCAATTGACCGCGATCATGGAATCGGCGGCGGAAGCGCGGAAATCCGGCGTGCCGGTGATCGCGGACGGCGGGTTGCGCACCTCCGGCGACGTCGCCAAGGCGCTGGCCGCCGGCGCGTCCTGCGTGATGGTCGGCTCGCTGCTCGCGGGCACCGAGGAAGCGCCGGGCGAGACCTTCCTCTATCAGGGGCGTGCCTATAAATCCTATCGCGGCATGGGCTCGGTCGGCGCGATGGCGCGGGGATCGGCGGATCGCTATTTCCAGCAGGATATCAAGGACCAGCTGAAGCTTGTTCCCGAAGGGATTGAAGGGCAGGTGCCTTATAAGGGGCCGGCGAAGGACGTGATCCACCAGCTTGTCGGCGGCGTGAAGGCCGCGATGGGCTATACCGGGTCGCGGACCATCGACGACCTGCAGGCGCGGGCGAAGTTCGTCCGCATCACCAATGCCGGCCTGCGCGAAAGCCATGTCCATAATGTCTCGATCACCCGCGAGGCCCCCAATTACCCGACGCAATAAGCCGGCACGGGGCGCCGCGTGACTCCGTCGGCCCGCGTTCAGGCGGCGATCGAACTGCTTGACGAAGTGGTCGCGGCCGCGCGCGGCGGCGGCGCGGCGGCCGACACGCTGATCGCGCGCTATTTCAAGACCCGCCGCTATGCGGGATCGGGCGACCGCCGGGCCATTCGCGACCATGTCTATGCCGCCATCCGCCGTGCCGGCGATCCGCCGGTCAGCGGGCGGGCGGCGATGGTGGGCGTCGCCGCCGGGTCGCCGGAATTGTCCGCCCTGTTCGACGGATCGCCCCATGGGCCCATGCCGATCGACCCTGCCGAACCGGCGGCGGTCCGGTCGGTCGCCCCGGCCTGGCTGATGAACAGGCTGTCCGCATCGCTGGACGGCCCGGAAATAGAGGCGATGCTGGATCGCGCGCCGCTGGACTTGCGGGTCAACCGGCTGAAGGGGGATCGGGCGGACGTGCTGGCCGCTTTCCCGCAGGCGGCGGCGACACCCCATTCTCCGGTCGGCGTGCGGCTCGCCGATCCCATCCAGGTCGAGGCGCATCCGCTGTGGAATGCGGGCGTCATCGAGATTCAGGATGAGGGCAGCCAGCTGATCGCGCTCGCCTGCGCCGCGCGGCCGGGCGAGACGGTGGTGGACCTGTGCGCGGGCGCAGGCGGCAAGACGCTGGCGCTGGCGGCGGAGATGGGCGGAGAGGGGCGGATCGTCGCCTGCGACACCGATCGCGCCCGCCTGTCGCGGCTTGCTCCGCGCGCGGCCCGGGCAGGCGCGGATGCCGTGGAGACGCGGCTGCTGGATCCCGGCAAGGAGCTGGATCCGCTCGGCGACGTGCGGGATGCGGCCGATCTGGTGCTGGTCGACGCGCCCTGTTCCGGCAGCGGCACATGGCGGCGCAACCCGGAAGCGCGCTGGCGGCTGACCCCCGACCGGCTGGCGCGGCTGCAGGCGACGCAGGCCCGCCTGCTCGACATCGCGGCGGCGCTGGTGCGACCGGGCGGGCGGATGGTCTATGCCGTCTGCTCGTTGATCGACGATGAGGGGGCGGACCAGATCGCCGCCTTTCTATCCCGCAATCCGGGCTGGACCGCCGGCCTGCCGCTGGCCGGCGCCGGCAGGGCGCGGGGGCAGGGGTTGATGCTGTCACCCGCCCATGACGGCACGGACGGCTTTTTCATCGCGGGATTGCACCGGCCATGCTAGACGGGCGGTCCAGGAGTATTTTGGAGACGATCATGCGTTTCACACCCGCCGCCTTTGCCCTCGCGCTTGCGCTTGCGACCGTTTCCAGCGCCGTGCAGGGCCAGCGCCCGGATGCGCAGATCGATCCGCGGTCCTCGGCGCTGGTCGCGCAGGGGCTGGCGCTGCAAAAGGCGGGCAATCTCAACGGGGCGATCGACCTGTTCGAAACCGCGCTGGCGGTGGACCCGCGCAATCGTGCCGCTTTCGTCGCGCTCGGCCATGTTTCTCAGGCGCAGGGCCTGCCGGGCAAGGCGATCCGTTTCTACCGCGAGGCGCTGGTGCTGGAGCCGACCGACGTGGTCGCGCTCGCCGCGCAGGGCGATGCGATGGTTCAAAAGGGCGCGGTCGAGAAGGCGCGCGAAAATCTGGCCAAGATCAAGAAGCTGTGCACCAAGGGGTGCCCGCAGATCGCGCAGCTGAACGCGGCCATATTGAAAGGCCCGCCGCCCGCCGTCCAGTCCGCCCAGGCGACCACGCCGCCGGCGGTTGGCGCCGACGACAAGACCGTCAAGCCGCAATAGGCCCGGCTTCCTCGATCATCCGGCCCAGCTGGACGAACTCCGCCACGCTCAGCGTCTCCGCGCGCCGCATCGGGTCGATCCCGGCGCGTTCCATCGCGTCCGCCGCGCCGGGCACGGATTTCAGGCTTTGCCGCAGCATCTTGCGGCGCTGGCCGAAGGCGGCGGCGGTCAGCCGCTCGATGGTGGCGATGCCGACGCCCTCCGGCTGGTCCGCCGGCACGATGTGCACCACGGCGGACATCACTTTGGGCGGCGGCGTGAAGGCGGAACGGTGGACATTCATCGCCATCCGCGCCGTGCTGCGCCACTGGCTGAGCACCGACAGCCGTCCATAGGCCGCGGTTCCCGGCGCGGCGGCGATGCGCTGGGCAACCTCCTGCTGGAACATGAGGGTCAGCGACGTCCACCAGGGCGGCCAAGCCTCGCTGGTCAGCCAGCCGACCAGCAGCGCCGTGCCGATATTATAGGGCAGGTTGGACACGATATGCGCCGGCCGCCCGATGGCAGAGGCGGCGTCGAATGCCATCGCATCATCCTCGACGATGTGCAGCCGGCCGGTGAAGGCGTCTCCCAGCTCGCGCAGCGCCGGGATGCAGCGCCTGTCGCGTTCCACCACCGTCACGTTCGCACCGGCGAGCAGCAGGGCGCGGGTCAGCCCGCCGGGGCCGGGGCCGACTTCGAACACCGCTTCGCCTTCCAGCGGCCCCGGCACCCGGGCGATGCGATCCAGCAACTGGCCGTCGAGCAGGAAATTCTGTCCAAGCGCCTTGTTCGCCCGCAGCCCGTGGCGGGCGATCACCTCGCGCAGCGGTGGAAGGCCGGTCACACCGTCGTGCGTTCGCAGCGGCACCGCGCCGCATCGGCCGCCAGCCGGATCGCCTCGATCATCGCCCCCGGCTCCGCCACATTCTTGCCTGCGATGGGGAAGGCGGTGCCGTGATCGGGCGATGTGCGGACGATGGGCAGGCCAAGCGTCATGTTGACGCCCTCATCGAAATAGAGGGTCTTCAGCGGGATCAGCGCCTGATCGTGATAGAGGCAGATCGCAACGTCATAATTGGCGCGCGCGCGGGCGTGGAACAGCGTGTCGGCGGCATGGGGGCCGGAAACGCTGATGCCCTCGTCGCGCAAAATCTCGAGCGCGGGGATCAGCAGGTCGATCTCCTCGCGGCCCAGCGCGCCGCCCTCGCCGGCATGGGGGTTCAGCCCGGCAAAGGCCAGCCGGGGATTCTCTATGCCGAAATTGCGGGTGAGGCCGCGCGCCGTCGCCAGCGCCTTGGCGACGATCAGGTCTATCGACAGCAGTGAAGACACCTTGTTCAGCGGCACATGGGTGGTGACGGGAACCACCTTCAGCCCCGGGCCGACCAGCATCATCACCGCATTGTCGCGCGCGATGCCGCACCGTTCCGCCACGAATTCGGTCTGCCCCGGGTGGGTGAAGCCGATGGCGTAAAGCTGGGACTTGGAAACCGGGCCGGTGACGAGACCGCCCGCGGCGCCCGATCGGGCCAGGCCGGCCGCCATTTCCAGCGAATCGAGCGAGCAGCGCGCGCCTTCCAGATTGGGTTCGCCGGGCTGGATTTCCCCGCCATCCTCCACCTGGATCAGCGGCAGGCCGTGCGAAAAGGCCGATTCAGCCTCCAGCGGGTCGAAGATGCGGACGATCGGCCCCTGCCACACGGCGGCAATGGAGCGGGCGTCGCCGACCGCGAAAAACGGGGCGAGCGAATCCCGGTCCCGCTGCATCCATGCCTTCGTTACGATTTCGGGCCCGACTCCTGCCGGGTCTCCGAGTGCGACCGCCAAGGGGTTCAACTGCGTCTCCCGGGTTCAGCGATAATCGACCACCGCATCGCGGCGCAGATCGCGCAGATAACGCTGCGCCCTGCGGTTCACCCGCTCTTCCTCAAGCTGGGCCATGATGCGGTCGAACGACGGGCCGTTCGCCACCTGGGGGTCGTCGCGCCCGCACAGCACCAGCACGCGGACGCCGTCCGTGGGCGATCCGAAGGGAGGCGTCGCCTGGCCGACCTGCAGCTGGAGCAGCGGTTCCTGAAGCTGGGGCGGCAGATCGCGCACGCGAACCTGGTCGTTATCCACCACTTCGGCGCCCAGCTGGGCCGCGATCTTGTCCACCGCGCCGCAACCGCCCATCGACGTGGTGGCCGTGGCCAGCGCGGCGGCGCGCTCGGATGCCTGTGCCTCGGTCACGCCGCTGGGGAAGGAAATCGACATCTGGCGCAGGCTGAGCACCGCGTCGCGCGGATCGGCGGTCAGCACCTGGCGCTGATCGACCATGTAGAGCAGGGAAAAGCCGCCCGGCACCGGGATCGGCCCGGCCATCTGGCCGACGTTCAGGTCCTTGACCGCAACGGCCAGCTCGTCGGGCAGCTGGGCGGCGCGCACCCAGCCCAGATCGCCGCCGACGGCCGCGGTCGATGCTTCGGAAAATTGCCGGGCATAGGCCGCGAAAGACCCGCCCTTGCGGATCTGGTCGATGATCTTGCGGGCATTGTCGATGGTCTGTTCCTGCGTCTCCGGCGTGGTCGACAGGTAGATTTCACCGACATGATATTCGACCGTGCCCTTGGATGCGTTCAGCCGGTCCATGATCGACTTCACTTCCTCGTCGCCCACGTTGACGAAGGGCTGGACCCGCCGGCTGAGCAGGCGGTTCCACGCCAGCTCCCCGCGAATCTGCCGCTTGATCGACGCATCCGAGGATTCATGCTCCTTCAGATAGGCGGTCATCTGCGCGGGCGTGCGCTTGAAGTTGCGCGAGACCCGCTCATAGCTCTGCTGGATCTCGGAATCGGTGATCTCGACCTCGTTGGCGCGCGCTTCCTGGATCTGCAGCGTCTCGTCGATCAGGTTGCGGAACACCTGCAGGCGCAGCCGCTCCAGCTCGTCAGCCGGAATCTCGACGCCGCTGTTGGCCGCGACGATGAGGGCGAGCCGCTGGTCGACATCGGTGCGCGTGATCACCTCGCCGTTGACGATGGCGGTCGGCTTGCGGACCGTGGGGTCGTCATTGGCGAACAATTTCACGTCGTCGGGAATGTTCAGCGCGCCTTGCGGGCCGCTGGCGGCGTCCGCCTGCGGTTCGTCGGCGGTCTGGGCGATGGCGGCGGAGGCGGCGATCGCCAGCACGGCAAGCGCGACGCCCCGGCGGGCGCGGCGTGCTAAAGGCTTGTTGACGTTCAAGATTGTCTCGAATCCCATGATGTGCCCTGAAAGATGGAGCGTTGTGCGCCGCATCGGCTGAACGCAGGCTTAGCGGCCAAGGTTCTTGAACGCCAGCCGCAACAGAAAGGTGTTCCCCTGACGCGCATCTCCGGTCGCTTCATAATCGCGCTTCCAGGTGACGCCAAGTTCCACGCAATCATCCTCATAGGCGATGCCCAGCCGGTGGCGGACCGGCTCGAACCCGTCGGACAGCGATGTCTGGTCCTCGTCCTTGTTGGTCAGGTCGACGATGGTCGATCCGAACACCGACCAGTAGCGCGCAAAGGCCACGCGCGCGCCGATGCGCAGCTCCTCGCGGTCGCGCAGATCTTCAAAGGCGGGGCCGATATCGCGGTTGAGCCGCAGATAACCCAGCATCGCATAGGTTTTCCGCGATCCCACCGTCAGGTCCAGCTCGTTGCGGCGCACCGCCAGATTGTCCTTGTCCAGCCGATAGCGGTGGGTGAGGCTGATGAAGTCGCGGTAGCGCACGCTGGTCCGCCCGACGATGTCCGACGTCCGGCTGGTCAGCCCGGTGCCGTCGGGGAAGAGCGAGGGCTTGCTGGTCAGCCGATAGCTTTGCCCGACATTGGCCTCGATCGCGATATTCGGGATGCTGAGCGCATAATCCAGCCCGTAGGTGATGCGCGATCCGTCCTCGAAACGGTCGTAACCGGCAAAGCGGTTGAGCGCGAACAGGTTGCTGTCCTCAAGGTCGAAGGCGCGGGCATCCTCATTCGGGATCTTCAGGTTGGCGATGTCGGGAGAGGCCACCACCTGCACGCGCGGCGTGACGCGCTGGGTGCCGCCGAAGGCCGGGCCGATCAACGGCCAGCGCACGTCTGCGGCCAGCGCCGCGATCGCCCGGGCCTGCCAGCCGCCGTCGCCGCGATAGGCCACGGTCGGCGTCCGCAAGGTCTCGTCGCTGTGATAGACGTCGGCGCGGCTATAGGCGGTCAGCACGATTTCCTGGCCCATGGGCGTGATCCGGCGCAGGTCCCAGCGCGCCCCGGCAAAGGCGCGCTGCGTGTCCTGGCCCGCCGTCCGCCCGATCGCCAGGCTGTTCAGCTGCAATTCCAGCTTGCCGCCCAGCAGCGGGTCGTCGATGCGCTGGCGGTAATCGATCTCGGGCAGGGCGACGGGCTGCTGCCCCTGCACGGCGCCCGCCCGCAGGGTCTGCACGGCCCAGCCGGCCAGCGAGAAATAACTGTCCCGGTCGATCCGCTCCGCCTGGATGGTGGAGCGCAGCCGGTCGTCGCGCGACACGTCGTAACGGCGCAGGAACGTGCGGTCGGTGGTCAGCCGGGTCGATCCGCTGATCGTCCACAGCGGGTCGAGCTGAAAGCGGCCGCTGGCGTCGATATAGCCGCGGAACTCCCGCTCGGACACCGGCGTCGCGCTCATATTGGCGGAACTGCGGGTGCTGTAGGTGCCCATGCCGCTCACCTGATAGGCCCCGGTGCTGGTCAGCGCGCGATAGGTGCCCTCAAGCGCGGGCAGCACGCTGGAATAGACGTGCGGGGTGATCGTCAGATCGCGATTGGGCGCGATCTTCAGATAATAGGGCAGGGCGAATTCGAACCCGTTGACCCGGCTGATGCGGAAATCGGGCACCAGCAGCCCGCTGCCCCCGTCCGATCCGGTGGGCGCGGAAAGGCCGGGCAGCGGGATGAGCGGCAGGCCGAACATCTCCATCCGCGCCCCGGTGAAGCTGATCCGCTTGCGGACCGGATCGTGGACCACGCGCACGGCGGTGATCTTCCAGGTCGGCTCCTTGGGGCAGCCATGGACGTCGACCACCGCGCAGGGCGTGTAGGCGGCATGGTCCAGCGTGGTCACGCCATTGTCGCGCGTGCCGCGCACAGCGGCCAGCCGCCCGCCCTCGGCCAGCACGACCAGCATGTTCTGGACCACGCCGTCCTTCAGCGAATCGGTCAGTTCGATCGAATCGCCATAGGCGGTGTCGCCGCCGGGGTTGGTGACGGTGACATTGCCTTCCGCGCGGACCTCGCCCGTCGTGCGGTTCCACGTCACCCGGCTGGCGCTCAGCCGGTTGCCCTCGCGCATCATCCGCACGTCGCCCTGGGCGACGACGACGCTGCTCTGATTGTCATATTCCAGCGAATCGGCGCTGAATTCCACGCTCTGGTCGTCGGCGGCGCTGGTCGCGGCCGGGGCGCCGCCGCCCGCGCTCTCCTGCGCCTGCGCCACGCCTCCCAGCGACAGCAGGAATGGCAGCGCCGCCAGATGTATCGCCGTCTTACTCGTCACAATATCTCCAGGCGCCGGCCGTTGGCGGGGCGTCGGCTTTCAGCAGTGGCTGCCTATCGCATCGCACGGCCTTCCCTGCAATCGCATGAACGGCCTGTGTTTTGCCACAAGGGCCATGCTGGCCTAGAGAAACGCCATCATCGATCACAAGGACTCGACATTCATGCGTGCTCGTTTTGCCGCCGCTCGCCCCCAGGGCGCCTATGACCTGGCATTTCCCATCCGCAAGGACGGCATTGCCAAGGCCGATCTCCCCGGCCTTTCGGACGGCGACCGGACGCTGGCGCGCGAGGCCGCCCGCGCGGCGCGGTTCGAGGGCGATAGCGGGGCGGTGGTCGAGCTGTTCAGCGGCAGCGACGGCGCCTATCGCCGCATCCTGCTGGTCGGCGTCGGCGCTGGCGAGGTTACTGATTTCGAAAAGGCGGGCGGCGCGCTGACCGCGCGGCTGCTCACCTCCGGCGCGGAAACGCTGGTCGTCGAACTCGCATCGGCCGGCGCGGTCAACGCCGATGGCGCGGCGCGCTTCGCGGCGGGCGCGGTGCTGCGCGGCTGGCGCTACGACATCTATCGCACCCGGTTGAACGCCAAGGCCCGGCCGACGCTGGCCGAGGTCGTCATATTGGGCGCGCCGGAGGGCACGGACGCGGCCTGGGCGCACCTGCAGGCGGTGACCGAGGGCGTCTCGCTGACCCGCGAGCTGGTCTCGGAACCGGCCAATATCATCTATCCCGAAAGCTTCGTCGAACGCTGCCAGCCGCTCAAGGACCTGGGCGTCGAGATCGAGGTGCTCGACGAGGCGACGATGCGCGCGCTGGGCATGGGCGCGCTGCTGGGCGTGTCGCAGGGCTCGGTCCGCGAAGGCCGGCTGCTGGCGCTGCGCTGGGACGGCACCGGCGGCAAGGAGAAGACCCCGGTCGCGCTGGTCGGCAAGGGCGTGACCTTCGACACCGGCGGCATTTCGATCAAGCCCGCCGCCGGCATGGAGGATATGAAGTGGGACATGGGCGGCGCCGGCGCCGTCGCGGGCGCGATCAAGGCGCTCGCCACCCGCAAGGCCAACGCCCATGTCATCGGCGTTTGCGGGCTGGTGGAGAATATGCCGGGCGGCAAGGCGCAGCGCCCGGGCGATATCGTCACCTCCATGTCGGGCCAGACCATCGAGGTGATCAACACCGACGCCGAGGGGCGGCTGGTGCTGTGCGATGCGCTCGCCTGGGTGCAGCGCCGGTACAGCCCGCGCGTCATCGTCGATCTTGCCACGCTGACCGGCGCGATGATCATCTCGCTGGGCAATGAACATGCCGGGCTGTTTTCCAACGACGACGCGCTGGCCGATTCGCTGCTGGCGGCGGGCAAGGCTTCGGGCGACCCGCTGTGGCGCTTCCCGTTGGGCGATGCCTACAACAAGCTGCTCGATTCGCCGATCGCCGACATGAAGAATGTCGGCCCGCGCGGGGCGGGGTCGATCACCGCGGCGCAGTTCCTCCAGCGGTTCATCGAAGACGGCGTCAAATGGGCGCATCTCGACATTGCCGGCATGGTGTGGGCGGACAAGCCGGGCGTGGCGTGGGACAAGGGGGCGACCGGTTTCGGCGTGCGCCTGCTCGACCGCTTCATCGCCGATAATTTCGAACGCTGAACCGGGCGCGCGGTGCAGGTCGATTTCTACCACCTCGCCGCGAGCCCGCTCGAATCGGTGCTGGCCCGGATCGCCGGCCGCCTGATCGCGGACGGCGGGCGGCTGCTCGTCGTCGCGGATGACGATGCGCTGCTGGCCCGGCTGGACGGGGCCTTGTGGACCCATGCGGCGGACAGCTTCCTGCCGCATGGGCGGTCCGGCGCGGGCCGCGACCCGCTTCAGCCGGTGCTTCTGTCGCGCGATGCCGTGGCGTCGAACGACGCCCGCAATGTCGCGCTGGTCGACGGGCTGTGGCGCGACGATGCGCTGGCGTTCGACCGGGCTTTCCACTTTTTCGACGATGGCAGCATCGAGGCGGCGCGCGCCGCGTGGCGGGGGCTGGCCGACCGCGCTGGCGTGGAGCGGCGATTCTGGAAACAGGATGAGGACGGGCGCTGGGCGCAGCTTGCCTGAACTTGCGCCGCGCGGGGCGCTCGACTAGAGAGCCGCGACTTTTCCACCCTTTCTGACATGGAGTTCGCCCCATCATGGCCGCGACACGCACTTTCTCGATCATCAAGCCAGACGCAACGCGCCGCAACCTGACCGGCGCCGTCACCCGCATGCTGGAAGAAGCCGGCCTGCGCGTCGTCGCGTCCAGGCGCATCCAGATGAGCAAGGCGCAGGCGGAAGGCTTCTACGCCGTCCACAAGGAACGCCCCTTCTTCAACGATCTGGTGTCGTTCATGATTTCCGGCCCGGTCGTGGTGCAGGTGCTGGAAGGCGAGAACGCCGTGCAGCGCAACCGCGACATCATGGGCGCGACCAACCCGGACAATGCCGAGCCGGGCACGATCCGCAAGGAACTGGCCGAATCGATCGAGGCGAACAGCGTCCACGGTTCGGACAGCGATGAGAATGCGGCGATCGAGATCGCCTATTTCTTCAAGCCGGAAGACATCGTCGGCTGACCGGTCAGGGCCCGGGCTGGCGCGTTTTCCACAGCGCGTCCAGCCGGGCCTGGCCTCCCTTCGCGTCGGTGCGCGCGATCAGCGACAGGCCGTGCAGCGTGGCGCTGCGCCCGCCCAGCAACCGGCCTTCCAGCGTATAGCCGATGTCGTAGAGCGCATTGTCCTGGTGGACCGCGCCATTGCTGTAGAAGCGCGTGCGGATCAGCACCGGCAGCCGCCCGTCGCCGCTGGCGTCATCCGCCTTGCCGGCGGCGCGGCGCGCCTTCTTCAACCCATCCTCGATCCATTCGGACTCGATGCGCGGATCGCTCACCGTGTCGACGGGCGCAATGCCGAGCGCGGCCGGAAAGACGATGGTCTGGCTCTGGATCGCCTGTTCGGCTGAAAAGGGCGCAAGCGTTATGCCGTGCCGGCCCGGCTGCGCTTTCAGCAGCAGGGTCGCCGCGCGGGCATCCGCCTTGCGGTCTGACTGGACGCGGTCCGCCGCCGCATTCTCCCGCTCGCGATAATTGCTCCACAGCGTCAGCGCGGAAATGATGACCGCGATCACCGCCAATATCTCGCCCAGCGTCAGCCAGCGCCGCCGCACGGCCGCCGCCTCGGCCTTTTCGGCGGCGGTTTCCGCGGTTTTTTCGGGTGTCGGCGGATGGGGCAGGGGATCGTCCATCGGCAATGTCCCTTATAGCAGGGCGGAAATGGCCCGTGGCGCCGCATGCCGCCAGCTGGTCAATATGCGGTCGGCGACATGGTCCCAGTCCAGATCGCGCCTGTCCAGCCGCATCGCGATCCACCCGGACGGGCCGATATAGCTGGGCCAGCTGTACAGGTCCGGATCGGTGTCGATCAGCATCTCCTGTTCTTCCCGCCCGGTGGTCTTGACGCAGATCGAGACCATGCCGTCGCCATGGTGGTTGTTGCGGAAATAGAGGAACATCTTGCCCGCCGCGGCAAAGGCGGGGACGCCGTGGGACATTTTCTCGCTGGCGACGGGCAGGGCCAGCGCGATGGCGCGCACCCGTTCCAGCAGCAGCGCCGGATTGGCCGGGCCGCCGACGAAAGCGGCCAGAACGCGCCCATAAAGCTGATGCTCGGCAATCAGGATGCGGTCGGCCAGCGTCTGAGCCGTGTCGCCGTCCAGTATCGCCACCTCCGTCTGGCCCAGCACCGGGCCGTCGTCCAGCTCGGCGGTCACGACATGGACGGAACATCCGGCCACCCGGTCTCCGGCGTCCAGCGCGCGCTGGTGGGTGTCCAGCCCCTTATATCTGGGCAGCAGCGACGGGTGGATGTTCAGCATCCGCCCCTGCCATCCCTCGACGAATTCGGGCGAGAGCAGCCGCATATAGCCGGCCAGCGCGACATGGGTGGCGCCCGCGCGGCGGATGGCGGCGTCGATCAGCCGGTCGTAATCGGCGCGCTTCATGCCCTTGTGGCTGTGCGCGAAGGTGGGGATGCCCTCCGCCTCCGCCAGTTGGAGGCCCGCCGCTTCGGGATTGTTGGAGGCGACCAGCACGATCTCGAACGGGCAGTCGGCCTGCTTGGCCGCATAGACCAGCGCCGCCATGTTCGATCCCCGGCCGGATATCAGCACCGCGACGCGGGCGCGGCCGGCCTTGCCGTCAGCCATTGTGCGTGGCGCGCCAATCGGCCCGCGCACCCCAGACATCGCCCGATCCCTTGACCGTGCAGCCCTTTTCGCCGGGCGCGATGCGGCCGATGCGGTGGACGGTCTCGCCGGATGCGGCGAGCGCCGCCATGACGTCATCCGCCTTTTCCGGCGCGACGATCGCCACCATGCCGATGCCGCAGTTGAAGGTGCGGGCCATCTCCTCCGGCTCGATGCCGCCCTGCGCCTGCAGGAAAGCCATCAGCCGGGGTTGCGCCCAGCTGTCGGCGTCGATTTCCGCATGCAGCCCGTCCGGCAGCACGCGCGGCACATTTTCCAGCAGCCCGCCGCCGGTGATGTGGGCGAGCGCGTTGATGGATCCGGCGCGGACCAGCGGCAGCAGCGGCTTCACATAGATGCGCGTCGGCGCCATCAGCGCGTCGATCAGCCGCCGGTCGAGATCGAACAGCGCCGGGCGTTCCAGCTTCCACCCCTTGTCGGCGGCGAGGCGGCGGACCAGCGAGAAACCGTTGGAATGCACCCCGGACGAGGCAAGGCCCAGGATCACGTCGCCCGCGCCGACGCGGGTGCCGGTCAGTGCCTGCGCGCGCTCGACCGCGCCGACGCAGAAACCGGCCAGGTCATAGTCACCGGCGGCATACATGCCCGGCATCTCGGCCGTCTCGCCGCCGATCAGCGCGCATCCGGCGATTCGGCAGCCTTCCGCAATGCCGGCGATGACCCGTTCGGCAACGCCCGAATCGAGTTTGCCGGTGGCGTAATAATCGAGGAAGAACAGCGGCTCCGCGCCTTGCACGATGAGGTCGTTGACGCACATCGCGACCAGATCGATGCCCACCCCGTCATGCGCGTCATGGTCTATCGCCAGCTTCAGCTTGGTGCCCACGCCGTCATTGGCGGCGACCAGCAGGGGATCGGAATAACCCGCAGCCTTCAGGTCGAAAAAGCCGCCGAACCCGCCCAGATCCGCGTCCGCGCCGGGGCGGCGCGTGGCCTTGGCGAGCGGCGCGATCGCCTTGACCAGCGCATTGCCGGCGGCAATCGACACGCCTGATTGCGCATAGGTGTAGGGGCCGTCGCCCGAATTCGATCCAGTCATGTCCTGCGCCTAGACATAACGCGCTTGGATTTCCACGGCCAACTCGCCAAAAGGGCGCCGTGACCGCGTGGAACAGAATTTTGCGACCCCGTCCGCTGCTGGCGCTCGCCGTCGCGGTTGGCGCCAGCGTGGCCGTGATCGCGCAGATCGACGGCGGGGATCGCGGTGTCGCGCCGATTGAAAGTTCCAGCAGTTTCGAGGTTTCCGGCGTCGCCGTCGATGTCAGCGCCTCCACGTCCGAGGCCGCGCGCTACGGCGGCTGGCGCGAGGCGCAGCGCAAGGCGTGGCGCGCGCTGTGGCAGCGCGTCCACGGCAATGGCGGCGCGCCCGGCCTGTCCGATTCGGCGCTGGACGGGATTGTCGCCGGCATCATCGTCGAGAATGAGCAGATCGGGCCGAAACGCTATATCGCGAAGCTGGGCGTGTTGTTCGACCGGGCGAGGACCGGCCAGATATTGGGCGTGACCGGCCAGACGCTCAGATCCCCCCCCATGCTGGTCATCCCGGTGCAATGGAGCGGCGGCGTGCCGCAAAGCATGGAAGTCCGCACCGAATGGCAGCAGGCCTGGGCGCGGTTCCGCACCGGCAACAGCGCGGTCGATTATGTCCGCCCCACGGGGTCGGGCGCCGACCCGCTGATCCTGAACGTCGCCCAGACCGGGCGGCCGGGCAGGGCGGCATGGCGGCTGCTGCTCGACCAATATGGCGCGGCAGACGTGGTGGTGCCCACCGTCCGGCTCGACCGAAAATGGCCGGGCGGGCCGGTTTTCGGCCATTTCGCGGCCTTCCACGGGCCGGATCATCGCTTCATCGGCGCCTTCACCCTGCGGGTTGAAAACAGCGCGGCCATCCCGCAGCTGCTCGATGCCGGCGTCCGCCGGATCGACGCGGAATATGTCAACGCGCTGCGCGACGGCCGGCTGAGGCCAGACCCGTCGCTGGTTATCGAGGATCCGGTCGAGCCGACCGATCTCGGCGATTCGCTGGAACTGGCGATCGATGCGCCTGTCGACCTGACGGCGACGCAGCCGGGGCTGGTCTCTATCACGGTCCAGTTCGATACGCCGGACGTCGGCACGCTGAACGGCGTGGAGGCCGCGTTGCGGGCGGTGCCCGGCGTCCGCTCCGCAGCCACGACCAGCCTGGCCATGGGTGGCGTTTCGGTGATGCGGGTGACCTTTGCCGGCGATCAGGCGGGCTTGCGCTCCGCGCTGGCCGCGCGCGGCTGGCAGGTGCAGGAAGCCGCCGGAACATTGCGGATCCGCCGTCAGAGCGGCGCGGCGCCCGCCGCTTCGCCCAGCGCGCAGCCCACCCCGTAACCCCATGAGCCAGATCGCGTTGCCGCTCGACTGGCCGGCTGGCGAAAGCCAGGAGGATTTCGTCGTCGGCGATGCCAATGCCGATGCGGTGCGCCACCTGGACCATTGGGGCACCTGGCCGGTCATGGCCTCCATCCTCACCGGGCCGCGCAAATCCGGGCGCAGCCTGCTCGGCCGCCTGTTCGCGCGCAAGACCGGCGGGCGGATGATCGACGATGCGATCAAGAGAACCAAAGAGCGCTTGGTCAAGGTGAAGCGCCAGCGTTCGACGCAGAGACGCCAGCGGGAGAGGACAGCGGTCTTCAATGTTTCCTTGGTCGGCTACACCAATGCGGGCAAATCCACGCTGTTCAACGCACTGGTGAAAGCGCGGGCCTATGCGGCAGACCAACTGTTTGCCACCCTGGATACCACCACCCGACAGATGTATCTGGAGGCTGCTGGTTGCTCGGTTTCTCTCTCCGATACGGTGGGTTTCATCCGCGATCTTCCCCATGGGCTTGTGGCCGCATTTCAGGCCACGTTGCAGGAGGCTGTGGATGCTGACCTGTTGCTGCATGTCGTTGATGCGGCCAATCCCCACTACCCCGAGCAGATTCAACAAGTCCAGAAGGTGCTGAGGGAGATTGGTGCAGATGAGATACCGCAGATCCTGGTATTCAATAAACTGGACGCAATGAATCCTGAAGAGCGCCCTGGTGTGCTCAAGGACAGCTACGAGGTGGAAGGGAGACAGG
>NZ_MEFG01000047.1 GCF_001724715.1 Sphingomonas sp. SCN 67-18
GACGATCCTCGGACTTGGCATCGGTCCGGCGGTGGCGGTGCATGAAGGATCGACGCTGCTCGTCGTGTTCAACGCTCTCCGGCTGCTGGCCTATCGGGATGCGGAGGGTCGGCGATGAACAGACCCATGGCTGAAGCTCGCGACACCCTCCCGACCTGGGTGGGGTCTTCCCTATGACATTTCCATCGTGGTCCGAAGCCCTCACGCATATCTTCAGCCTGGCGATCGCCTATGCCCTCGCGCTGCCGGTGGGCTGGGATCGCGAGAAGGACGAACGTAGCGCCGGCATCCGAACCTTTCCGCTGGTCGCGATCGCCAGTTGCGGCTTCGTGCTTGTCGGCATCGCGATCCTTGGCCGCACCTCGCCGGCACAAGCGCGCCTGCTGGAGGGCTTGATTACCGGCGTCGGCTTCATCGGTGGCGGCGCGATCTTGAAGCATGGTGGGAAAGCGTCGGGCACGGCGACTGCCGCCAGCCTGTGGGCGACCGGCGCGCTGGGCGCGGCGGTCGGCTACGGCCTTTACGACATAGCACTGGTGCTCAGCCTGACCACCTTCCTGACGCTGCGTTGCTCGCGTCCGCTGAAGCGTGCCACCCATGACGACATCGGCGCATCGGACAGCCGGTGACGCATATCTGGTCCTCCGATGCCCGCTTGAAGCGGCGCTTGCGGGTTCTGGTCGATCGCGCTCGGGCCGATCAGCCTTTGGCCGATCCCCAAGTGGGCAAGGAGGGCCGGCATATGCGGCTCGACCGCTGGGCCGCGCTGCTGAACCGCGACTCCCACCAGATTATCGGGCTTCTTTCCCCATCATGGGCCGGTGGGGACAAGCGCGGGCCGCTCTCCCCAAGCCCGAGCGCGATCGATGTCGCATGGGAAGATCCGATCCTGCGCGTCATGGGTCTGAAGAGCCGTGCGCGCGATGATGTGAAGGCATTTTTCGGTCTGTCGGATGCCGAGCTGGACCGGATCGTCGCGGGGTCCTGGCGGATTCGGCTACGGCCCGCCTGGCAGGTTGCCGCGCGCATAAGGAATGTCGGCGATCCGCGGGCGGAAAGGCTGGTCCTGGCGGGCGTCACAGCAATCATCCTGATCTTCGTCGCCGCCGTCCAATGGCTGCGATGAAGGGTCTGTTCCGATGGAAGGTCTGATGTCAGCGATACCCCATCCCCTGCTTGCCGATGGCGCCCCCATAGGCGATGCGACATGAAGTGGCTGATCGTCTTCGATCTCGACGGCACCCTTGCCGAGAGCAAGCGCCCATTGTCGGCCGAAATGGCGGCGTTGCTCGCCCGCCTGCTCGCGCTGGCAGACGTCGCGGTGATCTCCGGGGGCGATTGGCCGCAATTCTATAAGCAGATCGCCTCGCGATTGCCGGTCGACGCCGCGCGCGAGCGATTATGGCTGATGCCGACCACCGGCACCAAGCTTTACCGCTTCATTAACGGTGAGTGGCGCGCGGTCTTTGCGGATCTGTTCGATGAGGCGGAGAAGGTGAATATCCGTGCAGCCTTTGACCGCGCGCTGTCGGCGGCGGGGCTCGCCAGCGAACGGACTTGGGGGGAGCGGATCGAGGATCGGGGAAGCCAGATTACCTTTTCTGGCCTGGGCCAGAACGCACCATTGCGAGCAAAGAAGGGCTGGGACCCGGACCGCGCCAAGCGCACCGCCCTTCAAGAGACGCTTCGCGCGGCGCTGCCGGGCCTGTCGGTCAATCTCGGCGGCACTACGTCGATCGATGTGACACGCGAAGGTGTCGACAAAGGCTACGGCCTGAAGCGGCTGAGCGAGGAAAGCGGCGTGCCGCTGGCGGGAATGCTGTTCCTCGGCGATGCCATCTATCCGGGCGGCAACGACTATCCCGCCGCGCAAACCGGCGTGGACGTGGTGAAGGTGCGCGATGTCGAAGAGACCGCGGCCGTCATGTCAGCGATCATCGCATGTCTGAAGCGCTGAGCCTCGCTGCCGCTGCTCGCCGTGCTCAAGGCGCCGCGATTGCCTGCTTTTCGGAACATTGGAGATACGCCATGAACTCATTCCCAAGATTGGTCTGGATTGCGCTTCCGCTTGTCGCGGCGAGCCCCGCGCAGGGTGAAACTCTGCGTGAAGCGTTGATTTATGCCTATCGCACCAACCCCAGCCTGACCGGGGCGCGGGCTGGTTTGCGCGCCACGGATGAAGGTGTGCCGATCGCCAAGGCGGCGGGGCGCCCGGCATTGAGCGCGACCGCCGACTATCAGGAATTTGTCGTGCGCTCGGCCAACAGTTTCTCCGCGCCCTTGCGGGCCGCGAGCGCGAATGCCAACGTATCGTTTCCGCTCTATCAGGGCGGTCGCGTCAAGAACACGATCCGCGCGGCCGATGCGCGCGTGGAATCGGGCCGTGCAAACCTGCGCTTCACCGAAGCCGATCTCTTCACGGCGATCGTCTCTGTTTACATGGACGTGATGCGCGATGAGGCGATCGTAGGCTTCAACCGCCGCAATGTCGCGGTCCTCGAAACCAACCTTCAGGCTACGCGGGACCGCTTCGAGGTCGGGGATCTGACCCGCACCGATGTCGCGCAATCCGAAGCACGCCTTGCCGTGGCCCAAGGCCAGCTCGAAACGGCGCTCGCGCAACTCGATACCAGCCTGGAAAATTATCTCCGTTTCGTCGGCCTGCCCGCACGCGATCTGGAATCACCGCCGGCGCTGCCGGGTCTCCCGCAATCGCCTGCCGATGCCGTTGCCATCGCCGTCGAGAACAATCCCCAGCTTGTCGCGGCCAAGGCCGATGCCAGGGCGGCGCGCTACGACGTCCGTGTCGCGGCCGCCTCGCGCCTGCCCACGCTCTCGGTTGTGGGAAGCAGCGGCTACAACAATTATTTGGGCACGCTCGCCGGCAATATTCCCGGCCGGGTGTTCCAGCAGGCTCAAACCACGGCGACCATCGGGCTTTCAGCGACGATCCCGCTCTATCAAGGCGGCCTGCCCGCCGCCCAAGTGCGGCGGGCGACCGCGCTCGAAAGCCAGGCGATCGAGCAAATCATCTTCATCGAACGGCGCGTCGTTGCCGAAGCGCGTGCCGCCTATTCGCGCTATCTGGCCGCACAGACGGTGATCCAATCCTCCAAGACCGCAATCGCGGCCAACACGCTCGCCCTGGAGGGGGTTCGGGCGGAAAACAGCGTCGGCACACGCAATGTCCTCGACGTGCTCAACGCAGAACAGGAACTGCTCAACAGCCGTGTGCAGCTCGTCACCGCCGAGCGCGACGCGTATGTTGCCGGATTCACGCTGCTGGCCGCGATGGGGCGGGCCGAAGCGCGCGACCTCAATCTCTTCGGCGGCACACTGTTCGAACCGGGTTTCAGATGATCGCCATCCGGCACCGGGCGTCTGTCCCATGTCGGATCGGCGCGCCCACGCTCGTATGCACCTACAGTCGAAAGGAGATTGCCGTGACATACCCCTCCAAGGATACCGACTTTCTGCGCCGCGTCGCGCTGAGGCGAAGCCTTGTTCTACTGGCTTTGTCGTGCGCCGCGGTGCTTGCCGGGTGCTCCGGCACCGATACAGCCGATACATCCAGCACGAACCAGAATGAAGCGCCGCCCGTAGCGATGCCGCCACCGATCATTGCGAGCCATACCTATCGGTGCGTCGGCGGCGACGTCATTTACGTGGATTTTCTCAAGGACGAACGGTCGATCAATGTAAGGCAGGGATCTTCCGGCCCGTCGGCTCGGCTGACCGCTCCCGCTCCCGACAGCGCCTATGTCGGAAATGACATGACCCTCACCGTGTCCGGCAAGGACATCGATGTTCGTGAACCGGGAAAGCCATCACGCAAATGCACGCGGGCCTGAAGGTTGTAGGGGGTTTTGATGCCAGTGCTCGCCTATACGATCATCCCGGTGGTGGCCGTCATCGCCGGGGCGCTCCTATCGCTGCTGCGCAAACCGGGCGCGAGCTTTGTCAGCGCCATGCAGCACCTTGCCGCCGGCGTGGTGTTCGCGGCGGCCGCGACCGAAATCCTCCCGCAGATCAAGCATGATGCCGCTCCGGTAGCAACGCTTGTCGGCGGAGCGATCGGCGTCGGGGCCATGCTGTTGCTGAAAGCGCTGGAGGAAAGAGCTACGGGCTCGCTGGCGATGGTGGGAGCCGTCGCCATCGACATCCTTGTCGACGGCCTGGTGCTGGGCCTCGCGTTCCTCGCCGGTGCAAAAGCGGGTCTGCTGCTGACGATCGCGCTCACGCTGGAGGTCATGTTCCTCGGCGTGACCGTCACGAGCGACCTTCGCGAGAAGGTGGGCGCGGCCTGGAAGGTGGTCGCGATTGTAGCGGCGATTGGAATGCTTCTGCCAGTCGGGGCGGTCCTCGCGACGCCGGTGGCGGTGCTGCCGCAACCGATGATCGTCGCTTTCCTGAGCTTTGGTCTGATGGCCTTGCTCTATCTCGTGACAGAGGAGCTGCTGGTCGACGCACACGAAAGGCCCGACAGCCCGCTCATCAGCGGCATGTTCTTCGCGGGCTTCCTCGGACTGCTCATCATCGAGGAGCTTATGTGAGGGCGGCCAATGGAGAGAATAGCTCATCGGCAAAGCAGCATGGCTAGCGGCCCCGCGCCGACGCGATCGCTTTGAGGGTAGCGAGGCGGCGGCTTGCCGCTGAGACAAGCCAATATTTGGCCGCCCGATTTCTCGAAGTATCGCAAAACATCACGATAGGTTATTACATAACTGATACCGATATTCTTTCCATTCTTCGACAGTAACGCCTCGCTCGTTGTGCGAGATACTGGCCGTTGGAACGCAAATAAATGAGGTTGCTCCATTTATCGCACAGATTGCCGATTTACCCGTGACACAGCGGCTCATCTCGATTATCGGGCTAGCCATGATCCGCAAGGGGTTCCTCATCATTTGCCTGATGATGGCGTCGCTCGTCACGACGACGATCGTGCACGCGCGCGAACTCCCCGGCGTCGTGACGCTCGAATGCTCCGGAACGGTTCGCGCCGAACCCGAGGAAAGCAGCAAGCCGTCGTCCGGCGATTCGGACAAGGCGGCGTTCGAGCATCATGGTTGCCATAATGCGTCTTCCATGATGCTCGGAAGTGCCCCTGCGGATGAGATGGTCATGCGTCCCCAGCGGGCTTATCCCTTTTTGCAGGTTGCGGCACTCTTGCCGCGCGACACCGGACCCGGATTGCGCCCTCCCATAGCCTGACTGAGCGGTAACGATGTCCGCGCCCTGAATTTTCGGGGCGGCGGATTCTACACGTCTCAGTTCAGGATTCCTTATCATGCATCGTTTGATCGCAGCCGCATTGGCTGCGGCGTCCTGCGCCACGATCGCGCAGGCGCAGACCGCGCCGCCCGTGGAGGCGGGCGCAACTCTTAGTCTCGACCAGGCATTGTCGATGGCCGGTGCGACCGCGCCGTCGCTCGACGCGGCCGAAGCCGATATTCGCACGGCTCAGGCTGCGCGCACCGTCGCGGGCCTGCGCCCGAATCCCGGCATCACGGTGGAAGCCGAGAATGTGGCAGGCAGCGGCATTTATCGTGGCACCGAGAATCTGGAAGCAACGACAACCTTTGCCTTGCCGATCGAGCTGGGCGGCAAGCGCTCGGCCCGGATCGGGGTTGCCGACGCCCGTTCCAAGCGGACCCTCATTCAGGCGGCGATCACCCAGGCCGATTTGCGGCTCTCGGTCATCCAGGCTTATGCCGAAGCGGCCGCGGCCGAACAGCGCCTGTCGACGGCGCGCGATCAGGCCCGGATCGCGGCGGAAGGGCTGCGCGCGGCGGAGGTCCGCGTGCAGGCGGGGCGTGCGTCCCCCATTGAAGTGCAACGGGCCGACGTCGCCCGGATCAACGCCGATGCCGAAGTCGAGCGGACCCAGCGGCTCGTCGAGGTCGCCCGCTATTCGCTGTCGCGCATCATCGGCGCGCCGACCATCGGGAATCTGGATGCCGGGTGGTTTGCCCACGTGCAATCCGCTTATGGTCCTATGCAGGAGATCGAGAGCGCCGGCACGCTCGCCATGGCGGCGGCTGAAGCCGATCTGGCGGTCGCCGATGCCGGGGTGCGGCTTGCTCGGGCGCAGCGGGTTCCCGATCTGACGGTGGGCGCGGGCGCGCGTTACATTCGCGAAACCGGCGATACGGCGGCGCTGTTCAGCCTGTCGATTCCGTTGCCCCTGTTCAACAATGGCCGGGCCGCGCTCGCGCAGGCGTCCTCGGAACGCGTGCGCGCGGATGCACAGCGCCGCGTCACGGCGCTGGAAGTCGACCAGGCCATCGCACGTGCGCAGGCCGATGCTGCGAATGCGGCGACGACTGCCGCGACCGCGAGCGGTCCAGCCTTGCGGGCGTCGGAGGAAGCGGCCCGGATCGCCCGCATCGGTTATCGCGAGGGCAAATTCGGGCAGCTCGAACTGCTCGATGCGGAACGCACGCTCTCCGAAACCCGGCGGGCCGCGATCGACGCGCTGCTGAACTATCATAGCGCACTGGCGCAGCTTGAACGGCTGACCGTTCGCGCGCCCGACCTTCAGGGGAATTGATCATGAAAAGCTCCATCAAGGCGGCGCTGCCGCTGACACTTGCCGCGTTGCTGATGGCGGGATGCTCCGGCGGCGATCCAGCGCCGGAAGAAGCGAAGAAGGCAGAATCAGGCGAGAAGGCCGGACATGCCGACGAGGAAGGCGAGATCGACCTTAGCCCGCAACAGATCAAGACCGCGGGGATCGAACTGGTGCGCGCCATTCGCAGCGGTGGTGGCGCGTTGACATTGCCCGCGACGATCGAAGGCGATCCGCAAGGTATGCAGGTCGTTTCGGCGGCGATCGGGGGCCGCGTCGTCTCGCTGACCCGCAATCTCGGCCAGTCGGTTGGGCGCGGTCAGACATTGGCCATCATCGAAAGCCGCGAAGCGGCTTCGCTCAATGCCGAGATCGAAGCGGCGCGGGCGCGACTGTCGCTCGCCGAATCCAATCTGCGCCGCGAGCAAAGGCTGTTCAATGAGCGGGTTTCGCCCGAACAGGATCTGATCGCCGCGCGCACGGCAGCGACCGAAGCGCGCATCGCCCTGCGTCTTGCCCAACAGCAGGTCGCTGCCGCCGGAGGTGGCGGCGGAACGCTTAACCGGATCGCCGTCGCATCCCCGTTGTCGGGGCAGGTCGTGGCGCGCAGCGTAACGCTCGGGCAGACCGTTGCGGCCGATGCCGAGCTGTTTCGCGTGGCGAACCTTTCACGGGTCGCCGTGACGCTGGCGCTCTCGCCAGCGGATGCCGGCAAGGTGCGGCCCGGTTCCGAGATCGAGATCGTCGCAGGCGATCGCAAGACCGTAGCGCGGGTCGATTTCGTCTCGCCCATTCTCAACGAGACGACGCGCCTCGCGACCGTAATCGCCATCATCGACAACCGTTCGGGTCAGTGGCGCGTGGGCGAGCCGGTAACGGCTTCGATCCAGTTGCCGGGTGGCGGGGCTGCATCGGTGCTGGTTCCGCAAAGCGCGATCCAGACGGTCGAGGGACGGCCGACGGTCTTCGTCCGCACCGATCATGGTTTCAAGGCGGTGCCCGTCACGCTCGGAAATCCCAGCGGCGACAATGTGGTCGTGACGTCGGGCCTCCAGGGCAATGAACAGCTTGCCGGGCCGAACAGCTTCACCCTCAAGGCCGAGCTTGGAAAAGGCGAAGCGGAGCACGGGCACTGATCATGATTGACCGTATCGTAACATTGTCTGTCGAGCGGCGCTGGTTCGTGCTGCTCATGACGCTCATCGCCATGGTGATCGGAGGCTGGGCGATCGCGCGCCTGCCGATCGACGCCGTTCCCGACATCACCAACAATCAGGTGCAGGTGAACATCACCGCGCCTGCGCTCTCGCCCGAACTGGTCGAAAAGCAGATCGCCTTCCCGATCGAAAATGCGCTCGCCGGGGTTCCGGGCCTCGAATATACGCGGTCGCTGAGCCGCAACGGCTTCGCGCAGGTCACGGCGGTCTTCACCGAATCGACCGACATCTATTTCGCGCGCCAGCAGGTCGCCGAACGGTTGCGCGTCGCGGAAGAAAGCCTGCCCGAAGGAGCGACCCCGACCATGGGGCCGATCGCGACGGGTCTTGGCGAGGTCTATATGTGGACCATCCACCTCGAACATCGCAAGGGGGACGAGCATAAGCCCGGTCAACCGGGGCTTCAGCCGGATGGCAGCTACATCACGCCTGAAGGCGACCGGCTTGTGAGCGAAGCCGACAAGGCGACCTATCTGCGCACCACGCAGGACTGGATCGTCGCCCCGCTGCTCAGGAACACGCCGGGCCTCGCAGGCGTCGATTCGATCGGCGGCTATGTGAAGCAATTCCAGGTCATTCCCGATATGCAGCGCCTCGCCGCGATTGGCATGAACCTCACGGATCTGGCGCAGGCGCTGGAACAGAACAATGTCGGTGTCGGCGCGGGCGTGGTCGATCGTGGTGGCGAAGGGCTCGCCGTTCGGTCGGACGCGCGCATTCGCAATATCGGAGAGTTGGGCGGCACCGTCATCGCCACGCGCGAGGGAACGCCGATCCGGCTCGATCAGGTGGCGCAAGTCCGCCTTGGCCAGGCCATCCGCTATGGCTCCGCGTCAGAAAACGGCAAGGAAGTGGTGGTTGGCACCGCGATCATGCGGATTGGCGAGAACAGCCGGACGGTTGCCTCGGCGGTCGCGGACCGGCTCGACGAGATCAATGCCTCGATGCCGACCGATGTGGTTGTCCAACCCGTGCTCAATCGCACGGCGCTGGTGAACTCCACGATCAAGACAGTCGCGAAGAACCTCACCGAAGGGGCGCTTCTCGTCATCGTCGTGCTGTTCCTGCTGCTCGGCAATTTCCGCGCTGCGCTGATCGCGGCGCTGGTGATCCCCATCACCATGCTGATGACCAGCTTCGGGATGCTGCGCGGCGGCGTGTCGGCGAACCTGATGAGCCTCGGGGCGCTCGATTTCGGTCTGATCGTCGATGGCGCGGTCATCATCGTCGAAAATGCGCTCAGGCGCATCGCCGAACGCCAGCATCATCTTGGGCGCACCCTGACGGTCGAGGAACGGCTTAACTCGGTCGCGCGCGCCGCACGTGAAATGATCCGGCCATCGGTCTTCGGTCAGGCGATCATAATCCTCGTCTATGTCCCGCTGCTGACCCTGAGTGGAGTCGAAGGCAAGACATTCACGCCGATGGCGCTGACCGTCATCATCGCGCTCGTCTGCGCCTTCGTGCTGTCGCTGACCTTCGTGCCGGCGATGCTCGCCATCTGGCTCTCGAAGCCGGTGGAGGAGAAGGAAGGCCGGATCATGTCCTGGCTCAAGCGCAAATATGAGCCGGGCCTTGATCGGGCGATGAAGCGTCCGACCCTCACCATGGGGGTCGGCGTCGGCGCATTCCTTGCCACAATCCTGACCTTCTCGTTCCTGGGGCAGGAGTTCTTGCCCCAGCTCGACGAAGGCGACCTGACCGCGCAGGTTCTGCGCGTTCCGGGAACGTCAGTTGACCAGAGCCAGGCCATGCAATCGCGGATCGAGCGGGAGATCGCCAAGCTTCCCGAAGTGCGGTTCGTCTTCTCCAAGACCGGCACGGCCGAATTGGCGGCCGATCCGATGCCCCCCAACATCTCCGACACCTTCATCATCATGAAGCCCAAGGACGAATGGCCAGACAGCGGCCTCTCCAAAGCCGAACTGGTGGCAAAGGTCGAAAAGGTGCTGGAGGGCGTTCCGGGGGGCGCTTTCGAGATCAGCCAACCGATCCAGATGCGGTTCAATGAGCTGATCGCGGGCGTGCGCGGCGACATCGCGATCAAGGTGTTCGGCGACGATTTCGACGCCATGAACGCCACTGCCAACCAGATCGCGGCGATCCTGCGTCAGACCGAAGGTGCTGCCGACGTTCGCGTCGAGCAGACCCAGGGCTTGCCGATGCTCGACATCCGCCCGCGCCGGGACATCATGTCGCGCCTTGGCATCACCGCGCAGACCGTTCAGGATACCGTGTCCGCCGCCATCGGTGGCCGCGATGCCGGGATGATCTTCGAGGGCGACCGGCGATTTGCCGTGACGATCCGTTTGTCGGACGTGGCGCGCGCCAATCTTCAGACGCTGGGACAGGTGCCGGTGCCGCTGCCGAGCGGCGGGTTCGTGCCTTTGCAAAGCGTCGCGGACATTGGCGTCACGGATGGTCCGAACCAGATCAGCCGCGAGAACGGCAAGCGGCGTGTCGTCGTGCAGGCGAATGTGCGTGGCCGCGATGTTGCCGGCGTCGTTGCCGATGCCGAGGCTGCGATCGACAGCCAGGTGCGGCTTTCGAGCGGGCAATATCTCGATTGGGGCGGCCAGTTCGAGAATTTACAGTCCGCGAGCGAGCGGCTGATGCTCGTGGTTCCTGCTTGCTTCATTCTCATCCTGCTGCTGCTCTACGGCGCGCTGGGAAGCGTTCGCGATGCCGCGATCGTGTTCACGGGCGTTCCCTTGGCGCTGGTCGGGGGGGTGCTGGCGCTGTTCCTGCGCGGGATGCCGTTCTCGATCTCGGCGGCTGTGGGCTTTATCGCCTTGTCCGGGATCGCGGTTCTCAATGGCCTCGTCATGGTGACGTCGATCCAGGCGCTGATGGACGACGGGATGGGGCGGGCGAAGGCGGCTTACGAAGGCGCCATGATGCGTCTGCGTCCGGTTGTCATGACCGCGTTGGTCGCCAGCCTCGGCTTCGTGCCGATGGCGCTTGCGACCGGCTCAGGAGCCGAGGTCCAAAAGCCGCTCGCGACAGTGGTGATCGGCGGTCTCATCTCCGCCACGCTGCTCACCCTGTTCCTGCTGCCTACACTCTACGCCCGCTACGGCCGTCGTCTCGACGATGAGCGAGACGAGATCGGTGCGCCGCGGACGGATGAAGGGCATCATGCGGGGCCGGCAGGTGAGCCCGCGTGACGAATATGGCCGCGCGCAGCTCGATCAGGCCGCGCGCGGCCATCAACCGACAGCCGATGGCGGTCGGTCGGATGAAGGAGGCTGGTGAAGGTAGAGTCCTGAACAGGGTGATGCCGGATGCGGTCGCGCCTTCGAATAGAGGCTCGCGTTAGCGATGAAGGAAGAAACAACATTCGTTCTAAGCATGGCTCCGGTGAGAGTCTGGACGTATCTCGCCGATCTGGAGGCTTACGAATACTGGCATCCGAGCTATCGCTTCGAAGAAGCTGCCGCCGCTGGTCGGACAATCGACCTGTCCTATGCGCTGTTCAGACGCGGCTATCGCATACGCGCGGAAGCAACAATCACGGCCTTCGATAAGCCCCACCTCATCGCATGGAGCGTCGGCATCGGCGGCGGCGCTGTATTCCGGGAGAGCTACGAACTCGAAGTGGTCGGGACGGGAACACAGATCCGGCACGAAATCGCGTTCGAAAACTTCGCCGGCAAGTTGGTGGGCAAGCTGTTCAGCCGGACGTTCGGGGGCACCCTGCGCTCTCAGGATCTGGCCTTTCTAAGCTACCTCAAAAAGGAAACGCGTGGTGGTGACGCCGGACTGAACCGCCATCGCCGACGCGCGCGGAAAGCCAGGAGGACGGACAATGGTAGATGAATGCAGCGTCGACAGCGGCGCGAAGCATCGCACATTGTGGATCGTCCTGATCCTCAATCTCGGGATTTCCCTTGCCTTCTTCGCGACAGGGCTTGCGGGCGATTCCAGCGCGCTGATAGCGAACGGCGTCGACAATCTGTCCGATGCGGCGGTCTATCTTCTCAGCCTGATCGCGATCGGCCGCGGCGCTGTCTGGAAAACCCGCGCCGCCACGGTGTCGGGCGCGATGTTGCTCATCTTCGCGGTCGGCATCCTGATCGATGTCGGCCGCCGCTATGTCTATGGCAGCGAGCCCATCGGGTCTGCAATGATGCTGATGTCCGCGGTGGCAGCGGTCGTGAACTATGTGTGCCTCCGCCTGCTCCAGCGACTGGAGCAGCCCGATGTGGCGCTTCGCGCGGCGACCACGTTCAGCTTCAATGATTTCATATCGAACGGGGGCATCCTCGTCGCCGGCGCGCTGGTGCTGTGGCTCGGCACCAACTGGCCCGACCTGATCGTCGGGGTTTTGACGGGGTTCATCGCGATCAAGGGCGGCGTCGAAATTCTCAGGGACGCCCGACGCGAAGCCGCTCAGCGAGCAAGGGTTGAACCATGAAAGACCCGGCGCTGCGTCCTCCTCGTAATACTCAACTCGATGCGGCGATGATCCACGCCGCATCTTCCGCTCTTCAAGAAGGAGGGTTTTTCCCATGGTAGAACGTCCATCGAAGCAAGGGCTTCCCTGTCCCGTGTGCCGGATCGATCTCGTGATGAGCGACAGGCAAGGCATCGAAATCGATTACTGCCCGCAATGCCGGGGCGTGTGGCTCGATCGGGGCGAACTCGACAAAATCGTCGAGCGCAATGCCGCCAAAACAGCCTCATATGCCCCGCGCGACGCAGGATATGAGCGCGGGCGGGAAAGCCACAGAGGGAACTATGGTCACGGCGGCTACGGTCATGGCGACCATAAGCGCCGCCGTCGGAAGAGCTTTTTTGAAGAGCTTTTTGACTGACATGACACCGATCGACCCCCCACAGGCCAATGCCCCCCATGTCAGCTTGTGCGAGAAGGGTCCGCGCCGTGAACGTCAAGTGCAGGCGTTCACGGCGACAGATCGCGGCCGCCCGTATCTCGGCGAGATGCCTTGGGCGCGGGCGTGCAATAGGTGGCGCCCGGCGCTCATGCTGTTCGCGGGGCTAGTCCTGCTGGCCGCCGGTTCGGGTTGCTCGGCCGAAACTGATGCCGATAATGCCGGTCGCACGTCGCGACTGACCGGCAAGCACATCCTGATGTGCGAGGGGGGAAGGCAGGTCAGCGTCGCGTTTGTCGGGGACGGCCTGACGATCGATCTCGCGACGTCGCCGAATGGCAAAACCGAACGCCTGACGGCACCGGCAGCCGGGGTCACGTATTTCGGCGACTATGTGAACCTCGCGATCTCGGACGGCGCGATCCTGATCATGCGAGCTGGCGCTCCACCGCAAATCTGCCGCTGGGACAGCCGAAAGCGGGTCGGGCAACCGCCGCCCTAGCGGTCCCCGTCACTCGTTGCGCCGGCACCGTCAAATCCCGCGATCATCTGAGGAAATCCCATGTCGCAAAAGCTACAGCTCGATATACCCCTCATTCTTCCCGAAATCCCGGACGCCAACGACGCCTGTGTCCAGCGGCTGACAGCCAATCTTGCGGCGCGGCCAGGGATCGCAAAGGCGCATATCGTTCCGGCCGAAGGGGACAAGCCGGCCCTGCTCTGCATCCACTACGATCCCGATACCTTAACGCTGGGTCGTATCCGCGACATCGCGCAAGGCGCAGGCGCTGCCATCGCCGAGCGATATGGCCATGTGCTGTGGCCGGTCAAAGGAATCCGCCACCAGCGAAAAGCGCGAACTGTCAGCGCGCGATTGCAAGCCCTGCCGGGCGTGCTGGAAGCCGATGCCAATGCCGCTGGCATGGTGCGTGTGGAGTTCGATCGGGAACAGGTCTCGGAGCGGGAGATCTTCCGCGCGCTCGCAAAGCTGGGTGTCAGTCAGACGAGACGGACCCTGGTGTATTCGCCCGAAGATGCGCATGCAGGGCATGATCATGCCGACGGCGCCGACGACGCGAAGGATGCACATGCGAAGGGCGATGGTCACGATCATGACCACGCCGCTTTCCTCGGTCCCAATACGGAGCTGATCTTCGCGCTGGCATGCGGTGCGCTGCTCGGGATCGGCTTTGCCATCGAAAAGCTGGTCGTGACGACACCGGGTTGGGTGCCGACGGCATTCTATATCGCGGCCTATTTCTTCGGCGGCTTTTTCACCCTGCGCGAAGCGATCGACAATCTCAGGCTGCGCAAGTTCGAGATCGACACGCTCATGCTCGTTGCGGCGGCCGGCGCGGCGGCGCTGGGTGCGTTCGCTGAGGGCGCGTTGCTGCTGTTCCTGTTCAGCCTCGGTCACGCGCTGGAGCATTATGCCATGGGCCGGGCCAAGCGGGCGATCGAGGCGCTGGCCGAACTCGCGCCCCGCA
>NZ_MEFG01000048.1 GCF_001724715.1 Sphingomonas sp. SCN 67-18
TTCCCAAGACGACTGATTTGTTTTCGAGGTGTCGGCCCGGCTTACCGCCAGTCACTTTGCCGCCGATCAGCGTTTCGTCGATTTCAACCGCCGTTCCCGCGCCGCCGATAGGTTCATCACCATCAACATCGCCCATATATTCGCGGATCATGTGGCACATGCGCCAGGCGGTCTTGTAAGTTACGCCAAGCTGGCGCTCGACCTCCTTCGCTGCCACGCCATTCCGTGACGTGCAAAACTGGAACATGACAAAAAACCAGTCCCGCAATGGCGTGCGGGTGCGGTCGAACGGGGTGTCGGCGGTCGGGTAAACCTGATGGCCGCAATGCTCGCAAGCGTAGGACCGGCGCGCCTTTACGCGGTAGAAGCGGGCGCTCTTTCCGCAGCCATCGCAATCATGGCGTTCTCCGTAGCGCGTGCGCATCAAATGTTCGAGGCAGGCTTCTTCCGTGGGGAAGCGGTCCATGAATTGGCGGAGCGTTGGGGCTTTCATTTTCATGCAACCGCACTAGCGAGCTTCCTTACTTGTCGCAAGGGGATAATGTCCAAAATATTTGACATTCCGCCCCGCGCCACTATGTTAGCTTTTCTTAACATCAAAGACGCAACCCCATGTCCATCCGCCAGAAAACCGCCTGCCTGTCGCTGCTCTCCCTGCTCATCGTCTACGGCTTCTATTTCCGCGAGGCGCTGGCCGCGCGGGCGGCCGGCGCGGGGCTTTGGGATTATGTGTGGCTGCTCGTCGCCGCCATCGTCGTCAGCATCATCGTGGAGGTTGTGGGGGCGATCGTCATCGCCGTCACGGCGCGCGGCGCACTCGACGCGCCGATGGACGAGCGCGAACGGATGTTCGACGGCCGCGCCATGCGGGTGGGCTATCATGTCCTGTTTGCGGGCGTCATGCTGGTCATCGCCACGGCGCTGTACGGCGCCACCCGCGCCGATATGGTCAACGCCATGGTGCTGGCCATCTGCCTGTCGGAACTGGCGCGCTACGCCGCCTTCCTCTCCTTCCACCGGGCCGGCTGATGCCCCCGCCCCCGCCGATCAGCAACAGCATCCGCGCGCTGCGCGAGGCGCATGGCGGCATGACCCAGGGCGATCTGGGCGATCGGATCGGCATGACCCGGCAGACCGTCGCCGCCATAGAACAGGGCAGATATTCGCCCTCGCTGGAAGCCGCCTTCCGCATCGCCCAGGTGTTCGGCGTGCCCCTGTCGGATGTGTTCCGCTGGGAAGGGTAGCGCCGCCTATTTCCCCTGCGCCCGCCATTTCTTGATGACGCGGCCGACAATCTCCTCCTCGCCGCCGGTCAGGCGCCACAGGTCGGAGAACAGCGGATCACTCGATGCCGGGCGCTTATGCTCCTCCAGCGTGTCGAGCGCGACGCGGATGGGAATGGAAACGCCCTCGCCGCAGATGATGCACTCGCGGTTGCGCAGCGCCGGAATGGTGTCGAGGAAACCGCGCGCGCCTTCCGGCATCGCCGCCTTCACAAAGGCCTGGTCGCGGTCGTTGTTCAGGCGCATGGCGATGATGGTGCCGCACTGGGAAAGCACGCCCTCCGCCAGATCGGACGGGCGCTGGGTGATGAGGCCCAGCGACACGCCATATTTGCGGCCTTCCTTGGCGATCCGCTCCAATATCTTGCGCACCGAAGCGCCGGTGGTCACCCGGTCGGACGGCACGTAACGATGCGCCTCCTCGCAGACGAGCAGGATCGGGCGCTGCGATTCCCCGCGCGACCAGATGGCGTAATCGAACACCATCCGGCTCAGCACCGCCACCACCACCGATGTGATGTCGGACGGCACGCCGGACACGTCGATAATGGATATCGGCTTGCCGTTGGAAGGCAGGCGGAAGATGCGGCCGATGAAATCGGCCATGCTGTCCGCCACCAGCATCCCTGAGAACATGAAGCTGTAGCGCGGGTCGGCGCGGATCTCGTCGATCTTGGTCTTCAGCCGCATATAGGGCGCGCCGTCGCCCGCCTTGTCCAGCTTGCCCATCTCCAGCTGGATCAGGTTGGTCAGGTCGCTGAGCAGATAGGGCACCGGCGAATCCACCGTCAGCTTGGTGATGCCTTCGGCGGTGCGGTTCTTGGCGCGCGCGGCGAGCAGGCACTTGGCCAATATGTCGGCATCCATCTGGCGGTTGGAGCCGGACGAGGTGACGAACACCTCGCAATGCTCCTCGAAATTCATCAGCCAATAAGGCATCGCCAGGTTGCCGACGTCGAACAGCGCGCCATTGCCCTTGAAGGCGGCGGCATATTCGCCGTGCGGGTCGATCATCACGATATGCCCCTCGGGGGCCATGTCGCAGATGCGGTGGAGGATCAGCGCGGCGGAAGTAGACTTGCCGGTGCCGGTCGATCCCAGCAGCGCGAAATGCTTGCCCAGCAGCGCGTCGACGAACAGCGCGCCGCGGATGTCGCGGGTCGGATAGACGGTCCCCACCTCGATGTGCGGGCGCCCCTCGGTCGCATACATCTCGGTCATGTCGGATCCGGATACCGGATAGACCTGGCAACCCGGCGTCGGATAGCGCGTCACGCCGCGCCGGAAATTATAGATCTTGCCGGTCAGCCGCTCCTCGTCGCCCTCGCCCAGCATGTCGATCTGCGCGATCATCGATCCAGGGTTCGCCGGGTCCAGCCTCAGCGAACGGACATTGGCCAGCGCCCAGGTCGATCCGATCCGCATCTTGATCAGGCTGCCCACCTGCCCGCTCATCGCAACGCTCGGGTCGGGGTTGTCGGCCAGCGTCGCCAGCGCCGCCATGTCCAGCTTGGCCTGGGAGCTTGCGCCCGCAATCTCGATCACGGATCCGATGACCACCCGGCCCGATTCCCCGCGCATCCTGATGCCGGCGCTTTCCATCGGCTCATAATGCGTGCGCGCGGTCTCCTGGAACCCAGCCATATTATCCATCATCATGCCCGTTCGTTGAATGACGGGCGCAGCCTATCCGGCCAGGGTAAAGAAACAGTCCACGCGCCGGTTTTTTTGTCGCGACGCCCCGCGCCCCCTCCGGGCCGGGTCGCCATTCAGGCGACTGCGGCAGGAAAATGCCGGCTCTCCGCGTCAGAAACGCGCAAGGCCGCCATGCGCCGCCCCGCAAGGACCGAACCGGCCTAGAGCTTGCGGAACAGCGCCCCCGCCGCCCATCCCATCACCAGCGACAGCGCCACCGCCACCAGCCCGTAGCTGACGGACCAGTTGCGCGCCGCCGCCGCCACGAACCGCTCGAAGCCGGATTTGCGGATGTCGATGTCGCGCACCGCCCCCGCCACCACCCGGCCGTCCTGGATCAGGAATGTCTCGGCGGTATAGCGCCCCACCGGCACGCGGGCGGGAATGGTCAGCCGCGCGCGGTACAGCACGCCCTCGCTGATCTCCACGGCGTCGGCCTGTTGCACGTACAGGCCGGTGCGCTGGCGCAGGTCGATCAGCCCCTGCTCGAACCGCTTGGTCTCGCCCGGCACGCCGGTGATCGCGGGCGAAAGCTGGAGATTGTCGATGCCCAGCTCGTAAATCGCGGCGGTGCGCTCGTCGATCAGGCGGGACAGCGGGCGGGACGACGCCACCGCGTAGAATGCGGGCGCGGAGCGAAAGCGCGTGCTGTCCGCATTCACCCATATGCCGGCCACTTTCTGCTTCTCGCGCACCACGATCGAATCGACCGGGCCTTTCAGCACCACCGCGATGTCCGCCGGCTTTTCCGGCACCCGCCCGCCGGGGTAGAGGATCGCGCCGAACAGCAGCAGCTCCGCGCCGGTGAAGCTGTAGACGATCTCCACCTCGCGCTGCGACACGTCGGGCACCAGCACCGGCTTGGCCTGGCCCAGCAGCAGCGGCGCCGCCGCCGCGATCAGGATCGCCCGCCGCTTCATGACGCCAGCTGGATGGAATAGATCTCGTCCGGCCGCCAGGCGAGGCCCAGCGCCATCCGCACCGCCACCGCCAGCACCAGCAGCGCCAGCAGCAGGCGCAGATGGTCGGCCTTCATCCGCTGGGCGAATTTCGCGCCCAGCTGCGCGCCCACCACGCTGCCGACCAGCAGCAGCGCGGCCAGCACGATGTCCACCGCCTTGGTGGTGGTGGCATGCACCATGGTGCTGACGGCGGTGACGAACAGGATCTGGAACAGCGACGTGCCCACCACCACCTGCGTCGCCATGCCGAGCAGATAGATCATCGCCGGCACCATGATGAAGCCGCCGCCAACGCCCAGCAGCACCGTCAACATGCCGGTGACAAAGCCGAGCAGCAGCGGCGCCAGAGGCGATATGTAAAGGCCGGACCGGTAGAATCGCCACCGCATCGGCAACGCCGCGATCATCGGGTGGTGCCGCCGCTTGCCGGCGGGCAGCGGCACACCGCTGCGCTGGGCCAGCAGCGCGCGGATGCCGTCCTTGGCCATCAGCCCGCCGATCCCGCCCAGCATGATGACGTAGAGCAACGCAATGAAGGTATCGATCTGCCCGGATGCCTGCAGGCTCCTGAACAGCACCGCCCCGGCCAGCGTGCCGACGATGCCGCCGGCCACCATCACCGTGCCCATCTTCACGTCCACCCCGCTGCGCCTGAAATGCGCGAACACGCCGGAAACGCTCGCCCCCGTCACCTGGCTGGCGGAAGACGCCGCCGCCACCGTCGGCGGTATGCCGTAAAAGATCAGCAGCGGCGTGGTCAGAAAGCCGCCGCCCACGCCGAACATGCCGGAAAGCACGCCCACGCCAAGCCCCAGCGCCACGATGACCAGCGCGTTGACCGAAAGATTCGCGATCGGCAGGTAAAGGTCCATCTTGCCCCCTCGCCTAGCGCGTTATCGCGGGCGGCGGAAGCACCCCGGCGGCGGCGCGGCGCGGGCGTTCAGAAATCCGCGCCGATGGACAGGGCCGGGCCGGATCCGGGGCGCGCGTCGCCGGCAACGCGAACTATTTCATCTCTGACCTGGTGGCGACGATCAACGCGATCGACCCCGGTTTGTCCGCCACCTTGATTGATGACGGCCGACGCGCAGCATCGGTCGGCGGCATCGGGGCCGTCAGCGCTACGTCCATAAAGGGCGTGGAGCGCACGATACCCTGCGCGTTCGACCAGCACGGTGACATGTGGCAGACCGCGACGGGCGGAACCGACGCCAACGACAGCGAAAATGTCATCGTCATCGCCAATCGGATCGAGTCCGATGGGGTGCAGACCTTTTTCCTGTCCTTTCAGGCGTCGCCCGTAGACGGCCGTGACATCTTTTTCATCAACAACGCGGTCTATGCCCTCAACGGTTACGAGCCGGGCAACGACGCGGTGTCTCAGGCGCAAGGCCCACAGAGCCACGTCTGCCACTGGCACAACACGCTGATCGGCCAGCGCTACACGCTGCGCACGGACATGGCCGGCTGGCAGAAATACACGCCGGACGCGAATTGCGAGTATTTCGGCAACGTATATCGTGAATTCCGGTGGGACGGCGTCACGCCCACACCCGACAATCTCGTGATCATTCGGCAAAATCACTTTTTGGAAGGCACCGTCCCGGCCGGCGCGGGCGTATCGAACAACACTACCGGCGGCAGCTGGAACACGGCCTTCCCGAATATTGCGTCGGGGGATTTCACGCCTGCTGGCGCACTGGCTGAAAGCCTCATTACGCCAGCGGTGGCTTATGACATGAACTGGTCAGCACGGGCGGTGCTGTCGGCCAGAGGCGCGGCCATCGCGGCATCCGAGAGCGCAAGCCCGGAGCCTGTCGTCTCGAACTTCACAATCAGGATCGAGGACGCCGCCGACGCATTCGCCGACCGCGCATTTTCGATCACCACCCATGCCGCTTGATCCAAGCGACTGCTCGAATTCCAAGCCGGCCGGAACGCCGGCGGGGGATGGGGCGCGCCAACGCCCCAAACCGACGGAAGAGACCCGTCATGACTGTATCGGCCTGCATAGCAGCCACCCCGCCACTCGCGCACGAGCGGCCGGGACATAGTGAGACAATCATGATCGAGTCGAGTCCTCTTTCCCTGCCGGCCTTGCAGCCGGTACATCCTGTGCATCCCGTCGCGCCCTACCTCGGCGGCAAGCGCAACCTGTCGCGCCGTCTCGTCGCGCTGATAGCGGCCACCCCGCATGATCTCTACGCAGAGCCGTTCGTCGGGATGGGCGGCGTGTTTTTCCGCCGAGATGCGCGACCGAAGGTCGAAGTCATCAACGATATCTCCCAGGACGTGGCCAACCTGTTCCGCATCCTGCAGCGTCATTACCAGCCCTTCCTGGACACGCTGAAATGGCAGATCGCGAGCCGCGCCGAATTCGATCGACTGCGCCGGGCGGACCCCACTACCCTGACCGATCTGGAGCGCGCCGCGCGCTTCCTGTATCTGCAGCGCCTCGCCTTCGGCGGTAAGATCGTCGGCCGCAATTTCGGCGTCACCAGGACGATGCCGGCCCGCTTCGATCTGACCAAGCTGGTGCCGATGCTTGAGGACGTTCATGAACGCCTCTGCGGCGTCCATATCGAATGCCTGGGCTATGCCAACCTGATCGCCCGATACGACCGGCCGGGCGCTCTGTTCTATCTCGATCCGCCCTACGCCAATGGCGAGCGCGACTATGGTGATGGCGTCTTTTCACCCGACGATTTCGCCGCTCTGGCCACCCAGCTGGAAGCCATCAACGGGCGCTTCATTCTCTCGATCAACGACACGCCGATGATCCGCGAGACGTTCGCGCGGTTTTCGATCGAAGAGGTGTGGACAACCTACACGCTGGCAGGGGCAAACAACGCGAAGGCGGCCCCCGAATTGATAATATCCGGGCCGCGAGCATGAAACTGGCAGTTTCATGGGCCTTCCTCATGGCGGCGCTCGCCATCGCATCGAGCGGCGCGGTTTTCTGCGGGTTACAGGCCCATGAAACTCGCCAACCCGGTTTCATGAAACTGCCGACGCAATTCTGCGGGTTACAGGCCCGTGCAAGGGCCTTTCAACGGCGCATATTGTCAAGAATTAGCAAAAACCCCCGCCGGCCCCGCGCGGCCCGCCGATCCCGACGAAAACCCCGGATTATCGCCGATCCTGATCCCGATATATCCCGAAAAGTCCCGCCATATCCCGGCTCACCTTGTTTCAAGGATTAATGTCAAATCACACCCAGATCAGGTCGATCAGCAGCTCGTCTGCCCCGCCGATCAATATCCCCACCGCCGCGAACAACGCCAGCTCGTGCGTCGCGCGGTCGACCAGCCAGAAAACCGCGTCGCCCGCCCCCATCGCACCGGCCCCCAATTTCCGGCACGGATCATCCGACAATTCAATAAGTTACGCAAGTTGCGCGGGATTTCGCGGCAAATCGCGCTGGACTTGCGCCGCGCCGCCGGGCCACTGTCCGGCCAAGCGTCAGGAGTATCGCCGCGATGCGCACCGCCTTGTTGAACCTTGCCGCTTTCGGCCTGCTGCTCGCGCCGGTCGCGGCGTCCGGCGACAATGTTCCGCAGGTGGTGATGGCGACGCCGGGGCTGGGCGGCGGGGCCATAGAACGGTTCACGGTGCGCTTTTCCGAAACCATGGTGCCGCTGGGCGATCCGCGCGCGCCTTCGCCGTTCCGGGTCGGCTGCCCGGTCGGCGGGCAGGGCCGCTGGATCGACCAGCGCAACTTCGTCTGGGAATTTTCCCGCCCCCTCCCCGGCGGCACCGCCTGCACCTTTGATCTGCGCGACGGGCTGGCGAGCGCGGCGGGCGTCGCGGTCGGCGGCCAGCGCCGCTTCACCGTGGACAGCGGCGGGCCGATCGCGCGCGCCGTGCTGCCCGGCCGGTGGGACGGCGATGTCGAGGAGGATCAGGTCTTCCTGGTCGCCGCCAATGTCGCGCCGGACATCCGCTCGGTCGCCGCCAACGCCTATTGCGCGGTCGACGGCATTGGCGAGAAGATCGCGGTCGACGTGCTGAAACCGGCCGTGGTCCGCACCGTGCTGGAAGGGCTGGGCGCTGACAATTGGCGGGTGACGGGCTTCCTCGGCGAAGCCGGCCTGCCCCAGTCGCTGCCGGAAAATGCGGCGGAGCGGGACCGCGCCCTCGCCTCCGTCACCGCGCTGAAATGCCGCCGCCCGCTGCCGCCGGGGCGCGACATGGCGCTGGTCTGGTCGGGCAGCATCGCCGCCAACGGCCGCACCGCCGGGCAGGACAAACGCTTCGATTTCACCGTCCGCAAGGAATTTTCCGCCCGCTTCGAATGTACGCGCGTCAACCCGCAGGCCGGGTGCAGCCCGGTGGAAAAGGCCGCCGTCCGCTTCTCCGCCCCCATCGCCGCCGCCGCCGCGCAGGCGATCCGCATCAAGCTGCCGGACGGACGGCTGATCGCGCCGAAACCGCTCGCCAATGAAGGCCGGGGCGACGCCCGCCGCGCCGCCACGGTGAGCGATGTCGAATTCGCCGCCCCGCTCCCCGCCGCGACGGAGGCGACGCTGATCCTCCCCGCCGGGGTGAAGGACGAAAGCGGCCGCCCGCTCGCCAACGCCCAGCGCTTCCCGCTGGCGATCCGCTTCGACGCGGCCCCGCCGCTGGTCAAGTTCGCCGCCCCCTTCGGCATCGTCGAGGCGGCGGAAGGCGGCGTGCTGCCGGTCACCGTCCGCAATGTCGAGCCGGCGCTGCAGGGCCGCAACCTCGCGGTCGGCGGCGCCGCCCTGCGCGTCGACGCCTCTGACGGCCAGGTCGCCAAATGGCTGCGCGACATCGCCGCGCATGACGATGTCGATATCCGCGACGAGAAACGCGGCGGCGATGAGGTCCGCGTCAACTACACCGCGTCCGCCCCGCTGCTCCCCTCGGGCAGCGGCACCGCGCTGAAGCTGGACCTGCCCGGCAAGGGCAAGGCGTTCGAAGTGGTCGGCATCCCGCTCAAGGCGCCCGGATTCTACGTCGTCGAACTGCAAAGCCCCGTGCTCGGTCGCGCCCTGCTGGGGCGGGACCAGCCCCGCTATGTCGCGGCAGGCGCGCTCGTCACCAACATGGCGGTGCATTTCAAATGGGGGCGCGGCACCTCGCTCGCCTGGGTGACGGCGCTGGACAGCGGCACGGCGGTGGCCGGCGCCGATATCCGGGTGACGGACAGCTGCACCGGCCGCCAGATCGCGCGCGGCACGGCGGACGGCCAGGGCCGGCTCGCCATCCGCAACCTGCCGGAACCGGAAAGCTACACCAGCTGCACGGGGGAAGGGGCCAGCCACGCGCTGATGGTCTCCGCCCGCAAGGCGGGGGATTTCAGCTTCACCCTGACAGACTGGGGCCAGGGCATCCGCCCCTATGATTTCGATCTGCCCTTCGGCTGGTCGGCGGCGGAAGAGATCGTCCACACGGTATTCGATCGCACCCTCATCCGCGCGGGCGAGACGGTCAACATGAAGCATATCCTGCGCCGCCCGGTCGCGGCGGGCTTCGTCGCGGGCGGCGCGTTCACCGGCACGCTGAAACTCAGCCACCGGGGGTCGGACACCATCTTCTCGCTGCCGCTCGCCATCGGCCGCGACGGCATCGGCGAAACCCGCTGGACGGCCCCGCAGGGCGCGCCGCAGGGCGATTACGACATCAGCATCGTCACCGGAGACCGGACGATCTGGACTCGTCAGTCGATCCGGGTCGACGAATTCCGCCTGCCCACCATGCGCGCCAGCGTGACCGGGCCGAAAACCGCCGCCGTCCGCCCCAAATCCCTGCCGGTGGACCTGTTCGTCGGCTATCTCGCGGGCGGCGGCGCATCGGCGCTGCCCGTGCGCGTCCGCACCGGCTTTTCCGAACGCTATGACGTGCCGCAGGGCTTTGACGGGTGGAGCTTCGGCGGCCGCGCCATCGCAGAGGGCACCCGCCCGCTGGACGGCGACGGCGAAGACATGGCTGCCCCCCTCCCGGCCGCCGCTGTCCAGCCGCTCACCCTCGACGCGCAGGGCGCGGCCCGCACCGCGCTCGCCGTCCCCGCCGCCATCGACAGCGCGACGACGATGACGGTGGAAATGGATTATGAGGACGCCAACGGCGAAATCCTCACCGCCTCCAGCCGCATCCCGCTCTATCCCTCCGCCGTGCAGATCGGCCTCCGCACCGACGGCTGGCTGATGAAGGCGGACGACCTGCGCCTGCGCCTCGTCGCGCTGGATACGGACGGCAAGCCGGTAAAGGGGCAAAAGGTCGCCATCGCCCTCTACAGCCGCGAGATCCTCACCGCCCGCCGCCGGTTGATCGGCGGCTTCTACGCCTATGACAACCAGGCCCGCACGACAAAGCTCGGCGCGGGCTGCACCGCCACCACCGACGCGCAGGGCCTCGCCGCCTGCACGCTCGATCCGGGCGTCTCGGGTGAAGTCTATGCCGTCGCCACCGCCACGGACGCCAACGGCAATGTCGCGCGCACCGTCCGCTCCGTCTGGCTGGCGGGGGATGAGGACTGGTGGTTCGGCGGCGACAATGGCGACCGGATGGATCTCGTCCCCGAAGCGCGCGAATATAAGGCCGGGGACACCGCCCGGCTGCAGGTGCGGATGCCCTTCCGCAACGCCACCGCGCTGGTCACGGTAGAGCGTGAGGGCGTGCTGTCCAGCTTCGTCACCCGATTGTCCGGCAAGGACCCGGTGGTGGAAGTGCCGATGCCCGCCGCCTATGCGCCCGATGTCTATGTCTCGGTGCTGGCGGTGCGCGGCCGGGTCGGCGGCTTCCGCCTGTGGCTGGCCGATCTCGCCCGGCGCTGGAACCTGCCCTGGTTCTCGCGCGAAGGCGCGAGGCCGACCGCCCTGGTCGATCTCGCCAAGCCAAGCTACCGGCTGGGCATCGCCAGATTGAAGGTCGGCTGGGAAGGCCATCGCCTCGCCGTCGCGGTGAAGGCGGACAAGCCCCGCTACGGCGTGCGGGAAACGGCCATGGTCGACGTCGCCGTCACCGCTCCGGGCGGCAAGCCGCCCGCCTCCGCCGAAATCGCCTTCGCGGCGGTGGACGAGGCGCTGCTGCAACTCGCCCCCAATGACAGCTGGAAACTGCTCGACGCGATGATGGAGGATCGCCCCTTGTCGGTGCTCACCGCCACCGCGCAGACCCAGGTGGTCGGCAAGCGCCATTATGGCCGCAAGGCGGTGGAAGCGGGCGGCGGGGGCGGCGGCGACCTGTCCGGCCTGACGCGGGAGGATTTCCGCCCGGTGCTGCTGTGGCGCGGCCGGGTGCCGCTGGATGCGCGGGGCCATGCCCGCATCCCGGTGCAACTGGCGGACTCCTTGTCCTCGTTCAGGTTGGTCGCCATCGCCACGGCGGGCGAAGGGCTGTTCGGCACCGGCGAAACCACGGTCAGGACGACGCAGGACCTCACTCTCTATTCCGGCATCCCGCCGCTGGTCCGCGCGGGCGATCGCTTCGCCGCCACCTTCACGCTGCGCAACGGCACGGACAGGCCGATGACGGTCACCGCCACCGTCGCGCTCGCCCCGCGCATCGCCACCGGCAAGCCGCTGACCGTCACCATCCCGGCGGGCGGGGCCGCGCCCGTCCACTGGATGCTCGATGCGCCGCCGGGCGTCGACAGCCTCGGCTGGACCGTCTCGGCGCGCAGCGCTGACGGCCGGGCGGCGGATCGCGTCGCCGTCAGCCAGCGGGTCGTCCCCGCCGTGCCGGTGGAGGCGTGGGCAACCGCGCTGCTCCGCGTCGGGCCGGACAGCAGCCTGCCCGTCGCGCCGCCCGCCGGCGCGCTGCCGGGCCGGGGCAGCGTCGATATCCGCCTGTCCGCCACGCTCGCCCCGCCGCTCGCCGGGGTGCGCGCCTATATGGCGGACTATCCCTTCACCTGCCTGGAACAGCGCAGTTCGCGCGCCATCGTCCTCGACGACGCGGCGGGCTGGCAACGCATCGCCAGCGAGATTCCGGCCTATCAGGACCGCGACGGGCTGTTGCGCTATTTCCCGTCGGACGCTCTGCCGGGGTCGGAGGCGCTCACCGCCTATCTGCTGTCGATCACGGCGGAGGCGGGCCTCGCCTTGCCCGAGGGCCCCCGCGCGCGGATGATCGAGGCGATGAAGGCGGTGGTCGACGGCCGCCTGCGCCGCGAAGGGGACGGGGCGGGCGACCAGCGCCTGCTGCGCGTCGCCGCCCTCGCCGCGCTCGCCCGCAACGGCGCCGCCACCCCCGCCATGCTCGGCCAGCTGGGCCTCGCCCCGCGCGACATGCCCACCGCGCTGCTGGCGGACTGGATCGCCGCCGTCGATCGCATCCCCGGCCTCGCCAACGCGGCGGCCTTGCGGGCGGAGGGGGAAGCCGTGCTGCGCAGCCGCATCGTCTATGAAGGGTCGCGCTTCGATCTCGCGGATCAGGCGAGCGCGCCCTGGTGGATGATGAGCAGCGGCGATGAAAGCGCCCTGCGCGCCCTCATCGCGGTGCTCGGCCGCCCCGGCTGGCAGGACGATACGCCGCGCATGATGCTGGGCGCCGCCTTCCGCCAGCAGCGCGGCCATTGGGACACCACCCCCGCCAACGCCTGGGGGGTGATCGCGGTCCGCAAGTTCGCGCAGCTTCATCCCGCCACGGCCGTCGCGGGGACGACGACCGCGCGGCTCGGCAGCCAGACGCTCAGCCGCGCCTGGCCGCAACCGGCCAGCGCCCCCGCCCTCTCCTTCCGCCTCCCCGCCCGGCAAAGCGCGCTCGCCCTCGCCCAGTCCGGCGGGGCCGGGCCCTGGGCGGCGGTCACGGTCAACGCCGCCGTGCCGCTCAAACAGCCGCTCTTCGCCGGCTACAAGCTGGAAAAGAGCGTCTCGGTGATCGAACGGCAGGTGCCCGGCCGCCTCAGCCGGGGCGACGTGCTGCGCATCCGCATCACGGTGGAGGCCAGCGCCGAACGCAACTGGGTCGTGGTCAGCGATCCCGTGCCCCCCGGCGCCACCATCGTCGGCGGGCTGGGCGGGCAATCGCAATTGCTGGCGGCGGCCGCCTCGGCGGGCGAGGGCGTCCAGCCCAGCTATGTCGAGCGCGGGCAGGACGCATGGCGCGGCTATTTCGCCTGGGTGCCGCGCGGCCGCTTCACCGTCGACTATGCCGTCCGGCTGAACGGCGTCGGCCGCTTCGCCCTGCCGCCGACGCGGGTGGAGGCGCTCTACGCGCCCGATATCCGCGCCGCCATCCCCAACAGCCCGATCGCGGTCGGCTTCAGATGACGTCTCCCGCCGCAATCCCCCGGGCGTCATGCCCGCGCAGGCGGGAACCCATCGCCACGGGCCGCGCCGGACAGGACGGTGTTCACGGGTTCCCGCCTGCGCGGGCGTGACGAGCATGGATCAAACCCCGCTTTTCGCCAGCCGCTCCGCGCGCATCCTCCTCGCGCTCACCCTCGCCCTCGCCGCGCTGGCCCTTGCCCTGTTCGTCGCCACCCTGCCGCCGCCGCTGCCGGATTATGCGCGGGTGCGCGCCGCATGGCAGCCCAGCGAAGCCTGGCTGGATGATCGCCATGGCCGGCTGATCGACAGCGTCCGCGTCGATTTCCAGGCCCGCCGCCTCGCCTGGGTGCCGCTGGACCAGATCGCCCCGGCGGTGCGCGACACCATCGTCGCGGCGGAGGACAGGCGCTTTGCAAGCCATGGCGGCATCGACTGGCTGGCGCTGGCATCCGCCGTCCGCGCGCGGATCGAGGGGCGGCGCTCGCGCGGGGCCAGCACCCTCTCCATGCAGGTCGCCGCCTTCCTCTCGCCCACCCTCGCGGCCCCCGGCGCGCGCGGCTGGCGGGACAAGCTGCGCCAGATGCGCGCCGGCCGCGCCCTCGAATCCCGCTGGACCAAGGATCAGATCCTCGAAGCCTATCTCAACCGCGCCGGCTTCCGGGGCGAAGCGCAGGGCATCGGCGCGGCGGCGCTCACCCTGTTCGGCAAGACGCCGGATGCGCTCGGCCAGCAGGACGCGCTGCTGCTCGCCGCCCTGCTGCCGGATC
>NZ_MEFG01000049.1 GCF_001724715.1 Sphingomonas sp. SCN 67-18
TGGTCTCGGTCTTCGAGCCACATGCAGCAAGGGCAGCGGTCAGGGCCAGGACGGACAGAGCGTGAACTTTCATTGCAGGTTCCTTTCGTGGTGCTTCATTGGGATCGAGGGTTGAGAAGACCGCTGCCTCAGAAGCAGATAGGCGGCGGGGATGACGAACATCGAGAGAAGCGGCGCGGTCAGCATGCCGCCGACCATGGGTGCGGCAATCCGGCTCATGACTTCCGAGCCGGCGCCGGAGCCGACGAGGATCGGCAAAAGCCCCGCGATAATGACGGCGACGGTCATCGCCTTGGGCCGGACCCTGAGCAGCGCGCCTTCGCGCACCGCTTCTGCAATATCTTCGTGCGACGGCCTCTCGCCCCGCGCCTCGAGGGCATCCCTGAGATAGATCAGCATCACGACGCCGAACTCGGCGGCGACGCCGGCAAGCGCAATGAACCCGACGCCGGTCGCGACCGACTGGTGATAGCCGAGCAGGTAGAGGATCCAGAAACCGCCGGTGAGCGCGAAGGGGAGTGTGCCCATGATGAGCACTGCCTCGTCGAGCCGCCGGAAGATGAGGTACAGCAGCAGGAAGATGATCGCGAGCGTCGCCGGCACGACGATCTTCAGCCGGTCGATCGCGCGCGCGAGATATTCGAACTGGCCCGAATAGGCGAGGCTGACACCCGACGAGAGCTTGACCTCGCGGGCCACCGCAGTCTGCAGATCATCGACCACCGAGGCGAGATCGCGTCCCCGGACGTCGACATAGACCCAGGTCGATGGCCGTCCGTTCTCGGTCTTCAGCATCGGCGGTCCGTCGCTGATCGCGATCTGCGCGACGCTGCCCAGCGTGATCTGCTGGCCCGATGGCGTGAGCAGCGGAAGAGCGCGCAGTGCGTCCGGACTGTCGCGCAACTCGCGCGGGTAGCGGACATTGATGGGATAGCGCGCCAGCCCCTCGACGGTTTGGCCGACATTCTCGCCGCCGATCGCGCCCGCGACGATCGCCTGGACATCGGAGATGTTGAGGCCATATCGCGCGGCGGCGATCCGATCGATCTGCACATCGACATAACGCCCGCCTGTCAGCCGCTCGGCGAGTGCGGAGCTCACTCCGGGCACTCCCTTCGCGACCCGTTCCACCTCGCGCGCGATATGGTCGATGGCGGCAAGATCCGACCCAGAGACCTTGACCCCGATCGGGCTCTTGATGCCGGTCGCCAGCATGTCGATCCGGTTGCGGATGGGCGGCACCCAGATGTTGGCGAGGCCGGGTACTTTCACGGTGCGGTCGAGCTCCTCGACCAGCTTCTCCGGAGTCATGCCGGGCCGCCATTGCTCGCGCGGCTTGAAGCGGATCGTCGTCTCGAACATCTCGAGCGGGGCGGGGTCGGTCGCGCTCTCCGCGCGCCCCGCTTTCCCGAACACGCTCTGGACCTCAGGCACCGACTTGATCATGCGATCGGTCTGCTGAAGCAGCTCCGAGGCCTTGGCGGCAGAGAGCCCCGGCAGCGCCGAGGGCATGTAGAGAAGATCGCCCTCGTTCATCGCCGGCAGGAATTCGCCGCCGAGCCGGGACAGCGGCCAAGCGGTCGTCAGGAAGACCAGCCCCGCGAGGACGAGGGTCGCCTTGGGTTTCTTCAACACCCAGTCGATGGCGGGACGATAGGCCCGCGTCAGCGCGCGGTTGACCGGATTGGCCTGCTCGGAAGGAATCTTGCCCCGGATGAGCCAGCCCATCAGCACCGGAACCAGCGTCACGGACAGGATCGCCGCGGCCGCCATGGTGTAGGTCTTGGTGAACGCGAGCGGCGCGAAGAGACGCCCTTCCTGTGCTTCCAAAGTGAAGACGGGCACGAAGGACAGGGTGATGATGAGGAGCGAGAAGAAGAGCGCGGGACCCACCTCGCGCGCCGCGTCGGTGATCACCGTCCAGCGCGCCCCCCCGGCCAGCTCTTCACCGGGATGATCATGCTCCCATTGCTCGATCCGCTTGTGGGCGTTCTCGATCATCACGATCGCGGCGTCGACCATGGCGCCGATCGCGATCGCGATCCCGCCCAAGGACATGATGTTGGCGTTGACGCCCTGGAAATGCATCACAATGAAGGCGGCGAGGACGCCAAGCGGCAGCGTGACGATCGCGACAAGCGCCGAGCGCACGTGCCAGAGGAACAGCGCGCAGACGATCGCCACAACCACGAACTCTTCGGCAAGTTTGTGCGTGAGGTTCTCAATCGCGGCATCGATGAGGTGCGAGCGGTCATAGGTCGGCACGATCGCGACGCCGCGCGGCAGGCTCTTCTTTAAGAGCTCGAGCTTGTCCTGCACCGCCTGGATAGTGGCACGTGCGTCTGATCCCGAACGCAGGATGACGACTCCGCCCGCCACTTCGCCGTCGCCGTCGAGCTCGGCGATACCGCGGCGCATTTCGGGGCCAAGCTGGATGGTCGCGACGTCGCCGAGCGTTACCGGCACGCCGCCGGCCGCAGTGCGCAGCGGTATGGCGCGGAAGTCGTCGAGCGTCTGAAGATAGCCCGAAGCGCGCACCATATATTCGGCCTCGCCCAGCTCGAGGACCGAGCCTCCGGTTTCCTGGTTGGCCTGCCCGATCGCCGCGACGGCCTGCGCGTGGGTGATGCCGTAACCGGCAAGCTTCACCGGATCGAGCACGACCTGATATTGCTTGACCATGCCGCCGATGCTGGCGACTTCGGCCACCCCAGGCAGGCTCTTGAGCTCGTAGCGGAGGAACCAGTCCTGGAGCGACCGCAGCTGCGCGAGGTCGTGTCCGCCGGTCCGATCGACCAGCGCATATTGATAGACCCACCCCACCCCGGTGGCGTCGGGGCCGATCGCGCTGCGTGCGGTGTCAGGCAAGCGGCCCTGGACCTGGTTGAGATATTCAAGGACGCGCGAGCGCGCCCAATAGAGGTCGGTCCCATCGGCGAAAATGACATAGACGAAGCTGTCGCCGAAGAAGGAATAGCCGCGCACGGTCTTCGCCCCGGGCACCGACAGCATCGTCGTCGCGAGCGGGTAGGTGATCTGATTTTCGACGATCTGGGGGGCTTGGCCCGGATAGCTCGTGCGGATGATGACCTGGGTGTCGCTGAGGTCGGGCAGCGCGTCGATCGGCGTGCTGCGCAAGGCAAGGAGTCCGCCGAGGACGAGCGCCAGGGCGCCGAGCACTACGAACAGGCGGTTGTTAGCCGACCAGTCGATGAGACGGCCGATCATCGCGCCGCCTCGCGGCTCAGCGTGCGAACAACTGGACCTTCCGCCGCTTGGTCGAAGCCGAAGACGACGCGGTCGCCCTTCTTGAGCCCGCGCGCGAGCGCCGGGCTCCCCAGCTTGAACGTCATCGTCATGGCGGGCCATTTGAGCGCGGGGACAGGGGCGTGACTGAGGGTAATCCGGTCGCCCGCGATGCTTTCGATCCGGCCGCTCGCGCGATAGGCGCCGTTGGATGTCGTTTCCGGTCGCGGAGTTGGGGCTGCCCCGCCGATCGGGCGCGCCTCGATTCCCGAGAGGCTGGCCTCGGAGTCGATCAGGAACTGGCCGGAAGCGACGATCTTCTCCCCCTCGGCGAGGCCGGCAAGGATTTCGGTCTGGCCTCCTGACTCGGCGCCGGTCTGCACCTCGGCGGGCCGATAGCGCCCTTGCGCCAGCGCCAGCATGACGAGCGAACGCTTGCCGGTCCGAATGACCGCCTCCGAGGGGACGAGCAGTGCCGGCCGCGCAGCGTCGCCGAGATCGACCGAGGCGAACATGCCAGGGCGCAGGCGCCCGGCTCGGTTGGAAAGTTCGATCCGCACGGTGAGCGTCCGGCTTTCGGCGGCGACGCTTGGGAGGATCGCGGCGATGCGGCCGGTAAAGCGCTCGCCCGGATAGGCGGCGAGGGTCGCGGTCGCGCTCTGGCCCGGGCGAAGCCTGCCGGCCATCGCCTCCGGCACCGCGGCATTGAGCCACACCGTACCGAGCCCATTCACCTCGGCGAGTGTCTGACCGCTCGCGACCGTCATCCCGGCCCGGACGCCGAGCGTCTTGATCGTGCCGCCGGTCGGCGCCGAGATCGTCACCACATTATGCGGTCGCCCGCTCCGCTCGACTGCGGCGACCGTTCCGGTGGGCATGCCCAGCAAGAGCAGGCGCTGACGGGCCGCGCGAGCGAGGCCCACATCACCGATCCGCCGGACGGCCAGATATTCCGCCTGTGCGCCTGCCCATTCCGGCACCAGTATGTCGGCGAGCGGGGCGCCTGCCCCGATCACATCGCCCGGCGCGCGCGCATAGACCCGTTGGACGAAGCCGCCAGTTCGCGCCTGGACGATGGCGACGTCGCGCTCGTTGAACTCGATTGTACCGGTCGCCGCGAGGCCCGATCCCAGCGTGCCCGTTCGCGCCTCCGCGATGCGCAGGCCAAGCGATTGCGTGCGGCTTGGGTCGATCGCCACGCCGGTCTCGCCGCTCGCCGCTTCGTCGGCATATTTGGGGACAAGCTCCATATCCATGAACGGCGATTTGCCCGGCTTGTCGAAATGCTGGCTCGGGACCATCGGATCGTACCAGTAGAGGATCTTGCGTCCGCTTTGCGCTGTTGCTCCAGGCGGAGACTCATGGCGCCAATTCGCGAGGCCATAGCCGAGGCCACCCGCCGCGAGTGCGAGCGCCGCGGCGGCCATGCCCAGCTGCGCGCGCGAGCTTGTGTCGAATTTCATTGGCTGTTCCCCCCAAAGGTGAAGACGAGCCGCACAGCATCGCGCGCGACTTCGGCCTCCCTGTCGAGCAATTGCAGTTCGATGTCGGCAAGCATGGTCTGGGCCTCGATCACGTCGAGCAGCCCGGCGCGACCCGCCGCATAGCTGGCCGTCTCGAGCTCAGCGCGATTGCGCGCGAGCGGCAGCAGCGTGTCGCGTGCGCGCATCCATTGCTCATGGTGCATGTCATGGTCGGCAAGGCCGGCTTCGAGATCGGCGAGCAGCGACCGGCGCATGTCCTCCTGCTCAGCCATCGCCGCGGCGGCGTTCGCGGTACTGGCGGCGATCATCGGGTCCTGCCGCCGTTTGGCAAAAAGGGGCAGGCTGACGGTGACGCCGGCCGAGACCATGTCGCCGTAGCGGTCGGCCCGGCGCTGGTAGGCGACATCGAAACCCCAGTCGGGACGCTTGTCGGCCCGGGCGACGGCGACGTCTGCCTCGGCCTGGGCGACACGGGCACTGGCGGCGCCGAGATCGGGATGCGTTGCTAAGGCGGCTCGCAAGGTCGTTGCATCGACCGTGAGCGCTGGGACGTCGCCAACGGTTTCAGGCGCCGGCTCGCCGGTCCAGCGCGAAAGGAGCGCGCGCTGACGTCCCACTTCGGCGGCGAGCTCGCTCCGGCGGTCTTCCAGCACCGCGAGCGACTGCCGAACCTGCAGCGTCTGTGCGGGGCGGGCCGCGCCCGAGGCAACACCCGACTTTGCCGCGGAGGGAAGGGGGGCGAGCCGGGAAACTATGCCGTCGAGGGCGGCAAGACGACGCTCCGCATAGGCGAGATCGATCCAGGCCAGCGCCGTCGCCACCTTGACCCGCCTGCTCTCGGACAGAAAGGTTGCTTCCGCCGCCTGGACATCAGTCCGCGCTCTGCTTGAGCGCGCATGTCGCTTGGCGGCGTTGGGGACCTCCTGCGAGATCCCGACCCGCGCCATCGTCATGCTGTCTTCGACGAAGCTGCCCGCTGGCGGACCCGACACCGGGAAATTGTCGATTCCGAGTCCAAGCTTGGGATCAGGAAGCTGCCCCGCGGCGGGCAGCGCAGAACGACGCGCATCAGCCTCCAGCGCCTTGGCGCGAAGCGAGGGAGCCTGTGCCTCGGCTCGGGCGAGCGCCTCCTCGAAGCGAAGCTGCCCGGCGAGCGCGGGATTCGTGGTCAGAGCGAGCACAGGGACGGCTAAGAAGAAGGTACGCATGGAGGACTCCCATTGCAGAGGATCCCGGGCCGTGAAGGACAAATTATGAGTGCCAACGCGCGCCGACGCGGTATCTTCCGCGCCGGCGCGACGCGCCTGGCCTCATTGTTCTATCTTATCGGCCGGGATCCGTGGTTCAGCCGGCCGAAGACGACATGTGGCCACCATGCATGGATTTCATGCAATCGGCCGCGCTCGTCTTCATCATGTCGCAGGCGCAGTTCGCCATCTGCGCGCTGTCGGGCACCCACACGCGCTTCTGCGCCGGGCCGGTCGCTCGCGGCCCATATTGCGGCACCGACTTCCATTCCCAGCGCCCTTGCGGCGCACTGCTCTGGTCGGCAGCCCATGCGGGCGCGGCGAGGCTGAAGACCGCCAGCAGGGCGGCCAAAATCGACTTCTTGATCATCACGAATATCCTTGACTGTATGGAGAGGCATCGCGGGCGTCTGGACGCGACAAGAAGCCGCGCGCCTGACGGGCGCGATTGTTCAATCAGCCAAGGAGGGTGGGGGGCTCCGGCTCGGGTGCGTACTCGTGCCCCTGCAGGACGCTGACGGTGGTCCAGAAAATAGCCTGGTTGTGAATCCATGGCGATGCGGGCGCGGGCACTGCATTACCCAGCACGATTGGCACAACGCATCCCATCGCCCCGATACAATCGAGCGTAAGCCCCTTACACGGTGTTCCTTTTGGCGCGGGCTGCTGCTTGGCCATCATTGCCATGCAATCGGCGTCCATCGCCATCGCTGTGGGCGCACGCGCCGCGACGGGCACGCCGTGCGCATAGGCCAGCTGCGCCCCGAAGAGGCCGAAGAGCGCTCCGACAAGGAGCAGAGAGGCGAGCAAGCGTTTCAAGACGTTTCTATCTATCGCAGCCTAATCTTTCCGACAATCGCCATCTATCCTTGATGGCGCGCAAATATTCGTGTGCCTGATGGACCGAATGCGACGACGACATAGGGGTCGCCGCGACGACCCGGCACCTCCATGCCCGGCGATCCCACCGGCATTCCGGCCACGGCTAGGCCAGTGACGCCCTTCGGGCGCTGGGCGAGCACCCGCTTCATGTCTGCGATGGGAACGTGACCTTCGAAGACCAGGCCGTCGATGACTGCGGTATGGCAGGAGGACAGCGAGGCCGGAACGCCGCGCGTGCCTTGGAAAGTGGCGCGAGACTGATCGTCTACCATCCTGATCTGCCGCCCGAACTGTGCGCGGACTTGTGCCGCCCATTGCTCGCAGCACCCACATCCCGGGTCGCGGTGAACCACGATCGGGCCCGCCGCATTTGCAGCGGTAGCCAAAAGCATCAATGCGGCTCCAAGCAGATGGCGCTTCAGCATGTTCGGTCCTCTTTCCTTCATCTGCCTATACGCGGTCGGGAGAAGAACCCCTCGAAATATGCCGCGCGTCAATTGAGGCGCGCAAGGATGACCTTCATCTGTTCGATCTCGCGGCGCTGAGAGTTTCGGATTTCGCCGCACAGGCGCTTGACCTCTGCATCCCGGAGATTCGCTTCGCGGCACATCAGGATGGCGCCTGAATGATGTGGGATCATCGAACGCAGGAAGGCGACGTCGTCGATTGTCGTTTGGGATCGGATCAGCGCGAATGACCCAAAGAAAACGGCCACCGATACGACGATGATCGCAAGATTGGCGGAGCGCGATGCAAACATGTGCTTCATCGCCAGAATCATCAGCACCACCATGGGTGCTACCATCATCAGCGTCATGTAGAGCATGTTGAGATTGTTGTAGAAGCTGTCGAGGCTGTCGATCATGACGAACATCACGAGGTACATGATGACGGCGCCGATCAAGGTCTGCAGGGCAAGACTCAAATAGCCGTTCATCTTGCTTCCTGCGTTCTGCGAATGGTCCATCTCACTCTCCTGTCGGTCCAGCCCGGATATCAGTCCGCCTCACGTCCTCGGTGAGCGCTCAGAACCAGATTCGGACGCCAGCGACAAAACTCGTCGTTGTCGGATCTTCCCCGTCGTCGCGCGCGTAACGGGCGGTCTGGCCGCTTTTCGCGTCGTAGGACACACCCACATAGGGTGCGAGCTTGCGCGTGATTTCATAGCGCAGCCGCAAGCCCAGCTCTGCATTGGAAAGACCGGCCCCGATGCGATTTTCCGGTACGTCTTGCGCAGCGAAGTTCAGTTCGACCCTAGGCTGCAAGACCAGGCGCTGGGTTAGGCGCTGATCATAATAGCCCTCGACGCGCCCGAGCAGGTCGCCCTTGTCCGAGAGGAAGACAGCGCCCTCGACCTCAAACCAATAAGGGGCAAGCCCTTCGAAGCCAAGCACGGCATAGGCGCGTGAGGGATTGGGCTTGAAGTCGTAGCGCACACCTGCCTGGAGATTGAAATAGGGTCCTATCGCGCGGCTGTAGAGCGCCTGGATCTCTGCGGCTTCTACGCCGTCGCGGAAAGCGCCTTCTCCTTCGGATTTAAGCGTCAGCCGGTTGATGTCGCCGCCGAACCAAGCCTCGCCGTCCCACCGATAGCCGTCACGGCCTTTGCGGGCCTGATATTCGGCAAGGTTGAACATCACCTGCGACAGCGTCTGGCCGCCTTCTTCTGCCATCATTTTCCGGCGCGCCAGCGCCATTTCGGCCGGGGGAAACTGGCGATCGGCATAATGGTCCATTGGTGGCCTTGGAGCCGGCGCGCTGCCGGCAGGCAGTGCCGTACCGGTCGGCTGCATGGTCGGCATCGCGCTCATGTCGTGGCCGGCATGCTCGTTTTGCATGTCCATGCCCGGCATGGCGTCATCAGCCATGGTCTTTGAGGGGTCTTCGGACATGCCCGGCATGTTGGAGTGATCCATGCCCTGCATATCATGACCCTGATGCGCTGCCGGTGGCTGGGCAGGCTTGGGAGGCTCGCGCCTCACCGGGCGCGCCGCAGGCGCTGGTCGACGGGGTGCCGGTTTTCTCACCTTGGGCTTGGGCTTTGCAGCCTGTGGCTGTGCCGTCGGCATCGACATCCCCGGCATGTTGTGCATCGAATGATCCTGCGCGAACGCGGGTGCTGTGAGGACCATGGCGGACGATGCGGCGAGGAGAGCAGCGAGCCGCGTCATGCTGCCTCTCCTTTGGGACGGACGCTGACGATCCGCATCATGCCGGCATGCATGTGATAAAGTAGGTGGCAGTGGAAGGCCCAGTCGCCGACGGCGTCTGCAGTGAAATCCCAGGTCACCTTCCCGCCCGGCTGAACGATCACGGTATGCTTGCGCGGCCCATGATCGCCATGGCCGGTCACCAGCTCGAAGAAATGGCCATGAATATGGATAGGATGTCCCATCATGCTATCGTTGATCAGGTTCACCCGCACACGCTCGCCCTCGATGAACGGAATGGGCTCATGCACGTCGGACATCTTCTCGCCATCGAAGGACCACATGAAGCGCTCCATGTTGCCGGTGAGATGGATGTCGATACTGCGAGACGGCGCGCGCACGTCGGGATTGCGGTCGAGCGCCATCAGGTCCTTGTAGACGAGGACCTTGTGACCGACATCCTCGAGACCCTGGCCGGGTTCGCCAGTCCGATCCATTGGCATCGGTGAGATCGTCTGGACACCGGGGCCGCGCTTGACCTGAGGTGCGTTGGAGAAGTCGCGCATGTTCATCGCGCCCATATCCGTCGATCCCATGTCATGGCCCGCCATGGGCTGACTGCCGGCCATCGCACCATGGCCCATCGCCGCGTGATCCATGCCGGTCACACTGCCTTGACCCATGGAGGAATGGTCCATCGCTCCCATCGTGTTATGATCCATGCCCGCCATCTGCGGCTTGGTGCTTTGGATGGCCGCTCCGGCAGCGACGCCCGAAGCAAGTCGCCCCGACGCATTTTTCTCTGCTGTCGGATCGACCCCGCGAGACGAGTTCATGCCACCCGACATGTCCATGCCTTCCATGCCCTGCATGCCGGACATATCCATCCCCATGTCCTTCATCGTCGTGATGGGACGCTTTCGAAGAGGTGGAACCGGCGCGGTCATGCCGGCCCGAGGTGCTAGGGTTGCCCGCGCCATACCGGAGCGGTCGATAGCCTCGCCGACGAGCGTGAAGGCCTTGTCTTCGGACGGCGTGACGATTGCATCATAGGTCTCTGCAACGCCGATCTGGAACTCGTCGACCTCGATCGGCATGACATTTTGGCCGTCAGCCTGGACGATGGTGAGGCGTAGCCCCGGAATGCGGACGTTGAACGTCGTCATCGCGGAGGCATTGATAAACCGCAGACGGACCCGCTGGCCTGGCGTGAAAAGCGCAGTCCAGTTGTCAAACGGCCCATGGCCATTGACGAGATAGGTATAAGCGGCGCCTGTGGCGTCGGAGACGTCGGTCGGATCCATCCGCATCGCTCCCCAATCGACCCTATCCTTGAGCCGTTGGTCTTTGCCTGCGAGCAGACCGGCAAGTGTCTGCCGCTGGAAATTGAAATGGCCTGGATCGACCTTCATGCGCCGAAAGATCGCCTCTGGCGAAAGCTGGCTATGGTCGGACAGAACGATGACATGCTCGCGGTCGGACTGGACGGGGTCGGCGCCTGCAGGATCGATCACGATCGGGCCGTAATGTCCAAGCTGCTCCTGGAGGCCGGAATGGCTGTGGTACCAATAGGTGCCGTTCTGACGGACGGGAAACTCGTAGAGATAGCTCGATCGCGGCTTAATTCCCGGAAACGACACGCCAGGAACGCCGTCATGTTGGGGTGGCACGAGAAGGCCATGCCAGTGAATCGAGCTGTCTTCGTCGAGATCGTTGATCACGTTGAGCCGCACTGTCTGGCCTTCACGAAGGCGGATCAGCGGGGCCGGCACGGTGCCGTTGATGCCGATCGCGGCTGACCGGCGCCCATCGATCGTCATCGTTTGTCGTGCGATCTTCAGCGTTATATCGGTGCCCGATACGGTTGGAATCGGCACGGTGAGCCCCTCGGAAACCGGTTGGGCCCATGCCGGCAGCCAGGCCGCTAGCGCGGCCGTCCCGCCTGCAAACCCGGCGCCTCGCAAAAAGCTCCGCCGGTCGAGGGTTGAAAGGTCCATTGCGCTTTATCCCTGTCCTGAACTCTCAGGGGTTACGCAGGGTCGGCATCAAACCCTCAAAATTTCTGCCAGTTTTGCACGGGCGCGATAGAGCCTGGTTTCCACCGCCTTCTCGCTGATGTCGAGTACGCCCGCACTTTCAACTTGGCTCATGCCTTCGATCGTTCGCAGGACGAGCACATCCCTGAGGCTTGCAGGCAGCATAGCAATCGCGGCCATGGCCCGTTCAAGTTCGCGGCGATCGTCGAGCCGGACGTCGGCCGAGATCCCGGGATCGGCGACGTCGATCGCCTCCTCGAGGGGCCGTGCAAAGGTAAAGAGACGGCGGACGGCGCGGCGGCGAGCCCAGTCGCGCGCTTTGTTGATTGCGATCCGCGAGATCCAGAGCCGAAACGGCCGTTCGCCGTCATAGCTGCGCAGCGCGGCGAAGGCCGCGATGAAGCTCTGCTGGGTAAGGTCTAGAGCGGCATCCGCGTCTCCGGTATGACCGCGCAGCAGGCGAAAGATGCTCTCCCGGTGGCGCCGCATCAACTCGCTATAGGCCGGCTGTCGCCCACCCAGCGCAAGCGCAGCGAGCTCGCCGTCCGAGCAGGCGGCGAGATCAAGGCTCACGGTTCCTTGGCCGTCAGCGCCTTTACGACGGCCGCATCAAATTTGGCGGCTTGGTCGGGTTTCAGGACCGCTCGCATGGCGAAGATGTGCTCGAGCGTTTCCTTCTGAAGCTGACCCATCGCCTGATGCGACCGATCGACTGCTGCGCCCACCGCGGGACCATAGCCATGTTCGGCCTGGATGGCGTCGGCGAGCCGCGCATTGTCCGCCCGAAGTTCGAGCTCCAGCGCCTGTTTGCGGACTGCGAAACGGCGTTCGATTTCGTCCATGCGCGCTTGTTGCGCACTATCGAGGTCGAGCTCGTGGTGGAGCAGTGCATGCAGTTCAGTTTCGACCGGGGTTGGCGGCACGATGAACGCCCGACCAAGGAAGGCGCCGACAATCGCGGCCAGGAAGGCGATCACAGCAATCAGCAGGAGGCGACGGCGATCGGTCATTCGCTCGTCCCGAGCAGCGTCGAGGGCGCCAGGGCCGGCGGCGCGCCGAAAGGCGCGATCGATGCCATCCGAGTCTCGCGCGCCGGTATGACGGAGCCCAGAAGTCCGACGGAAAGGGCCACACCGGCGGCGATCCCGAAGACGGCTCCCGACAAAGGCGCGCCATGCCGGCGCTGGTAGGCAAGCGCGTCGATCACAGCGCCGTCGATCGTCTCCAAACGCGGATCGACCGGAAGCTCTCTTAAGCAGCTCAGTGCTGTATCAACGTCCATCATCTCGCTACTCCCACCCCTGCGACTGGATTTACGCATCGTAGCGAAAAATCCCTCATCGCCAATCGAGCGGGCATCGATGAGGGGTCGGCACCTGATCTGCGTAATGCTCATCGAACGCGAAGGAGATGTTCGATGAAGACCAAGACCCTACTCGCCGCCGCGCTCGCGGCCCTTTCACTCGGTGTGTCGGCGCCGGCACTGGCGCATCCCAAGCTCGTGAGCTCATCGCCTGCCGCGACCGCGACCGTGGCCGCGACAAACCGGCTCACCTTGACGTTCAGCGAGCGTTTGATGCCGCAATTGTCCGGCATCGACCTTGCGATGACTGGCATGCCCGGAATGGCCAATCATGCCCCGATGAAGATTGGCGGTGTGCAGACCACCGTTGGGGAAGATGGCAAGACGCTGATCGCAGCTTTGCCGCGTCCGCTCGCCGCCGGCACTTACAAGCTGGATTGGCACGTCGTCTCGGTCGACACCCACCGCATCGCTGGTAGCCTGACCTTCACGGTTCGTTAAATGGCGGACTGGCCGCTCATTGCGATCCGTTGGGCGCTCTATGCGGATCTCGGGCTGCTGTTCGGATTGCTCCTCTTCACGCTCTACGCCCTGGCTGGCGAAGAGCGTGAAAGGTTGCTGCGCCTCCGCGGGTGGACGATGGCGCTGGCGGTGCTGGGCGTGCTGCTGAGCGCTTATGGTTTCCTGCAGTCCGCTGCTGCCATGCTTGGGACAGGTATCGAGGGTGTCGATCGTGTCAGCGCGCTGATGCTGCTCACGGAGACAAGTGTTGGATGGGCGCTGCTCGCGCGCCTAGCGGTCCTGACCATCTTAGGCATTGCTGCCTTGACCCCTGTCTTGCGCCGGATGGCTGGGCTCGTGCTCCTGACCTTTCTTGCCGCCACAGCTGTCGCGAGCCTCGCCTGGTCAGGCCACGGTGCTGCCACCGAGGGACCAGCGGGGATGGTCCATTTGGTCAGCGACATTATTCATCTGCTGGCTGCTGCAGCCTGGATCGGCGCCTTGGGCGCCTTCGTCCTTATCGTATCGCGGCGGCCTCAAACACCCGAAACC
>NZ_MEFG01000050.1 GCF_001724715.1 Sphingomonas sp. SCN 67-18
GCGGCGAAGCCGACCAGCGCAAGGCCCGCGATCATCGTCGACGCCAGAAGACGCTCACGTTTGATCTGAAAATTCAATGGCAAATTGAGATCAAATCTCACATCAACTTCAGAAGTACCCAAGACAGGTAACTCGTAGTCGTGCCCCCAAACGGTGGCACTACGGATGAACATGTTTCCATCCGCCCCCTTCACCATCGGTCCCTTCGTTTCAACATGCTCTGAACTAGCATTGAAGCTGCGACCAGGCCGATGCATGGGACGAAATTCATCAGGGTCCACGCCATCCAATAGGGGAAGCCAAGGTGCACTCGCAAGCCCCCACTCGATGAATGGATGGTGGGCCCAAATGCCAGCGGCAGTTTCGGCATCCTGTCGGGCCACGCCGATTTCCTGACCGCGCTTGGCGTCTCGATCGTCTCCTGGCGGGGCCTCGATGGCGCTCCCGGCTATTGCGCGGTGCGCAACGGCATTCTGACCGTGAGCCACGGCACGGAGGTCGCGGTCGCGACGCGCGAAGGCCATGTCGGCGATGACCTCGGAACGCTCGAGCATGACGTGCTCGCGCGCTACCGCGAGCGCGACGAGGGCGAACGATCCGAACGGACCGCGTCGGCGAAGCTCAGGATGCAGGCGATCCGCCATATGGTCGAGGCCCTGCAGGGTGGTGGCCGGGAGCTTGGTCTGTGACCGCGGACAAGCCCGAGCAGCCGATCGTCGAAGCCATCCGGACCCGCGCGGAACGGCGGCGGCTTGCGCAGCGGCTTCCTTCCGTCGCCCGCAATCTCGGCCAGATCGGCGTGCTCGGCTGGCAGATCGTCCTGCCCGCGCTGGTCGGTCTCGCGATCGGCCGCTGGCTCGACCACCGGCTGGATAGCGGCATCTTCTGGACCGCGCCGCTCCTGCTCGTCGGGCTCGCCCTCGGCTGCTGGTCGGGCTGGCGCTGGATGCACCGGCAATGAGCCAGCTCTCCCCCATCCTGTTCCTGGCCCTCGGATTTGCGGTCGGCCTCGCCCATTTCGCGGCCATCGCCAGAGAAGCCGACCTCGTCACCCATGGCGGCCCGGCATCGCGCGCGATCCTGCTCAGGCTCGGGCGTCTCGCCGTCACTATTCTGGTTCTCGTCATCGCCAGCCGGCAAGGGTGGCCGGCGCTTCTTGCCGCTACAACCGGCTTCATGGGCGGGCGCCAGATCATGCTCCACCGGCTCGGAGGCGCCCGATGAAATTCGCGTCACCACTTGAAAGCCATGTGCTGTTCGCGATCGGTCCGGTGCCGATCAGCCAGCCGGTCGCCACGACCTGGGGCATCATGGCCTTCCTTACAATCGGAAGCTGGTTGCTGACCCGCCGCCTTGCGTTCCGCCCAACCCGAGCCCAAGCGGCGCTCGAGCTGGTCGTCGAGACCATCGCCGGCCAGATCCGCGAGACGATGGAGGCGGAGCCGCGGCGTTATCTGCCGCTGATCGGCACGCTGTTCCTGTTCCTGCTGGTCGCCAACTGGTCGTCGCTGATCCCCGGCGTCGAGCCGCCGACCGCGACCCTCGAAACCGACGCGGCGCTTGCGCTGATCGTCTTCGGCGCAACGCTCTGGTTCGGCGTCCGCGCGCTCGGGCCCAGGGCCTATCTCGCGACCTTCGCGCGCCCCTCGATCCTGCTCGCCCCGCTCAATATCGTCGAGCTCTTCACCCGCAGCTTCTCGCTGATGGTGCGCCTGTTCGGCAACGTCATGAGCGGCGTCTTCATGATCGGCGTCGTGCTGAGCCTCGCCGGGCTGCTCGTCCCGATCCCGCTCATGGCGCTCGAAATGCTGACCGGCGCGGTCCAGGCCTACATTTTCGGCGCGCTCGCCATGGTCTTTATCGGGAGCGCTATCAGCGAGAACGGCGCCCGCCCGCCATCCAAACAGGAGTCCCCCGCATGAACTGGATCCATCTCGCCAGCATCCTCGGCGCCGCTTTCGCGATCTCGATCGGCGCAATCGCCCCGGCGCTCGGGCAGGGCAGGGCCGTCGCCGCCGCGATGGACGCGATCGCGCGCCAGCCCGAAGCCGCCAACACCGTCTCGCGCACGCTGTTCGTGGGCCTCGCGATGATCGAGACGATGGCGATCTACTGCCTCGTGATCGCGCTGCTGCTGCTCTTCGCCAACCCGTTCGCCTGACATGCGGATCGACTGGTGGACGCTCGCGCTGCAGGCGGTCAATGTCCTCATCCTCGTGTGGCTGCTCGGACGCTTCCTGTTCCGTCCGGTGATGGATGCCATCGCTGCCCGCCAGGCATCGGCCCAGGCGCTGCTCGACGAAGCGCGGGAGGCAAAGGACCGGGCACAGGCCGAAGCGCAGGCGCTCAAGACGCAGAATGACGGCTTCGTCGCGGATGCGGCGGCTCGCCGCGCCGAGATCCGGACCGAGGCCGAAGCGGAGCGCCAGCGCCTCCTCGCGCAGGCCAGGCTCGAGGCGGACGCCGTCGTCGAGCAAGGCCATGCGGCGATCGATGCCGAACGCGGGCGGGTGGCGGCGCAGTGGCGGGAAAAGGCAGCGAGCCTCGCCGCCTCGATGGCAGGCACGTTGCTCGCTCGTCTCCCGCCCGAGCAGACGGTGCAGGCCATGGTCGACGCGCTCAAGGCGCGGCTCGGGGACCTTTCCGAGGCGGATCGCCGCAGCCTGGCGGCCGCCGGGCCCGTCACCGTCGCGACGCCCGCGCCGCTGACGGCCGATCTGCAGACGCAGGTAGCGCGCGCGCTTGGCGAAATCCTGCCGGATACCGCGACCCCGATCTTCGCGGTCGATCCAGATCTCATCGCCGGCGCGGAGCTTCGCACGCCGCACGCCGTCGTGCGGAACAGCTGGCGCGCCGATCTCGACGCCATGGTGGAGAGCCTCAAGGAGGACGATCATGCCCGGATCGCCTGAAGACTGGCTGACGCAGGCCCAGAGCTGCATCGCGCGCGCCAATCTCGGGCCGCGTGTCGATGCAATTGGCCGGGTGGAATCGATCGGCGACGGCGTTGCCATGGTCTCGGGCCTTCCGGACGCCCGCCTCGACGAATTGCTGCATTTTGTCCGCGGCCAGACCGGGTTCGTCCACACGCTCGACCGGGACCGGATCGGCTGCGTGCTGCTCGACGATGCCGCCCAGGTGGAGGCCGGAGACACCGTAACCGGCTCGGGCGAGGTGGTGCGCGTGCCGGTTGGCGAGGCATTGCTTGGCCGCGTCGTGGATCCGCTCGGCCGTCCGCTCGATGGGGGCGCGCCGATCCGGGCCAAGCGCTTCGATCCTGTCGAACGGCCGGCGCCGGCGATCATCGAACGCGACCTCGTCGTCCAGCCGGTGCAGACCGGCACGCTCGCAATCGATGCGATGTTCGCCATCGGCCGGGGGCAGCGCGAACTCATTCTCGGCGACCGCGCCACAGGCAAGACGGCGCTCGCGGTCGACACGATCATCAACCAGCGCACCAGCGACATGATCTGCGTCTATGTCGCGATCGGCCAGAAAAGCTCGGCGGTCGCGCGCGTGGTCGATCAGGTGCGGCGGCATGGCGCGCCGGACCGCACCATCTTCGTCGTGGCGAGCCCCGCCGCGGCGCCGGGGCTGCAATGGATCGCGCCGTTCGCGGGCTTCACGATGGCCGAGTATTTTCGGGATGGTGGCGGCCATGCGGTGGTGGTGCTCGACGATCTCACCAAGCATGCCGCGACCCATCGCGAGATCGCCCTGCTGACCGGACAGCCGCCCGGGCGCGAGGCCTATCCCGGCGACGTCTTTTTCCTCCATTCCCGCCTGCTCGAACGTGCGGCGCGTCTCTCGACGGAGAAGGGGGGCGGTTCGCTCACGGCTCTGCCGATCGCGGAGACCGATGCCGGCAACGTCAGCGCCTATATCCCGACCAATCTGATCTCGATCACCGACGGTCAGATTATTCTCGACGCGAAGCTGTTCGCGCAGGGGCACAAGCCCGCCATCGATGTGGGCACGAGCGTGAGCCGGGTCGGCGGCAAGACGCAGCTTCGCGTCCTGCGCGACGCGAGCGGGACCATGCGCCTCGACTATGCGCAGTTCCTCGAGCTCGAGATGTTCACCCGCTTCGGCGAGCAGCCCGAGCCGCGTGTCCGCGCCCAGATCGAACGGGGCAAGCGCTTGCGCGCCTTGCTCGTGCAACCGCTGTCGAGTCCCCTACGGGTCGTCGACCAGGTGGCGCTGGCCGTGGCGCTCGGCGAAGGGTTGCTCGATGGCATTGCGGTCTCGGAGATACCGTCGCTCCGCGCGCGGCTGCCCGCCTGGATCGACGATCACGTCCCCGATCTATGCGCGCAGATCGAGCGGACTGGACAGATCGACACCGCGCAGCGGTCCGCTCTGATAACGACGGTGAAAGCGCTGATCGAAAGCCAGCCGGCCGGTTCTGCATCATGAGCGATCACCTCGCCGAGATCGGCCAGCGGATCGAGACCGTCCGCCAGCTCGGTGCGGTGGTCAACGCCATGCAGGGCATCGCCGCGCAGCGGGCGCATCAGGCGCGCGCGCTGCTGCCTGCGGTGCGACGCTATGCGGAGACCGCCCGCACCGCCATTGGCCAGGCGCGCCGCCTTGACGAGCCACTGGCGCGTTTTCCGGCGCGGGCGGTCGGTGGTGCGAGAGGCGGCCTTATCCTGTTCGGTGCGGAGCAAGGCTTTGCCGGGGCCTTTCCGGAGCAGCTGCTCGACGGCGCCGCGGCCGACATGCAGGACAGGCATATCCTTCTGATTGGCGCGCGCACGGCCACGCTTGCGGCCGAGCGCGGTCTGCGCATCGCATGGAGCGCGAGCATGCCGAGCAAGGCCGATGCGCTGCCCGCACTCGCGACAAGCATCATCGACGCGCTGTACGACTATCTGGACGAGGTCGGCGCGGTGCCCATCACCATGGCTTATCCGGTCTGGAGCAGCGGCAAGGGCGTCTCGATCGTGCGCGCGAGCCTCCTGCCGCTCGACCTCGACACTTTCCCCGCGTCCACGGCGGATTTGCCGCCGCTCGTCAATATCAACGCGGCGGACCTCATCGGCGACCTGACGGTAGAATATGTCTTCGCCCAGATCTGCGCGGCTGCGGTCGAGACGTTCGTCGCCGAGAACGAGGCACGGCTGCGCACCATGGCGACCGCCCGCAGCCACATCGATCGCAAGGGCGAGGCCCTGCGCCTCGAGGAGCGCCTCACGCGTCAGGATCAGATCACCAGTGAAGTCGTCGAACTGAGCGGCGGGCGACATCGGCGAGAATGAATGCAGGGCAGGCATTTCTGCTGTGCAGCAAGAAACCGCAGAACCGCCATTGTCGTCGGGATCGAAGAGGGAGTTCGTCATGCACTATAGTAGCGGGAACTACGAAGCTTTCGTGCGGCCCCGCAAACCTGAGGGCGCCGACAGGAAGACGGCCTGGTTCGTCGGCTCGGGTCTTGCGGGACTGGCAGGCGCGGCGTTCCTGATCCGCGACGGCGGCGTCGCCGGCGAGCATATTACCATCCTTGAGGAGTTGCATATTCCCGGCGGCGCGCTCGACGGCCTCGACGTCCCCGAAAAGGGGTTCGTCATCCGCGGAGGGCGCGAGATGGAGGAGCATTTCGAATGCCTCTGGGATCTCTATCGCTCGATCCCGTCGCTGGAGATCGAGGATGCGAGTGTGCTCGACGAATTCTACCGGCTCAACAAGGACGATCCGAATTTCTCGCTGCAGCGCGTCACGCAGAACCAGGGCCAGGATGTGCCCGACAAGGCTTTGCTGACACTCGGCGATCGCGCGCGAAGAGATCTGATCTCCGTCTTCCTCGCGACGCGGGAGGAGATGGAGAACAAGCGGATCAACGAAGTCTTCGGCGATGATTTCCTCAGGAGCAACTTCTGGCTCTACTGGCGCACCATGTTCGCCTTCGAGGAATGGCATTCCGCGCTCGAGATGAAGCTCTATCTGCATCGCTTCATCCACCATATCGGCAGTCTGGCGGATTTTTCCTCGCTCAAGTTCAACCGCTACAACCAATATGAATCGATGGTCCTGCCGTTGGTCAAATGGTTGCAGGATCGCGGTGTGAGATTTCGCTACGGCGTCGAGGTCACCGACGTCGATTTCGACATCCAGCCCGGCCGCAAGCAGGCGACCCGGATTGCCTGGATCGAAAACGGCGTCGAAGGCGGCGTCGATCTCGGCGCCGATGATCTCGTCTTCATCACTATCGGATCGCTGACCGAAAATTCCGACAATGGCGATCATCATACACCGGCCAGGCTGAATGAGGGGCCGGCGCCGGCCTGGGACCTGTGGCGCCGGATCGCGGCCAAGGACCCGGCCTTTGGTCGTCCCGACGTGTTTGGATCCCATATCCCGGAAACCAAATGGGCGTCGGCGACCATCACCACGCTCGACGCGCGCATTCCGGCGTACATTCGCAAGATTGCCAAGCGCGATCCGTTCAGCGGCACGGTGGTGACCGGCGGCATCATCACGGTCAAGGACTCGAGCTGGCTGCTGAGCTGGACGGTGAGCCGGCAACCCCACTTCAGGAAACAGCCGAAGGACCAGATCGTCGCCTGGTTCTATGCCTTGTTCGTCGACCGACCCGGCGACTATGTGAAGAAGCCGATGCAGGACTGTACGGGCGAGGAGATCACGCAAGAATGGCTTTATCATCTCGGCGTGCCGGTCGAGGACATCCCCGGCCTCGCCGCGACGGGGGCGAAGACCGTGCCGGTGATGATGCCCTACATCACCGCCTTCTTCATGCCGCGCCAGGCCGGCGACCGGCCGGACGTGGTGCCCGAGGGCGCGGTCAACTTCGCCTTTGTCGGCCAGTTTGCCGAGTCGAAGCAGCGTGATTGTATCTTCACGACGGAATATTCGGTGCGCACGCCGATGGAGGCCGTCTACACGCTGATGAAGGTCGAACGCGGCGTGCCCGAAGTGTTCAACTCAACCTATGATATCCGCACGCTTCTGGCCGCAATCGGGCCGCTCAGGGATGGCAAAGGGATCGACATTCCCGGCCCGTCCTTCCTGCGCAAGCTGTTGATGACGAAGCTTGAAGGCACAGAGATCGCCCAGCTGTTGGAAGAGTTTCATCTCCTTTCGCGATAGCAATCAAGCGCGACCCTTCGCCTGGGCTCACGAAAATTCCGCCAAAAGCTGATGAACAACGTCGATGCATCCCGGCAGGCACTATGTCCGCGCCATCAGGTGACACGCAGAGATTCAACCGCAGCAGCCCTGGCCGCCTTTACCTAAAGCGGCCTTCCCATTCCAGCCGCAAAGGCGATCCGCAAGGTTTCGGCAAGGGTACGGACTCCAAGCTTGGACATGATGCTCGCGCGATGGACTTCGACCGTCCGTGAAGAAATGCCCAGATCATAGGCGATGGTCTTGTTCGGAAGGCCTTGCGCAAGGCCTTCGAGAACATCCCGTTCGCGCGGTGTCAGTAGATCGACCTGTCGGCATGCCTCGGCTTCTTCGAGAGCGCGCCCCTCGGCCGTGTCGATGCGCGCGAACGCTCGGTCTATCGCATCGAGCAGCAGCGACCGTTCGATAGGTTTGGCCAGGAAATCGACAGCACCCGCCTTCATCGCTTGGACAGCAAGCGCAATGTCTCCGTTGCCGGTCAGCATCACCACTGGCATGCTTATATCCATCTGCGTCAGCGCTGCCTGGACCTGTAGACCGTTCATGTCCGGCATGTGCATGTCGAGAACGATGCTACCTCTTTCGGCTTCATCCGCAATTTTCAGAAAGTCGACTCCCGAGCCATAGGTCTCGACGGCAAATCCCGCTGTTCTTAATGTGAATCCTACAGCTTTCCTGATTGTTTCTTCGTCATCAATGACATGAACGACGCGCTTGCTCTCCATGGCCCCCCGGACGTGTTGGCATTGCTGCGCACCCCAGCGGGCACAGCTTCAAAGGGGAGACCTTCTACGGGTAGGACCATGGTCCAAGGTCAAGGCCGAAATGCCGCCGCATCACAACAGGCAAGGCAGGTGCTCGGCGAGAGGGGGGGTAAGCGACCCGGCATCATGTGCCGAACTTTGCGAGATGACCGCTCTTGCGAACGGGGCGGCGCTCCCTCTGGTCTCCCGGCGGCAAGGCGCCGCAAGACGCTGCCGCCGGGAGTGGGCACGCCTCTTGGGGGATGAGCGCGCTGGTTGCTCCTAAGCTCGACGCGTCATGTTGTCATGGCAAGAAGCTGATAAATCGCTATTCTGTGTCAGCAGCGCGCCGTAACGCCGATGTCGGGGGCGAACCGCAGCTCCGCTCGCGCGCCGCTACGGCACGGCGAATTCGATCCAGCACCAAACGGTGATCATAGGGCTTTGAGGTCGAAGGCTGATCATCGCAGAGATCGCCCGCCTTCCGTGTCGCAGTTTCGATATTCCCGGCGAGGATGGCACCGATACCGGGTTGTTCCTGACGAACCAAGGATGCCAGGCCCGCGCCGCGCTCAGCGCGATCGAGCCAGCGCAGCGCTGCCATCACATCGTCGACCGGCACCGGGATGCTGGCGGGCGACGGAGGGCCGGTTGGCCCTCGACGGCGGAGCGATCGGACGCCCAAGATGCAAGGATGGCGGGCTTCACTTCGGGCTCAAGCTGCGGGTGCCGAGCAACGATGAAGGGATCAAGGAACGAGCGTGTGTGCGACATGACATATCCTCCTTTCCTGCCGCGACTTTCTCCGAAAGCGAAGTTCCCGGAAGATTGGTTCGGGCTCGTGTAGGGTCAATGGATGGGAATGCGCCCGGCGTTTGCCGGGCGTTCGTTTTCATCGTGCATTGAGCATTGAGTACTGAAGAACTGACGCGCAGCGCACCGTTCAAATGCCGTGACGAACGGCCTCCGCAATCGCCGGCATCACGTCGATATCATTAGAGGTATGCGCAACAGCGTTCGTGCTCACGATCCTCTCGACGAGCCCACCCAGGACTTGCGCTGCATCGCCGGCGAAAAGCGGATGCACGACCACGCAATCCGGTCGCGCGAACCCCATGCCGACCAGCTGGCGCGCCGCCTCGGCGAGGGTCCGGCCGGATGAGGCGATATCGTCGACCAGCACCGGCTGGCGATCGAGAAACGCTGGGGCATTCGGAATCGAGATGGTGACGTCACGGTCGCCGGACCGGATTTTCTCGCACACGAGAAACGGAGCATCGGCATCGGCCGCCACCTGCGAGACCCACTGTTCGCTTTCCAGGTCCGGACCGATGATCAGCGGACGAGCGACATTGCGCTTGATCCACGAGGCCAGAAGCCGCGCAGCATGAACAACCTGGGTCGGGATGCGGTAGATTTCCGACAACGCATGATAGCGGTGGAGATGCGGATCGACCGTCACCAGCCAGTCGAGATGGCGGGACAGGATCGCGGCAAAGGTTCGCGACGTCACCGCCTCGCCGGCATGGAAGCGAATGTCCTGGCGCATGTAAGCGAGGTAGGGGGCGACGAGCCCGATCCTGCGAGCGCCCAGATCGCGCGCGGTGTCGGCTGCGAACAGCAGCGGCAACAGCTTGGCGTCCGGATGATCGAGACTGCACAGCAGGATGACGTCGCGGTCGCTGATGTCGCTTACGACCCTGAGATAGGTTTCCCCGTCGGGAAACTGACGATGCTCGATCGTGCCGACCTCTGCATCGAGTGCGGCGGATAGCGGCTGTGCCAGGGCCTCGCTGCCAGACAGCGCGAACAGGACGGGACGGTTCATAGCGCTTCAATCCCGAAGATCGGCCCGTCGCTAACCGCATAGGCCGCCGCATAATCGAGCTCGCCCGGGCTCTCGGCATGAATGGTGCTCAAGGGAGCCCCGGCATCCACCATCTGGTTCAGCCGACACTGCAGCGCGACGCCGGCGGCCTTGGCCATCGGCGCGCCGGCAAGCTTCGCGACCGTCGCGAGCTTGCGATTGTCGATACTCACCAGGCGGCCGCTATAGGGAGCGATCATATCCTGCTGAAACCGGGCGACCGGTGGAGCCCGCATGCCGCCCTGCGCTTCGCAGATACGTTGGAACTTGGCCCAGGCCCGGCCGCTTTCGAGGCACGCCCGCGCACGCGCATAGCCTTCGCCGGCCGGGGCCGCGTCAGCGAGCTCAAGCAGTCCTCCCGCCAGCTCGCAGGCCCGGTGGGCGAGATCCTCGGCGCCCGGCTGCCCCTGGAGTACGGCAAGGATATCCTGCGCCTCGAGCGCCGGGCCGATGCCCCGTCCGATCGGCTCCGCGCCGGGGCCGCGCATCACGCGCGTGCGAAGCCCGAAGGCTTGGGCGACCGAGCTCAGCGCGCGCTCGAGCGTATCGGCGGCATCGGTTCCGCGTACCTTGGCGGTCGGCCCGACCGGGATATCGATGACCAGATGGGTCGCACCGGCCGCGATTTTCTTGGACAGCACCGAGGCGACCATCTGCCCTACGGCATCGATATCGAGCACTCGTTCAACGCCGATGATCACATCGTCGGCCGGGCTGAGATTGACGGCGCCGCCCCAGGCGATGCAGCCGCCTTCGCGCTCGACCACCTTGCGGATGGCGGAAACGTCGAGGTCGACAGGTGCAAGCACCTCCATCGTGTCCGCCGTGCCGGCCGGCGAGGTGATCGCCCGCGACGATGTCTTGGGCATGATCAGGCCCTCCGCGGCCATGATCGAGACGATGATCGGCGTGGTGCGATTGCCCGGCAATCCACCGACGCTATGCTTGTCGACGATGACCGCTCCGGACCACTGCAATCGCTCGCCGACATCGACCATCGCCCTGGTCAGGCTGATCGTTTCGTCCGTATCGAGCGGGACCGCTGAGCATGCCGTGATGAACGCCGAGAGATGGACATCGCTATAGCGTCGCTCGGCGATGTCGGTCATGATCGCTGAAAAAGCCCCTTCACTGAGACGATTGCCATAGATGCGCCGACGCACTTCGGCGAGCGAGGCGAGAGGCTGGGCGTGCGCGATCTCGACCGGATCGCCCTCGCTGACGCCGAGCCGCTGCCATGCGGATTCGGACAGGCCGATCTCGCCGGGCGCTGGAGCCTCCGCGGAACTGTGCAGCAGCGAGACGACGATTTCCCGCCCGCCGGCGTGCAGCGCGACCTGCGCGCGCGACGCGAGACCTTCCGAGCGGCAGACGGGACAGTCTTGGCGCATGACCGCGATCAGATCACCTCCGGCAGCCGACAGGCCGAGGCGGTGTGCCCGCAGCGTCGTCGCGACAGGCTCTACTTCGGCGTCCTCGATGATCCCGGGCTTCACGCGAGCATGCCCCAGCTACCCAGCGCCGGTACGCTGCATGCCCAGCCCAGTTCCTCCGAGACACGCTTCGCCAGGACCTGGGCGCCGGTCGGCTCGCCATGCGTGACATAGACATGGCGCGGGGGCTCTTGCAGCGACCCGAGCCAGCGCATGAGCTCGTCGCTGTCGGCATGCGCCGAAAGCATCGTCAGGTTGGCGACATCGGCTTCGACCGGGATATACTCGCCGTGGATCTTGATCGTCCGGGCGCCCCCGATCATGGCGGCGCCGCGGGTGCCCGCCGCCTGGAAGCCTGAGAAGAGGATGAGGTTCTTCCCATCCGGCGCGAAGCGCTTGAGATGGTGGAGCACGCGGCCGCCCGTTGCCATTCCACTGGCCGAGATGATGACCTTGGGAGCGGGGTTGGCGGTGAGTTCCTTGGATTCCTCCACTTCGCGCACATAGTGCGCGACGCTGCACGCCGCTTCGCACTCGGCGCGGGCCAGGCGATGCTCGTCCATGAAATCGCACATCAGCCCGCTCGCGTTGATCGCCATCGGGCTGTCGAGGAAGATCGGGATGTCGCGGAGGCGTCCCTGCGCGCGCAGACGCGAGAAATGATAGAGAAGCGACTGAACCCGTCCCACGGCGAAGGCCGGAATCACCACCGTCCCGCCTCTCTCGACGCATCGTTCGACATGATCTCCAAGCGTCTTTGTCGGATCGACCTGCTCGTGGCGCCGATCGCCATAGGTCGATTCCACCAGGACATAGTCGGCGCGCGCGGGCGGCTCGGGATCCTTCATCACCGCATCGCCGTAACGGCCGATGTCGCCTGAGAAGAGGATTGTCCGCCCCTTCCAGTCGATCTCGATCGACGCCGCGCCGAGGATGTGGCCGGCGCGATGATAGCGCACCCTGATGCCGTCCGTGACTGCATGCCACGCTCCGAACTCGATCGGGCGGAAGAGCTGCAATGCCAGACGCGCGTCGGCCTGGGTGTAGAGGGGCAGCGCCGGCTGGTGCCTGGAGAAGCCGTGCTGGTTGGCGAACTCCGCATCCTTTTCCTGCAGATGGCCGCTGTCGGGAAGAAGGAGCTCGCACAGGGCCGCGGTCGCCCGCGTGGCAAGGACGGTCCCGTCCCAGCCCAGGCGCGCCATGCGCGGTAG
>NZ_MEFG01000051.1 GCF_001724715.1 Sphingomonas sp. SCN 67-18
TGGATCAGCGACGGGTTCGTCGTCACGCCGTCCAGCAAACCCGTCGCCGCAAGCTCCGCTATGTCACCCGTGTCCGCCGTATCGACAAAAAACTTCATGGACGAATCCTTGGTCAGAGAGATTTGAGGCACCGTTAGCGCCTTCCCCCGCCGGATGCGAGGGCGGGCGTCGCCGCCATGAAGATATCCTGCCGGTCTGCCAAACTCCCTTCGTCGCTCGGGTGTTGCGGGACAAATTATCTCGCTCTACAAGTTGTCAATAATATACGGGGCGGGCATGGTTAACATCGATTTAAGTATAATCGAATTTCTCGGTATATTATTGACTGCACTGGCCGGTATCAGCGCAATTTACCTGAGGAATTACAACAAACTTTATGATATTGCCGTTGCAGTTCTGAATTGCAGCCCGGACGGCATCATTATTTCTACGCCAAGGTCCGGCACGGTATTGTGCAACAGCCATGTGATCGACGCGCTGGGGCTGGAAAATCCGCGCAACGCCCGCCGCCAGAATTTCGACGTCGCCAGCAACGCCATGCTGACCACCCTCTATGCCGACGCGCAGTCCGAAATCGGATCGCCGGAGCCGCGCACCTTCGATTTCGTCGACCGGGACGGCCATTACCGGCAATGGGAGCGGCTGGTTTCATCCTACCCGCTGAACGGCCGGGCGATGCCCGCGATCATGCTGGTCGACCGCACCGAGGTGGAGGAGGCCCGCCAGCGGCTGGAACATTCCCGCCTGCGCGACACGCTGACCGGGCTGGTCAACCGCGACACCTTTCACGACCGCGTCGTTCAGGCGCTGGAAGGCGGCGCGCGCGCCAAAACCGGGGTGGCCGTGCTGGCCATCGAGATCGACCAGTTCGACAGCATCGTCGACCATCATGGCTGGGAAGTCGCCAAGCGGATATTGGCGGAGGTGGCGACGCGGATCGGCATCACCACCCGCGCCATGGACACCGCCTCGCGCGTCGGCCAGAGCCGGTTCGGCGTGCTGCTGACCAGCATGCCGACCCATATCGTGGCGGAGCGCGTGGCCAACCGCTTCCTCGACGCGATCGGCGACGCATATCCAACCGGCAAGGGCGAACAGCGGGTGGAGCTGACCGCCAGCATCGGCATCGCCATGGCCGGCGACGACGGATCGACCTCGCTCCGCCTGCTCGACAACGCCACCCATGCCTGCCACCGCTCGCTCGACGCCGGCGGCGGGCGGGTGCTGCTTTACGACCGCTATCTCGACGATCGCGCGCCGGTGGACCAGGTGCTGATCGCAGAGATCCGCCACGGGCTGGAGGCGGGGGAATTCTTCGTCGAATATCAGCCGATCGTGAAGATCGCCGCGAACGAGATCACGGGGTTTGAGGCGTTGCTGCGCTGGCGTCATCCGGAAAGGGGCGTCATCCCGCCAATGGCGTTCATCGCCGCGGCCGAGCGATCGGACCTGATCAACGCGCTGGGCGTGTTCGTGCTCAACACCGCCTGCGCGGACGCGGCGCGCTGGCCCGAAGAGATCGACCTTTCCGTCAACGCATCCGTCATCCAGCTGCTTTCCGGCCATTGGGACGTGCGGGTGGCCGAGGCGCTGTCCGCCGCCGGGCTGGACGCGGCGCGGCTCTACATCGAGATCACCGAAACCGCGTCCATCCCCAGCCTCGCCCAGCTGAAGACCGCCACCGCGCGGCTGGAGGCGATTGGCGTCAACATCGTGCTCGACGATTTCGGCACCGGCCAGTCCAGCCTGTCGCAGCTGCGCAGCCTGCCTTTCGACGGGCTGAAGATCGACCGGCAGTTCGTCAACGACCTGGACGACGCCCGCACGGTGGAGATCGTGCAGATGCTGATCTCCTATTGCCGCAATCTGGGCGTCACCATCGTCGCCGAAGGGGTGGAGACGGAGGCGCAGCTGACCATGCTGGCGCGGATGGGCTGCACTCATGTGCAGGGCTATCTGCTGGGCAGGCCGATGCCGCAGGCGGCGGTCGAACGGCTGATGCGGGCCGACGCGTTGCAGGAATGATTCCCTTTTGCGGCCCGAGCCCCTAGATCGGGGCCGTGACCCGCGCCCGCGTCCTGCTGCTCAACGCCGCCCTCGGCCCGCTCGATTACCGCGTCCCCCACGGGATGACGGTGGAGCCGGGATCGATCGTGGTCGCACCGCTCGGCCCCCGCCAGTTGACCGGCGTGTTGTGGGAGCCGGAACGGATGCCGTCGGATGCGGAAGTGGGCGACAACCGGCTGCGCCCGCTGGTCGCGGTGCATGACGCGCCGCCCCTGCCCGCGCCGCTGCGCCGGCTGATCGAGTGGACGGCGGATTATTATCTCAGCCCGCCCGCCGCCGTGCTGCGGATGGCGCTGGCGTCGTCGTCCGCGCTGGAGGGCGGGCGCACGGTCATCGAATATCGCGCCACCGGCCGGGTGCCGGACAGGATGACCCCGCAGCGCGCGCAGGCGCTGGAACGGATCGGCGAGCGGCAGGGCCTCATCCGCGAACTGGCGCTGGCCGCCAACGTCTCCGACGGGGTCATCCGCGGGCTGGTGAAGGCCGGTGCGGTCGAGGCGGTCGAGGTGGCGCTGGACAGCCCCTATCCCATACCCGACCCCGACCATGCGCCGCCCACCCTGTCCGGCGAGCAGCGCGGCGTGGCGGACATATTGGCGGCGTCCGTGGCGGACCGGGCCTTCGCGCCGTTCGTGCTGGACGGGGTGACGGGATCCGGCAAGACCGAGGTGTATTTCGAGGCGATCGCCCGGGCGCTGCGCGAGGACCGGCAGACGCTGGTCCTGCTGCCCGAGATCGCGCTCACCGAACCTTTCCTGAAACGCTTCATCGCGCGTTTTGGCGAAGCCCCCGTCGCCTGGCATTCCGACCTGCGCCAATCGCAGCGGCGGCGGGCGTGGCGGGCGATCGCGACCGGCGAGGCGAAGGTGACGGTCGGCGCGCGATCGGCGCTGTTCCTGCCCTATCGCGACCTTGGCCTGATCGTCGTCGACGAGGCGCATGAAAGCAGCTTCAAGCAGGAAGAGGGCGTGCAATATCATGCCCGCGACGTGGCGGTGATGCGCGGCCTGCTGGAAAAAATCCCGGTCGTGCTCGCCTCCGCCACCCCGGCTATAGAGACCCGCCACCAGGTGACGCTGGGCCGCTACAGGGAATTGAAGCTGCCGTCGCGCTTCGGCGCGGCGGTGATGCCGACCATCGAGGCGCTCGACCTGATCGGCGACCCGCCGGAGCGCGGCCGCTGGCTGGCGCCGACGCTGGTCCGCGCGATGACGGAGACGCTGGAGCGGGGTGAGCAGACGCTGCTCTTCCTGAACCGCCGGGGCTATGCGCCGCTGACCCTCTGCCGCCATTGCGGGCACCGTTTCCAATGCCCCAACTGCACGGCGTGGATGGTCGAGCACCGGCTGGTCAGCCGCCTGCAATGCCACCATTGCGGGCACATGACCCCGCCGCCCCGCGCCTGCCCGGAATGCGGGGAGGAGGACAGTCTGGTCGCCTGCGGCCCGGGGGTGGAGCGGATCGCCGACGAGGTGCGCGCCCTGTTCCCCGATGCGCGCACCGCGATCGTCACCTCCGACACGCTCTGGTCCCCCGCCAAGGCGGCCGAGTTCGTCGCGCGGATGGAGGATGGCGAGATCGACATCGTGGTCGGCACGCAGCTGGTGACCAAGGGCTATCACTTCCCCAACCTGACCCTTGTCGGCGTGATCGACGCGGATCTGGGCCTCGACGGCGGGGACCTGCGCGCGGCGGAGCGCAGTTTCCAGCAGATCGCGCAGGTTTCCGGCCGGGCCGGGCGCGGCGAAAAACCGGGCCATGTCTATGTGCAGACCCACAGCCCCGACGCGCCGGTGATCCGCGCTCTGGTGTCCGGCGATGCGGAGAGCTTCTATGCCGCCGAAACGGAATCCCGCCGCGATGCGGGCGCGCCGCCCTTTGGCCGTTTCGCCGCGATCATCGTTTCAGCCGAGGACAATCGCGCCGCGACCGAGACGGCCCGGCTGATCGGCCGCACCGCGCCGCAGGTGGAGGGGATGCACGTCTACGGCCCCGCCCCCGCCCCGCTGGCCATGCTGCGCGGCCGCCACCGCCAGCGCCTGCTGATCCACGCGCGCCGCGCACTCGACGTGCAGGATGTGATCCGCGACTGGCTGGGCGCGCTCGACTGGCCCCGCTCCGTCCGCGTCGCGGTGGATGTGGACCCCTATAGCTTCCTTTAGCCCTTCGCCTCGCGTTCCAGCAGGGTGACCTTGCGGGGCAGACCATAGGCATAGCCGCCAAGCGTTCCATCCCCCCGCCTGGCGCGGTGGCAGGGGATGAGCACCGCCACCTGGTTCGCGCCGCACGCGGTGCCCGCCGCGCGGGCCGCGCCCGGGCGGCCGGCGCGGGCGGCAAGGGCGGCGTAGCTGAGCGTCTCGCCCGGCGGAATGCGCCCCAGTTCGCGCCACACCGCTTCCTGAAAGGCGGTGCCGCTGACGTCGATCGGCAGGTCGTGCGCGCGGGCCGGCTGCGCGACGGCGGCGACCGCGCCGGCAAGCAGCGCGTCCAGCCCGTCCGCATCGCGGACGATGGACGCGTTGGGAAAGCGCCGGGCCAGCGCCGCCTCATCCTCATCGAAGGAAAGCCGGCAAATGCCCTTGTCCGTCGCGGCCAGCAGCATCCGCCCCAGCAGCGTATCGGCGACCGCCCAGCGGATCGTCACGCCGCGCCCGCCGTCCCGCCAGGCGGACGGGGTCATGCCGATGCGCTTCGCGGTTTCGGCATAAAAGCGGCTGGGGCCGGAATAGCCGGCGGCATAGATCGCTTCAGTCACGCTTTCTTCCTCGTCGAGTGCGCGTTCGGCGCGGCCGGCGCGCAGGGCGCGGGCGTAGGCGGCGGGGGTGACGCCGGTGTCGCGCTTGAACAGGCGGTGGAAATGGTGGGGGGCGTAGCCGACCGCTGCGGCCAGCGCATCGAGCGAGAGCCGCTCCCCGGCGGCGGCGATCAGGCCGACGGCCTTGTCGACGGCGATCCTGTCGCGCCCCACCTCGTCCGGGCGGCAGCGCAGGCAGGCGCGGAAGCCGGCGGCGCGGGCGGAAGCCGGATCGGCGTAGAAGACGACATTCTCGCGCAGCGGATGGCGGGCCGGGCAGGACGGCTTGCAATAGATGCCCGTGCTGGTGACCGCGCCGACGAAGCGCCCGTCATAGCTGCGGTCGCGGCGGGAAAAGGCGGCCCAGGCGAGATCGGGATCGGGGAAAGGATGCTGTGTCATGCGCTTGCTTCTACCCGGTTCGAATCACCGACGCGTCCCGCCGCTTGCTGTCAAAGCGTCAGCCGCCATGCGCGCGGAACAGCGCCAGCGTCCGCGCGCGGGCCAGCGCGGCGCTGGCGGGGTCATAAGCGTCCTGCCGGTCCGACTGGAAGCCGTGGCCGGCATCGTAGAGAAACACCTCCAGCCCCGGATGATCGCGCGCGATCAGCGCCTCGACCCCCGCCATGGGAATGCCGGCGTCGGCCCGCCCGAAATGGAGGATGGTGGGGCAGCGCGGCGCATCGTCCATGAAGCGCAGCGGGATCAGCCGGCCATAATAGCCCGAGGCGGCGGCAAGGCCGGTGCAGGCCGTCGCCGCGCGGTAGGCGACCGACCCGCCATAGCAATAGCCGACGATGAACACCGGCCCGGCCGGGGCCAGCACGTCTATGCAGCTTTGCACGTCCGCGATGCTGAGCGCGAAATCATGGGTCTCGTTGGCCAGTTTCGCTGCCTCGGCCAGCCGGTCATGCCCGACCGCGAAGCCCGGCGCCTCACGGTCGAACAGCGCGGGGGCGAGCACTTCATAACCGTCGTCGGCATAGCCGTCACACATCGCGCGGATATGGTCGGTGACGCCGAATATTTCCTGCACGAGCACCAGCCCGCCGCGCCGCGCGCCGCGCGGATGCGCATGATAAACCCCGATCTTCCCGCCGTCCCGCATGGTCAGCGCGGTCATCGCCCCGTTGCGCATCGCCGTCCCTTCGTCATGCTGGCCGATAGTAGAGTGTCGGGCGCGTTGGTCTATCTTGCATCGCAGCACGGGCGATGCTAGCAGCCCGGCGACCCGAGCAGGGGGCGTTTTTTCGCCCCTTTTTCGCGTGGGGCGAATTCATTGTCTTGAAGGACACAGGACGCGTGGAGAATTCCGGCGGCATTCAGGCTAGCTTAGCAGGGCGCTACGCCACTGCCTTGTTCGATCTCGCCCGCGAGGCGAAGGCGATCGACACCGTCGAGGCCAGCCTTGGCAAGCTGCGCACGGCGATCGACGAGTCCGCCGATTTCCGGCGCCTGACCGGCAGCCCGGTGGTGTCGCGCGACGGCGCGGCCTCGGCGGTGGCGGCGGTCGCCCGGTCGATGAAGCTGGATTCGCTCACCACCCGCCTGCTCGGCGTGCTGGCCGCCAACCGCCGCCTGGCCCAGCTGGGCGCGGTGATCGCGTCCTACCATGCGCTGGCGGCCGACCATCGCGGCGAGACGACGGCCCACGTCACCTCCGCCCACCCGCTTGCCGCGGGCCAGGTGAGCGCGCTGAAGGCGCAGCTCAAGGCCCGCATCGGCCGTGATGTTTCCGTCGATCTGGATGTCGATCCGGCCCTGCTGGGCGGTCTCGTCGTCAGGATCGGCTCGCAGATGATCGATTCGTCGATCCGCACCCGACTCAATTCCCTCGCGCACGCGATGAAAGGCTGAACATGGATATCCGCGCCGCTGAAATCTCGAAGGTCATAAAGGACCAGATCGCCAATTTCGGCAACGAAGCCCAGGTTTCGGAAACCGGGCAGGTGCTGTCGGTGGGTGACGGCATCGCCCGCATCCACGGCCTCGACAATGTCCAGGCCGGCGAGATGGTGGAATTTTCCAACGGCATCCAGGGGATGGCGCTGAACCTTGAAGCCGACAATGTCGGCGTCGTGATCTTCGGCAGCGACAGCCAGATCAAGGAAGGCGACGTCGTCAAGCGGACCGGCACCATCGTGGACGTTCCCGTCGGCAAGGGCCTGCTCGGCCGCGTCGTCGACGGCCTCGGCAACCCGATCGACGGCAAGGGGCCGATCGATTACAGCGAGCGCCGCCGCGTCGAGGTGAAGGCCCCCGGCATCATCCCGCGCAAATCGGTGCACGAGCCGGTGCAGACCGGCCTGAAGGCGCTCGACGCGCTGGTGCCCGTCGGCCGCGGCCAGCGCGAGTTGATCATCGGCGACCGCCAGACCGGCAAGACCGCCGTGGCGATCGACACCTTCATCAACCAGAAGGAAGCGCACAAGAGCGGCAAGGAAGGCGACAAGCTTTACTGCATCTACGTCGCCGTCGGCCAGAAGCGTTCGACCGTCGCGCAGATCGTCCGCGCGCTGGAGGAAAACGGCGCGATGGAATATTCCATCGTCGTCGCCGCCACCGCCTCGGAGCCGGCGCCGCTGCAGTTCCTGGCGCCCTATACCGGCTGCACCATGGGCGAGTTTTTCCGCGACAACGGCATGCATGCCGTGATCGTCTATGACGATCTGTCCAAGCAGGCCGTCGCCTATCGCCAGATGTCGCTGCTGCTGCGCCGCCCGCCGGGCCGCGAAGCCTATCCCGGCGACGTGTTCTACCTGCACAGCCGCCTGCTGGAGCGCGCCGCCAAGCTGAACGACGCCAATGGCAACGGATCGCTGACCGCGCTGCCGATCATCGAGACGCAGGCCGGCGACGTGTCCGCATATATCCCGACCAACGTGATCTCGATCACCGACGGCCAGATCTTCCTTGAAACCGACCTGTTCTTCGCCGGCATCCGCCCGGCCATCAACGTCGGCCTTTCGGTGAGCCGCGTCGGATCCGCCGCGCAGACCAAGGCGATGAAGAAGGTGGCGGGCAGCATCAAGCTGGAACTGGCGCAGTACCGCGAAATGGCGGCCTTCGCCCAGTTCGGTTCCGATCTGGACGCTTCCACCCAGAAGCTGCTGGCGCGCGGCGCGCGGCTGACCGAGCTGCTGAAGCAGGGCCAGTACAGCCCGATGCCGTTCGAGGAGCAGACCGCGTCGATCTTCGCCGGCACCCAGGGTTATCTGGACAGCATCCCGGTCGATGCGGTGACCCGCTACGAAGCGGCGATGCTGGCGGACCTGCGGGCCAACCATGGCGGCGTGCTGAAGGCGATCCGCGACAGCAAGGACCTGTCCGACGACAGCAAGACCGCGCTGAAGACCGCGCTCGACGCATTCGCGAAGACGTTCGCCTGATCGGATAGGACGCCATGGCAAGCCTCAAGGCCCTCAAGCTCCGCATCGGCTCCGTGAAGTCGACGCAGAAGATCACCAAGGCGATGAAGATGGTCGCCGCGGCGAAGCTGCGCCGCGCGCAGGAGGCCGCCATGGCCGGCCGCCCCTATGCCGAGCGGCTGGAGCGGGTGATGGCCAGCCTGGCCGCCAAGGTGACGATCAGCGAATCCAGCCCCAGGCTGCTGGCGGGCACCGGCAAGGATCAGGTTCACCTGATCGTCGTCGCCACGTCCGAACGCGGGCTGGCGGGCGCGTTCAACTCCAACATCGTCCGCGCCGCCCGGCGCAAGGCGGAGGAGCTGAGCGGCGCCGGCAAGACGGTGAAATTCTACCTGGCCGGCAAGAAGGGCCGCCCGATCATCCGCCGCTTCCACGGACCGCAGATCATTGCCGACCGCGACATGAGCGGCATCAAGCATGTCGCCTTTTCCGACGCGCAGGGCGTGGCGGAGGACATCATCGCCCGCTTCGAGGCCGGCGAGTTCGATGTCGCCCACCTGTTCTTCGCCAAGTTCCAGTCGGCGCTGGTGCAGGACCCGACCGGCATCCAGATCATCCCCGTGCCGCTGCCCGAGGGCGCGGAAACCAAGAGCGCCAGCGGCGCGATCGTCGAATATGAGCCGGACGAGGAATCCATCCTCGCCGACCTGCTGCCCCGCAATGTCGCCATCCAGCTGTTCCGCGCGATGCTGGAAAACGCCGCGTCCGAACAGGGCAGCCGGATGACCGCGATGGACAATGCGACGCGCAACGCCGGGGACATGATCAACCGGCTGACCATCCAGTACAACCGCACCCGCCAGGCCGCGATCACGACGGAGCTGGTGGAAATCATCTCGGGCGCAGAGGCGCTGTAACGCAATAACTCCGCTGTGGCGGCACTGACGTAGCAAGGAATTGAGGCAGACAATGGCAACCGCACCCAAGACCACCAAGGCTCCCGCCGCCAAGAAAGCGGCCGCGCCCAAGGCAGCAGCGCCCAAGGCCGCCGCGTCGAAGGCCGCCGCCCAGCCCAAGGCCCCGGCCAAGGCGCCCGCCGCCAAGGCCGCGGCCCCCAAAAAGCCTGCTGCGCCGAAGCCGGCCGCGGCGGGTGCCGGCCGCATCAGCCAGGTGATCGGCGCGGTCGTCGACGTGACCTTCGATGGCGCCCTGCCCGCCATTCTGAGCGCGCTGGAGACCGACAATGGCGGCAACCGCCTGGTCCTGGAAGTCGCCCAGCATCTGGGCGAGAACACCGTGCGCGCCATCGCGATGGATTCGACCGAGGGCCTGACCCGCGGCCAGCCGGTCAGCGACACCGGATCGCAGATCCGCGTGCCTGTCGGCCCCAAGACGCTGGGCCGCATTCTGAACGTGATCGGCGAGCCGATCGACGAGCGCGGCCCCGTCGGCCACAGCGACACCGCCCCCATCCATGCCGAGGCGCCGGCCTTTGTCGACCAGTCGACCGAGACCAGCATCCTCGTCACCGGCATCAAGGTGATCGACCTGCTGGCCCCCTATGCCAAGGGCGGCAAGATCGGCCTGTTCGGCGGCGCGGGCGTGGGCAAGACCGTGCTGATCCAGGAACTGATCAACAACATCGCCAAGGGCCATGGCGGCACGTCCGTGTTCGCGGGCGTTGGCGAGCGCACCCGCGAGGGCAACGACCTTTATCACGAATTCCTCGACGCCGGCGTCATCGCCAAGGACAAGGACGGCAACCCGACGCCGGAAGGATCGAAGGTGGCGCTGGTGTTCGGCCAGATGAACGAGCCGCCGGGCGCGCGTGCCCGCGTGGCGCTGTCCGGCCTGACGATCGCCGAATATTTCCGCGACGTGGAAGGCCAGGACGTGCTGTTCTTCGTCGACAACATCTTCCGCTTCACCCAGGCGGGTTCGGAAGTGTCCGCGCTGTTGGGGCGCATTCCTTCCGCCGTGGGCTATCAGCCGACGCTGTCGACCGACATGGGCGCGCTGCAGGAGCGCATCACCTCCACCAACAAGGGGTCGATCACCTCCGTGCAGGCGATTTACGTGCCGGCGGACGACTTGACCGACCCGGCGCCGGCCACCTCCTTTGCCCATCTCGACGCGACGACGGTGCTGAACCGCGCGATTTCGGAACTGGGCATCTATCCGGCGGTGGACCCGCTCGACTCCACGTCGCGCGTGCTGACCCCGGCCGTGGTGGGCCAGGAGCATTATGACACCGCCCGCGCGGTGCAAGAGACGCTGCAGAAGTACAAGTCGCTGCAGGACATCATCGCCATTCTGGGCATGGACGAGCTTTCCGAAGAGGATAAACTGACCGTCAGCCGCGCCCGCAAGATCCAGCGCTTCCTGTCGCAGCCCTTCCACGTCGCCGAAGTGTTCACCGGCATCGCCGGCAAGTTCGTGGCGATCGAGGATACGGTGAAGAGCTTCAAGGCCGTGGTGGAAGGCGATTACGACCACCTGCCGGAAAGCGCCTTCTACATGGTCGGCGGCATCGAGGAAGCCGTTGCCAAGGCCGAGAAGATGGCCGCTGAAGCGTGATTTAAGCCCGCTCCTCCCAAAAGGGGGAGCGGGGCAGAAGGACTAGGCAATGGCTCTCCACTTCGAACTCGTCACCCCGGAAAGGCTGGTCCGCTCCGAGGATGTCTATATGGTCACCGTTCCCGGATCGGAGGGTGATTTCGGTGTGCTGGCCGGCCATGCGCCGCTGATGTCCACGATTCGCGACGGCGCGATCAAGGTCTATGAATCGGACAAGGCCGAGCCTTCGATCATCCGGGTCGAGGGCGGCTTTGCCGAGGTCAACGAGCGCGGTCTGACAGTGCTTGCGGAGCGGGTGCTGGAAGGCTGACCCGCTTCGGCGGCAGCGGGATTGCCGTTGCCGCCCCTGCCGCCCTCAATCGGGCGCGCCGCCCGGCTCCGCGCCGGGATCGCTGTAGCG
>NZ_MEFG01000052.1 GCF_001724715.1 Sphingomonas sp. SCN 67-18
CTTCGAGCCGATAACTGATAAGAAGCCGAACAAGATTTTGATCGTTGACCTACGCCACGATCCCCTTGAGGACGCGCCCGGCCACATCCGTCAATCTTTCATCCCGGCCGCTGTGCAGGAACGTCAGCTTGCGGTGGTCGAGCCCCATCAGGTGCAGGATCGTGGCGTGGATGTCGTTGATGTGGGCCTTCTCCTCGATGGCGTTCATGCCGATCTCGTCGGTCGCGCCGAGGACGGTCCCCCCCTTGACCCCGCCGCCGGCCATCCACATCGAGAAGCCGGTCGCGTTGTGGTCGCGCCCGCGTCCTCCCTTCTCGCGGACGGGCGTGCGGCCGAACTCCCCCCCCCAGACGACGAGGGTATCGTCGAGCAGGCCCGATCGCTTGAGGTCGGTGATGAGCGCGGCGACCGGTTTGTCGGTCATGCCGCACATCTTCTCGTGGTTGGCGTTCAGCTCGGTGTGGGCGTCCCACTGCATGGCGACCGGGCCGCCTCCCGAATAGAGCTGGACGAACCGCACGCCACGCTCCACGAGCCGGCGAGCCAGCAGGCAGCGGGTGCCGAACTCGACGGTGCGCGGATCGTCGAGGCCGTACATCGCTCGGGTTTCGCTGGTCTCGCGAGAGAGGTCGACCGTCTCGGGGGCCGCGCTCTGCATCCGATAGGCCAGCTCGTAGCTGGCGATCCGCGCCGAGAGCTCGGTGTCGTCTTCCGGGAGGCTTTGCTCGTTCATCTCCTTGAGGAAGTCGAGGAGCTTGCGCTGGCGACGCGGGGTGAGCCCTTCGGCCAATTTCAGGTTGACGATCGGGGCCGGTCCGTTGCGGAAGAGGGTCCCCTGGTTCTGGGCCGGGAGGAAGCCGGCCCCCCAGCAGGGCGGACCCCCCTCGGGGGTTCCTTCGGGCTGGGTCATCACCACGTATGCGGGGAGATTGTCGCTCTCGGAGCCGAGGCCGTAGGTCACCCACGATCCCAGGCTGGGATGTCCCATGAAGATCCGCCCGGTATTGAGCTGATACATCGCCGGCGCGTGGACCACACTATCGGCCACGCACGACCGGATCACCGCGATGTCGTCGGCCAGGGGGTGCATGTGGGGGATCAGGTCGGACATGTCCATCCCGGACTGGCCGTATTTCCCCCATTTCCGGGTGCTGCCGAGGCAGAGCGGATCGCTCTCCAGGAACTGGCTGTGGATCTTGCCGAAGCTCGGGGGGAGCGGCTGGCCGTCGAGCTTGTTGAGCATCGGCTTGGGGTCGAACAGGTCCATCTGGCTCGGCCCCCCCGTCATGAACAGGAAGATGCACCGCTTCGCCCTGGCCGGGAAATGGCCGGGCCTGGCGGCCAGGGGATTGGCCGACGGGGTGCTCGTGCTCGCGCCTCGGCCCTCGGCGTTCAGCAACGCCGAGGCGGCCAGCCAGCCGAACCCGTTGCCCGCGCGTCGGAGGAACTCGCGGCGATTGGCCGGATTCACGGCAAAGGAACCCGGGCCGGGGCACTGGGTGGGCTGAGGCTGCGGCTGAGCATCGAGGGACATGGGCGAAGTCCTCAAGTCGAGCGGGTGGGCGGGAGCAACCGGGCAGGGGAGCCGTTCTCTAAGGTACGTACATGAACTCGTTCGAGTTCAGGATGACGCGGGCGAAATCGACCCAGGCCGCGGGAACGATGTCGTCGCCTGGAGCCTTTGCGTCGGACTTTGCGGCCCCGGCATCCTCCCGGATCGCCGCGGATTGTTCGACCAGGAAGTCTCGGGTGCGGGCCAGTTCCTTCGGCGTCGGCCCGCGTCCGAGCGCATTTTGATAGGCCCGATCGATCCGGTCTTCGGTCGAGGGTCCGGCTTCGCGGAGGACCCGTTCGGCGAATGCCCGGGCGCGTCCGGTCGCGAAATCGCCGTTGAGGAGGTTGAGGGCCTGGAGCGAGTGGGTGCTCGTCTCGCGCTTGGGGCAGGCATTCTGGGTGTCGGGGGCGTCGAATGCCTCGAACATCGGATAGCGAACATTCCGCTTGCGGAAGAGATAGAGCGAACGTCGCAGGTGCTGGGCGGGGTCGGGATCTTCGGGCCAGATGTCGACCACCTCGGCCTCGGTGAAGATCAGGTCTTCCACCTCCTTTTCCAGCGGTGCGAGGATTCCCGGCCCCCCCATCTGGCCGTTCAACTCTCCGGAGGCGGCGAGCATGGCGTCGCGAATCCCTTCGGCGTCGAGCCGACGGCGAAACATCCGGCCGTACAGGGTGTTTTCCGGGTCTCCCTCGTCGAGCCTGGCGTTGCGCTCGCTGGTCTGGCGATAGACGGCCGACGTGACCAGGAGCCGGTGCAGCGGCTTGAGCCGCCAGCCGTTGGCGATGAATTCGCTGGCCAGCCAGTCGAGCAATTCCGGATTCGATGGGGGCTCGCCGCGAATCCCGAAGTCGCTCGTGGTGCCGACCAGGCCGTGGCCGAAGTGATGATGCCAGATCCGATTGACGATCACGCGGCCGGTGAGGGGGTTGTCGGGCCGGGTCAGCCACCGGGCGAGGGCCGTCCGTCGCTTGTCGACGGTCGAGGGGAACGCGTCGCCGGGCTGCGACGTCAGGATCACCCCCGGCGGCCTGGGGGCGACTTTCGGCCCCTTGTTGAGATAGTTGCCGCGACGGAAGACGTGGGTCACCGGGGCTTCGGGCTTGGGGTCATGGAGCGCCATGGCCCCGGCCGGCGGCCGCGGCAGCATCTTCTCGATGTCGCTGATTTCGCGTTTCAGTTGCTCGCGCGCGGCGTGATCGGCCGGGTTGTGCGAGACGGCCTCGGCGGTTTCCTCCCAGGTCACCCTCAGCGACGACTCGACCCCTTCCGCGAGCCGTTTCTGCTCTGGGGATCGCTTCTCCTTGGGGATGGCGAGGACGGCGATCTGATTGGGAGAAAGCAACTTCTCCTTCTTCTCGCGAAGCGCCTTGCGATAGGGTTCTTCGAGCTTCGCCATCTTCTGCCGGATGGGGGCGGTCTTCTCGGCGATCGCCTTCCTGGCGGCGGCGTAGGCGTCCTTCTCGGCCTTCGAGGCGATCGGGATGTCGGAAAGCTCCGTGCCCGCGAAGAAGGCCTGGAGGCGGTAGTAATCGGTCGTGGGGATCGCCTCGAACTTGTGATCGTGGCAGCGGGCGCAGCCGATCGTCATCCCGAGGAAGACCGAGCCGACCGTCGAGGTGATCTCGGTCAACTCCGACTGTCGCTTCTCCTCGGGGATGATGTTGCCGGAAACCACCTCGCGCGGACCGCAACGGCCGAAGCCGGTGGCGATCAAGGCGGAATGGTCATTCGGGACGAGTTCGTCCCCGGCGATCTGGAGGGCCGTGAAGCGGTCGTAGGGCATGTCGGCGTTCAGCGCCCTGACGACCCAGTCGCGATATCGCCAGGCATCGGGGCGTTCGGCGTCCAGCTCGAATCCGTTGGTGTCGGCATAGTGGGCGAGGTCGAGCCAGTGCTGCGCCCAGCGTTCGCCGTATCGGGGGCTGGCGAGCAGGCGGTCGACCAGCCGTTCGTAGGCATCGGGATTCTTGTCGTCGAGGAAGGTCCGAATCTCCTCGGGCCGGGGGGGGAGGCCGGTCAGGTCATAGGTCACGCGGCGGATCAACGCCAGGCGGTCGGCTTCGGGGGAATGGGGAAGCTCGGACGCTTCCAGATCCGCGAGGATGAATCGATCGACCGGGGTGCGGACCCAGCCCGATTCCTTCACGTCGGGGAGATCGGGGCGCGTGATCGGCTGGTAGGCCCAATGACTCCGCTTTTCCTCGGAGAAGGTTTCCGGAGGCGCAAAAGGTTCGTCGGCCTTCTTCGCCTCGGCCTGGGGTTTGGCCCCGGCGGCAGGATCGTCGGCCATCGCCGACGAGAGGGCGACCGCGAACAGGCCGATGAGGGTGAGGAGAATCGGATGATCGGCTCGGGTCGAGTCCGACCATCCCGACCCAGTCTGTCGCGTCATCAGCAAGAACTCCAGCGCGCGTCGATGGACCTGGACCGTTCGCCAACCGGGAGAGATTGATCTATTGTGAAACAATGGGTTCCCCGGGGCAAGTGAAGTCGCACGCCCGATGTCGCCTTTCCACCTTTCGGCCGGCGACTCCTCCGATTATGTTGGTAGGCCGTCCTTTCGGCGCGGAGCATCGCCTCGCACCGCGAGGGCGATCGTCCGGGCTTCAGGGAGGTTTGCAGGTATGCGCGGCGGAAAGCCCCACCGTGCATCGCTCAACAGGGAAGGGCAACTCCGCGCGATCATGAGTCACGACTACGTTCAATACGGCTGTGGTTGGTGTGCGCCGAAGGACTGGATCAACTTCGACAGCAGCCCGACCCTGAGATTCGAACGCCTCCCCGTCGTGGGAAGGCTCTACACCAAGAACGCCCGGCGCTTCCCCGAGAACGTCCGCTTCGGCGACATCGTCCGCGCCCTCATTGTCGACGGCCTCGTCTCCGCCGTGCACGACCTGTCGGACGGCGGGCTGGCCGTCGCCGTCGCTGAAATGGCGCTGGCCGGCCGCATCGGCGCGGACGTGGAAGGCAGCGGCGCCGGCCACTGGTTCGGCGAGGATCAGGCCCGCTACCTCGTCACCACGGCCCGGCCCGATGCGCTGGTCGCCCGGCTGGCGGAACAGGGCATCGCCGCCGCCCCCATCGGCACCACCGGCGGAGATGCGCTGCGCCTCGGCGGGGCCACGGTCGCGCTCGACGCGCTCCGGCGCGCCCATGAAGGCTTCTTCCCCGCGCTGATGAACTGATCCCATCCCGCCCTCCGGCGCCCCATCCGGGCCAAAGGTGACAAACGGCCTTTCGTTGCGCTACTGTCACGACCGATCTGGCGAACGATGGGAGAACGCCGATGAACGACAGTGCGGGCGGCCTGTCGCTGGCCGCGGCCGTCAGGGCGATCGGCCAGGCGCGGTCCGTTGGGGAAATCGTCGCCGCCTGGCGGCGCACCGCGCGCCAGGTGATCGGCGCGGACGGCATCACCCTTGTCCGGCGCGAACGCGATCAGGTGCGCTATATCGCGGAGGATGCGGTCGGCCCGCTCTGGCTGGACAAATGCTTTCCCCTGCCCGCCTGCATTTCCGGCATCGCGATGCTGGAGGAACGCCCCATCATCATCCCGGACATCACGGCGGATCCGCGCGTGCCCTATAATGCCTATATGGGCACCTTCGTGCGCAGCATGATCATGGTCCCGGTCGGCCGCCATCGCCCGCGCGCCGCCATCGGCCCCTACTGGCAGGCGGTCGACGCCCCCTCGGACCGCGCGCTCGCGGTGCTGGAGACCATCGCCGACACCGTCGCCGACACGCTCGCCCGGGTGGAGACGCCCGCCGACAATCTGCAAACCCACGTCGCCGCCGCCTGAACGGGCCTGAAAAGGCTCTATTGCGACTTAATATCATTATCCCTATAGAAGATGCGACTCATGGAGAGGCGCCGATGGTCGTCTGCGTTTGCAATGCAATAAGGGAAAAGGACGTGCGCGAAGCCGTCCGCCAGGGCTGCAACGACCCGTGCAGCGCCTATGCCGCCATGGGCCGCCGTCCCCGCTGCGGCCAGTGTGTCCCTTATGCGCGTGAAATCATCGCCCACGAACGCGCGATTGCGTAGCGCTCGCATTTAAATAAATCGCGGAAATCCGCCATTTTTTGAGTGAATCCGTGGTGCCGCTCGGCTATGATCCGCCCGGCAAAACGCGGAGAATTACCATGAAGGGCGACCCCAAGGTCATCGAGTTTCTGAACGAGGCGCTCAAGAATGAGCTGACCGCGATCAACCAGTATTTCCTCCATTACCGGATGCTGGATCATTGGGGCGTGCAGCGGCTCGCCAAGTTCGAATATGGCGAATCCATCGACGAGATGAAGCATGCCGACAAGCTGGCCGAACGCATCCTGTTCCTGGACGGCCTGCCCAATTTCCAGCTGCTCGGGCGGCTGAAGATCGGCGAGACGGTCGAGGAAGTGCTGAAGGCGGATCTCGCGCTGGAAAATGAAGCCATCCCGCTGCTGCGTGAAGGCATCGCGCACTGCGAATCCGTGCGCGACTATGTCAGCCGCGAACTGCTCGCCGACATTCTGGAAAATGAGGAAGAGCATGTCGACACGCTGGAACGCCAGTTCGACATGATCCGGCAGATGGGGCTGGAAAACTACATCCAGCTGCAATCGCGGCCGGAAGAGGGCTGATCGGGGCCGGGGGCGGTCCGCCGCCCCTTCGGCCCGTCAGCCGTGGCCGAAACCGCCGCCCAGCGCCTGCGCCTTGCGGCCGAAGGCGGGGCGGCGCTCGACCAGCGGATTGGTCTCGCGGTCGAACATCAGCAGCGTCGATTCGAACAGCGGGCGCAGCTCCACCACGGATGCGATCAGCTCGTCCGGGGTCTGGTGATGCTCGACGCATCGCCGCGCCACCGTTTCGATATGCTCGGCCAGGTCGGCGAGCGGATCGGCGCCGAACTGGCGCGATTCGCCCTTCAGCGTATGCGCCGGCAGCACCAGCGCGGCGGCGTTGCGGGCGCGCATCGCCTGCTCGATCGCGTTGACGGATTTGGTCCCGTCCTCGCGGAAATAGCCAAGGATGCGCACGAAATCCGCGCCAAGCTCGGTCCGGGCCTGCGAAAACACCGTCCAGTCGACACAATCCCTGTTCTCGTCGGACACGTCGTTCGTTCCCCCGATCATGGCATTCCGAAAGTCCATTTGGCGGACCCTAGCCATGGCTTGGTAAACAGCGGGTTGATGGATCGCAGGATATGCTGATTTTGCGACTTTTATCGGCAGGCGCGGTGACCCGGCCCGATCGCGGTGTCCACCGCCTCCAGCGCCCAGCCCTGCTGATCGGCCAGCGCCCGGAATTCCCCGGCGGCGGCCGGATCGTCGGCCACGATGGTCGCCTCCGCCGCCTCGCGCATCGCCCGCGCCAGCCGCAGCGCCGGCCAAGGGCAGCGCATCCCGCGCGCGTCGATCGGGCTCATCGCTCGAACGGGTTCTTGGGCGCCCGCAGCGTCAGGCGCACCGGCACCGCGCCGAAGCCAAGGTCGCGGCGGATGCCGTTGACCAGATAGCGGCGATAGCTTTCGGGCAGCTGGTCCACCCGCGTGCCGAACAGCACGAAACCCGGCGGCCGCGTCTTGGCCTGGGTCATGTAGCGCAGCTTGATCCGCTTGCCCCCGGGCGCCGGCGGCGGGTTCTTCTCGATCGCCATCTCGAACCAGCGGTTGAGCTGGCCGGTGGAGACGCGGCGCGACCATGCCTCGCGCGATTCGAACGCCACCTTCATCAGCTGGTCGATGCCCTTGCCGGTCGCCGCCGATATGGTCAGCACCGGCAGGCCCTTCACCTGCGCCAGCCCCTCGTCCAGCGCGTTGCGGACGCCGTTGAACAGCGCGCTCGGCCCTTCCGCCACATCCCATTTGTTCAGCGCGATGATCAGCGCCCGGCCTTCCTGCAGCACCAGGTCCGCAATCCGCAGGTCCTGCGCCTCCAGCCCGCGCGTCGCATCCAGCAGCAGCACGACCACCTCGGCAAAATCCACCGCGTGCAGCGCGTCGGCCACGGACAGCTTTTCCAGCTTGTCCTTCACATGGGCGCGCTTGCGCATCCCCGCCGTATCGATCAGCCGCACCGGCCGCCCCTGCCATTCCCATTCGATGGCAATGGAATCGCGGGTGATGCCCGCCTCCGGCCCGGTGATCATTCGGTCCTCGCCCAGCATCCGGTTGACCAGCGTGGACTTGCCGGCATTGGGCCGCCCGACAATGGCCAGCTTCAGCGGCCCGTCCTCGCGCTCCTCATCCTCGTCTTCGTCCGGCGCGTCGGACTCGTCGCGTTCGACATGGGGGCGCAGCGCGTCGAACAGCTCGGCCATGCCCTCGCCATGCTCGGCGGAGAGCGCCACCGGATCGCCGAAACCCATGGCCAGCGATTCCAGCATCCCCTGGTCGCCGGCCTTGCCCTCGGCCTTGTTGGCCAGCAGCACCACCGGCGTATCACCGCCGCGCAGCCAGCGGCCGATCTCCTCGTCCAGCGGCAGCAGCCCGGCCCGCGAATCGAACATGAACACGGCCACGTCCGCATCGCGCACCGCCGCCTCGGTCTGCGCGCGCATCCGCCCGGGCAGGCTCTGCGGGTCGTCCTCCTCGAACCCCGCCGTGTCGATGATGCGGAATTCCAGCCCCAGCAGGTTGGCGTCGCCCTCCCGCCGGTCGCGGGTCACGCCGGGGCGGTCGTCGACCAGCGCCAGCTTCTTGCCGACCAGCCGGTTGAACAGCGTCGATTTGCCGACATTGGGCCGCCCGACAATGGCGACGACGGGGCGGTGCTTCGCCATGATCTCGCTCCGCCCGGCGCTCAGCGCCAGGCGGTCAGCCGGCCGTCGCTGCTGAGCGTGAACATCATGTTGTCGGCGACGATCGGCGGCAGGTAGAAACTGCCCTTCGCCTCGACGGTGTTCAGCACGGCCCCCGTGGTCGGCGAGACATAGGCGATGTCCCCGCGTGAATTGGCGAGGATCAGCTGCCCGCCGGCCAGCACCGGCCCGGTCCAGTTGATCGGCCCCTTCTTCTTCTTTTCATTGTGCCAGCGCCCGACATTGGTGGACCAGCGCACCTTGCCGGTGGCCCGCGCCACGCAGAGCAGCTTGCCCTCGTCGGTGACGACGAACAGCCACTCCCCCGCCGCCCATGGCGTCGCGATGCCGGCCACGTTGATTTCCCACAGCCGCTGGCCGCTGACCAGCTCGAGCGCGACCATGCGGCCGCCCTTGCCGACCGAATAGACCCGGCCCTGGTCGATCACCGGATCGGCATCGATGTCCGACAGCGCGGAAACGGAGGTGGAGATGCTGGTGCGCGACAGCGCGTCCTGCCACACCACGCGGCCGTTTTCATAACGATAGGCGTTCAGCTCGCCGGACGAGAATCCGGCAATCACCGTGCCCTGCGCCGCCGCGGGCGCGGCCACGCCAAAGATGCCGGCGGTTTCCAGCGTCCCCGCCTCGCTCCACTCGACATTGCCGTCGGTGCCGCGCAGCGCGAACAGCTGGTTGTCCTGGGTGACGACATAGACGTTGCCGCCCGACAGGGTCGGCGCGCCGCGCAACGGCCCGCCCGGCCGCTTCTTCCAGACCACCGCGCCGTCGGCGGCGTTCATCGCCACCACGTCGCCAAGCCCGCTGGTCGCATAGACCCGCTCGCCCTCGACGCTGACGCCGCCGCCATAAAGCAGGCCGCTATTGCCGGTCATCTCGCCGGACCAGAAGCTGGTGCCCCCGGCCACGTCGGCGGCATCGCCCACCTGCGCGGTCCACAGCAGCGCGCCGGTCTGCGCGTTGAAGGCGCGCACCTTCGCCATGGTGTCGATCACATAAAGCTTGCCGTCCGCCACCACCGGCGACGCCGCCAGCCGGGTGCGGATGGTGCCGCCCTTGATGGACGCGCTCCATACCCGCGACGGGTTGGCCGCCAGCTGCAGATGCCCCATGGATTTGGATGCGTTGCCGCCCGGCTGCGCCCATTCCGGGTTGACCGTCGCCGGCGGCAGCACCACCGCGACATCGGCCAGGCCGGGGTCGACCTCGACCCCGCTTTCGGACACCAGCACCGGCACGCGGTTGCCCAGCACCGGCGTCTTGGGCTTGCCGCCCTTGAACACGCCGCACCCGGCCAGCGAGGCGGCCACGGTCAACATCAAAAGGGTACGTACAGTCCGGTTCATTTGGCAGCACTTTCATTCGACGGGTCGGCCGTTTCGATACCCAATATCCCCGCCATCTGCACCGCACGTGAACGAATGGTGCGGGGCACACCCGGATCGCTGCCGATCGCCGCGAACAGCGGACCGGCAAGCTGCGGCTTGTTCTGTTTCATATAGGCCATGGCCACCATCTCGCCCGCGCTGCCGAACCACGGATTGCCCGGCACGGCGAGCGGCTTCAGCCGGGCGATCACCACGTCGGGCGCCACCGTGTCATATTCGGCGGCCGTCTGGCGGATCAGCGCCACATCGCGATAGGGCTTGCCCAGCGTCTCGTCCTCGGCAATCGCCTTGAACGCGGCGGCGGCGCCTTTCAGGTCGTCCTTCTGCATCGCCACGTCGGCCAGCGACAGCCGGGCGGCGGCGCGATAACCGGCGCTCTTCGAATCCACCAGCGCGTCCAGCGCCACCTTGGCCTTGTCCGGCTGGTTGCGCGTCAGGTCGTCCAGCGCGGCGGCCAGCTGCTCGCCCTCCACCCCGGCGCGCTGCTGGCTGTGGTGGGTCCACCACAGATAACCGCCGAAGGACAGCAGGCCCGCGGCCACGATCATCGCGATCCACTTGCCGTAATTCTTCCAGAATCCGGTGATCTGCTCGCGGCGCAATTCCTCATCGACTTCGCGAAAGAAGGCATCGCTGGATTGGGGCGTCAAAGCCAATTCTGATCTCCGTGGACGTGGAATGCGGGCGGACCTTAGCCGCCGTCGGGGCCGAACGAAAGCGTCTCAATCCTTGGGCTGATAGGTCTGGTCCGGCGTCGGAAAAGCGCGGCTGCGCACATCGGCGGCATAGGCTCCCGCCGCTTCGTTGACCAGATCCGCCATCGCGCCATAGCGTTTCACGAACCGCGCCGTCCGCTCGAACAGGCCCAGCATGTCCTCCGCCACCAGCACCTGCCCGTCGCACTCGGCCGACGCGCCGATGCCGATGGTGGGGCAGGACACCGCCCGCGTCGCCTCGATCGCGATCGGCTCGACCACGCCCTCGATGACGATCGCGAACGCGCCCGCCCGGTCGATGGCCACGGTATCCGCCAGCACCTTGGCCGCCACCGCCGGGTCGCGCCCCTGCACCCGGTGCCCGCCCAATATGTTCACCGCCTGCGGGGTCAGGCCGACATGCCCCATCACCGGAATGCCGCGCGCGACCAGGAAGGATACGGTCTGCGCCATCGCCTCGCCGCCCTCCATCTTCACAGCCGCAGCGCCGGTTTCCTTCATGATCCGCGA
>NZ_MEFG01000053.1 GCF_001724715.1 Sphingomonas sp. SCN 67-18
CGGCGACATCGTCAAGTCGCTGGTGATCAACCCGACGCTCGACGATCTCATCGTGCTGGCCGGGCTTGTGCTGGTGCGGACCTTCCTGAGCATCTCGCTTGGGGTCGAGATCAACGGCCACTGGCCTTGGGAGGAAACCCGGATGGCGCGGGAGAAGGCGCGTGCTGCGGCGTTGGATGGGTCGCCTATGACGGCTGAGGCCGCCGGACGCGGCGCAGCGCTCAAGGGATAGCAGATGGGAGGTGCATGATGATCGAGAGACGCGAATTGCTGATGGCCGGCGCCGGCCTTGCCGCCGCCGGAACGCTGGCTGTGCCGGCGGCGGCGCAGCAGCATCGAATGGAAGGGATGGCGATGTCGATGACGGACTGCATCGACGATTGCGTGGCTTCGCACCGCATGTGCCTGGAGACCGCCGCCTGGCTGACGAAGCAAGGCGGCGCGTCAGCCACGGCGTCGCTGATCGCCATGCTGAACGACTGTGCGGAACTGTGCCAGGCGACCGCCAACTCGATGTTGCGCGAATCCTCCCTCCATACCATCCTGTGTCGCGCCTGCGCTGACGGCTGCGAACGATGTGCGCGGGAATGCCTGAGCCACGTCGTGGACGAGCGGATGAAGCGTTGCTCGGCTACCTGCAAGGACTGCGCCGCCAGCTGTCGGATGATGGCGGACATGGCCAGCTGAGTGTCCTAGAACGCGCCCAGGCGTAGTGGGGTCAAGCAGCTCCGGCACGATTGAAGCGATCCGTCGGCTCCACAATGTGGGACCGCTGCGAAGCTGGGTCGTATGGGCGCGAAAGCGGGACTGGTTAGGTATCGGCGGTAGCGCTTTTAGACTAGCCAGGCAGCGATCGCGCCAACCACCGACTTGGTTTCGGCAACGTCGCGGACTCGAACGGTATCCAGCCCGAGGTGCTTGGCCGGATAATCATTTCCGCCCGGGAAGATCGCGTCACCGAAGAAGATCATCTCGTCGAGCGCGACGCCGGTCTGCTCGGAAAGGCGCTTAAGGCCATAGGCCTTGTCTATCCCTTCGCGCGTGATGTCGATCGATGTCGCCCCGCCGATATTGATGGCAAAGCCTGGCAGCAACGGCTGGAGCAGGGCCTGCAATTTCTTGCGCTTGGCGTGATCGGGATCCCACGTGTCCTTGGCCTCGAGCGGCGCCTCCTGACCGAGCGCGGAGAATGTGATCTGGCTGCCGCGATCCTCGATCTGCTCGCCCCAGATGTTCTCGTTTGGATAGCCCGCCTGCTCGACCGCCTTGGTCAGTGCTTCGCGGATGCGCTGGCTTTCGTCGCCGGTGAACAGATCGGCATAGATACGCGTCCATTGGCCGTCGGCGTGACGATAGAGCTTGGTGCCCGTGGTCGGCTGGATGATGAAATTGTCGAGCCGCGCCCGGGCAGGCATGCGTGACACCACCTGTTTCTCGAATTGCGGCCAGTCGCCTCCGGAGATGATCGCTACCATCGTCACGTCGAGCAGGCGGGTAAGCAGATCCGCCATTTCATCGTCGAGCGGCTGCTTGCTGAGCGCGAGCGTTCCGTCGAGGTCGAAAGCGGCCAGTCGCTTCATGATGATCCTCCCACAAGCGGCAGCAGAAATGCGTCGATGGCATCGGCGATGCCATCTTTGTCGTTGCTGGTTGAAATGTAATGCGCTGCGCTACGGATCTCCTCAGGCGCCTTGCCCATGGCGTTCGTTAGTGCAAAAGGGGGAGCGACTTGAGGAAAAAGCTGGGTGAAACCCGTAACGATCATTTCAAGACAAACGATACGCAGCATCGTAGGAATCGCCCAGGTTTCAGCGATGCTGAGCGGCATCTTATTCTGATATCGAACGACGAATTCGACAGCCGAGGACAGTGAGACTTGCAGGTGAGACGCCAGAAGCAGAGACTGCGCGACTTGATGGGCGCGTGGTCGCCTGAGGCCGTCTTCAGCAAGACCGGGAAGTTTCGCGTAGAAAGCCTTCGGAAGACCCTCACCAATTTGCAGGATCGCGCGCTGGATCTGATAGTCGTTGTCGAGTAGCCATTCGGCTGCGGCGCTGCCGCGCTGGTCGGCTTGCGTGGCTGCCTGGCGGGCTCGAGCCAGCCAGTCTTTCATGGCGTCGAGATGCGCCCAGATGGGAAGAGGCGCTGAGCGACCGATCAATCCTGTCAGCTGATGTCGTGTGGCGGTCTCGTCGGCCGCCCCCGAAATAGGGTCGGTCCCCTCAATATCGGCCATGATCAGGCTTGGGCGGCGAGGGGTAGCCGGAGGCAATTATGCCCTACGGCGATCTGCGCTTTTCCCGAGCGGATTGTCGCAGGCGTTACGAGCATTGGTACATTGCAATGCGTCATCAGGTAGGAGGCGACCGTTCCATAGGGTACGTCGGAAACATGCCGATGGCTGTGGCCGCGCGCGGACAGGACGGCAATATCGGCCCTCTCGCGCTGAATAAGATCGCACAGCACCTCGCGTACATCCTCGCCACGGATCGAAATCGTACGTATTCGTAGACCGGACGCCGAGAGGTTGGATTTCGTTCGATCCAGGTAGCTGCGTGCTGCTTGCTCATTTCGCTCTATAAGGGCTTGTTGAAGCTTCTTGTCCTCGACTTCCAGGGGCCGTGCCTCGATCATCTCGGGCGTAGGGACGACATGGACGAGCAGGAGTTCCGCTTCCGAGGCCTTCGCAAGACGCACAGCTAGGGGCAGCACGCTCTCAGCCCAACGAGAGCCGTCAAGCGGCACCACAACCCTTCTGTAGGGCGCTGCCGGAAGCGGGGCCTCTACCGGTACGAGCAGGACCGGGGCTGGCGTCTGCATGAGCACCTTGTGCACGGTTGCCCCCATGCCCGGGCGACCGGCCTCTTGCCTGCCTCGTCTTCCCAGTACGACCATGCCGTCGTCGCACTCTCGGACAAAGCGGCAAATTTCCTCCGCGGTTTGGCCTTCGGCCAATTCGATGGAGGTTTTGGTTGGAGGTGCGCTGGTCGCGGCGGCGCATCGATCGAGGGCGCGCAGGGCTTCGCGCCGCCGGAGGTTACATTCAATCGGGTCTGGACGAGAGCGCGTCGAGCCCTCGCCGTCAAGTACTTGTAGCAGGGTAATAGGGACGTCGAGCGTTGTCGCGAGCGCACGAGCGTGTGAGTAGATCCACGCATCATGATCGGAGCAATCGATACAGGCGACAATCCCGGACTGCGGTCGGGGGGACGCCTGCGCCAGAGCTGGAAATGCTGAAGCGGCTGATATCAAATGCTCCTCTTGCCTTGGATCTCCATCGAATTCGTGGCGGCTAGGACAGCGGGAACAACCGGCATTTCGGCCTGGCGTCCCCTCCACGACTCGAACCTGCTCTGACCCTATCTGGGGGGAACGACCCGCGAAATTGTGATATATACGAATGGCGATCGGTCGGTTGACTGGGGCGCAAGAGCATCAGAACCGAAAACCGGTCGCTTGCGATTAGTACATCGGGCGGGCCTATATGCCTCCGCCTCGGCACCCGGCTTGAGCGTCCAAACCAACATGTCGGGATAGAATGAAGGTCACCTGGTCACCTTTTCCTCGTCCGGAAGCGAACTCGTCACCCCCGTTACCGCTCATGTGGTTGCTCGCTTGCACTGCGCATGAGACGATCACCGTCATCCCAAGTTCTGCGCCGGCTGCCTTGTCCTGGGCGATCTGCGATCAGATGCCATCGCAGGCGTCTCTTCTGTCTAGCGACAAATACGCATTACCACCGGCAGATGGTCTGCATAGTCTGCCAAGGGCAACCAACGAAGCTCTCAGCGCAGTGAGTGTGGATCGGAAGGGAACAGTATGACGATCGCGCTTAACGGGTTATATCGATGCCGGCTGCTCACTTTCACACGGTGGTCGTGTTCCATCTGGGCGATTTTCGCCGCGCTCACTGTGCCAACGCTACCTTCGCCCGCCAGGGTCGTTCCCGCAGGGGAAGATACCTCGACCACCAAGCTCGCGGGTGTCTGGTCATTTGATGGCCGATCCGGCTGTAAGTCGGGGATGGCCTGGGTTCTTAATCGCAACGGATCTTACAGCGAAATCCGATTGCCTGACCAGACGCCGCTTGGCGGAGGAAAGTGGTATGAACGCGGCGATACCATCTATTACTCATTGCCGCGAGTACTGACAGCGGCCGCGGGACGGCCCGACAAGCGTATGGTCATTATAGAGCGCGGCCCGCGGCGCCTGGTGGCCGTGACGAACCGCAGGGTTCGTCATGTGATGCACAAGTGTCCGGGATGATCGAATGCCTTCGATCGAGATGTGCGAAACGTTCTGGCCCAAGCCCGAAAAGGGAACAAAAACGAGAGTGGAGTTCGAAGTCACACGTCGAGCATTGCCCCCTTATTGGCATATGCAGGATTTCGCTTCTTGAGTTGTTCCCACTACGTCACGGAAAACTGACCCATCATGCCTTCGTCCTCGTGCTCCAGGATATGGCAATGGAACAGGAAGGGCGCTTTTGAAGCAGGCTGGTCGAAGCGGATTAATAACTCGACCGGTTCGTCCACGACGATGGTGTCACGTGGCCCCTGATCAAGAAGATCTGGTTCCTCGCCATCGCGACGTAGCACGTCGAAGTGCACTCCATGAATGTGGAAGGGATGGGCCATTTTCTGCCCGGAGACTTTCCATATCTCGACGGCGCCAAGCTCGACTTCCTCATCGATGCGATCAATATCGAATCGCCTGTGGTTGATCGTTAGCGGCTCTTCGTCGCTATCCATCATACCTCCCAGCCTCATGTTGAGCACCAGACGTCGCCGTGCGACGACCGTCGCCGGATCTGGCACCGCGCGGGACGCCAGGAGGAGCGGAAGCGTGGTGCTACCTCGCTTACTCGATGCCAAGCGCGGTGAAAATGTGAGGACAGTTTCATCCCCTGCGTTGTTTTCGCTAGCCTCGTGCCGATGCATCATGCTCATGCCATGCATCCTCAGGGTGCTTTGGTCTGGAGCCGAGACCAACGAGACCGGTCTGCCATCGCTGAAGTCCACCAAAATCTCAGCCCGCTGACCGGAGGCCAGAGGGAGGGACTGCAATTCAACGGACTTTTCCAAAAGGCCGCCCTCGGTGCCGATCCAATAAAAGGCTCGTCCGTCGCTGAACGAAAGATCGTAAGTCCGGGCATTCGAACCATTTACAAGCCGCAGCCGCACTAAGCTTCTGGGAACGTCTGCTCGCGGGTTGTACGCGCCGTTTACGAGAATAACGTTGCCCCGCCTCCCGTCCAGCGCCACCATCATGCCCGCCGGTAACACCAGACGGCCATCCACGAACTGCCGATCCTGGATCAAGATTGGTAGATCGTCGACGCCATAATCCGAAGGCAAACCGAGACCTTGCTCTTCCTCGTCGGTGACGAAGAGCAATCCCGCTAGGCCTGCATAGACCTGCTCCGCCGTTTGGCCATGTGCATGCGAATGATAAAAGAGAGTGGCCGCCGGCTGACGGATCGGCAGCGTCGGACGCCAAGTCTCGCCTGGACTAATGGTCTGGTGGGGGCTGCCGTCCAGCTCTCCCGGTACGAGCAGCCCGTGCCAGTGAACCGTGGTATCAGCAGACAGATTGTTGCTGACTGTCACCGTCACGTCGTCCCCGCGATGTACCCGCAGAGTCGGGCCGAGATAGCTGCCGTTGTATCCCATGGTGGCGCTCCGCCGCCCTGGGAAGAAAGTGGTTTCCCCTTCCTGCGCCCTCAGTCCAATTCTCTGCCCATGGTCGCGTGCATCTAACAGGCGAGGAATGGGCAGCGTGCCTGCTTGGTCCGGCGTCGCAAATCTGCGCGTGCATGCCGCCCCCAGCAGGAGGCCTCCGCCCGCCAAGAGAGTTCGCCGATTCAGAAAAGTCATTTCGAAGGCCCTCCTGAGCAATCGTGAAACTGACGCAAGCGCGCTTTTCTCGATCCCGATGAGATCCACCGAGGCGAAGCGCCGCTCTTCCCTTAAAGGGCGCGCGGGAGGGCAATATCCGTAATACCCGAACCGATCGCTTTTGTGCCCGCCCCCTCTGGGAAGACAAAATTGCCCTTCTAAGCTGGTCGCGGCCCTCGCCAGTTGATCAATCATCAGCCAGGCGAGCGTTCAATCACTGCGGCACCGATCCGAGCGAGCGTCTATTCCGACAATTTAGCCTGGGCCAGTCCGAGTGGCTGGTTCGGCGGTGGGCCTTGCCACGATCGCGCCGAAGCAAAAGCGGCGTGCGATTTACGTTTCGCTGTTCGCCACTGCAGCAGGCGGCGTCGCTTTCCAGTGCTCGGGCTAGGCGGAGGCTTTGATGGCCGCCGTCTTCGGTCATCCGCGCCCAGCTTTTGCTAGCAGCCGAACTAAAGCGGACATTGCAGGCTGACCGCCAGCTTCGCAAATTACGTATACTGCCGCCTCCAGGCCGACACCATCTCAACGGCAAGCTCCCTGGGGAGCGAGAATCGACCGGGCATGTGTCCGGTCGAACTGAAACTCAGACTTGAAGGAATCATATTTGCGCAAGAAAGCAGCGATTATCGCGTCGCTCGCAGCCTTTGGCGTCCTTGCCGTCGGCGCCGGGCCAGTTCTCGCCGATGGGATGCCGCCGGGCATGCCGGACCTTGAGCAGACGCTCAAGGCGAAGCCGGCGCCGGCTCGGTCCGAGACGGCCCAGATGCAAGGAATGCGACACCGCGAAGTGCGGATGCACGGTGAGATGATGCAGGACCATCGGATCGCTATGCGGGAGATGGGAACCCAGGACGGAGCCTCCCGCATGTTGCGTAGGTCGCGGGGCGGTTGCTGACCCTGCACTTAAGCCAGCTCCGATCACGAGGCGGGGTGGCCAACGACCGTGGCCTGGTTCAACTGCAGCTTTGGCCCGCCGTTCTCCCACGGCGGGCCAATTGGTTTTTGCACTTCGCTGTCGGCCGCCATCAAGCGGGATCATGAATTCGCTTGACCTTGGACCATGGTCCACCCCGCACGATCCCGCGCATGCTAGTCGCGATCCAAAGCGGATTCGTAAGTTACGTATACAGACTGCGTCTCGCTAGCAGCATTGAAGCTTCGGAATTGCCGGGATCGGAACGTCGATCGGGCAACAGGACGAACACTCGGAGACCCTCAATGCGACAGACGACACTTCTAGCGGCGACCGTCAGCCTCTTCGCGACGCTAACCTTCGCCGCCGGCACCGCTCTCGCCCAGTCGACGCCCGCGCCCGCACAGACTGCGCCGGCCCATGCCCACCAGCAGGGCATGGATCATGGCGGGCAGCAGATGCACGATCAGATGATGAAGGATCATCAGGCCGGCGCGCAGAAGCAGCAGGGGCAACCGGCCCAGCAGGATCAACAGGGCATGTCGGGGATGGCCGGCATGTCCGGCGGGTCGCCTGCATCGAACGGCTCGGGCATGGCCGGTAAGGCGAAGAGTGGCTGCTGCAAGATGCCGATGAAGAAGGCCAAGCCGGCCGCGAAGAAGAAGACCGCCAAGCCCATGGCCGACAAGCCGATGAGCGACATGTGAAGTTTCCAGCCCCGATAAAACACCCCCCGGGGCTGAGGGCCCGCCGCCGCCCCCGCGGCGGGCCAGTTCTTTGACGATGCCCAGCGTCGCCCGTGCTCCCGGCCTTCAAAACCGGGTCCGAGCGTCTGACGTGACAGAGGAAACAGCGATGCGAAATCATCTTGGCGTCGGTGCTGCTATTGGCTTTCTGTTCTTTGGCAGCACGCCGCTCCTCGCACAGGGTATCGGCCATAGCTTGTTCATGCGCGGCAAGATCGTCCGTATGGATGCGGGCGGCACAGTGGCCTGCCTGGGCAAGGCCGATGGCGCGCACATCGGGCAGATACTCGAAGTCTATCACGCAACGCCGCGACACCGCCGCCTTGTCGGTCATGTCGAAGTCGACCAGATTTTCGACGACCATTACGCTCATTTTCGCGTGAGGGACGGGACGCTTCAGAAAGGCGATTGGGTGAGCCTAAAGCGCGTCCGGGCGTAACGCCAGAATTGGAATGCCAAGCGCCGCCCTCCCCAAAAGAAGAATCAGCCGAGTAGCGTGTCTCGGCATAATTCCGATCATGCGTGCGCGAATAGGTTCGGGAGTCGATGAATACTCATCGGCTCCGTTGGCGTGTCTGACCCTCAAAGACCGCGACACCGATACCAAACTACCTTCTGCGGAACTTACTTATAGGCCGCCCGGGCAAAGAGATTACTCCGTCAGGCCATCGATAGAGATGGAGTCAGGTTATGTTCGAGAAGGCGATCGGGACCATCAATGCGGCGGCCTCCTTCCGACACCGCTATGATAATTTCATCGGTGGTCGATGGAACGCTCCTGCGAGCGGCGAGTATTTCGCCGACAAGAGCCCGATAAATGGTGCCCAGATCGCAGAGTTCGCGCTGTCGACGCCGGAAGATGTCGAGCGCGCGCTCGATGCGGCGCACGCCGCCAAGGATCAATGGGCAAGAATCGCCCCCGCCGAGCGCGCCAGGATTCTCAATCGCGTCGCCGACCGGCTCGAGGATAATCTGGAGCTGCTGGCGCTTGCCGAGACGATCGACAATGGCAAGCCGATCCGCGAGACGCGTGCTGCCGACGTTCCGCTTGCGATCGACCATTTCCGCTACTTCGCCGGCTGCATCCGGGCGGAGGAAGGCGGCATCTCGACGATCGATGCGGACACCATCGCCTATCATTTCCGCGAGCCGCTCGGCGTCGTCGGCCAGATCATCCCGTGGAACTTCCCGCTGCTGATGGCGGCGTGGAAGATCGCGCCGGCGCTGGCGGCCGGCAACTGCACCGTCATCAAACCCGCATCCCAGACGCCGCTCACCTTGCTGATGTTCGCCGAGCTCACCGCCGACATCCTGCCGCCCGGCGTGCTCAATGTCGTCACCGGCCCGGGACGGACCGTCGGCCAGGCGATCGCCGCCAATCCGCGCATCGCCAAGGTCTCGTTCACCGGCGAGACCGTCACCGGCAAGCAGATCATGCACGCCGCGGCGGACCATCTGATCCCCCAGACGATGGAGCTTGGCGGCAAGTCGCCCAACATCTTCATGGCGGACGTGCTCGACGAGGACGATGCCTTCTTCGACAAGGCGCTCGAAGGCTTTACTTTGTTCGCCTTCAACAAGGGCGAGGTCTGTACCTGCCCGTCGCGCGCCCTGATCCATGAGTCGATCTTCGACCGCTTCATCGAGCGCGCCGTGGCGCGCGTCGCCGCGATCCGCCAGGGCGATCCGCTCGACCCCTCGGTCCAGGTCGGCGCGCAGGCGTCGGAGGACCAGCTCCACAAGATCCTGGGCTATATCGATATCGGCAAGGCCGAGGGCGCGCAGTGTCTGGTCGGTGGCGCCAGGGCGCTGCCGGGCGGTGCGCTCGACCAGGGCTATTTCGTGCAGCCCACCGTGTTCGTGGGTCAGAACCACATGCGCATCTTCCAGGAGGAGATCTTCGGTCCCGTCCTGTCGGTCACCACGTTCAAGACGGTCGAGGAGGCGATCGCACTTGCCAATGACACCGCCTACGGTCTTGGCGCGGGCGTCTGGACCCGGAGCGGCAACACCGCCTACCGGCTCGGCCGCGCGATCGAGGCCGGGCGGGTCTGGACCAACTGCTATCATCAGTACCCCGCCCATGCCGCCTTCGGCGGATACAAGGCATCGGGCTTCGGGCGTGAAAACCACCGGATGATGCTCGATCATTATCAGCAGACCAAGAATCTGCTCGTCTCCTATGACGAGCACGCGCTCGGCCTATTCTGACCCCCCGCTTAAAAGGAGAAACGGACATGGCGAAAACCATGAAGGCGGCGGTCGTCCGCGAATTCGGCAAGCCCCTGGTCATCGAGGAGGCGCCGATCCCGACGGTCGGCCCCGGGCAGATCCTGGTCAAGATTGCGGCAACCGGCGTGTGCCATACCGACCTGCACGCGGCAGAAGGGGACTGGCCGGTCAAACCCAACCCGCCCTTCATTCCTGGCCATGAAGGCGTCGGGCATGTCGCCGCCGTCGGTGCGGGCGTCACCCATGTGAAGGAAGGCGACCGGGTCGGCGTGCCCTGGCTCTACACCGCCTGCGGGCATTGCGTGCATTGCCTGGGTGGCTGGGAGACGCTTTGCCACGAACAGCAGAACACCGGCTATTCGGTCAATGGCAGCTTTGCCGAATATGTCCTCGCCGATCCCAACTATGTTGGTCACCTTCCCGACAATGTCGACTTCCTCGACATTGCGCCGATCCTCTGCGCGGGCGTCACCGTCTACAAGGGATTGAAGGCCACCGAGGCCCGACCCGGCGAGTGGGTGGTCGTCTCCGGCATTGGCGGGCTCGGCCACATGGCGGTGCAATATGCCCGAGCCATGGGTCTCAATGTGGCCGCGGTCGACATCGACGATAGCAAGCTCGACCTCGCTACACGCCTTGGCGCCACACTGACGGTCAACGCGCGCAACGAGGACCCTTCGGCAGCGCTCAAGAAAGCCATTGGCGGCGCGCACGGGGCGCTGGTGACCGCCGTTTCGCCCAAGGCGTTCCAGCAGGCGCTCGGCATGGTCCGGCGCGGCGGCACGGTCGCGCTCAACGGCCTGCCGCCGGGCGACTTCCCGTTGTCGATCTTCGACACCGTGCTGAACGGCATTACCGTGCGAGGCTCGATCGTTGGCACGCGGCTCGATCTGCTCGAGGCACTGGCGTTCGCCGGCGAGGGCAAGGTCAAGGCCACGGTCCATGCGGACAGGCTCGAGAACATCAACGACGTCTTCTCCCGCATGCACCATGGCGACATCGAGGGCCGGATCGTCCTCGACCTCGCCTGAAGCCGACTTCGCGAAAGTACAGTT
>NZ_MEFG01000054.1 GCF_001724715.1 Sphingomonas sp. SCN 67-18
CCTCTATCTCGCGCGGATAGATGTTCTCGCCGCCGCGGATCACCATGTCCTTGGTGCGCCCGACGATGCGGCAATAGCCCTGATCGTCGATGGTCGCGAGATCGCCGGTGTGCATCCAGCCTTCGGCGTCGATCGCCTCGGCGGTGCGTTCCGGGTCGCCCCAATAGCCGAGCATCACCGAATAGCCGCGCGTGCACAGCTCGCCCGGCTCGCCGCGCGGCACAGTCAGCCCGCCTTCGTCGACCAGCTTGACCTCCAGATGCGGCTGGATGCGGCCGACGGTCGAGACGCGCTGGTCGAGCGGGTCGTCGGTATCGCTCTGGAAGCTGACCGGGCTGGTTTCCGTCATGCCATAGGCGATGGTCACCTGGTGCATGTGCATCCGGTCGATCACCTCCTGCATCACCGCCATCGGGCAGGGCGATCCGGCCATGATGCCGGTGCGCAGCGCGCCAAGGTCGAAGCGCCCGAAATCCGGGTGGTTCAGCATGGCGATGAACATGGTCGGCACGCCGTAAAGTGCGGTGCAGCGTTCCGCCTGCAGCGCCTCCAGCACCGCCAGCGGGTCGAACGCCTCGGCGGGATAGACCATGGTCGCGCCGTGCACCGCGCAGGCCAGATTGCCCATCACCATACCGAAGCAGTGATAGAGCGGCACCGGGATGCACAGCCGGTCCTCGCGCGTGAGGCCGATCCGCGCGCCGACGAAATAGCCGTTGTTCAGGATGTTGCGGTGGGACAGCGTGGCGCCCTTGGGGAAACCCGTGGTGCCGCTGGTGAACTGGATGTTGACCGGCGCGCCCGGCTCCAGCGCGATGGCGGCGAGCATGTCCATCCAGTCGCCGGCCAGCGCGGCGAAGGGCAGGCAGCCGGGGTGGGGCGCATCGCCGGTGACCACCACCAGCCGCAGATCCGGCAGCCGCGCGGCGTGGAGCGCGCCGGGCGCCGCGCCGGGCAGTTCCGGCGCAAGCTCGGTCAGCATCGCCACATAATCGCTGCTCTTGTGCGACGGCGCGAGCACCAGCGCGGCGCAGCCCACCTTGTTCAGCGCATAATCCAGTTCCGCCGTGCGGTAGGCGGGGTTGATGTTGACCAGGATCAGCCCGGCCTTGGCCGTGGCGAACTGGATGACCGCCCATTCCGCGCAATTGGGCGCCCATATGCCCACCCGGTCGCCCGGCTTCAGCCCCCGTTCCAGCAGCCCGGCGGCGACCGCGTCGACCCGCGCCTTCAGCTCGGCCCATGTCCAGCGGATATTCTGGTGGCGGACGACCAGCGCCTCGCCGTCCGGCAGGCGGGCGGCGGTGGCGTCGAACTGCGCGCCGATCGTCCGTTCGATCAATGGCGGCCCGTCCGCGCCCTTCACCCTGCTTGCGTTCATGCCTGCGGCACCGCCCATTCCTTGTCGCGCAATTCCTTGCGGCGGATCTTGCCGCTGACCGTCTTGGGCAGGCTGGTGACGAATTCGATGCGGCGGGGATATTTATAGGGCGCGGTGATCGCCTTCACATGGTCCTGCAGCGCCCTGGCCAGCGCGTCGGACGGGCTGTGGCCGGCGGCCAGCACGATGAACGCCTTCACCACCTCGCCGCGGGTCGGGTCCGGGCTGGCGACGACCGCGCTCTCGGCCACCGCCTCATGCTCGAACAGCACGCTTTCCACCTCGAACGGGCCGATGCGGTAGCCGGAGGACAGGATCACGTCGTCGGCGCGGCCGACGAACCAGAAATAGCCGTCCGCATCCACGGTCGCGCGGTCGCCGGTCAGGTACCAGCCGTGGCGGAACACGCCGGCGGTGCGTTCCGGGTCGCCGCGATAGCCGAGGAACAGGCCGGGCGGCCGCCCTTCGGCCACGCGCAGCGCGATATCCCCTTCCTGATCCGGCGGCAGGACGGCGCCGTCGTCGCCGATCACCGCCAGGGTGAAGCCGGGGGCGGGCAGGCCCATTGCCCCCTGCCGCGCCGCGCCGGGGCGGTTGCAGCACAGCAGCACCGTTTCCGTCTGGCCATAGCCGTCATGGATGTCGAGGCCGGTGGCCGCCTTCCACAGTTCGATCACCTCCGGGTTCAGCGGCTCGCCCGCGCTGACGCAGTGGCGCAGGTGCGGGAAACGGCGTCCGGCCAGGTCCGCGCGCACGAACATGCGATAGGCGGTGGGCGGCGCGCACAGGGTGGTGATGGGGTGGCGTTGAAGCAGGTCCATCGCCCCGCCGGGGTCGAAGCCCGGCGCGTGGTTGACGAAGATCGCCGCGCCCATCAGCCAGGGCGCGAACAGGCTGCTCCATGCCGCCTTGGCCCAGCCGGTGTCCGACATGTTCCAGTGCAGGTCGTCCGGGCCGAGATCCAGCCAGAAGCGGCCGGTGATCTCATGCGCCAGCGGGTAGCCGGCGCCGTGAATGGTCATTTTCGGTTGGCCGGTGGTGCCGCTGGTGAAATAGCAGAGCGCCGGATCGTCGAAGGCGGTGTCGGCGATGTCCGCGAGCGGTTCCGCCGCCGCCTTGGCCGCCGCATAATCGATCCACCCGTCGCGCCCGCCGCCGATGTGGATGCGGGCGATGGCGTCTCCCGTCAGCGCCTCGTCCGCGCGCGGGGCGACGTCCGCCCCGGCGATGACGCAGCGCGCCTCCGCCGCTGCCCGGCGATAGGCGATGTCCTTTGGGGTGAGCTGCACCGTGCCGGGCGAGGCGATGGCGCCGAGGCGGAGGCAGCCGAGCATCAGTTCCCACCACTCGATCTCGCGCGAGAGCAGGATCAGCACGGTGTCGCCCCGCCGCACCCCGGCCGCCGCCAGCACGGCGGCGGCGCGGGCGGCATGATCGTTCAGCCCGGCAAAGCTGCGATCGACCACCGCCCCGTCGCCGTCCGTCCACAGCAGCGCCCGCGCATTGGGCCGGGCGGCGGCCGTGCTGGCGATCGCATCGCGCGCGAAATTATAATGAGCGGGCGGATTCCAGGTGAAATCCACGCTCATCCGCCGCGCGCCACGTTGATCACCGAAAGCTGGGTATATTCGGCCAGCCCTTCCAGCGATTGCTCCACGCCCAGCCCGGACGCCTTGACCCCGGCCATGGGGATGTGCGGGCCGATGGCGATATGCTGGTTGACCCAGACCGACCCGCTCTCGATCCGCCCGGCGACCTGCAGGGCGCGGTCGACATCGCTCGACCAGACCGACGCGCCAAGCCCGTAAGGCGACGCATTGGCCCGCTGGACGACATCGTCCACGTCGGAAAAGCGGATGACCGGCAGGATGGGACCGAACTGTTCCTCATCGACGATCTGGTCGCCGTCGGTGACGTCGCGCACGATGGTGGGGCGCAGGAAATAGCCGGACCTGTCCATCACCTCGCCGCCGGCGATGACGTTGCCGTCGGCGCGGGCGCGATCGAGAAAGCCCTTCACCTTTTCATATTGCGCCTTGTTCTGGATGGGGCCGATCTGCGCGCCCTGCGCCAGCCCGTCGTCGACCACGGCCGCCTCGGCCAGCCGGGCCAGTTCGTCGCACATCGCATCGTAGATGCTGTCGTGGACATAGGCCCGCTTGATCGCCAGGCACACCTGCCCGCAATTCAGGAAGGCGGCGTTGAAGATCGACTGGGCCGTGGCCCTGACGTCGACATCGTCAAGCACGATGCCGGGATCGTTGCCGCCCAGTTCAAGCGTCAGCCGCTTCAGGCTGTCGGCCGCGCTGGCCATGATCTTCTTGCCCGTGGCGGTGGAGCCTGTGAAGCCCACCTTGGCGATGCGCGGATCGGCCGTCAGGTAGCCGCCCAGATCATTGGCGTCGACGATGATGTTGACCACCCCCGCGGGGAAGATCGCCTGGCACAATTCGCCCAGGATCAGCGTCGTCACCGGGGTGGTGGGGGCGGGTTTCAGCACGATGGTGTTGCCGGCGATGGTGGCCGGGCCGATTTTCCAGCAGGCGACGAGCAGCGGGAAGTTCCAGGCGACGATGCCCGCCACCACGCCCAGCGGCTTGCGCCGGATCTGCACCAGGCCGTTGGCGTCGTCCTGGATGGTGCGTTCCTCTATGGTCAGCGTGGCGTAATGGCGCAGATAGCCTTCGGTCCACGCCACTTCGCCCATCGCCTCGGCCAGCGGCTTGCCCTGTTCCTGCGTCAGCGTGCGGGCCAGCCGGTCCGCATTGGCGGCGATGGCGTCGGCCAGCGCGGCGACCTTTGCCTGCCGTTCGGCGATGGGCGTTTCCGCCCAGCCGGGAAAGGCGGTGGCGGCGGCTTCTATGGCCTCGTCCGCCTGCCGTTCCGACGCGCGGGCTACGGTGGCGAACACCTCCTCGGTCGCCGGGTTGATGACGTCCAGCCTCTGGTCCCCGTCGACCAGCTTCCCCCCGATCAGCAGCTTATAATCCGACATAATGGCTCTCCCGATCAGAATTTGGCGCCGACCGTGACGCCATAGGTGCGCGGCGTGCCGATGTGATTATAGTCGAAACCGAAGCCCGACAGCAGGTCCACGCGCGAGGTGAAGTAGAATTTGTTCGCCAGATTCTTGCCCCAGACGGACGCGCTCCAGCGGCCGTCCGCCGATTCCCAGTCGATATGGCCGGAGAGCAGGGCGTAGCTGCCCTGTTTCAGCCGGGGGATGTTGAGCACCTCGAAATACTGGCTGGACGAATAGCTGAGATCGCCGTGCAGGCTGAACTTGCCGGTCGCGTCGTCATCCACCACCGTGGCGTCGAAGCCGCCGGAGAAGGTGAGCGAGGGTGCGGTGGACAGCCGGTTGCCCTTCACGTCCACGCCGCTGACGATGCCGCGGATCACCTTGGTGTCGAGCAGGCCGATGCCGCCGCGCAGCGTGAGCATGTCGCTGGCGATCGCGGTGATTTCCGCCTCGCCGCCCATGATCCGCGATTTGGGGATGTTCAGCAGCGTCTGCGCGGCGTTGTCTGGATCGATGTTGATGAATTGCTGGTTGGTGTAATCATAGCGGAACGCCGCCGCGTTCAGCGTGATCCGCCGGTCCGCCAGCTGCATCTTGGCGCCCACTTCGAACGCGTCGATCTTTTCCGCCTTGGCGACGGAGAGTTCGGACGGATCGAAAAATGCCTGCGCGTTGAAGCTGGGCGCGCGGTAGCCGCGGCTGTAGTTCGCATAGAGCATGCTGTCGCGGCTGATCTTGAAATCGGCGCCGATCTTGCCGGAAAGATTGCTCGTCCTGTAGCTTAGCGACGAGAGCGGGATCAGGTTGGTGACCAGCACGCCGTTGGGGCCATAGGCGTTGGATTCGAAATCATATTGCCGGCCGGTGTCGCGGGTGTAGCGCAGGCCGCCGCGCAGCTTCAGCTGGTCCGTCAGGGCAAAGCTCATGTCTGAATAGACGGCGTAGCTTTTCTTGATCTGGTCGAAATGATTGCCGGACAGGCAGGCGACGGGAAGGCCGATGGCGCAGTCCGCATCGGTGACGCCGGGTTCCTCGTCGAAATCGATGTCCTTGCCGATCTCGAACGTGGTCTGGTTGAACACCTTCTCACGGTTGAAATAGGCGCCGAGGATGAAGTTGAACGGGCCGGTGAAATCGCTGGTCAGCCGCAGGTCCTGCGCGAACTGGCTGGCGCGGTCGAAATAGGGGATTTCCAGTAGTTCGGTGGCGGTGCCGTCTGTATCTTCATAGAAGCTCAGCCGGCCCTTGTCCCATGAGGTGACGCTGGTGATGGCCAGTGCGTCGCTGATGTCGAACGTGCCGTTCAGCGACACGGAATAGGTGCGCGCCCGGCGGCGTTCGGTGACGTTGGCCTCGATCTCATATTTGCCGAGGCCGGGGCGGTTGACCGCTTCCGGCTGGGCGTAGATGCCGTAATTGCGCGGGTTCTGGTAGCTGGTCGCCGCACGCAGGATGAAGCGCGCGCCGTCCGACGGTTCGAACAGCAGCGATCCGCGCACCGCATATTCGCGCACGCTGGCAAGGTCCGGCTTGCCGGGCAGCTGGTTCTTGAACCAGCCGTCCGCGCGGGCGAAGGTGAAGGCGATGCGCGCCGCCATCGTATCGCCCAGCGGCACGCCGACCGCGCCGTTGGCGTCGATGCGGTTGTAATTGCCGTAGCCCAGGTTGAAATAGGCGTCGGACTTGCCGATTTCCGGCGTGCGGCTGATCAGGTTGACCGCGCCGCCGGTGGTGTTCTTGCCATAAAGCGTGCCCTGTGGCCCGCGCAGCACCTCGACGCGTTCCAGATCGTACATGGCGACGCCCAGGAAGGCGAAATTGCCCTTGTAGACCTCGTCATAATAGGTGGCGACGGGGCTGGCCTGGTTGAGGCTGTAGTCGAACATCGACACGCCGCGCAGCGAGAAGATGGGCGCGTTGTCGCCGACGATCGAGGTCAGCTGCAGGTTGGGGATCTTGGTGACGAGATCGTCCGCCTGGGTGACGCGCTGGCGGCTGAGCGTGTCGCCGCCGAGCGCGGAGACGGAGATCGGCACGTCCTGCAGGCGCTCGGCGCGTTTCTGGGCGGTGACGACGATGTCGTTGGCGTCGAAGGTGGTCGGTTCGGCGGCGGGCGGCGGGGCCGTTTCCTGCGCCATGGCGGTGCCGGATGCGCCTGCCAGCAGGGCGGGTAGAATGAAGCTTGCCCATTTCACGTTGGTCATGATGTTCCTCCCCATCTGTTTCGTCGTTCTTTATTTCTGCAAGGCGCGGTCCCCGTCCGATGCGAAGCCGGCGGCCAGCCGCGCGCGGACCCGAGCGGCCTCGACGCGCAGCACATTCTTGCGCAGCGCGGCCATTTCGGCCGCGGTATAGGGCCTGAAATCCGCCGGGACGTGCGCCGGGTCGAACCGCGCCAGAGTCCAGTTCAGCACCTCCGCCAGATCGGCGTCGGACAGCGCGGCCGTGGCCACGCCCGGCACCTGCGCCAGATATTCGCGCCCGCCGGGAACGCTCAGGAACTTGCCGATGATCCCGGCCATCGCCGGGGTCGTCGCCGGCGTGCCGGACGCATCCGGGCGGTGGCAGCCCTGGCATTGCAATATCCAGTGCTGGCGCGCCCGGGCCGGGTTGGAAACGCCCGCAATCTCGGCCGGGGTGGCGGCGCTCCACCCCGCCGCCGCCGCGCCCGCGGCGACGCATAGGGCAAGGGCGGCGGCGCCCTTCATTTGCCCGCCAGGCTGCCGTTCAGCTTGCCGACCGCGGCGGCGTTCACCCCCGCGCTGCCCGCCCGCACCTGCGCCACTTCCGCGGCGGAGAACGGCTTGGCGGCCGGTGCGCCCCTGGCGGAGGTGGCGAGCACATGGTTGAGCACGGCGGCGATCTGCGCGTCGTTGAGCCCGGCCTGTGCGGGCATCACCCCGCGATAGGGCTTGCCCTCCGCCATGATCGGGCCGGAGACGCCCTTCAGCACCACCAGCACCAGATAGCGGCGGCCATCGGGCTTCATCGCAAAGCCGCGAATGTCGGACCTGAGCGGCGGGAACGCGCCGGGCACGCCGGCGCCCGTCGCCAGGTGGCAGGCGGCGCAGCGCTTGTAGATGGCCGCGCCGTCCGCATCCTGCGCCGCCGCGCTGCCGACAAGGCCCGCAAGGGCGATCGCCCCCGCGCCCGTTAGGGCGAGCAGGCGCATCACTGGCCTTCCGTCGCCACGCCGAGGATGACGGCGGTGGAGCAATTATAGATCGAGCTGCCGGTGCCCAGGCACCAGTTGATGTCGTTGTTCGCCTGCGGCCGCACCATCGGCCGGTCGCCGTCATTGCGGTTGCACAGGCAGCGCCCGCAGGACGATTTGCCGCAGCAATCATTATAGCTGATGATGTAGCTGCGGTTGTCCGCCGGATTGCGGCAGGTGCCGATCCAGGTGATCGGCGACATCTCCGTGCCGGGCGGGCAGCTGTTGGCGGTGCCGCCGCAACAGGCGCAGATGAAGCCGTCTATCGCGCAATAGCGCCAGTAATCGCAGCGCGTCTGGTCGCCGGGGTCCTGCGGATTGCCGGTCGTCTGGGGCGGCACGCCGGAATCGCCGCCGCCATGGCTTTGCGCCTGCGCGCGCGACACCGGCAGCACCGGGATGATCGCGGCCCCGGTCATCGCGCCGCCCAGCATGGTCAGCAGGCTGCGGCGGGACGTGCCGCGCGCCACCTGCCGGGTGAAGCGTTCGGTCAGCTTGTCGATAGGCGACATGGTTTTCTCCCCTCCTGACGCTCAGCGTTGCGCGAGATATTGCTGGATGGAGGCGACGCCGCGCTCCTTGGCCTCAAACAGGCTCTCCAGATGTTCGCGGTTGTTGACGAGGCCGAGCGAGGCGATCCGCCCCTGTTCGTCCAGCAGCACCGCATAGGGCAGCTTGGAAACCCCCAGCGCCCGGCCCAGCGGCTCGGACAGCACATAGGGGATGCCGGACAGCCCCTCCGCCATCACCAGCCGGCGGTGGTCCGCCGCCTCGCCGTCGCTGGCCAGCACCACGTCCACCCAGTTGCGTTCCGCCGCGCGCGCCGATTTGATCACCGGCAGCAGCGTCTTGCACACCGGGCAATCGGGCGAGAGGAAGAAGAGCAGCTGGCTGCGATCCCGCGCGCCGCCCACCTGCACCTCAGCGCCGTCGAGCGCGGTCAGGCGCATGTCCGGTCCCTTGTCGCCGACATTGACCTTCTGGTGCAGGGTCAGCGCGCCGGCCGGGGCGATCCGTTCATGCAGCACGCCAACCTGGCGGGCGAGCGCGGCGACCAGCACGGCCAGCACGCCGACGGCGATCCAGAGCAGAACCTGGGAAGCGAGGAAAAGTCCGGTCATCGGGCATCACTCCTGCGGATGGGGGGCAGCGCGGCGAGTTCGCCGGCGGCGAAGAACAGGGCGTAGAGAGCAAGCGCCGCGAACAGCGGCTCGACGGCGAAACCCGGGCCGCCCGCCGGGGCGAGCATGACGGCCAGCGCCAGCAGCGCCAGCGCGAAGGGGCGCAGCAGCGTGAAGCCGTCTATGCCGCCGCGATGGGCGGCAAAGCTGCATCCGCAATCCATGGCGCTCTCACCGCGCCGCCGGGCGGCCGACAGCGCGATGCCGTAGGCCAGCCAGACGAGCGCGGCGATGGCGGCGCCAAGGGGACGGGACGCCGGGGGGAAAAGAGCGAGCGCGGCGGCGCCTTCCAGTGCCGCGGCCGCCAGCATGGCGGTGCGCGCCAATGGCGGGTTAAGCCCGAGCAGCCGGCCGGTCGCGCCTGCCAGCCGATCGCCGTCGATCAGCTTGTGGATGGCGGCGCCGGCCAGCACCAGCGCCAGGAACAGCGCCATCGCCGGGGTGACGGCGGCCATCAGCGCACCGCTGTCATCGTCATCGGATCATGGGCGCTGCCCACGATCGTGCGGACCAGCGCGCCGGTGGCGCCGTCATAGACGTCGAGCGCTCCGTCCGGCCGGGAGGCGACCAGCAGCGGTTTTTCCTGCTGCGTCGCCTCGACGGAGACGCTGTGGTTCTTCAGCGGGATGCGCAGCAGCCGGGCCTTTTTGGCCGGATCGACCACCCAGACCTCGGTGCCGCCGTCCTTGTGCGACCCTTCCTTGCCGGCGGGGTTCATCAGCACATAGAGCCGCCCGGCCTTGTCGGAGCTGATCACCTGCCAGCCGCCGGGCCGCCATTCCGGCGCGCCGCCATCGGTTGCGGGAAGGTTGAAGCTGCCCAGATCGCGCGGGGTGGCGCCGGAGAAATCGATGCCGCGGATCGACCCCTTGAAGGTGACGAACCATGCGGTGCGGCCGACCATGGCCGGGGTCATGAACATCGGGTTGTTGTCGATATCGTTGAACGGCTTGCCGCTGGTGGTGGCCGCCGCCTTGCCCGCCGCGTCCAGCGTGACCGTGGTCAGCGTGCCGTCCGCGCACAGCGACGAGAAGCCACGCGCCCCGGTGGGGTAGGTGAGCGAGCAGCCGGGCAGATCGATGTCGGACAGGATCCTGCGCCCGTCCAGATCGACCACGGTGACGGATGCGGCGGGGGTGAAGTTGAACACCAGCGCCCATTTGTCGTCGTTGGTGAGCTGAAGGTTGTTGCGCAGCGTGACGAACAGGCCGCGTTTGCCGCCGGGCAGGACGATCTCGTCCTTGGGCGTCAGCGTCTTCATGTCCCACAGCGTCAGCACGTCGGTGCGCTCGCCGCGGGTCAGCCGCGAATGGAAGGTCTCGCCGGTCAATATCTCCCCGCGCGCCGAGGAGATGGTGATGTTGCCGAACTGGGCGACGGGCACCTGGCCCTTCAGCTGATGGTTGTCGGCCGCCACGTCGACGATGGCGGCCCGCCCGTCGAGCAGGCTGTCGAAGAACAGGTCGTGCACGAACACCCAGCTGTCGGGATATCTGCCGGGCAGGGTGGCGGTGGCCGGAATGGGTTCTTCGGGCAGCGGTTCCGGGAAGTCCGCCGCCGCCAGCGGCATCGCCGTTCCCGCCGCAAGCATCGCCAGCGCATAGCCGATCGGACGCGTGAATCCGCGCATCGCACATCCCCTCTCTCTAGGTCACCGACTCATAAATCGCATCCAGATTTTGGCTGAGGCGAGTTTGACGAGGGCGAGGTAGTTTGCGTCGTGCTTCTCGTATCGAGTTGCGAC
>NZ_MEFG01000055.1 GCF_001724715.1 Sphingomonas sp. SCN 67-18
CGTACCCGGCCCGCCGCCGATCGCGCGGCTGCTGGTGCCGATGCCGCGACCGCCGGACTCGATGGCGTGGATCATGCCCGCCGCCGCGAATTCCGGCAAGCGCGCGCCGCTGTTTCGCCGTCCGGTGCGGGCCGCCGCCGGCGCGCGCCGGTCACAGCGCATCCATCTCATAGGGCAGGCCAGCCCGCCGGTGCGCGGCGACCAGCGTGTTGCGCAGCAGCACCGCGATGGTCATCGGCCCGACGCCGCCGGGCACCGGGGTGATCGCCCCGGCGACGGTCGCGGCATCGGCGAAATCGACATCGCCGACCAGCCCGCCTTCCACCCGGTTGATGCCGACGTCGATCACCGTCGCGCCGGGTTTCAGCCAGTCGCCCTTCACCATTTCCGGCCGGCCCACCGCCGCCACGACAATGTCGGCGCGGCGCACCAGCGCGGGCAGGTCATGAGTGCGGCTGTGCGCGACGGTGACGGTGCAGCTGTCCTTCAGCAACAGCTGCGCCATCGGCTTGCCGACGATGTTCGACCGGCCGATCACCACCGCGTCGCGGCCGGCGAGATCGCCCAGCCGGTCGCGCAGCAGCATCAGGCAGCCGAGCGGCGTGCAGGGCACGAACCCGTCCAGCCCGCTTGCCAGCCGGCCGGCGTTGACCGGGTGGAAACCGTCGACATCCTTGTCCGGGTCGATGGCGGCGATCACCGCATTCTCGTCGATATGGCGGGGCAGGGGCAGCTGCACCAATATGCCGTCCACCGCCTCGTCGGCGTTGAGCGCGCGGACCAGGTCCAGCAGCGCATCCTGCCCGACATCGGCCGGCAGCCTATGCTCGAACCCGGCCATGCCGGCGGCGGCGGTCGCCTTGCCCTTGGACCGGACATAGACCTGGCTGGCCGGGTCGTCGCCCACCAGCACCACCGCCAGCCCCGGCGCGCGCCCGGCTTTCGCGGTGAAGGCGGCGGTCGCGGCCGCCACCCGTTCGCGCAGCCCGGCGGCGAACGCCTTGCCGTCGATCACCGCCGCACCGCCCATCAAAGCGCGATCGCCTGATAAGCCTGGGGCAGCAGGATACCGTCGATGATGTAGATCAGCAGCAGCACGACCAACGGCGACAGGTCGAGCGCGCCCAGATCCGGCATCACGCGGCGGATCGGGCGATAGATGGGCGCGGTGATGCGGTCGAGCGCGATCAGCAGCGAGCGGACGAAGTCGTTATAGGTGTTGATCACGTTGAACGCGACCAGCCACGACAGGATCGCCTGGATGACGATGATCCACCACAACACGTTCAGCAGGACGCTGATGATCTGGAAAAGCGCTAGCATTGGAACTCCATGGATCGTTCAAGCCCCCGATAGCCGATCGGCCCGGGCAGCGAAACGATAGATCGACACACGGGCTTCAGGCGCGGATCAGCGTCCCGGCGCCGCGCGCGGTGAAAATCTCCAGCAGCATGGCGTGCGGCACCCGCCCGTCCAGCACCACCGCCGCGTCCACCCCGGCCTCGACCGCGGTGACGCAGGTTTCCAGCTTGGGGATCATCCCGCCGGATATCGTGCCGTCCGCGCGCAGCGCCGCGATGGCGGCCGGGTCCAGGTCGGAAAGCAGCCGCCCGCTTTTGTCCAGCACGCCCATCACGTCGGTCAGCAGGAACAGCCGGGACGCGCCCATCGCCGCCGCGATCGCACCGGCCATGGTGTCGGCGTTGATATTATAGGTGTGGCCGTCATCCCCCACGCCGATGGGCGCGACCACCGGGATCATGCCGGAGGCGGAGATGGTGTCGAGAATGGTCCGGTCGATCCGCTTGGGCTCGCCGACGAAGCCGAGGTCGATCGCCTGCTCGATATTACTGTCCGGGTCGCGCGTGGTGCGCGTCACCTTCTCCGCGGTGACGAAACCGCCATCCTTGCCCGATATGCCGACGGCGCGCCCGCCCGCCTGGCCTATCCAGGCAACCAGTTCCTTGTTGATCGCGCCGGAAAGCACCATTTCCGCCACCCGCGCGGTTTCCGCGTCGGTCACGCGCAGCCCGTCCACAAATGCGGATTCCACGCCCAGCTTCTTCAGCATCGCGCCGATCTGCGGCCCGCCGCCATGGACGACGACGGGGTTGATGCCCACCGCCTTCAACAACACGACATCCTCCGCGAAATCGCGGGCCAGTTCGGGGTTGCCCATGGCATGGCCGCCATATTTCACGACAAAGGTCTTGCCGGCGTAACGCTGCAGATAGGGCAGCGCCTCGGTCAGCGTCTCCGCCTTGGCGAGCATGGCCGGGTCGGGCGCGGCGCTCATGCCTTGCTTCCCGCGTCGATCCGGCGTGCCAGCGCCATCAGCAGGTAGATGAGCGGCGGCACCACCACGGCCGACAAGACGATCTTGGAAATGATCTGCCCCTCCAATATCGGCGCGATCGGGAACACGCCCAGAAATGCGATGGTGATAAACAACACCGAATCGACCACCTGCGAGCTGACGCTGGCAACCAGCGCGCGCAGCCACAGCAACCGTCCCTGACGGCGCGTCATCGCGGTGAAGATGGTGACGTTCAGCGTCTGGGAAATGCCGTAAGCGATCAGCCCGGCCAGCATCATCCGCGAAGACTGGCCGAGCAGCATCGCGAACTCCGCCTGCTTGTCCCAGAAGGGCGCGGGCGGCAGCAGGATGACGAGTCGGATCAGGATCATCGAGACGATCAGCGGGATGAAGCCGAACCGCACCAGCCGGTTGGCCACGTCGCGGCCGAACATCTCGGCGATGGCGCTGGAAATGGCGACCAGCGGCAGAAAGGCGATGATGCCGGATTCCACCGCCAGCGGCCCCACCGCCATCACCTTGGTGCCCAGCACCCCCGCCATGCACACCAGCCCGCCATAAAGCACGGAGAGCATGAACAGCGAACGCGGCATGGCGGTCGCGGGCGTATCGGTCGTCATCGGCAAGGGGCCCCGTTGGAAGATGGGCGGTGGTAACAAGCGTTCGCCGCGTCCGCCAGTGATTGATTGCGGTTTATCGCGGCGCCCGGCCCTCCTGCGGGCTTATCGGGTCGGCACCGGGGTTTCGCCCGAATAATCGTAAAAGCCCCGGCCCGTCTTCTTGCCCAGCCAGCCGGCCTCGACATATTTGACGAGCAGCGGCGCGGCGCGGAATTTGGGGTCGCCGGTGCCGGCATAGAGCACGTGGCAGATGTTCAGGCAGGTATCCAGGCCAATGAAGTCGGCCAGCGTCAGCGGCCCCATCGGGTGGTTCAGGCCCAGCTGGCAGGCCGCGTCGATGTCGGGGATGGTCGCCACGCCCTCGCCCAGCGCGAAACAGGCCTCGTTCAGCATCGGCATCAGCACGCGGTTGACGATGAATCCCGGCGCGTCATTGGCATGGACGACGCGCTTGCCCAGCGCCCTGGCATAGGTCTCGACGATCTTCACCGTCTCGTCGGCCGTCGCCAGCCCGCGGATCAGCTCGATCAGCCCCATCAGCGGCACGGGGTTGAAGAAATGCACGCCCACGAACCGCTTCGGGTCGGGCGATGCCTGCGCCAGCCGCGTGATCGGGATCGACGATGTGTTGGACGCCAGCACCGCCTGATGGCCCAGCACCTTGCCGACCTGTTCGAAAATGCCGCGCTTGATGTCCTCGCGCTCCGTCGCCGCCTCGATCACCAGCCCCGCCGCTGCCATCGGCTCGAAACCGGCGACCGGCTCGATGCGGCCCAGCAGCACGTCGCGCTCCTGCGCCTCCATCTTGTCCTTGGCGACCAGCCGGTCGAGCTGGCGGGCAATGCCCTCCTTGCCCTTTTGCGCATGGGCAAGGTCCATGTCGGAAAGGAAGACGCGATAGCCCGCCTGCGCGCTGACCTGCGCAATGCCTGCGCCCATCTGCCCGGCCCCGATCACCCCAACCGATTGCATCGCCATCCCCTTTTGCAACTTGCAAGGCCGCTCCCTTAGCGCCGCCGGCGTCCGCCCGCCATAGCCCGGCGCGCGCTTTCAGCCGGCCGGGCGCGCCGCGCCGCTCAGCGCGATCCGCCGGGCACCCACAATATGTCGCCCTCGCCGGCGGTGTTGATCGCCCGGCCCATGACGAACAGATGGTCGGACGCGCGGTTGAGATAGGCGAGCGCCAGCGGGTTCAGCGCGTGCCGTTCCCCCGCCGCCACCGCCGACCGCTCGGCCCGGCGCATCACCGCGCGGGCAAGATGCACCGCCGCGCCCGCCGCGCTGCCGCCGGGCAGGATGAAGCTGCGGAGCGGCGCCAGCGCCGCGTTCATCGCGTCGATCTCGCTTTCCAGCCGGTCGACCTGCGCCTGCACGATGCGCAGCACCATTTCGGACGGCGTGAAATCCTCGCCCGGGGTGGCGATGTCCGCGCCAAGGTCGAACAGGTCGTTCTGGATGCGCCGCAGCATCGCGGCATGGGGGTCGTCGCCCAGCGCGACGACGGCCAGGCCGATCGCGCTGTTGGCCTCGTCGACATCGCCGATCGCCTGCATCCGCGCATCATGCTTGGCGACGCGCGATCCGTCGACCAGCCCGGTGGTGCCCGCATCGCCGGTGCGCGTGTAGATCTTGTTCAGCTTGACCATCGGCCCGCCGCGCTCAGCGGGTCAGCATCAGCAGCAGCACCACCAGGATCACCGCGATCGCCTGAAAGCCGATCCGCGCCATCATCGCCTTGTTCTGGCGCTGGCTGGACAGGCTGGGACCGGCGCCGCCGCGCAGTTCCTCCTCCTTGGTGCGCAGGAAGATCACGATCCCGCGGATCAGCGCACCCAGGGTCGCCAGCGCCGCCAGCACGATCAGGATGGTGAGAAAAATCTTCATCGCGCCGATCTAGGCCCTGTCGGCGCCGATGCCAAGCGGAACCCGCCCCCGGCGCAATTCGCTCACCAGCAGGGCCGGGTCCGCGCCGCCCGCGCGCAGATCGGCCAGGCCGGGCGCGCCGTCGCGCTTGGCGAGGCGGCGGCCCGCCGCGTCGGTCAGCATCGCATGGTGGCGGTAGGCGGGGCTGGGCAGGCCGAGCAGCGCCTGCAGCAGCCGGTGGATATGGGTCGCCTCATAAAGGTCCTGCCCGCGCACCACATGGCTCACCTGCTGCGCGGCATCGTCCACCGTCACCGCCAGATGATAGCTGGTCGGCGCGTCCTTGCGGGCCAGCACCACGTCGCCGTGCAGCGCCGGCCGCGCGGGCACCGGCCCGGCATCGGCGTCCAGCCAGCTGAGCGGCCCGGCGGCGGCCGCCGCCCGCGCCATGTCCAGCCGCCAGCAATGGGGCGCATGGGCGATGCGCGCCTGCGCCGCCGCCGGATCAAGCGCCCGGCAGGTGCCGGGATAGAGCGGCCCCGCCGGCCCGTGCGGGGCCGATGCGCTGGCGGCGATCTCGGCCCGGGTGCAGAAACAGGGATAGACCAGCCCCTCGGCCTTCAGCCGGTCCAGCGCCGCCGCATAGCGGGGCAGGCGCTGCGACTGGAAGATGACCGGCCCGTCCCAGCTCAGGCCCAGCCAGCGAAGATCGGCCAATATGCCCTCGACATGTTCCGGCCGGGCGCGCCCGGCATCGATGTCCTCGATCCTCAACAGGAAGCGGCCGCCCCGTTCGCGAGCGAAATCATGCGCTTGCAGCGCCGAATAGGCATGGCCCAGGTGCAGCCGGCCGGTGGGGCTGGGGGCGAAGCGGGTGATGACGGGCGACTCAGCCATCAACGGGCACTTGACGCGGAGTCCATGCGGGTGCTGTCATGATGGCGTCACGCTTTTCCAGATAAGGGCGGGCAGGCAAAGGGGGGACGACGCGATCGCATGTACCATCCCGATCTGATCAGGCATCCTGACGGTTGCCCGGCGCTGGTGCTGAACGCGGATTATACCCCGCTCAGCTACTATCCGCTCAGCCTGTGGCCTTGGCAAACCGCGGTCAAGGCCGTGTTCCTCGACAGGGTGGACATCGTCTCCAGCTATCAGCGCGAGGTGCGAAGTCCCACCGCGCGGATGAACCTGCCGTCGGTCATCGCGCTCAAGCAATTCGTCAAGCCCAGCCAGCACCCCGCCTTCACCCGTTTCAACCTGTTCCTGCGCGACCGCTTCTGCTGCCAATATTGCGGATCGCATCGCGACCTCACTTTCGATCATGTCATCCCCCGCGCCCAGGGCGGGCGCACGACGTGGGAAAATGTCGCCACCGCCTGCGCGCCCTGCAACCTGAAAAAGGGGGGGCGGACGCCGCGTCAGGCGGGCATGGCCCTCCATATTTCGCCGATCCGCCCGACCAGCTGGCAATTGCTTGAGCAGGGCCGCGCATTTCCGCCCAATTATCTGCATGAAAGCTGGCGCGACTGGCTTTATTGGGACATTGAATTGCAGGCCTGAAAAATTTATTCCAAAAATTGCCGCTACGGAATCAGTATAGTATTGACCCTGCGGCTGCTGCGTTGCAGCAGGAAAAAATGGCCAGCCTCCCCCCCATCACCCAGAACCCCGACATCCGCTTCCTCGGCAAGCTGCTCGGCGACGTGATCCGCAGCTATGGCGGGGAGGCGCTGTTCCGGCGCACCGAATATATCCGCGCCGCCTCGGTCGACCGGCATCGCGGCGTCTCCGAAGCGGGGGCGATCGACGCCGGGCTGGACGCGCTGAACCTGGACGACACGCTGTCCTTCGTGCGCGGCTTCATGCTCTTCTCCATGCTCGCCAATCTGGCCGAGGACCGGCAGGGCGTGTCGGCGGAGCCGGGCGCTGACCTTGCCCATGCGCTGGAAACGCTCCGCGCCGAGGGGATTGACGACAAGGCGGCGCTGGCGCTGCTCGATCAGGCGCTGATCGTCCCGGTGCTGACCGCGCACCCCACGGAGGTGCGGCGCAAGAGCATGATCGACCATCGCAACCGGATCGCGGAGCTGATGCTGCAAAAGGATGCGGGCGCGGTCGAGACGCCGGACGGCGACCTGATCGAACGCGCCATCCTGCGCCAGATCGCGCTGCTCTGGCAAACCCGCCCGCTCCGGCGGGAACGGCTTTACGTGACCGACGAGGTGGAAACCGCGCTCACCTATATGCGCGACGTGTTCCTGCCGGCGCTGCCCGCGCTCTATGCGCGGTGGGAACGGGCGCTGGGCCATCGCCCGGCCAGCTTCCTCCGCCTCGGCAGCTGGATCGGCGGCGACAGGGACGGCAATCCCTTCGTCGTCGCCCAGTCGCTCGAATGGGCCTTTGCGCGCGCCTGCGAAACCGCGCTCGGCTTCTATCTGGACGGCCTGCACGCGCTGGGCGCGGAACTGTCCATCTCCACCGAACTGGCAGAAACCACGCCCGCGGTGCTGGCGCTCGCCCAGGCCAGCGGCGACACCGCGCCCAGCCGCAACGACGAACCCTATCGCCGCGCCGTCTCCGGCATCTACGCCCGGCTATGCGCCACCTTCGAGGCGCTGGTCGGCAAGCAGCCGCCGCGCCCTTCGACGCTGGCGGGCATACCCTATGAAACGCCCGAGGCGCTGTGCGACGACCTGAAAGCCCTCGCCAAGGCCCTCTCCACCGACGGCGACGGCACCCTCGCCGGCAGCGGTGCATTGGGGAGATTGATCCGCGCCATCGAAACCTTCGGCTTCCACCTCGCCACGCTCGACATGCGCCAGAACAGCGCGGTGCACGAACGGGTCGTCGCGGAACTGCTCAAGGTAGCCGGCGTCGAGCCTGACTATGCGGCGCTGGACGAGGAAGCGCGCATCGCGCTGCTCCGCCGCGAACTGGCCTCGCCGCGCCCCCTGACCAGCGCCTATGCCGATTATTCGGAGGAAACGCTCAGCGAGCTGGCCGTGGTGCGCGCCGCCGGCGCAGCTCATGCCCGCTATGGGGCGGCGGCGATCACCAACTATATCGTCTCAATGGCGCAGTCAGTGTCTGATCTTCTGGAGGTCGATATCCTGCTGAAGGAATCCGGCCTGTACCAGCCGGGCGCCACGCCGAAAGCGGCGATCATGGCTGTCCCGCTGTTCGAGACTGTCGCCGATCTCGAGGCCGCGCCCGCCATCATGCGCGCTTATTTCGCGCTGCCCGAGGTCGCGGCCGTGGCGGCCGGGCGCGGTCATCAGGAAGTGATGATCGGTTATTCCGACAGCAACAAGGACGGCGGCTATCTCACCTCCACCTGGCAGCTGCACCAGGCCAGCAAGGCGCTCGCCCCCGTGTTCGCGGAGGCGGGTGCGCGGATGCAGCTGTTCCACGGGCGCGGCGGCGCGGTCGGCCGGGGCGGCGGCTCGTCCTTCGCCGCCATTCGCGGCCAGCCGCCCGGCACCGTGCAAGGCCGCATCCGCATCACCGAACAGGGTGAGGTGATCGCCGCAAAATATGGCACGCGAGACAGTGCGATGGCCAATCTGGAAGCCATCGCCTCTGCGACGCTGCTCGCTTCGCTGGAACCGGACGCGCTCTCCGGCGCGGACGCGGACCGCTTTTCAGCCGCGATGAACAGCCTTTCGGACACATCCTTCCGCGCCTATCGGGGCCTCGTCTACGAAACCGAAGGCTTCCGGAGCTTTTTCCGCCAGATGACGCCCATCGCCGAGATCGCGACGCTGAAAATCGGCTCGCGTCCCTCCGCGCGTAAGAAATCCGACGCGATCGAGGATCTGCGCGCCATTCCCTGGGTGTTCAGCTGGGCGCAGGCCCGCGTGATGCTGCCCGGCTGGTATGGCGTCGGCCAGGCGCTGGCCGCTTTCGAGGACCGCGCACTGCTGACCGAAATGGCGCAGTGCTGGCCCTTCCTTCAGGCGACGCTCGCCAATCTGGAAATGGTCCTGGCCAAGTCCGACATGGGTATTGCCAGCCGCTACGCCGATCTCGTCGAGGACAAGACGCTCGGACAGGCCATTTTCAGCCGCATCCGCGATGACTGGCATGTCACGCACGATGTCTTGCTGGAGATCACCGGCCAGTCCCGGCTGCTCGACCACAATCCCGCGCTGGACGAATCCATCCGGTTGCGGCTCCCCTATATCGAGCCGCTCAACCTGCTGCAGATCGAATTGTTGAAACGGCATCGCGCCGGCGAAATCGATCCCCGCATCGCGGAGGGCATCCAGCTGTCGATCAACGCCGTTGCAACCGCACTCAGGAACAGCGGCTAAAGCCAATCCGGCTGGCGTGCCGGCTCGGCTTTCGCCGCCCCGGCTTTGCCTCAACGGACAGATCGGCGAGCGCAGCAGGGAAACCCTCCCTGTACGGCGCGCAGACATAAAAAACCGCCTCTCTCGAGACGGTGCTGATGTTCCTTGGTTGCGGGAGCAGGATTCGAACCTGCGACCTTCAGGTTATGAGCCTGACGAGCTACCGGGCTGCTCCATCCCGCGCCAGAGACCTCCATCGTGGAGGAAAACATGTGAATGGGTTCAAACTCAAGAAACAAATCCGCGCATACGCCGGCTGCAAAGCCTGGCGACGTCCTACTCTTCCACTGCTTAAGCAATAGTACCATCGGCGCAGTCAGGTTTCACGGCCGAGTTCGGGATGGGATCGGGTGGGTCACTGACGCCATGGTCACCAAGCTATCAAGCCGGCGCATGCGGGTTTGTTCTTAAAAATCGATGTCGTTCGACCAAATTCGGGCTGGCTTCATCATCCTCGCCGCCAATTCGGCA
>NZ_MEFG01000056.1 GCF_001724715.1 Sphingomonas sp. SCN 67-18
CCGACGCCCACGCGGTCGAGGAGCTCCTTGGCCAGCTTCTCGGCCTCCGCCTTTCTCATCCCCTTCACCTTGATGGGCCCGATCGTGACGTTATCGAGGATCGTCAGATGCGAGAACAGGTTGAACGACTGAAACACCATGCCCACGTCGGCACGCAACGCCGCCAACGCCTTGCCTTCTTTGGGCAGTTCCTTCCCGTCCACCGAGATCGTGCCGCTCGTGATCGTCTCAAGCCGGTTGATCGTGCGCCACAACGTCGACTTGCCCGATCCCGAGGGCCCGATCACCACGACGACTTCGCCGCGATTGACCGTGAGATCGATGTCTTTCAGCGCCTGGAAATCGCCGTAGTGCTTCTGCACGTTCGTAATGACCACCAGGGGATCGCCGCGCCGCACAGTGATGTTGGAGGTGGGCGGAGTCGCGCTGTCTTCAGAGCCCGTCATCCGGCCAGCGTATGCGTTCCTCTCGGGGAATGCTCAACTTGTCCACAGCACCTTCACCGAATCGTGACGCGCACGAAACACTCCCCCCGCTGCGACGGATCCTTGCTCAGCGGCGACGGAACAGGCGGCGCAGCCAGTCGACGAACCGAGCCCACCACGGCGGGCGCGGCCCCTCCGTGCGCACATTCGACTTGGAGAACGGACTCACGAGCGCTCCGCGGCACGTTGGGCGAACGCGCTCTCGTAGAGGCACACGCTCGCTGCCGTCGCGAGGTTCAACGACTCGGCGCGGCCGAAGATCGGCAGGCGCAACGACAGATCGGCGAGAGCAACGGCATCGTCAGCTGGCACCCCGCGCCTTCGGTGCCGCGCTTCACCCCGCCGCCCGGCGCGGTGGATGCGCACTGCCACGTCTTCGGCCCTGCCGCGGCATTCCCGGTCAGCGCCAAGGCCAAATATCTGCCGGCGGACGCCGGGCCGGACATGCTGTTCGCACTGCGCGACCGGCTGGGCTTCACCCGCAACGTCATCGTGCAGGCGAGCTGCCACGGCAGCGACAACCGCGCGATGCTGGATGCCATCGCCCGCTCCGGTGGCACGGCGCGCGGCGTGGCGGTGGTCGATCCCGCGATCAGCGACGCCGAACTGGCCGCGCTGCACGCAGGCGGGGTGCGCGGGGTGCGCTTCAACTTCCTGAAACGGCTGGTCGACGACGCGCCCAAGGACAAGTTTCTGGACATTGCCCGCCGCATCCAGCCGCTCGGCTGGCACGTCGTCATCTATTTCGAAGCGGACATATTGGATGATCTCCGCCCCTTCCTGGCCGCCATCCCGACGCTGATCGTGATCGACCATATGGGCCGGCCCGATGTCGCCCAGGGCCCGGCGGGACCGGACATGCAGGCGCTGCGCGGCCTGATGGACGCCCGCCCCGATATCTGGATCAAGGTCACCTGCCCCGACCGGCTGGACCCCAAGGGGCCGCCATGGGACGACTTCGTCCACAGCGTCCGCCCGCTGGTCGAATCCTATCCGGATCGCGTGCTCTGGGGAACGGACTGGCCGCACCCCAACATGCAGGACGCCGTCGCCGATGACGGCGCGCTGGTCGATGTCATCCCCCGGATCGCGCCGACGGCCGAGCTGCAGCACCGGCTGCTGGTTACCAATCCGATGGCCCTCTACTGGCCCGAATCCGGCCGATAACCGCCGAAAATCCTGACTTGCCTGCCGCCCGCACCGAGCGCGGATAGCGACCGCGCGCCAATAATCACCGTCAGCGATAGTTGGGATGCCGATTATCGATTAGACAGTTCGCTGCCCCAATCATAGCTTTCTCATCCAAGAGATCGGTGATGCGCTATCAGTAGCGCGGCACTTATCGATGAATATTACCAAAATATAATCGATAATATTTCTGCATTTTTACTTTTGTTTGATTGAAAATGCAGAAGATGAGAGGGCGAACAGGTGACGGGGCAAAGCTCTAATCCGGCATCGCGGAAAAATCCGGAGGCCAATTCTACAGACGCACCCTGGATCGTCGAAAGCGGCGCCGATGCGGATGCCTTTCGCGCGGCGATGCGGCGGGTGATCGCCGGCGTCACGATCATCACCACCCGGCATGACGACAATCCCTGGGGCATGACGGTCAGCGCCTTCACCCCGGTATGCATGGACCCGCCCACCCTGCTGGTCTGCGTCAACAACCGCACCGTCACCGCCGCCGATATCCTGCGGGACCGCCGCTTCGGCGTGAACCTGCTCAGCCAGGCGCAGCTGCAGGTGTCCCAGCTCTGCGCGCGCCAGGGCGAGCATAAATTCCTCGACGGCTTCGTGGTGGAAGCGGACGCGCTGCCGGACCGCGTGGCCATGCCGGTCTTGAAGGATTCGATCGTCAGCTTCGATTGCGAGGCGACAGACATCCTGCCGGTCGGCACCCATCTGGTGGTCATCGCGCGGATCGGTTCGGTGCTCGCGCCCCACCCGCTGCCACCTCTGCTTTACGGCGAGGGCCGCTATCTCCACGGCGTCGCGCTCGACGACGCCGGCGCTGCGCGGGAGGCGCGGGCATGATTCCCGGCGGCATCTCGGAACGGCTCTACGCCGCCTATAACGGGCACGACATCGACGCCCTCGAACGGCTCTACGCGGCGGACGGCACCCATGAAGACGTTGCCCAGGGCCGGCCGAAGCGTGGCGCGCGCGCCATAGCCGAAGGGTTCGGCCGGTTTCTCGGCTGGTTTCCCGACGCCCATTGGGAAGCGCAGGAGGAGATTGTCGACCTCCATGGCCGCATCGCCATTCCCTATCGGCTCACCGCCTCGCTGCAGGCCGACATGGGGCCGATTTCCGCCCGGGGCCAGCAGATCGCCCTCCGCGGCGTCCACATCCTCCATGTCGCCGGCGATCACATCCAGCGCAGCGAGGATTATTGGGACGCCAGCACATTCCAACGGCAAATCAACAGCATAGAAACGGAGAAGAAAGCATGAGAACAGGCAAGCAATATCTGGAATCGCTGCGCGACGGCCGCAAGGTCTATGTCGGCGGCGAGATCATCGAGGACGTGACGACGCATCCCATGACCAAGGGGTACGCGCACGCCATCGCCGAATATTATGATCTGCACCTGAAGCCGGAAAATGAAGAGATCTGCACCTTCATCGACGACAACGGCAATCGCCAGTCGATGCACTGGTTCATTCCGCGCTCCAAGGAAGACGTGATCAAGCGTCGGAAATACACCGAATTCCTGTGCCGTCATTTCAAGGGTGGCATCTTCACCCGCCCGCCCGCCGGCATGAACGTGGTGATGATCACCCAGGTCGACGACCAGGAGCCCTGGGCGGCCAATTCCCGCTTCAAGAACGGCCACCGCGACCTTTCCGGCAACATCCAGCGCCAGTGGGACCAGGTCACCTCCAAGGACGAGGCGATCTCGCCGATGTTCCTGGACGTGCAATATGACCGCGGTCGCGACGATGCGATGGCCGAAACGCCGATGCTGAAGATCGTCGAGGAACGCGAGGACGGCATCGTCGTGCGCGGGTGGAAGGCGATCGGCACCTCGGTCCCGTTCGTGAACCACCTCCTCATCGGCAATCTCTGGCGGCCCGGCCAGACTTCGGAACAGACCGTCTATGCGCTGGTTCCGATCGCCACCAAGGGCATCTCCGTCGTCGCCCGCAGGTCCAACGCCCAGCCGGACGCCGATCCCTATGACCGCCCGCTCGCCACCATCGGCGACGAGCTGGACGCGATGGCCTATTTCGACGACGTGTTCATCCCCTGGGCGCAGGTCCAGCATGTCGGCAATCCGGACCATGCCAAATGGTATCCGCAGCGCCAGTTCGACTGGGTCCACCTGGAAACCCAGATCCGCCACTGCGTCCATGCGGAGCTGATGGTCGGTCTCGGCCTGTTGCTCACCCAGTCGCTCGGCACCGCCACCAACCCGGTCGTCCAGGCCCAGCTCGCCGAGCTGATCCGCTTCCGCGAAACCTGCCGCGCCTTCATGATCGCGGCTGAGGAGACCGGCTTCGCGACGCCGGGCGGCCTGTTCAAGCCGAACAACATCTATATCGACTTCGGCCGGGCCCATTATCTCGAAAACCAGCACAAGATGGTCAACACGCTGATCGACTTCTGCGGGCGCGGCGTCGTCATCCAGCCGACCAAGCGGGAACTGGACGATCCCTATATCGGTCCCAAGCTGGCCGAGGCGCTGCGCGGATCGGAAATCAGCGCACGGGATCGCATCAAGATCTTCCGCCAGATCAGCGAACGCTTCCTCAGCGAGTGGGGCACCCGGCACGAGATGTTCGAGAAGTTCAACGGCACGCCGCTGTATCTCGTGAACCTGCTCACCATGCAGCGCACCGAATATCAGGTGGACGGCCCGCTTACCGAGCTTGCCCGCGACGTGCTCGGCTTCGGCGACACGGCGGATCTCGGCAAGCGCGCCAAGGAGGCCGAAATCGCCTCGCACTATGCCAGCGTGCGCTACCAGCCGGGCTATGCCCGCGCCCAGGACGTGCACGACGGCTATATCGAAAGCACCGAAGAAACGGCTGCGGAATAGGGGAATCGGCCCCGGCTGCCCGCAAGGACTGCCGGGGCCATCCGCCTCCCCCCTATCATGACGAACGATCACGAAATGATGCGGCCCTTACGCGGCGCGGTGGTCGCGCTCGGCAATTTCGACGGGTTCCACCTTGGCCATCAGGCTGTGGTCGCGCGGGCGATGGCGATAGCGCGGGCCGAAAATCGCCCGGCCGTGGTCGCCACTTTTTCGCCCCACCCGGTGCGGCTGTTCCAGCCGCATCTCGCGCCCTTCCTGCTCACCGGCATCGAACAGCGGATGCGCCTGTTCCGGGCCTTCGGCGCCGACGACGCCGTAGCCATCCCGTTCGACAGGACGCTGGCCCAGCTCTCCCCCGAAGATTTCGTCGCCTGCTGGCTAAAGGACGCGTTGGGCGCCGCAGCCGTGGTGACCGGGGCCGATTTCAATTTCGGGCGCGCCCGCGCCGGGGACGTCGCCGCCCTGAAGCTGATCGGCGCCCGCTACGGCATCACGGCGGAGGCGGTGCCGCTGCTCACCGCCGAGGGCGCGCCCGCATCCTCCACCCGCGTGCGCCAATGTCTGGCGGCGGGCGAGGTGGATGCCACGCGGCGGCTGCTGGGCCGGCCGCACCGGATGACCGGCGTCGCCCGCGCGACCACGGTCAACGGCCGCCCCGCCATCGCCATGGCGCTCGGCGACTATGTTCGCCCCCGGGCCGGACGCTACGCCATCCAGGCGCGGCTGGCCGGCGGGCGGACCATGCCGGGCGTCGCCCATTTCACCGGGCCGGAACAGACGATGCTGACGCTGATCTTCCCGCAGCCGCCCCGGCGGATCGCCAACCAGATGATCAGCATCGATCTGGTCTCCCGCTTCACACAGGAAGGCGGCTTTCCAGTCGCCACGCCAGCGGACGACCGGACATCGGCCATTGCGGAGGGCGCGGCCGCCTGCAATCTATAGCGCTTTCAGGCAGGGGCGCAGCCATTGGACATCGTCGCGGTCGATATCGGCGGCACCAACGCCCGCTTCGCGCGCGCCACGCTGGCGCCGGGCAAGCCGCCCGCACTGCACCAGGTCCATCATTATGCCGTGGCGGCGCATCCCGGCCTCGCCAGCGCATGGCGGCAATTCCGCGCCGATGCCGGCGCCATACCCACCAGGGCGGCAATCGCGGTTGCCGCGCCGATGGGCGGCGACGTCATCCGCTTCATCAACAGCCCGTGGACCATCCAGCCAGCACGCCTCACGGCGGATCTGGGGCTGGAGCAGTTGACCCTGCTCAACGATTTCGGCGCGGTCGCCCATGCGGTGCCATGGCTGGAGCACGACCATCTGGCCCCGCTTGCCGGGCCGGGCGGTCCGATTCCGCAGGAAGGCGTGACCAGCGTGATCGGACCCGGGACCGGGCTGGGCGTCGCCATGCTGCTGCGCCGGGACGGGCAGATGCACGTCATCGAGACGGAGGGGGCGCACCGCGCCTTCGCCCCGCTGGACATGGCGGAAGATGCTTTGCTGCATCAGCTCCGCCGGCAATTTTCGCGCGTGTCCGACGAACGGATCGTCTCCGGCCCCGGCCTCGCCAACATCCACCGCGCGCTCGCGGGCCGCACCGAAACGCCCGATGACAAGCGCCTGTGGGCGGCAGCCATGGACGGCAGCGACCCGCTCGCCGCAGCCGCGCTCGATCATTTCGTCCGCTGTTTCGGCGCGGTCGCGGGCGATCTCGCGCTCGCCCACGGCGCCAATGCGGTGGTGATCGCCGGCGGGCTCGCCAATCGCATCGCGGATCGGCTGCGCGGCCCGGCCTTCGTCGAACGCTTCATCGCCAAGGGACGCTATGAGGCCCGGATGCGCGGCATCCCGGTCCGCCTCGTCACATATGAGCAGCCGGGCCTGCTCGGCGCGGCCGCGGCCTTTCAGGCGGAGCACGGCCCCTAGGCCAGCCCTACTCCGCCGCGAGCAACTGTTCCGCGCCGCCCAGATCGACGGAGACCAGCCTGCTCACCCCCTGTTCGATCATCGTCACGCCGAACAGCCGGTGCATCCGCGCCATCGTCACCGCATTGTGGGTGACGATCAGGTAGCGCGTCTCCGTCTCCCGGCTCATCGCGTCCAGCAGGTCGCAGAATCGTTCGATATTGGCGTCGTCCAGCGGCGCGTCCACCTCGTCCAGCACGCAGATCGGCGCGGGGTTGGTGAGGAACAGGCCAAAGATCAGCGCCACCGCGGTCAGCGCCTGCTCACCGCCCGAAAGCAGGGTCAGCGATGCCAGCTTCTTGCCCGGCGGCTGGGCCATGATCTCAAGCCCCGCCTCCAGCGGATCGTCGGAATCGATCAGCTGCAGATAGGCCTCGCCGCCGTTGAACAGCGTGGTGAACAGGCGGCGGAAATGCCCGTCCACCGCCTCGAACGCCGCCAGCAGCCGCGCCCGCCCCTCGCGGTTCAGACTGCCGATCGACCCGCGCAGCCGGTTGATCACCTGCCCCAGCTCGTCGCGCTCGGCGGCCGATGCCGCGGCCTGTGTCTCAATCTCCTGCAATTCCTGCTCGGCAACCAGATTGACCGGGCCGATCCGCTCGCGCTCCAGCGTCAGCCGTTCCAGCACGGCCGTTTCCGCCTCGCTCACGCCGATGCTGGCGCTGTCGAACCCGATGCGTTCCGGCAGCACCGGCGGCGGGCATTCGAACCGCTCGCCGGATGCGCGTCCCGCTTCCAACCGGCGCTGCTCCTGGCTTTCCGCGCGGGCAACGGCCCCCGCCCGCGCCTCGCGCGCCTGCGCCAGCGCCTCCCCGGCGGCGGAAAGGGCAAGCTCGGTTTCCCGCTGCTTCGACTCGGCGGCCCGCTCGGCCTCGGCGGACCGCGCGCTTTCCGCAGCCGCCGCCTGCCCGTCCGCATCCAACGCGGCGATCCGCCCGTCGAGCGCAGCCGGAGCCTCGACCAACGCCTCCGCTTCGGCCTCCATCGCGGCCGCGCGCTTCATGATCTCCTCTATCCGTCGCGCGGCCTCGCCCGCGCGGGAACGCCAGCCCCTGGACTCGGCGGCGGCGGCGGCGTGCCTTTCGCGGTCCGTGGTCATGGCGCGGTCCAGCGTCGCTGTTTCCGCTTTCAACTGCGCCACCCGCTCGCGCGCGCCTTCGCTGACCGTTTTCAGCGCCATGACCCGCGCGGCGGTGGCGCTGCCATCGGGCAGGGCCGCGACGCCGCGTTCCGCCGCCGCCTGCTCGCGCGCCGCCTCGTCCCGCTCCGCCGTGGCGCGGGCGATCCGTTCGTCCAGTTCGCCGCGCTTCGCCGCCAGCCGCTCGATGGCAAGCGTCGCCTGATCCTCGTGGCGCTGCGCCGCCCGCGCCGCCGCCTCGGCCTGCGCCTGCATTCCGCGCGCGCGCTCGATGCCGGCCCGCGCCGCCTGCATGGCGGCGGATGCCGCCGCGACGGCACCCTCGGCCCCGGCGACGGCTTCCCGCGCGGCGGGGAGCATCCGGTCAATCTCCGCCAGCCGGTTGACCCGGATCAGCCGCTCGGCCGCCGCCGCGCCCTGGTCTGCCGCGACAAAACCGTCCCAGCGCCGCAGCCGCCCGTCGCGCGTCACCAGCCGCTGGCCGACGGCGAGTGGCTGCGCGCCGTCCGCGTCCACCACCGCCACCTGCGCCAGCCGCCGCGCCAGCTCGGCCGGCGCATCGACATGATCGGCCAGCCGCTCGACCCCCGCCGGCAAGGCCGGGTCCCCCGCGTCGATCGCCGCCCCGGCCCAGCCCCGCGCGCCGCCCCGGCCCAGCCCGGCATCCAGATCGTCGCCCAGCGCCGCCGCCAGCGCCCGTTCATAACCCGGCTCCGCGCGGATCCGGCCCAGCACCCGCTCCTCCGCCGCGCCGCTGGCCAACGCCCGGCGCAGCGCCGCCGCCTCACCGTCAAGCGCGGCGAGCGCGGCCTGCGCCGTGGCGCCGGTGCTCTGCGCCGCGTCACGCTCGGCCGCCGCCCGGTCCCGTTCGGCCTCCGCCGCCACGATGGCAGCGCCCGCCTCCACCGCCGCCAGCTCGGCCGCCGCCCGCGCATTCCCTGCCTGCGTCCGCGCCGTGACCAGCGTGGCATCGTCGCCCAGCGCCTCCGCCTCGGCGGTCAGCCGATCGGCGTCGCGCGCCGCCCGCTCAAGCCTGTTCTGCGCCGCCGCCATGGCCGCGCGGGCGACCCGCGCCTCGGCCTGCTCGCTCGCTTCCGCGGCCAGCGCCTGCGCCAGATCGACCTCGGCGTCGCGGGTCGCCCCCTTCGCCTGCGCCAGCGCCGTGGCAAGCGCGGGCCTTGCCGTCCCGGCATCGCGGATGCGCGCATCGAGCAGCTTCGCTTCCTCGCCCAGCCGGGCGATCGCTTCCGCCGCGTCATTGGCGAGCGCGCCTTCCCGCTCCCGATCCGCCACCAGCCGGTCGCGCTGCGCCGCTATCTCCGCGATGCGCCGGTCCATGGCGGCCCGCTCCGTCCGCAGCGTCGCCAAACTGTGGCCGATCTCGCTCGCCGCATCGCGGGCCTGCTGGGCGGCGGCGCGGGCATCGGCCATGGCGGTCGTCGCCTCGGCTGCCCAGGCGGCAGCGGCGCGCTGCTGTTCGGCAATCGTCTGCACCTGCTGCTCGGCCCGCTCGGCATCGGCGC
>NZ_MEFG01000057.1 GCF_001724715.1 Sphingomonas sp. SCN 67-18
TTGTTGTGACGCGTGCGAGTGCTGCGAGTGTTGGCGATGGGGTGGCGGCGGTTGAGGCTGCGGCGGGTGCGCTGGCGGGCTGGTCTGCGCTTGGGCCGAACGCGCGGCGCGCGGCGCTGATGCGGGCGGCGGACGCGATGGAGGCGAAGGCGGACGCCTTTGTCGACGCGATGATGGGCGAGGTGGGCGCAACCGAAGGCTGGGCGCGGTTCAACCTGATGCTGGCCGCAGGCGTGGTGCGCGAGGCGGCGGCGCTGACCACCCAGGTGGGCGGCGAGGTGATCCCGTCCGACAAGCCGGGCTGCATCGCCATGGCGATCCGCGAGCCGGCCGGCGTGGTGCTGGCGATGGCGCCGTGGAACGCGCCGATCATCTTGGGCGCGCGCGCCATCGCCACGCCGCTGGCCTGCGGCAACACGGTGGTGCTGAAGGCATCGGAACAATGCCCGCGCACCCATGCGCTGATCGTCGAGGCGATGATCGAGGGCGGCCTTGGCGGGGGCATCGTCAACCTGATCACCAATGCGCCGGCGGATGCGGGCGACGTGGTGGGGGCGATGATCGATCATCCGGCGGTGCGGCGGATCAACTTCACCGGATCGACGGCGGTGGGGCGGATCATCGCCCGGCGCGCGGCCGACAATCTGAAGCCCGCGCTGCTTGAGCTGGGCGGCAAGGCGCCGCTGATCGTGCTTGAGGATGCGGACCTGGACGAGGCAGTGAAGGCGGCGGCGTTCGGCGCGTTCATGAACTCGGGCCAGATCTGCATGTCGACCGAGAAGATCATCGTCGTCGATGCGGTGGCGGATGCGTTTGCCGAAAAGTTCGGGGCCAAGGCGGCGACGCTGGCGGCGGGCGATCCGCGCGCGGGCAAGACGCCGCTGGGCGCGGTGGTGGATGTGAAGACGGTCACCCATGTCCAGGCACTGATCGACGATGCGCTGGCGAAGGGCGCGGTGCAGATCGCCGGCGGGCCGAGCGAGGGCGCGCTGATGCCCGCCCATGTCATCGACAAGGTGGCGCCGGGCATGGCGCTCTATCGCGACGAGAGCTTCGGCCCGGTGGTCGGCATCGTGCGCGCGCGCGACGAAGCCCATGCCATCCAGCTTGCCAACGACACCGAATATGGCCTGTCCGCCGCCGTCTTCACCCGCGACACCGCCCGCGGCCTCACCGTCGCGCGCCAGATCAAATCCGGCATCTGCCACGTCAACGGCCCAACCGTCCATGACGAGGCCCAGATGCCCTTCGGCGGCACCAAGGCTTCAGGCTATGGCCGCTTCGGCGGAAAAGCCGCCATCGACGCATTCACCGAACTCAGATGGATCACCATCGAAACACAAACAGGACACTTCCCGCAAACAGGACACTTCCCGATTTGAACCGGCGGGCGCGCGCAAGCGCGCTCAGTCGTCCAGTTCCTCGGGCAGCAATTCGGTATCGATCTGCGCCTGCATCGCCGGGCTGTACCGCCGCCCGGCGACCGCGCCGGGCGTGAAGATGGCGTCCACCGCCGCCAGCGTCGCCGCCGACAAGGTGAGCGACGCAGCGGCCAGATCCTCGTCGAGATGGGCAATGCTGCGCGTGCCGGGGATCGGCACGATATGGTCGCCCTGCGCCAGCACCCAGCCGAGCGAAAGCTGCGCGGGCGTCACCCCCGCTTCGGCGGCGACCGCCTCGAAACGGTCCAGCAGGCCCAGATTATGGGTCAGATTGGGCTCGACGAAGCGCGGCATATTGGCGCGGATGTCGCCCGGCGCATAATCCGGCCCGCGCACCGCCCCGGCCAGAAAGCCCCGCGCCACGGGGGAAAAGGCCACAAAGCCGATGCCGAGCGCCCGGCACGTCTCCAGCACGGCCACCTCGGCATTGCGCACCCAGGGCGAATATTCGGTCTGCACCGCCGCAATCGGGTGGACGGCATGGGCGCGGCGGATCGTCTCCGCCGACATTTCGGAAAGGCCGATCGCGCCGATCTTGCCCGCTTCCCGCGCACGGGCCAGCGCGCCCACCGAATCCTCTATCGGCACATTGCGGTCCAGCCGGTGCATGTAGAGCAGGTCGATATGGTCGGTGCCCAGCCGCTCCAGCGAATCGTCGATCGACTGGCCGATCGCCTCGGGCCGCCCGTCCAGCCCGCGCTTTCCGTTGAACATGCCCAGCACGCATTTGCTCGCCAGGGTGAATTCGGATCGCCTGTGCATCACCGCCCGGCCGATCAGCTTTTCATTCTCCCCGCCGCCATAGAGCGCCGCGGTATCGAGAAAAGTCACCCCCGCATCGAGCGCATGGTTCAACAACCGCGCGCCCGCCTCCGCAGTCGGCGCGACATCATAGGCGTGGCTCAGGTTCATGCAGCCAAGCCCGATCGACGACAGCGTGAACGGGCCGATCTTGCGTGTGGGAAGCGTCATTCAGTGTCCCTGCCCGGTTTCCGGTATCGGCGGCCGCGACCCTGCAAGCCCCGCCTTCATCCCGCCAGCTGTTTTTCGAGGTCGCCCAGCACGCGATAGCAATCCAGCACCTGCGCGACCGAACTGTTCGGTTCCCGCCCTTCGCGAATGGCGGCGATGAACTCGCGGTCCTGCAGTTCGATGCCGTTCATCGACACTGCGACCTGCGACACGTCGATCGGCTCTTCCCGCGCGTTCACCAGGTCGTCATAGCGGGCGATATAGGTGCCGTTGTCGCAGATGTAGCGGAAGAAGGTGCCGAGCGGCCCGTCATTGTTGAAGCTGAGCGACAGGGTGCAGATCGCCCCCGTCTCGCTCTTCAGCTGGATCGACATGTCCATGGCGATGCCCAGATCGGGGTGGATCGGCCCTTGCATGGCATTGGCCTGGACGATGCGGCCCGCCTGATAGGCGAACAGGTCGACGGTATGGGCGGCATGGTGCCACAACAGATGGTCGGTCCAGCTGCGGGCCTCGCCCTTGGCGTTGATGTTGCGGCGGCGGAAGAAATAGGTCTGCACGTCCATCTGCTGCACGGCAATCTCACCGGCCGCGATGCGGTTGTGGACATATTGATGGCTGGGGTTGAACCGCCTCGTGTGGCCGACCATGCAGGTAAGCCCGGTCTCGCGCTGCCTGGCCACCACCGCCTCGGCGTCGGCCCAGCTGTCCGCCAGCGGAATCTCCACCTGCACATGCTTGCCCGCGTCCATGCAGGCAATCGCCTGCGACGCGTGCATCTGCGTCGGCGTGCAGAGGATCACCGCATCCACATCGTCGCGCGCCAGCGCCTCGCCCAGCTCCGTGGTGGCGTGCGGCGCGCCATATTTGTCGGCGACCGCGCGGGCCTGGTCCAGCCGACGGCTGACCACCGACGTCACCGAGACCCCGTCGATATTCTTCAGGCCGTCGAGATGTTTTTCGCCAAAGGCGCCGGCGCCGGCGAGGGCTATTCTCATGCTTGTTTCCGTTCGGGTTGCAGGACGATATGGCCGACCGCGGTGTTGCTGGCCGGGACGTGATAGTGGCGGTGCAGCTCGCGCACCGACGCGCCCAGCGCGCCGCGCATGATGAGCCACATGACAAGCTCGATCCCTTCCGATCCCGCCTCGCGCAGATATTCGATATGCGGCATGGCGCGCAGCCGGGCCGGGTCGGCGGTCAGATCGTCGAGGAAAGCGGTGTCGAACGGCCGGTTGATGAGGCCCGCGCGCGGCCCCTGGAGCTGGTGGCTCATCCCCCCTGTTCCCCAGATCTGCACGTTCAGATCCTCGGGATAGCTCGCCACCGCGCGGGCGATGGCCTCGCCCAGCAGCCAGCATCGATTGCCGCTGGGCGGCGGATAGGTGACGACATTCACGGCCAGCGGCACCACCTTGCACGGCCACGCCTCCGGCTGCCCGAACATCAGCGACAAGGGCACGGTCAGCCCATGGTCCACCGGCATGGCGTTGACCATGGTCATGTCGAATTCGTCGAGGATACAACTCTGCGCGATGTGCCAGGCAAGGTCGGCATGGCCGATCACGTCCGGCACCGGTCGCGGCCCCCACCCCTCGTCGGCCGGCGCATAGCGTTCCGCGCAACCGATCGCGAAGGTCGGGATGACGTTCATGTCGAACGCGGTCGCATGGTCGTTATAGACCAGCACGATCACGTCCGGCTTCTCCGCCGCCTCCCATGCGCGGACCCAGTCGAACCCGGCGAAGCAGGGCTGCCAATAGGGCTCGTGCGTGCGGCTATTGTCCATCGCCGCGCCCAGCGCCGGAATGTGGCTGGCCGCGATGCCGGCGGTAATCCGGGCCATCAGCGCCCCTCCTTTTTGGACCGCACGCCGTCGGGCGAACGGCCGCCGGCGATCATCATCGCCTGATAATCCTCGGCGCTCATCCCGGTCATGGTGCCCACCGCCTGCAAAAAGCTGATCTCGTCGGTGAAGAAGATCTTGGCGAGGAAATAGATGTTGCCGCCCTCGTCCAGCGCCGCGTTGTAATCGCGCGTCAGCACCGCCTGCTTCTGCGCCTCTGTCATCGGCCATTCGTCCAGATAGGCGCGCTCGTCCGCCTTGAAGCGGGCGCGGTTCTCCGGCTTCATCAACGTCATGCAGAACTGGTTCAGCCAATAGCCCTTGCGCGCCCGCGCCGTGGTGAACACCCGGGTGCCGGGAATATCCTCCAGCTCGGCCAGATAGGCGTGGATATCGTTCATGCCGCGTGAACCTGCTCGCGCCGCTTGCGCTCGATGATCTGGCGGGCGCGCACCCCGCCCTCGTCGATGGAATAGGCGCGCAGCTTCAGGTGCGGATTGGCGGCAATGGAACGCTGCTGCGCCTCCAGCACGGCCACGTCCTCCATGAAGACGCCGCCCTGCTGCGTCTTGAAACGCGCGCCGAAACCCGCATCCTCGGTCGCGAAATTGCGCGCCATGCCCCAGAAATAATGGGTGCTGCCCTCATTTTCGGGGGTCATCACGTCGATCACGAAGCCGCGCACCCCCTGGTCGTGCCGCTCGATGGAGGCTCCCGCCCCCACCGGCGCCACCCCCACGTCGATGATGACGGCGGATGGCAGCAGGAACTCGCATATCTGCCAGCGGTCGACCGGCCCGTCCTTCTTCAGCGCCCCGCGCCAGAAAGGGGGCGCATCCACGCCGGTCATCCACCGCGTCACGAACACCTTGTCGCCCTCCACCCGCGTGTCGATCGGCGTTTCCAGCAATTCCGGCTGGCCTATCGAGCCGACATGGACATGGGTTTCGTGGGTCAGGTCCATCAGATTGTCGATCAGCAGGCGGTAATCGCAGCGGACCGGATAATAATCGCCCTCGAAAGCCCATCCCGTCGCGGCGCACGGCCACAGGTCGGGGATCAGCGCCGGGTCCGCCGCCGCCTTGTCGCCGATCCAGATCCAGACGAAGCGATATTTCTCGACGACGGTAAAGGTCTCGGCGCACACGCTGCGGTTCACCGGGTCGCTCTTCAGCGGCATCTCCTCCGCCACGCCGTCCGGCCCCAGCTTCAGGCCGTGGTAAAGGCAGCGCAGCGAATCCCCCTCGCGCATTCCCATGGATAGCGGCAGCAGCCGGTGGGGGCAGGCATCGCGCATCGCGACGACGCCGCCGTCCAGCTTGCGATAGAGCACCACCGGCCGCCCGCAAATGGTGCGGGCCAGCGGCGCGCGGTCCACCTCCTTGTCCCAGGCGGCGACATACCAGGCGTTCTCGATCCAGCTCATCGCCCGCGCGCCTTCAGTTGCGCGTCAAGGCGCGGGAAGACCCGGCGGGCATTGCCCTCGAAAATCGCGTGCTTGCGGTCCGCATCCATGGCCAGCGCGTCGATATAGCGTTTGGTGTCGTCGAAATATTGGCCGGTCTGCGGGTCGATGCCGCGCACCGCGCCCACCATTTCCGATCCGAACAATATGTTGCCCGTGTCGATCACCTCGGCCAGCAGGTCGATCCCCGGCTGGTGATAGACGCAGGTGTCGAAGAACACATTCTTCATCACATGCCCGTCCAGCGCCGGCTTTTTCAGCATGTCGGCCAACCCGCGGTAACGCCCCCAATGATAGGGCACCGCCCCGCCGCCATGGGGGATGATGAACCGCAGCGTCGGGAAATCGGCAAACAGATCGCCCTCGATCAGCTGCATGAACGCAACCGTGTCCGCCGCGATGTAGAAAGCGCCCGTGGCGTGCATCGCCGGGTTGCAGCTGCCGGAAACATGGATCATCGCCGGCACGTCCAGCTCGACCATCTTCTCGTAGAGCGGGTACCAGTATCGGTCGGTCAAGGCCGGGTGGTCGAAATGCCCGCCGCCGGGGTCGGGGTTCAGGTTGCAGCCGACAAACCCCATGCCCACGCACCGCTCCAGCTCCGCGATCGACCCTTTCAGGTCAGCGCCCGGCGATTGCGGCAACATGCACACGCCGGTGAACACGTCCGGGTAAAGCCCGACCACGCGGGCGATCAGGTCGTTGCAGCGCCGTGCCCATTCGATGCTGACCGCCTCGTCGCCCACATGGTGCGCCATGGCGGACGCGCGCGGCGAAAAGATCGTGATGTCCGCCCCGCGCTCGCGGATCAGGCGCAGCTGGTTGGCGTCGATGGTATGGCGGATCTCCTCATCGCTGATCTCGGGGTAAGGCGGCGGGGCCACCCCGGCCTTGAACGCCGCCTTCTGCGCCTCGCGCCACTGGTTATGCGCCTCGGGCGCGGTGGTGTAGTGGCCATGGCAATCGATCACCAAAGTCATGCCGTGCGCGCCCTTTTCCCGTTGATCTGTTCCAGCCTGTCGTCCAGCGTCGCGCCCGGCCGGTCAATGCCGAGCAGGCCGATGGCGCGCTGCCGCTCCACCGTGCCGCGCGTCATCGCGCTGCCGGTGCCAAACGCCTCCAGCGTCTTCACCACTTCCTCCATCTCGGCGGCGCGGCGCAGGCCATGCACCATCATCCGCTCCAGATTATAGGCCGTCCGCTCGCTCCACGATCCGGCGGACCTGCTGGCGTCCAGCGATGCCAGCACCTCGGCCCGCACCCCCGCCGCCTCGGCCGCCAGCGCGCATTCGGCGGTCAGCGCCTCCAGCCCCTTCACCATGACGGATCGGATCATCTTGATCGCGGATGCGCGGCCCACGGCGTCGCCCACCTGGCGGACATTGGTGAAGCCGAAATCGGCCAGCGCCTGCCCGGCCTCCGCCGCCCGCGCCCCGCTCAGCAACAGCGGCACCGCCAGCCGCGCCGGGTTGACCGGGGCCATGATCGCAACGTCCACATAAGCGCCGCCCGCCGCCTCGATCCGCGCGGCGGCGGCCTGCTTGGTCTGTGGCGCGACGCTGTTCATGTCGAGGAACAGCGCGCCGGGGGCAATGGCCCGCGCGGCCGCATTGGCCACGTCGAGCGCCGCATCCGCCGTCACCAGGGACAGGATCAGCCGGGCGGGCCGCACGGCATCGGCCAGCGTCAGGCAGGGGGAAACGCCCGCATCGCCATAATCCGCCAGCTTCTCCGCCCGTGCGCCCTCATCGTCGGTCTTGGCGTCAAAGGCATGGGCGCGCGCGCGCCATGCGCCCGCTTGCGCAAATGTCCGTCCGGCCTCGCCGAACCCGATCAGGCAGATGGTCCGCTCCATGGCCATGGTCTAGGAACAGACCCGCCCGCCGCGCCAATCGAATCCACGGCAGCAGCATAAGAATTTACGAATAGTCCCGTTCCGCCGTGATCGCCCGACCCTGCTCCGCCAGCATGTCGACAAAACCCTGCTGCAGTGCTGTCGGCCGCCAGTCGGCGCGGGTGGTGACGCCGATGATGCGGCGCACGTCGCCCGGCGCCTCGCCGATCTTGACCAGCCAGCCCGCCTCCAGTTCCACCGCCACCTGATCGATGGACAGCAGGGTCAGGAAATCGCTGCTCATCATCATCTGGCGCACCATCATCACCGATCCGGATTCGATCGGCACGCGCGGCGGGTCCAGCCCCACGCCCGCGAACATCGCCTCCCATTGCCGCCGCAACGGCGTGCCGCCGCCCGCGACGATCCAAGGATAAAGGGCAAGGTCGGATGGTTGCATCGCCCGCCCCGCGCGGGCCAGCGGGTGCCCGGCCCGGCCGACGATCACCGGCCGGTCCTCGAACAGGGGCAGCTGGGCCACATCGGGTCCGGGCGGGGGAAAGCGCAGCGCGCCGATGGTCATGTCGATCTCGCCGTCGCGCAGCGGGCCGACCAGTTCGGCGTGCGATCCCTCAACCACCGCTATGTCCACCTCCGGGTGGCGGGCATGGAAACCGGCGACGGTCGCGGGCAGCAGCCGCGCCCGGCACAGCGGCATCGCGCCCACCACGATCCTGCCCGCCTCGCGGCCCTGCAGGGCCGCGATCTCGGACAGGGCGGCCGACAGCTCGGCATTGGCCAGCCGGAAATTGCGGGCCACCGCCAGCCCCCGCGCGGTCAGCGCCACGCCCTTGCCGCGCCGCTCCACCAGCCGCTGCTCAAGGTTCAGCGCAAGGTCGCCGACAGCGCGGTGGAGCGATGCCTGGCTCAGCCCCGTCTCAGCGGCCGCGGCGGCATAGCTGCCCTGGCGCGCCAGCGCCAGAAAGGCATGGATCTGCGTCGCGGTGACGTGACGCCGGCCGATCAGGCGCAGCGCCGCCGCGGCGCGCGGCGCGAACAGGGCACCGGCCGGCGTCGGCGCCATGCCGCCCGGCCGCCGCTCGAACAGCGGCATGCCGATCAGCGCCTCCAGCTTGGCCACGCCCTGGGTGATGGCGGGCTGGGTCAGGTTGATCTGCCGCGCGGCGGCGGTCACGCTGCCCTGCTGGACGATCGCGTGGACGGCTTCGAGATGGCGGATATTGATCCCGGCGGTTTCCATCGCCGTCGATTAGCATAATCTTATGGATATCCCATAGATCGGATTAGCCCGGACCGCGCGTTCGCTGCATGGTGCCCGCCTTGCCGGGAGGATGATTATGGCGGGCGTCGTCGTACAAAGCATCGATCGTGTCGCAATGCCCGTCGTCGACGGGCTGGCCCATTGCGGCGTCGCGACCGTGCACGAGGCGCAAGGCCGCACCGGCCTGCTCGCCCCGCCTGTCCGCCCCATCTATCCCGGCGCGCGGATCGCCGGCAACGCGGTCACCATCTCCGCGCCGCCGGGCGACAACTGGATGATCCATGTCGCCATCGAGCAGCTTCGCGAAGGCGACATATTGGTGCTGGCGCCGACCAGCCCGTGCACCGACGGCTATTTCGGCGATCTGCTGGCCACCTCCGCCATGGCGCGGGGCTGTCGCGGGCTGGTGATCGATGCGGGCGTGCGCGACGTGCGCGACCTTCAGGCCATGGGTTTCCCGGTCTGGTCCCGCGCGGTGCACGCGCAGGGCACGGTCAAGGCCACGCTCGGCTCGGTCAACGTGCCGGTGGTCTGCGCGGGCGCGCTCGTGCGGCCGGGCGACGTGGTGATCGCGGACGATGACGGCGTCTGCATCGTCCCCCATGCCGACGCGGCGGCTGTGCTTGAAAGGGCGCAGGCTCGCGAGGCCAATGAGGAAAGCAAGCGCAAACGCCTCGCCGCCGGGGAACTTGGCCTGGACATTTATGACATGCGCGGGCGGCTTGCCGACATGGGCCTGAAATATGTCTGAGGGCGTGCGCGCCATGTGGATGCGCGGCGGCACCTCAAAGGGCGGCTATTTCCTGAAGGACGACCTGCCGGCGGATGCCGCCGCGCGCGACGCTCTGCTCCTCCGCCTGATGGGCTCGCCCGATCCCCGCCAGATCGACGGCATGGGCGGCGCGGATCCGCTGACCAGCAAGGTCGCCGTCGTCGCCCCGTCCACCCGGCCGGGCGTGGACGTCGATTATCTCTTCCTGCAGGTGTTCGTCGATCAGGCGCTCGTCTCCGACGCGCAGAATTGCGGCAACATCCTCGCAGGCGTCGCCCCCTTCGCCATCGAGCGCGGGCTGGTAAAGGCCGCGCACGGCGAAACCCGCGTCACGATCTTCATGGAAAACACCGGCCAGATCGCCATCGCCACCGTCCCCACGCCAGAAAATGAAGTGCGCTACGACGGCCCAGCCCGCATCGACGGCGTACCGGGCACGGCCGCGCCCATACCGCTTGAATTCCGTGATACCGCCGGCTCGTCCTGCGGCGCGCTGCTGCCCAGCGGACAGGCGGTCGACATGGTGGACGGCGTGCCGGTGACGCTGATCGACAACGGCATGCCTTGCGTCGTGCTGAAGGCGGCGGATGTCGGCGCGACCGGCTATGAAAGCCGCGAAGAACTGGACGGCGCGACCGATTTGAAGGCCCGGATCGAGGCGATCCGGCTTGCGGTCGGCGCGCGGATGAATCTGGGCGATGTCAGCGGCAAATCCGTGCCCAAGATGATGCTGGTCGCCCCGCCGCGCCAGGGCGGAACC
>NZ_MEFG01000058.1 GCF_001724715.1 Sphingomonas sp. SCN 67-18
GAACGATGAAATTCACCGGTGTGTGCAGTGTCTTGTCGATCGCAAGTTCGCGGGTCAGGCGGTCCTCGAGTTTCGACCAGAAGTCGATCTTGTCGGTCAGGCGCTTGTCGTTGACGATGATCAGCAAATCGAAGTCCGAGCGATAGCCCTTCGCCGTGTGCGGCTCGTCGACCCAGCCGCCGCGGGCATAGCTGCCGTAGAGGATGATCTTGTCGATCCGGCCCTTTTTCTTCCAGCCCATCGTCGAAAGCGCGACGGCATCTTCGAATTCTTCGAAGATGATCGCCTTTACGCGCTCGAGCTCGCGCTGCTTGTTGGCCGGAAGATGATCGAGATCGGTACGCATCGTTCCTTCCTTCTGTGGTCACAAGCTCGCCCGATGGCAAGCATGGTCGGGTCCAGATCGAAACCTCATGGCGCTTCGCGGATGCGGAAATCCCACACGGGGATGCCGAACGCCCGCGCCTTGCCGACGATATTGTCCTGGATGCCGGTGCCCGAGAAGACGATGAGCCCGGCGGGCATGGCGTCGATCATGCGCTCGTTGCGCTTGAAGGGAGCCGCCTTTCTGCTTCACCAGCAGTTCGAGCGCGCGGAAGCGCCGGCCTCCGGCCGGAATTTCGAACTGCCCCGTTTCCTGCCCTTCGCCATCGAGCAGCGGCCGCACGTTGAGGCTCTGGAGCAATCCGCGGCGGGCGATGTCCGCCGCCAGCGTATCGAGCGATACGCCTGCCTTCACGCGCCGCACATTGGACTGCGACAGGCGCAAGCGGTCGAGAGGAATGTCGCGCGACGGTATGCCCATGAACACCGAGGTTCATAGCGCCGGCTATACGCTCAAGGGCGACATTATGCTGTCCAATCGCGACACGCTGCGTCTCGGGAGCGAATTCCACCACCAATGGCTCAATGACTACTGGCCGGCGGTCGCGGGCCACATGATGATGGGGCCGAATACCTATATCAATGTGAACGGTGCGAAGCGTGACCGGCTTGGCACCTTTGCCGAATGGGAGGCCAAGTGGACGCCGCAACTGACCACCTTGGTCGGCCTCCGCAACGATCAGGTCTGGATGAACACCGGCGAGGTCCAACCCTATTCCACCTCGATGATGAATATGGCTGACGCGATGGCGGCCACCGCGTTCAACGCCGCGGATCGCAAGCGGGATGACAGCAACTGGAGCGCCACGGCCCTTGTCCGCTATGCGCCGAGCGATCAGGCGACGCTCGAACTGGGCTATGCGCGCAAGAGCCGCTCACCCAACGTCTATGAACGCTACAGCTGGGGACGCGGTTCGATGTCGAGCCGGATGATCGGCTGGTTCGGTGATGGCAACGGCTATGTCGGCAATCCCGCCCTGAAGCCCGAAAGGGCCGATACGATAAGTGCCGCAGTCAGTCTGAAAGGCGCCGGCGCCAATGGCTGGACGCTCAGGATCGCGCCCTATTACACGCGCGTCCATGATTATATCGATGTCGTGAAACTGGCCGATTTCACCAATATGATGGGCACGCCGACGGGGTTCGTGCAGCTTCGGTTCGCCAACCGCGAAGCCGAGCTATATGGCGTCGATGTCTCGGGATCGCTTGCGCTATGGCAGTCGTCATCGGCTGGCACGGCGAAACTGACCGCAACGGCAAGCTGGCTGCGCGGGCGTAATCTGGACGACGGCGGGTCGCTCTATCATCAGATGCCGTTCAACGCGACGTTTGCGCTGGAGCATAGGCTCGGGGGCTGGGAGAGCGCGGTCGAACTGGCGGTCGTGGCGGACAAGAACCGGGTCGACGCCACGCGCAAAGAGCCCCGAACGGACGACTATGCGCTCGTCAATCTTCGGACCGGCTATTCTTGGGGTAAGTACCGGCTGGGCCTGGACGTTCAGAACCTGTTCGACAAGGGGTATGATCTGCCACTGGGCGGCATGTCGCTCGGCGATTACAAGGCGACCGGCGACTTGCGGCCGGTGCCTGGTCGAGGCCGCTCCTTCAACATCGGCCTTACTTCGAAATTCTGAGGCATGGCCGCTAGTCCGGCATATCGGCTGACCCAGGCGAGCGATACGAGGGCTTTCGGGTTCCTCGTGTCGCTTGTGCTACATGCGAGTGTTCTTGCGGTCTATAGCCTATGGAGTCACAGTCCGCGTCTTGTCCCCGAAAGGCGGGAGGAACTCCTCACGGTCACGGTCATGGCGCTGCCTTCGCTCGAAACCGAACAACCGCCTGTCCGCCGACCGAATGCCGCCCCCAGACCGGCAAATCAGCTGACGCCCCCCAATACAACTCCAGCGACACGCGCGGGGCAAGGGCCGCAGGCGTCGCCCGATCGGCCCGCCTCCGATCAGGCTGCCTTGACGCTACCTGTCGCACCGTCGCCTTTGCCTGCCCGCATGAACGTCGACATGCCGCTTCCCCAACCTGCTTCGCCGCAGACTGCGTCATCAACGCTCAGCGCCGCGCGTGCGGCCTATCTTCGACGGTTGTGGGAATGGATTGCCGCCCGACGCCCGGCGGGCCTCCATCTTGAAGGCGAGGCGCTGATTAATTTTTCCATCGGTCCTGATGGCGCCTTGCGCGGACTCTCGCTCGCGCAATCCAGCGGCAATACACAACTTGACCGGCTCGCCCTTCGCACGGTTCGCCTGGCGGCGCCCTTTCCGCGCCCGCCAGAAAGCCTCGATGCGGAAAAGCTCGATTTCGTCCTGCCTTTCCATTTCAATTAGCGCCGGAAACAGCATTGCGTCAGGAACTGGTCAGCAAATGCGGTCATGGTCTTGTGCCGACCCTTGGCTGGAGAACCCATGACCCGCTTGCACATCCATCCCGAACGACATGCGGTATCGCGTATCGGCTGGCTCCGCGCGGCCGTCCTTGGCGCCAATGACGGTATCGTTTCCACTGGAAGCCTGATCGTCGGTGTTGCTGCTTCGGGAACGGATCGATCAGGCATCCTCGTTGCCGGCATCGCGGCGCTTGTCGCCGGCGCCATGTCGATGGCCGCCGGCGAATATGTCTCGGTCAGTTCGCAGGCCGATACCGAGAAGGCGGACCTCGCCCGCGAAACGGCGGAACTAACCACGCAGCCCGGATTCGAACGGCAGGAACTGGCGGATATCTATATGGCGCGCGGCCTGGACCCCGATCTTGCGTTCAAGGTAGCCGACCAGCTCATGGCGGACGATGCGCTTGGGGCGCATGCCCGCGACGAACTGGGGATTTCCGACATATCCACGGCGCGGCCGTTGCAGGCGGCACTTACATCCGCCGCGACGTTCAGCGCCGGGGCGATCATGCCGCTGGCGGTGGTCACCGCCGCGCCGGGACAGCAACTGATACCGCTCGTCGTCGCCGTTTCGCTTCTGTGCCTCGTCTTGCTCGGGGCGCTTGGCGCGAAGGCGGGCGGCGCCCCGGTCATGCGGTCGATCGTCCGCGTCACGTTCTGGGGCGCTCTAGCGATGGCGTTGACGGCAGGCGTGGGCGGCCTGTTCGGAGCGGCTGTCTGACGTGATCGCTGCCCCGCGTTCGTCAGCGCGCCGTCAGCAATCGCTCTTATGGCAAAGGCCAAGGAGACAAATGATGTTCATGGCAAAAACGAGCCGCAGCGACAGTTTCAGGGTCTGGGATGCCCCGCTCAGGCTTTTCCACTGGCTGCTGGTCGCAGCCATCACGATTGCCTTTTTGTCCTCGGAAGGGGACAGCCCCATCGCGGACTGGCACATGGCCGCAGGGTGGACCGCCGCCATGCTGCTTGCCTTTCGCCTTGTCTGGGGGTTTATCGGCGGCGAACATGCGCGCTTCGCCAATTTCGTGCGGCCGTCCCGCCTCCTGTCGCACATCCGGGAACTCGCGGCGGGTCATCCACAACGGACGATTGGGCACAATCCGATGGGCGCGCTCGCCGTTCTGGCGTTGCTTATCGTAACCGGCGCGGTGCTGTGGACCGGCATCCAGGTCGACGCGGGGCAGACCGACGAGGATCTTCACAAGGCGATTGCCTATGGCCTGCTCGCACTCATCGGCGTTCATGTCGCAGCGGTGGTACTGATGTCCGTCTTCACCCGCGAAAATCTCGCGCGCGCCATGGTCACCGGCCGCAAGAGCGCCGCTCTGCACCCTGGTGCCCACGATGCCCGCCGACCGGCCGTCGTCGCGGTGCTGCTTGCCGCCATGGTGATGGGGATGACGGTGTTTGGCATCCTGCGCTACGATTCCGCAGCGTTCAGTGCGCAATCGCACGGTGAGGCGAAGCAAGGGCATGAAATCGAAGGTGGAACAGCCGTTCAAGGCGAGGATAATGACCGGGATTGAGACGGCCTCTTTCGATCCCGTCGCGGGACTGATCAGATCGCAGGACGGGAATTGAGGCGGGATCGTGCTAGGAAAGCCGACATAGATGCGCATTCTTGTCATAGAGGATAACGACCGGCTGGCGAAGCTGGTTGCGGACGGCCTTCAGCGCCGGGGCTTTTCGTGCGACATCGCCACCAGCCTGTCCGATGCGGACAGCGCACTGGGCGGCGCGGTCTATGACGCGATCGTGCTCGATCTCGGCTTGCCGGACGGCGATGGCGTCACTTGGCTGGCGAACCGCCGCCAGTATCGGCAAATGCCGCCCGCGATTATCCAGACCGCGCGTGGCGCGCTGGAGGACCGGGTCACGGGGCTTGACGCCGGCGCCGACGATTATGTCGTCAAGCCCGTCGAGATCGACGAACTGGCCGCGCGCATTCGCGCGTTGCTCCGCCGCCCCGGCCCGCGCGTGCAACCTGTGCTGGAAGCAGGCTGCCTGCGGTTCGACACGGCGGCGCGCACGGCGCACCGCGGAGACTGCGCCATAGATCTGTCCCGCAGGGAGGCCGACCTCTTGGAACTGCTGCTGCGGCGGGCGGGCACGGTCGTCCGCCGCGAGACGATCGAGGACGCGCTCTACAATTTCAACGAGCCGGTGACGCCCAATGCCGTGGAAGCGGCGGTCTCCCGCTTGCGCCGGAAGTTGGACGAGGCTGGCGCCACCGGCGCGCTCCACACCATTCGCGGAGTCGGCTATATGCTGAAGGATGTCGCGGCGTGACCTATCGGCGCTCCGTGTCGCGCAAACTTGCGCGAGGGCTTGCTCTCGTCGGCCTTGTCGGCACCATCTTGTTGCTTGCAGCGGTCGTCTTTTTCTACAGTTTGACATTCGACGATCTGACGGCGCAGGATGCGCTGATCAATGCCGTGCGCGAGATGCTGGAGCATGTCGCGCTTCCACTGGTCGTGCTGATGGTGCCCGTCGCCTTCGTCGTGCGGCGCGTGATCCGACAGGCTTTTGACTCCCTTGAGGAAGCCGCAACCGCGATCGAAGCAGCGCGTGGGCACGAACGCGGCTTTCGCATAGACACGTCCCATCTGCCAGCCGAAGCGCTGCCGTTCACGGATGCCGTCAATGATCTGCTCGGCCGCCTCGACGACGCTGCCATGCGCCAGGAAGCCTTTGCCGCCGATGTCGCCCATGAACTGCGCACGCCGCTCGCGGTGCTGTCGCTCGAATTCGACCGGCTCGATCATGACGACGCCGCGCGCCTCAAGCATGACGTTGCCGCGATGCGCCGCCTGGTCGACCAGCTCATGCTGCTCGCCCAGGTCGATGCCGCCGCCGCCGCGCAATTCCCGCTGGAATCCGTGTCCCTTGTCGAGATCGCGCGCGATGTCGTCAGCTTCCTGGCCCCGGACATCATCGCGGAAGGGAAAGCCATCACGCTCGATGCAGGCACCGCGCATCCAGTGGCGCGGGGCCGGCGCGAAGCGATCGCCGCCGCCTTGCGGAATCTCATCGAGAATGCTGTCCGTGTGACGCCACCGGGGGGCACGGTGAATATACGGGTTGGCCCGGATCCGGTGATCGCGGTGGGCGATGGCGGCGAGGGCCTCTCACCCGATCGGCTTCGCGAGCTCGTGCGTCGGCACAGCCGGGCGGACCATGCCAGCACCAGCGGCGCCGGGCTTGGCCTGGCGATCGTCGACCGGATCATGGCGGCGCACGGCGCACGGCTGACCACAGATCCTGCCGCGCGGGAATTGTCTCTGCATTTCCCCGACACCTGAAGCGCCAAGCATTGCGACCCGTCAGGGTTTCGTCAGTTTCGCGCTCTAGGCGAAGCCTATGTCGAAGCGGAACTATGTCCTTGCCGGCCTTGCCGTCATCGCGCTGGCGCTGGGGATCTGGTGGCTTGCCGGGTCCGGCACGGTGCCTGAACCCACCCCTTCATCTTCCGAAGCCGGGCAAGCGGCGCCGGGCGTTCTGCCCGTTGATCGCAAGCAGGCCGCTCAGCTTGGTATCCGCCTGGCGCCCGCCGTCACCGCGAGCGAAGCCCCCATCGCCGTCATTCCGGCGGTGATTCAGCCGCCCGCCAATGCGCGCGTGGCCGTGGCCGCGACCTTTCCCGGCGTGGTCATGCGGACGCTGGTGGTTGAAGGCGATACCGTCCGGCAGGGCCAGCCGCTTGCGGTTATTTCCAGCCGCGACGTGCTGACGATGGGGGCTGACCTGACGCGTGCCAATGCGCGGGCGAGCGTTGCGCGGTCGAACGCGGCCCGGCTCTCGCAGCTTGCCCGCGAAGGTATCATCGCGGGCGCGCGGGCCGATGAAGCCAATGCGCTGGCGGCCGAAGCGGGCGCGGATGTTGGCGAAAAGGCGCGCATCCTTAAAATGGTCAATGGCTCGGGCACAAGGGGCACCTATACGCTGACCGCGCCGATCGCCGGGCGCATCACCACCGCCGGCATCCAGGCGGGCTCTCCGGTGGACGGAACTACCGCGCCTTATGTGATCGACGCCGCCAATCGCTATGAGGCTGTCGGCCAGTTGCCCGAGCGGCTCGTCGGTACGGTACGGCCGGGCATGAGCATATTGATCGAACCCGGCATCGCCGGGCGCGTCACCGCCGTCGGCTCGACGGTAGACCCCGCCACCCGTTCCGCCATGCTCAAGGCCGAGATTCCCGCCGGGCCGGGCATCATCGCTGGGCGCGCGACGAGCCTGTCGCTGTCCGGGCCGGCTCCGGCCGGCGCCGTCAGCGTGCCCAGCGAGGCGATCGCCATGATCGGGGACAAGGCTATCGTCTTCGTTTCCACTGGTGACGGATACGCGGTCCGCGACGTGAAGATGGGCGGTTCCGCTGGGGGACAGACCGTGCTGCTTTCGGGCGTCAGGCCGGGCGAGCAGGTGGTCATTTCCGGCACGAGCGCGCTCAAGGCGCTCGCTTTGTCGCGATAGGTCCGGGCCATGTTGCGTTCGCTGGTCGCCGCCTCGCTCTCCTGGCGTCTGCTCGTCATCGCGCTGGCGCTGGCCGTTGCCGGGCTGGGCACCTGGGCCTTCATGACGCTGCCCGTCGATGCTTATCCGAACATCGCCCAGACGCAGGTGAAGGTCATACTGAAGGCTCCGGGCATGACACCCGAGGAGGTGGAAAGCCGCGTCATCACACCGATCGAGATGGAAATGCTCGGCATTCCCGATCAGGCAATCCTGCGCTCCACCGCCAAATACGCCATCGCCGACATCACCATCGATTTTGTCGACGGCACCGACATCTATTGGGCGCGCCAGCAGGTGGCGGAGCGGCTGTCGAATGTGATGCCCGATCTGCCCGCGTCGATCAGCGGCGGCCTTGCGCCGATCTCCACACCGCTTTCGGACATCTACATGTTCACGATCGAGGGGCCGCTCTCGCTGCAGGAGAAGCGCGAACTGCTCGACTGGACCATCCGTCCGGCGCTGCGCACCGTTCCCGGCGTCGCTGACGTGAACGCGCTGGGCGGCTTTGTCCGGACCTTCGAGGTCAGGCCCGATCCCGTTGCGCTTGCGGCGGCAGGGCTCTCCATCGCCGATATCCAGGCGGCGATCGAAAGCGGCAATCGCAACGATGGCGCCGGGCGCCTGAAAAGCGGCGAGGAAGCCCTGATCGTGCGTGCGGTGGGGGCGATCCGGTCGGTCGAGGATCTTCAGCAACTGGTCATTGTCAGCCGCGGCGACCGCATCGTTCGGCTCGGCGAGCTGGCGACGGTCGGCATTGGCAGCCTCACACGTTATGGCGCGGTCAGCAAGAATGGCCAGGCGGAGGCTGTTCAAGGACTGGTGATCGCCTTGCGCGGCGCCGATGCGCGGCAGGTGGTCGATGGTGTCCGCGCCCGCCTCGCGGAAATCGAAAGCACATTGCCCGCCGGCACCCATGTCGATGTTTTCTACGATCGGTCCGATCTGATCGCGCGCGCCGTCGGCACGGTCGAGAAAGCTCTGCTCGAAGCCGCCGTGCTTGTCGTCGTGCTGCTCATCCTGTTCCTGGGTGACTGGCGGGCGGCGGCGATTGTCGCTGCTACCCTCCCGATGGCGGCGCTCATCACCTTCCTCTTCATGCAGGGTATGGGCCTGTCCGCCAATCTCATGAGCCTTGGGGGCCTGGCTATCGCCATCGGCCTGCTGGTCGACGGGTCGATCGTGGTGGTGGAAAATATCGTCGAACGGCTCGGCCGGGCGCACGAGGAGGGAACCCCGCGCCTCAACCTCGTCTATCAGGCGGCAAGCGAAGTCATCGTGCCGGTCTCGGCCGGGATCGCCATCATTGCGCTGGTCTTCCTGCCGCTGCTGTCATTGCAGGGGCTTGAAGGCAAATTGTTCGCGCCGGTTGCGCTTACCATCGTCTTCGCGCTCGCCGGTTCGCTGCTGCTCGCGCTCACCCTGGTCCCCGTGCTTGCATCCTTCGGTCTCAAAAGCGGCCATCATGGCGAGCCGTGGCTGATGCGCCAGCTCGGCCCTCGCTATTGGGGGCTTCTCGACGGCGCCTTCGCGCGCAAGCGGGTGGTCTACGGGCTGTCGGCGGCGGGGCTTGTCATCGCCGGCATCGCTTATGGCGCGGTCGGCAAGACCTTCATGCCGACGATGGATGAAGGGTCGATCATCGTCCAGCTCACCAAGCTGCCCTCCATCGATCTCGACCAGTCGGTCAAGGGCGACATGGCACATGGCTGCGCAGCGCGCGCTGATGCGCGTTCCGGAAGTGCAGGACGTGATCGCGCGCGTCGGATCGGACGAAATCGGCCTCGATCCGATGAGCCCCAATGAAACCGACAGCTTCGTTCGTCTGAAGCCGCGCTCCGAATGGCGCGGCGACAAGGATCTCATCGTCGAGGACATGCGCAAGGCGATGGCGGGCCTGCCCGGCATCGAGCCGAGCTTCACTCAGCCGATCGAGATGCGCGTTTCCGAAATGCTGACCGGCGCGCGCGGCGATCTTGCCGTCAAGATCTTCGGGCCGGATCTGGCGATGCTCGGCGAACTGGCGGATCAGGTGCAGCAGATATTGTCGAACGTCGATGGCGCCTCCGAAGTGCTGACCGTCGCCAATGACCGCGTCGATTATCTCCAGCTCGACATCGACCGCGCCGCCGCCGGGCGCTTCGGGATGCCGGTCGACCGCATACAGGATGCGCTGCGCGCGCAGGTCGAAGGCGCCCATGTCGGTATCGTCGCCGATGGCCAGAAGCGCGTGCCGATCGTCATCCGCGGCGACGAGGCGCTGCGCACCGATCCCGCCCGTTTTGCCGATCTGCAATTGCATACGCCGACCGGCATTATCGCGCGGGTCAGCGACATGGCGCGGATCGAGCGGACCGAGGGGCCGGTCAAGCTCGACCATGAGAACGGGTCGCGCTTCGCGCTGGTGCAGGCGTTCGTCTCCGGGCGCGATCTGGTCGGCTATGTCGACGAAGCGAAAGCCGAGGTCGGCGCGAAGGTCAAACTGCCCGCCGGCTACAGCATCGTCTGGGGTGGGCAGTTCGAGAACCAGCAGCGCGCCTCGGCCCGGCTGGCGGTCGTGATTCCGATTGCGCTGCTGCTGATCTTCTTCGTTCTGCTGGCAACGCTGCGCTCGATGCGCGCCTCCGTGCTCATCCTTGTCAACATTCCCTTCGCCATGGTGGGCGGGATCGTCTCGCTCTGGGCTAGCGGCGAATATCTGTCAGTCCCCGCCTCGGTGGGCTTTATCGCGCTGCTTGGCATCGCGGTGCTCAACGGGCTGGTCATGGTCACCTATTTCCGCCAGCTCCGGGCCGATGGGCGGAGCATGGCCGAAACGGTGCGCATCGGCGCCGAGCGCCGCCTGCGCCCCGTCCTGATGACCGCCAGCATCACGGCCTTCGGCCTTGTGCCGCTGCTGTTTGCGACCGGCCCCGGATCGGAGATTCAGCGCCCCCTCGCCATCGTCGTGATCGGCGGCCTCATCACCTCCACCCTGCTGACGCTCATCCTGCTGCCGATCCTGTTCGAGCGTTTCGGCGAAAGCGCGGGAGAAACCGACAATGGCTGACATCCTGCTGACCTTCCATTGCGCCTCGCATGACGCCGATAGCGTGACCGACGCACTCCGCGCCGCCTGCAACGCGCCGATCCATATCGCCGAGCAGGCCGTGCGCGGCTGGGACTTCGGCGACGCCAGCACGGCGGAACGGGTGTCGGGTCTGCTACGCCGCAGCGCGCTGGAACTGATTGTCGATGAGGACGTCCTGGGGACACTGGTTGACGCGGTCACGCAATCGAAGCGGTCGCTGCCAGTGCGCTGGCACGTAGTCCCGGTGTCAGCCCAGGGGAGGATCGCATGAGATCGCCGCTTTTCCTAGGGGCGCTTGTCGCGTTGCTCACGCCCGCCGCGGTTCTGGCCCAGCGCGCCGATTTGCCGCCGAGCGAAAAGGTTGCCGAAGCGCTGGACAATCATCCGGCCGTAGCGGCCGCGCGGGCACGGGTGGACGCAGCCCGTGCCGACCGCGACATGCTGGCGAAGGGAACCCATGAAATTGCCGTTACCGGCAGCTATGTTCGCCGCAGCGTGGACAGGGAAGGCGGCTACGACGAGTTCGACGCCACGATCGCCCGTCCGTTCCGTCTGCCGGGCAAGGCGGCGCTCGATCGCGAGGCCGGCGCTCTGGGCATAGAGGTCGCGGAAAACCGGATGGAGGATGCCCGGCATCAGACGGCTTTGCTGCTCTCCGGCTATTGGAACGATTGGCTGGTTGCCGGTGCGCTGTATCGCAACGACCTCGATACGGTGCGCTGGCTGGAAAAGGAGCTGTCCGCGCTGCGCCGGCGCGTGGCGTTGCGCGATGCGGCGGCGATCGATGTCGATCAGGCCATGGCGGCGCTGGCCCAGGCCCAGGCCCAGGCCGCGAACTCGCTCGCGGCGCGCGAACAGGCGCGTGTGGCGCTTGCCGCGAATTTTCCAGAGATACCGCTTCCCACCGAGCCGCCGGAAACCTCCGTTGCGATGGTGCCGCCGCAGAGGCTTGCGGCGATGCGGGATCTGGTGATCGAACGCAGCCATGAAATCCGCGCCGCCGAGCGTGAGGCACAGCGGCTGGCGGTCGTCGCGCGGCGTGTTCGCGCGGACCGGATTGCCGATCCGTCCTTCGGCGTCCGGCTGTTCAGTGAGCGGAGCGGCATGGAGCAGGGCGCGGGGGTCGTCATGTCGATGCCGCTGGGCGGCGGCCACAGGCGCGCGGCGGCGGACCGGGCTTTTGCGGAAGGCAATGCCGCGCAGCTTGAGCATATGTCCGTCCAGCGGACCGTGAGGGCCATCGCGGACGCCGATCTGTCCAGCGCCACCTTGCGGCTGGAGGCGTGGAAAAACACGGATCTGTCAGCGCAAAGCGCCGCCAACGCGCTGGTCCGAACCGAACGTGGCTACCAGCTCGGCCAGATCGACCTTGGCGACCTGCTCTATGCCCGCCGTCAGGCGGGAGAAGCGCGCCGGTCGGAGATCATGGCGCGATCGGAAGCGGCCCGCGCCCTGCTCAAGCTGGAGATCGACTCACATAGCCTGTGGGTGGTTCACGATGAGGATGGCGGTTGACGCCAGGTCACGCGCGGGCGCTCACCAGCCAGGCTTTCGCGCCCATGCGAACACCTTCATCATCGCAATTGCGCTCGAACAGTTGGACGAGGCTGCGGTGAACGGCCACGCGCGTGTCGTTCCCGCTCGCCCGGACGAGATCGCCGACCTGCATGCCGTCGAGCACGAAGCGGGTGGCGCTCTCGGGATCGCTGCCGGGTCCGCCGACGCGCTGATCCCCGGTCCAGGCGTCGAACGATATGTTGGAGAAACCGGCGCTTCGCAGAAGATCGGTCACATAGTCCTGCTCACCCAGCGCGAACGGACCAGGCTCGCGCGGCTGCGGCGTGGGCAGGTCGATATGCCGACGGATTGCGGCCATGACATTGCGCTGCCACGGATTGTCGGCGATCGGCGCCCACACCGCGATGTCGAGCCTTCCACTAGCACGCAGCATTCGGCGCAGATTGGCGAAGGCGGCATAGGGATCGGGAAAGAACATCGTGCCGAAGCGGGAATGCAGCCGGTCGAAGGGGGCTTCTTCAGGCATGGCCGTCGCGGCGTCGCCTTGTTCGAAGCGGATGTTGGCAAGACCGGCGCGCTGCGCCCGATCCGTTGCCGCCGCCACCAGTTCGGGCGATATGTCGAGGCCGAGCGCCAATCCCGTGTTGCCCGTCCTTTCGGCGATCCGCCTCGTCGTCCAGCCGCCGCCGCAGCCGATATCGACCACCTTCTCCCCGGCAACATAGGCTGCTCGCGCGAGCAGCGCTTCGCCGATCGGTTCGATCATGCTCTCGAAACGATCGAGCTGGGCAAGCCAGCGTGTGCCCGCTTCACCCGCCCAGTCGTGCGCGGCAGGTTCCTTGCTGTTCCCGTCAGCGTCATTCATTGCCCTTCTCCCACTGTGGCACCAATTGAAACGTGTTTGGAAGTCGGCGCATCGGGCAAGTCCCAGCCCCCACCGATCGCCTTGTACAACGCCACCAGTTGCACCGCCGTTGTGGCATGCGCGCGGGCACAGGCGGTTTCAGCTTCGTGCAGGAGGCGCTCGGCCGCAAGCAGTTCAATCCGCGCGATATCGCCGGCGGCAAAACGAGCCTCGGCGTGGCTGAAACTCCGGCGTGAAGCCTCGAGCGCCGTTTGACGACGCGCGAGCGCATCGCGTCCGGCGTCATAGTCGCTCAAGGCGCGCTCCGCGTCGCCCAATGCGGCCAGGACGGCCTGTTCATAGCCCAGCGCGGCCTGCCGCTGAACGGCCTCCCGCGCGCGTATCTCCGCACGTACGCGGCCGCCGTCGAACAAGCGCCAGGAAATGAGCGGCAGGATCGAGTAGCGGGTGCTGGAGGCGTCGAACCAGTCGCCCGTGCTAAGCGCCTGAAATCCGCCGCCCGCTGCGATAGAGAGCCTGGGAAACAGTTCGGCGGTCGCCACGCCGATCTCGGCGGTGCTGGAGGCGAGGCGCCGTTCGGCAGCCAGAACATCGGGGCGACGCCGCAATATATCGGCACGTTCCCCCACGGGCAGCGCCGGCAGTATGAGAGACGACGCGGTGGCATCGAGCAGCTTGAGTTCACGTTCCGGCGGTGAGCCGAGCAGGACACCAAGGCCGAGCACCGCCCCGCGCTGCCGTGCCTCTATGCCCGGCAGCAGGGCGTTGGCGGCGGCCCAGCGTTCATGGGCTGCGTCCACGTCGGCACCGGCAACATCGCCGAGCGCAGCGCGTCCGCGCATGAGTTCCAGCGTTTGGTGCAGCGTCGCCACCGTCGCCCGCTGCGCGCGTAATTCTTCTCTGGCGCCGGTCGCCTCGAACCATGCGCGTGCGACTTCGGCCGCGATCCGCATACGCACGCCCTGCGCCTCCGCTTCGGTCGCCTGCAAGCGGGCGTTCGCGCCTTCCAGCGCCCGCCGGTTGGCGCCGAACAGGTCGAGTTCCCAGGCCGCGTCGAAGCCGGCTTCGTAGATCGTCTGAGACGCATCGAGGCTGGGAATGGACCCAACGGGCAGCGGGCCGTTCTCGCTTTGCCGACGCTGGTTCACACTGGCGCCAGCAGAAACCGTGGGCAGTTGCCGGCCAGCGGCGCGGTCTCGCAGCGCGCGCGCCTCGTCGATCCGCGCGGCAGCTTGACGGATATCCAGATTTTGCGCCAGTGCGGTATCGACCAGCCTCTCCAGTTCGGGATCGCCCAGGGCCCTCCACCAGCGGGTAAGGCCGGTTGGCGCGGAGTCTGCCGCGACCGGCCGGGTCCAGCCGCTGCCGGTATCAACGGACGGTGGCGCGCGATAGTCGGGGCCGACGACACAGGCCGTCAACGAGGTGCAGCCGACTATCACCGCCGCAAGGTGCGGCCACCGATGGGGGATGCGTATCATTGCAGGCGTCCTCGAACGAAGATGGTGGCCATGGTGAGCGACACCAGGGCGATCAGCGCCAATGGCCAGAGGCTGGCAAATATGTCGCCGGGCGCCATGGCTTTCAGAAAGCTGCCTTCGACGATGATCAGGAAATGGGTGAGCGGAATCGCCTGCGCCAGCCATTGCAGCAGCATGGGCATGTTCTCGACCGGCGTGGCAAAGCCCGACATCAGGACGGATGGCACGCCGATCGCGAAGGCGCCAAGGATGGCTTGCTGCTGGGTCGCGCTGATCGCCGAAATCATCAGGCCGATGCCCACCACCGACAGGATGAACAGGACCAGGCTGACAAACAGCAGCGCGAACGACCCGTTGAACGGAATCCGGAACGGTCCCGCAGCAGCCGCCATCATCAGAAGTCCGAGCATGGTGCCGATAACTAGCGCCGGCAAGGATTTGGACAGGATGATTTCCAGCGTGGAGGTTGGCGACACCAGCAACTGGTCGAAGGTTCCCAGTTCGCGTTCACGGGCGATCGACAGCGAGGTTATGAGCAGCGCGCTGAAGAACGCCAGGATGCCCGAGAGGCCGGGCACGATGAACCAGCGATAGGTCAGATTGGGATTGAACCAGTTGCGCACCGCCACCGGCGTCGCAGGACCTGTGCCGGGGTTGGCCTCCGCGCCGACTTCGGCGGCGATGGCGGAGAGATAACTGGCGGTGATCTGTCCTGAATTGCTGCGCCGGCCGTCGATCAGCATCTGAACGCGACCGCTGTCTCCGGCAGCGATTGCGCGCGAAAAGTCCGGTTGGATATCGATCGCCGCGATCACCTTGCCCTGGTCGATCAGGCGTCCCAGTTCCTGACTGTCGGTCACGCGATAGACTTGGGTAATGAAGTCGGCCCGATCGAGCCGCGTGATCAGTTCATGCGACCAGCGGCCCGCATCCTGATTGTGCACGGCAATATCGACATTGCGCACTTCGAGCGTTGCGGCGAAGGCGAACACCAGCAGTTGCAGCAGCGGCGGCATGAACACCACCATGCGGCTGCGCGGATCGCGCAGGATGCTCAGCACTTCCTTGACGAACTGGGCTCGCAGCCGGGTGAAACTGAAATAGCTATCGGGTCGCGCCATCGCCGCTCACTCCAGGTTCTTGCGCGTGGCGCGCTTTGCCAGAAGGAAAAACAGGATGCCGATTGCGCCCATCGCCAACAGGTTCGGCACGAAGACGGCCCAGATGTCTCCGGTCAGAAAGACGGTTTTCAGCGAAGACACGAAATAACGCGCCGGTATCGCCCAGGTGATGGCCCGGATCGGCGCGGGCATCGCGTCGATCTCATAGAGAAAGCCCGACAGCATGAAGGCCGGCAGAAAGCCGGAGAACAAGGCGATCTGCGCGGCCAGGAACTGGTTGCGGGTGACAGACGAAATCAGCAGTCCCTGACCCAGCGCCGGCACCATGAAGGTGGCCGAAAGCAGCAGGAGCGCCGCCAGCGATCCGCGCAGCGGCACGCCGAACACGAAGACCGCCAGCGCGGTCGCACCGAGCGTGGCCAGCATGCCGAGCGCAAAATAGGGCAGGAGCTTGCCGATCAGGATTTCCGCGACCGATGCGGGGGTGGAGAGCACCGCTTCCATCGTGCCGCGTTCCCATTCGCGCGCCACCACCAGCGCGGTCAGCATGGTGCCGATGATGGTCATGACAATGGCGATGGCGCCGGGCACCAGCGCGCGGCGGCTTTCCAGTTCGGCGTTGAACCAGTAGCGCGGCTCCATCGTGACGACCGAGCGTGGCGTCTCGCCATCAAGCCCGCCCCGCCAGGTCTGCACCACGCCCTGCGCATAGTTGGTGACATAGTTGGCGGTATTGGGCTGCGAACCGTCGGCGATGATCTGCACCAGAGGTCGCGTGCCGCGATCAGCCAGGCGCTGCTCGAAATCCTGCGGGATCACCACCAATCCGCGCAAGTCGCCCGAGACAACCCGGTCGGCGACCTCGCGCCGGTCATGGGCGAAGGTGACGTCCAGATAACGGGTGCCGGCGAAGGCGGCGGCCAGCGATTGCGCCGAAGCAGACTGCGATTCCTGCACGACACCGATGCGCACCGCGCGCACGTCGAGCGACACCGCATAGGAAAACAGCAGCAGCAACACGACCGGAAGGGCGAAGGCGATCAGCAGCGTGGACGGATCGCGCATCGCCTGCAGGCTTTCCTTGAACACCAGCGCCCAAAGGCGCTTCGGATCGAAGCGGCGCATGGCTTGAAGGTCCGTTCGCAATCCGCCCGCGGGCTTCGACCAGATGAATGAAGGCGTCTTCCATGGTCGGGTCCGGCCGGAGATCGCTGACCGCGCCGCGTTTGAGGGCGTCCGGCGTGTCGAGCGCGATCAGCCGGGCGCGATAGAGCATCGCCACCCGATCACAATATTCCGCCTCGTCCATGAAGTGGGTGGTGACCATCACCGTCACCCCCTTGCGGGCAAGGCCGTTGATATGGGTCCAGAATTCGCGGCGCGTGATGGGATCGACGCCCGAAGTCGGTTCATCCAGGAACAGCACGGGCGGGCGGTGCATCACCGCGCAGGCCAGCGCCAGACGTTGCCTGACCCCGAGCGGCAGGGACTCCGGCGCCGCCGACAGCCAGGGTTGCAGCCCGAAGATGTCGATCATCTCGTCGATCCGCGCCTGCCGCGCGGCGCCTTTCAGGCCATAGACGCCCGCGGAGAACTCCAGGTTCTGCCGCACGGACAGCAGGCCATAGAGCGAGAATTTCTGCGCCATATAGCCAAGCTGGCCTTTGGCAGCACCGGTCGCCCGGCGCAGGTCCAGCCCCACCACCTGCGCTTCGCCGCTGGTGGGTTTGAGCAGGCCGCACAGCATCTTGAAGGTAGTCGATTTGCCGGCGCCGTTCGGCCCGAGCAGACCGAATATCTCGCCCTTGCGGACCTCGAAGCTCACCATGTCGGTGGCGGTGAAATCGCCGAAACGCTTGGTCAGATCGCGGCAGGAGACGGCAACGTCTGAAGCCAGTTCGACCGGCGGCATCCCTTCGGCAAGCGCCGATGTGCCGCCCGGACCGCCGCCCAGAAGATCAATGAAGGCATCCTCGAAGCGGGCAGGCACCGCTTTCAGTTGCGCGCCGACCCGATCGGCGAGCGCGCTAATTTGCTCGGTTCCCGCATCGGCGCGCAGCACCACGCGGACGCCGGCGCCCTGGATCACCCCGTCGCCGACACTGTCCAGGCTGAGCACTTCGGCTAGCACGGCCCGCCGCCGCTCGCCGACCTGTTCCAGCCGAAAGCTCCGGCTTGTAAGGCGCGCGGTCAGCTCTCCGGGCGGTCCGTCATAAGCGAGCTGCCCTTCGTTGAGCAGCAGCACATTGTCGCAGCGTTCGGCTTCGTCGAGATAGGCAGTCGACCAGACCACGGCCATCCCTTCGTCGGTCAGCGCCTGCACCATGCGCCACAGGTCCTGACGGCTGACCGGATCGACGCCGACGCCCGGTTCGTCGAGCAGCAGGACGGCAGGCCGGGCCATCAACGCGCAGGCGAGGCCCAGCTTCTGCTTCATGCCGCCGGAGAGCTTGCCCGCCAGGCGTCCGGTAAAAGGGGCAAGGCGCGTGAAGTCGAGCAATTGGGCAAACAGGTCGGTGTGCCCATCGGCATCCATGCCGCGCAGCTGTGCATAGAGGCGCATATTCTCCATGACCGACAGGTCTTCGTAGAGCCCGAAGCGTTGCGGCATGTAGCCTGTCGCAACATGGATGGCGTCATTGTCGTCCGCCACATCGAAGCCCGCTACCGTGGCGTGGCCGCTGTTCGGCACCAGCAGTCCTGTCAGGATACGCATCAGGGTGGTCTTGCCCGCGCCGTCCGGCCCGACCAGCCCGGTCAGTCGGCCATAGCTTATCTGCGCGCTGAGATCCTGTAACGCAGGCGCACTGCCGAAATGCTTGCTCAACCTGTCGATGACGACCGCGACATCGCCATTTTGCTCCTGTGGCGCGGTGGCGGGCGGCACGTCAGCGGCCTTTGGCGCGCGCGCCGGTGGCTTGTCCGGCTTCGACCTCGATCGTTACCGGCATGCCCTGACGCAGCGCAGCATCGGCATTGGTGACCACGATCCGCAGGCGATAGACCAGATCCGTGCGCAGATCGGTGGTTTCTACCGTTTTTGGCGTGAACTCCGCCCGCGGTGATATGAACCCGATCTGGCCTTGATAGGTCTTGTCGGACGAGTCGCTGCGAACGCGCACCCGCATTCCGGGCGCGATGCGCCCCAGATCCGGTTCGCCGACATAGGCGCGGACATAAACCGGTGCATCAAGGCTGAGGCTATAGACCGGGCTTTGGCTGACAACCATGCTGCCGGGTTCGCGCACCCGTGCGATGATTGTGCCGGTGCCGGGTGCAAGCAGAACCGTGTCGGCAAGAGCGGTGGCGGCTTGAGCCCGTGCTGCCTGTGCGGCGGCGAGGCGGGCTTGCCCGGCCGCGATGTCTTCCTTGCGAAACCCTTCGGTGGCTTGCGAATGCGCGGCCCGGGCCGCTTTGACACTGGCGGCGGCCTGATCGCGCGCAGTGCGCGCGGCATCGACCGTCTTTTGACTGGCGGCTCCCGACGCGAGCAACTGGCTCTGCCGATCAAAATTACGCTCCGTGTCCCTGGCGACGGCCAGGGCCTGATTGAGGGCCTCCTGCGCCTGCGCAATCTCCTGCGGCCGCAGCCCGCGGCGCAGTTTGTCGAGGTCTGCCTGTGCGACCGCTACGGCGGCGTCGGCGGCCGCGAGCGCTTCCTCGAACGGCTGCGCGTCGAGAGTCGCCATATGTGCGCCCGGCTCGACATGATCGCCTTCATCGAACAGCATCTGCGCGACGCGGCCGGACTGGCGGAAGGCCAATTGCACCTCCCGAATATCGACATTGCCGTACAGATTGAGGGCGTCGCCGTCGCGGCTGCCCCGCTGCATCCACAGCCATCCAGCACCGATGATCGCGATGACGGCCGCAATGATCAGGATCCGCTTTGTCGTGCCGGACAGGCGGATGTTCTTCATGATGATGCTCCGACGCCGCGCAGATAGATGGCGAACACGCCGGGCGCATCGCTGCGGATGCGGGTCACATCGCCCGCCAGCATGGATTGCATGACCAGGCCCTGGACCGTGCCGATGAACAGGGTGGCCGCGGCTTCCGGATCGAGGTCCGCATGCAGTTCGCCCCGTGCCTTTCCGGCGTCGAGCAGGGTATGCAGCCGTTCGCCATAATGGCGGATCAGGGTCTGGGCCATGCGCTTGGGAAGCGTCTCGCCCGGTCGCTGCAACTCCCCGAACAGCATTCGCGGCACACCGGGGTGGTCAGACACGAAATCGATATGCGTCATGAAAACCGCCTCAAGCGCGGCAGCCGGAGAGGCGGCTTCTTCGATCGCCTTGTCCACGCGGGCGAGCAACCGCTCGGTCACCCAGGACATGACCGCCTGCAGGATGGCGTCCTTGGTCGGGAAGTGGCGGAAGAGAGCGCCCTGGGTCAGACCCATCCGCTGGGCGATGGCCGTCGTTGTGATGTCGCTCGGGTTCTGTTCCGCGGCCAGGTCGACCACCGCCTCCACGGTCGCCGCCCGTCGCTCGTCAGCGGGAAGATGTTTGGAACGCCCATTCATTGTTCGCGCCTTCAAAAGAAAGTAATTTATTACTTTCTATCTTTTTCGTATACCAACCGCAAGAGGGAACCGCCGAGGGGCAAACTTCATGAACGTCAAGAGCGGGAGAGGAGAAGGCCTGAAGGTCGGTCACAGCGTGCCCGAGCGGCCTTTCGCGGTAAACTAAGGCTTCGAACCAATCGCGTTGCCAGCTTGATCCATTTGCGCGGACTGGATGTGAACGAAGTGAGTTGAGGTATGATCGAACTACGCCAGCTACGCTACCTGCTTGCGGCGGCCGAAGCGGGCAGTTTCAGCCGGGCGGCGCGGAACATGAATATCAAACAAGCTACGCTCAGCCGACACATCCTCGAAATCGAGAAGGCTTCGCGGCGCTCCTGCCAGTATTGGGCGCTGCCACCGTCGCCGTGCCTGATATTGTCCATGACTGCTTTCCTTTCTTCAAATCGCCAGCAGGGCGATGGCTGGGCCATCGCTCCTGCCTTCGCGTCGAGCAGCCGGGGGTGTGGGGGGCAGCAAGAATCTGCCGGAGTGGTGCGGACGGGCGCCCTGGCGCCAACCCGGTCCGGCCGATTGTTGTTGCTGGGGAGCGGGGGCGGAGCGCCCTGATTCCCACTCAAGAAAATGATCGCCGGGATACCGGCTCGGCCACCGGGCCGACACGACGGTCGATGGCGCACGCTGCTTTATGAAAGAAGAAAGCGCCCCGCCATCGCTGGCGAGACGCTCTTGCAGTCTGCCGGTTATTCCTCGATCTCGATCTCAAAGACAGTGTTCCATGGAAGGCAAATGGCTACATGCCTGTGCTTGACCGCAAGGACGATCCCGAAGCGATCGACGGCGACAAGGGTGGCCGCCTCATACATATCGTCCAGCGTTGTGACGTTGACGGTGGTAATCGCAAATTCGGCCAGCACCGTGCGGAGATATTCGAGCATCTTGTTCGTCCTTTCCTGCTTCGGGACCGCTCCATGCGGTCTCGTGGCGGTTCAGGGACCGGGAACATTCGGCGGCGCACCGCTGGCTCGGGGTTCCTGTCGCGCTCGCGCGGCGGGGTGGGCTTGCGGCCATCGGACGGCCGAAGGGCCGCTTTTTTGCTTCGCGATGCAAAGCGCGCCAGCACGGCGGAAAAAAGCGGCCCGGCGCCGTTGCGCCGACAGGTGGCCCCGGTCAGAACAGCCACGAGAGAGGCCGCGAGGGGCGGTCACGCAGGCAGGACGGGAGAGATGACGCTCCCGGCAAAGCCCGAAAAATCTGCCATCCGGTCTACAGTGCGCAAGACCACATGGAGGCTGTCCCTGGCGACGATCACGCCGTCATGGCGACGCACAGGAAGCTGCCGCATGGCGCCGGCGCGGCCCCAAGGCCGATCTCGCTTTCGATCGGTCCCGCCAGATCACGACGGCCGATACGGTTTCACCCGGCGCAGATCCTTTGTCGAAAATTGAGAGCGCCCCGCCTTACTGACGGGACGCTCTCGCGATCAGTCGACTTTCAACTCGAACTTGCCGGTTACCTTGGTCGAGACAAGCCGAAGATGAACGTCCGGCGCTAGGACCGGATTGAGATTGAATGAAGCGTAAGGCTTTCCGTCCCTGGCGGACTTGAGCCAGCCGACACCGAACTCGATGCTCTCATCGTCGGCGGCAACGATGCGATAGTCGGGCGACTTGTCGCTCGCCTTGTCGTCGACCCGGAGGATTTCCACCTTTTCGCTGGTGCCGAAAAACCGGATTTCACCGTGGAAGCCGCGATCGGTTGCCTTGAAGTTTCCGCAGATCATGTCGTTAGTCCTTTCTTGCTTCGGGACCGCGCCCATCGCGGCCTCGATGGCTGTCACCCGGACGAGGGACGACCGGCCCGCACCCGAAGGGCGGAACGAAGTGGCAGACGGCGGCGGACGGCTTTTTTGTTTCGCGATGCAAAGTCGGCTTGTCCGGCGGCGGAAAAATCCGTTCGATGCCGTTGCGGGAAGATGGGTGGACCTCGACCAGACAAGCCATTGGAGAGGCCCCGTGGGCGGCGATCCCGCGCAAGATCAGGGGTATGGTGAGATAATCGGAGGCGCTTTACGGTCACTGGTCGAAGCAATGTCAACGACGGTTCGGTATCACGAAGGAGCGTGAAAGCCGGGGCTTAACCAGCCCTTCGCCGATGCTACCGCACTGCTCCGATGAACGACTTTGGGGACTCCGGCTCGCTCATACCTTGGAATGCGTTGTAGCCCGGTTGTAGCCCAGCCCAAAAATGAAAGAAGGCCGCTTTCGCGACCTTGTATAACCCACTGATTTTCTTGAAGTTTTTGGAGCGGGCGAAGGGATTCGAACCCTCGACCCCAACCTTGGCAAGGTAAGGGATTGGCTCCATTGAGCGCCTTGCCCGTTATTGCTGTTCCCAGATTCCGGGGAAAACCAAAAATCGAGCGTTATGCCTGTTTTATGGCGTTTCCCACAATTTCAGAGGTTCCCCGTGGGGATATAGTGGGGATGGAAATTCATTCTCTGACTTCCTAGATAGAGGGCAATCCCCACTGCAAATCCCCACTAACAGGAGTCAGCAAATGGAACAACCGCGCCGCCCCCGTGGTCGCCCCAGCCGCTACGCCGCGTATGAAGAGTTGGAAGCCTCGCTACCCAAGGTGATGACGAAGCGGCCAGCTTATCATGACAGGATCGGGCTTTTCCGAGGGCAGAAGGCATTCACTGTTTGGGTGAAAGTCCGCATGACACGCGGAGGCGACTATAAGGGCCGGACATACAAACCCGGCGAGTCCGTTGAGATCAAGCTAGGGGAGCGAGCATCATGGTCGTGGCCAGAGTTGGAACAGGAACGCGACCGGCTGCAAGGACTGGCCGACAAGGGCGAACCGCTTGTTGCCAAGATACCGTCATCCTTTGACGAGTATGCAGACGCATGGCTCAAGCGGAAGAAGGCGACGGCGAAAGGATATGTCACCCTCAAAAGCCATGTGGAGAAATATCTGAAAACTGCCTTCGGGCGAAAATCGCTAGACGCAATCTCGGTAGCAGACGTCAATAAATGGATTGCCACCCAACGAACGACCCTGAAACCCGCGACTGTCCAGCGCCAGTTGGCCACTTTCAACGCGATCATGAACGACGCCGTGCGGACAGGGGAACTTGACCGCAATCCTTCCGAGCGCGCTGACCGCATCCGCGACATTGAGGGGCGTCAGCGATTTGTCACTGACAAGGAATGGAAGGCCATTCTCGCTGCCGCCGAGAAAATCGAGAATGAGAAGGCGAAGCGAGCCGAGCAGATGCCGTTCGAGAAGCGGGGATGGCTGACAGACTTTGTGACCTGGGCCTATCATTCAGGCATGAGGCGAGCCGAAATTCTCGGCCTTACCTTTGCCTCGATCCGGGAATTGGAGCCGGGACATACTGTCGTGGAAGTCACCGGCACAAAGAGCGGCAAGTCCCGATTTGTCACTTGCACACCGGAAATGCTCGCCATCGTAGGACGATCAAAAGATGCAGAACGCGCGAAAGACGATGATCGGATTTTTCCGTTGTCGATGACAACCGCCAAACGCGCCCTAACCAAATTGTGGAAAGCCACCGGCTTAGATGATGTCCGGCTGCACGATCTGCGCCGGACGCACGCAACCCAGCTCATCTTGAACGGCATCGACGTGCGAACAGTGGCCGGACGATTGGGCCACACCGGCACGGGAATGCTCGCCAAGCATTATGCCGTCGATCTCGGCGATAAGCAGGCTGCGGAGGCTTTCCATGCGTTCAGCAATGGCGATGCAAGGGCTATGGGAGGGAAGGCAGCGCCAGAGGAGTAAATCTGGGTTGCCAAATGAGATAAAAGCGCCCGTGGACTAATAGGCCCCATTTTTGGCCTAACCTCGACGATGGACGAGGGGGTCATATTGCGCGAGCTTGGCAGCCGAATCAGAGCCCAGCGGAAGCGCGTCGGTCTGACACAGGAACAATTGGCGCTGGTGGCTGGCGTTGACCGCTCCTATTTCGGTGCTGTCGAACGGGGCGAGCGCAACATCACCTTCATTGTCCTGTATAGGCTCTCTATCGCCCTGAAATGCGACATTGCCGCGTTGACCGGAAATCTTCCGCCCACCGCCTAGCCTTTCCCAGATCGCAGCCAAAAATGCAGGCCTTGACCACCAAAATAATGATCCCCTATGTCGAATCTTCTTGACATTTAATAACCAATCTGGTAAAATATAGGTATGGATGGGGATTTCGCTCCATCTCTATCAGGATCTATAAACACGCTAGAGTGTGGAGTCCCAGCTCCACGCTCTGCAACTGCATGGAGAAAATGCAGATGATTGAAGCCGCCTTTCTTACCGACAAAGATGTTGCCAGTTACCTCAACCTCTCCCCTTCGTGGGTGAGAGGGCAACGACACAAGCGAAGGCATGGACTACCTCACATCCTTGACGTGGACGCCCGCTACATCGGTTCGTGCGCCCGCTATTTGCGGAGCGAGATAGACGCCTTCGTCGCCGGTCTAATCGAATAATCCAATGGACCTTGACAATTGTGTGTCTTGGCTGGAGGCAGCATCGCCTGCCTCCCCAGCCTCCCATGATGAAATCCCCGACAATCGGGGGCAAGCCAACCGCTATGCCACAGCGCCAACCAGTGCCATCGCCGCACAGCCATCTCAAATCCTGCCACCGGACCCGCTTGCCGCCGGCCCCGCCAGCGGAAAGGCTGCAACGGGCCTCGAACTGCTTAAAGGCACATGGTTCGATCCGGCTCTGGATTTCCGCGACCCGGAAGGCGACGCCTTGGCTACGGCGGTCTTGTCACTCATTACCGCAATCGAATCGCGGCGGCGCAAACCAAAGCAAGCCGACGCACGAAACCGCTACGCTCTTGTCCGGGCAATCCTCGCCAATGGCTTCCGCTGCCACTATCATCGGCGCTCAAATCGGATTGCCTATTCGCGTAGAGCCGAGGGTTATCCCAATGGCCCCGGCTGGCTGAATGGCAGGGCGATGGCTCACACCATCGATCTTCTAGAAGCCGCCCGACTTATCAAGACCTATCCCGGCAAGAGGGGACAGGCTTCCACATACCATATCATGCCGGGGCTCTACGGTATGGCCCAAGACTGCGGCATTACCCAGCACAGCCTGACCTTGTGCCTGCCCCGGGAACGGCTGGTAAGGCTCCGCGAGGGAAATTCCGACACTTCCTATCTAACCTTCGAGCCGACCGACGACACCCGCCGTTGGGCAGAGCAGCTACAGGCATACAATGCCTTTGTCCGGCAACAGAATATTGCCCTGGCTCTGACGGAGGAAGAGGAAGCCGAATGGGTGGAGCATTGGAACGCCGAGAGATGCGCGCGGAAGAGGGTCGTGTCCGTCAAGATGGTGTAAATTCGGCGTTGGCCACGGGTCATCGTCAGGCGGCCTTTGCTGTGATGTGCAAAGGCTGGATTTCCTCCTCG
>NZ_MEFG01000059.1 GCF_001724715.1 Sphingomonas sp. SCN 67-18
ATGTTGAAGGGTGTCAGGAAATAACGCCGGTGCAGAGAATTTTGTCGGTCAGGTGAATTGGCGTGGGGTGTCGGATGCAGTGTTCTTTGTCCGTTCACAAGTGGACGATGACAGCAGCAGGGCTTTGGGACTTTCAGATGAAGTCGCGCTTTCGCCGCTGGGGAATGCGATCCCTCCGCAGCTGGCGGCTGAGATCGAAGCGGCGCGCTCATACCGCGCGCGGTCCAAGGCAGCCAACACTGTTCGAGCCTATGACAGCGACTGGCGGCAGTTCGAAGAATGGTGCTGGATGCGCGATCTTGAGCCGATGCCGGCCATGCCGGAGGCAGTTGCCACATACCTTGCCTCGATGGCGCAGGCGGGGAGGGCCGACAGCACCATCGGGCGGCACCTTGCCGCCATCGCCTGGCACCACAGGCAGGCAGGACAGGTTGCGCCCCAGCACCGCGATCCGCGCGATGTCATTGGCGACACACTCGCGGGGATCCGGCGCGAGCAGCGCGCGCGCCCGACGCGCAAGAAGAGCGCAATTCTGGCAGCTGATCTGGCCCGGATGATCGCAGCTGCTGACGGCCAGAGTCCGCGGGCGGTCCGTGACCGGGCGATCATGGCACTTGGGCTGGCGGCGGCGCTGCGGCGGTCCGAACTGGTCGCGCTACAGCTGGCTGACCTCGAGCTGGTGCGGGAGGGTCTCAAATTGACGATCCGGCATTCCAAAACCGACCAGGAAGGGGAAGGGCAGGTCATCGCGGTGCCGTCGGGCAAGGTTCTCAAGCCCGGCGCGCGCCTCAACGAATGGCTCAGCGTAAGGGGAGGGGAGGCTGGTCCTTTGTTCTACCGCACCGACGCACAAGGGATGATGACCAAGGAGCCCATGTCGGATCGCTCGGTTGCCCGCCTGATCCAGCGCTATGCCGAAAAGGTTGGGCTCGATCCTGCCGCAGTCGGTGCGCACTCGCTTCGCTCAGGGTTCCTGACCGAGGCAGCCAAGGCGGGGGCCTCATTGCCGAAAATGCAGGAGGTGTCGCGGCAGAAGAAGGTCGAGGTGCTGCTTGGCTATGTCCGCGATGCCGCGCTGTTCGACAACCATGCAGGCGAGAGATTTCTTTAGTCCGTGTATTTGAGCGCTCTGCATCGCCGTAGTGACCGGGTATGGTGCCAAGCCCAAATTCCTTGTTTGCCGATTGAATGACGATTTTGGTCGAGAGCAGGCGCTCCCGCCTTACAGATGCACCACCGTAGTTTGATTTAAGTTGGGCCGACCGTCTTGTTGCCGTAACCGCCCTCCGAACCAGCCAGGCAAAAATATGAACTTAACGACTTCAGTTAAGTCGTGTTGACATCGAGGCGCGGGCGGCTATGCTGGCGCACTATGGACATAGAGTTCGAAGACGCGAGCTTATCGATGATAGAGACGGAAGCAGCGGCAGAAACCTGCCTGCCGGTGGCCGTCATCCAGACCGCACGTCAGCGACTCAGCATTATGAGGGCTGCGCCTGACACACGCACCCTATGGAACTGGAAGAGCCTCGGCCTGCAATCAGCCGCGGGGTCGGCGGAACACCATGTGGTGTTGTCTTCGGAATGGTCGATGGTGGTCAAAATCTTAGAAAAGAACAAGAGGGCATAGCGTGGAAGGTACGCTAAACAACGCTAAGGGAGAACAACCGAGGAACGCTTAGGCGGCGCGGCTGTCCGGCGGAAGATTGAGGGCCTTGCGGCCAGCGGAAGCGGCGGCTCGATCCCAGAGGAAATCGCCGGAAAAGGCAATATGCTCCCAGCCAACCGGCGACGTATGGACAAGCAGATCATCGGGGACCGGGGCCGCTGCCGATCGCAGATGCTGGGCGGCGTCGGCCATGTAGATCGTGTTCCAATAGACGATCGCCGCGATGACTAGGTTGAGGCCTGATGCCCGATATTGTTGAGCTTCATGGCTGCGGTCGATGATGCGGCCCTGGCGGAAGGTGTAGATCGCTTGCGTCAGGGCATGGCGCTGCTCGCTGTTGTTAAGGCCGGCATGGCATCGCCGGCGCAGATCGGGATTTTCAAGCCAGTCCAGCATGAACAGGGTCCGTTCGATCTTGCCGATCTCCTGTAGTGCGACGTCGAGCTGGTTCTGCCGTTCGTAGGCGGCGAGCTTTCGCAGCATGACCGACGGCGCGACGTGGCCAGCCTTGATCGACCCCACGAGGCGCAGCACGTCGTCCCATTGTTCATTGATGATGTCGGTGCGGATACGCTTGCCCAACAACGGGGCGATGGACGGATAGGCCGAAACCGGCGCGATCGGCGCAAGCCGCCTGTCCGGAAAGTCGCGCAGGCGCGGGCAGAAGCGAAATCCCAGCATCGCGCACAGGGCGAAGACATGATCGGTCGCTCCGCCGGTGTCGGTGTAATGCTCGACGATCCTGAGATCGGTGCCATGGCTGATGAGGCCGTCGAGGACATAGGGCGCTTCATGCGTGGCGGCCGAGATCACATTGACGTGGTAGGGCCCGCGCTGATCGGAAACATGGGTGTAGAAGCTGAAGCCATGATCGACGCCATAGCGGGCGTTGATGTCGCCGCCCGATGCGCCGCGCTTCGCGCCCCTGAAGAACTGACCATCGGAACTGGACGTTGTGCCGTCGCCCCATACCCGCGAGAATGGCAGGCGGTGGTGCGCGTTGATGAGGACGGCGAGCGCCGCGCGGTAGCTCTCGTCGCGGATATAGGCGTCATGGGTCCATAGGAGTTGATCGCGCGTGACGCCCTGGCTCGCGGCGGCCATGCGCGACAGGCCGAGATTGGTGGCGTCGGCGAGGATCGTGGCGAGCAGCGCATTTTCATTGGGACATAGCTCGCCGGTGCGCAGGTTGGTGAACGCCGAAAGAAAGCCAGTTTCCTGCGCCACCTCATGTAGCAGTTCGGTGATACGGATGCGTGGCATCATCGCATCGAGCCGGTCGGCCAGGGCTTCGGCGTCGGGCGTTGCGATCGTGCGAACGGGGGATATCTGGAGGCGGCCGTCGCGGTATCGCACACCCTCCAGAGCGTCGCGCTTCAGGCTCCGGGCGAATTTCTTCAGCCGCCAGTCCAGTTCGCGGCCCCGCTGTTCGAGCCATTCGCCGGCTGTGGGTGGCAGACCAAGAGCCGACACGATCGGCTTGGCCTTCGGTTCGCTTAGCAGGTAGCTGTCGAACTGGCGGTATCCCGTCGATCGTTCCACCCAGACATCACCGGAGCGCAGCTTGTTGCGCAGATGCGCGATAGTCGCGATTTCCCAGAGCCGCCGATTGATCTTGCCGTCATCGCCCATGACGATTTTCTGCCATTCCTTGCGGAAGGGCATCGGAGCGTCGGCAGGCAGATCGCGCTTGCCCGACCTATTGAGGTCGCGCAGCATCTCGATAGCGGCAATCGTTTTCGCGCTGCCCTTTCCGGCCCTGAACTGCAGCGCTTCAAGCAGATCAGGGGCGAACTTGCGCAACGTCGCATAGCGGTCGGCCGCGACCCTCAGCGGATCAAGATTGGCGGTTTCCGCGATCGTCGCCACTTCCGGTCTGGCCTTCAGGAGGGTGTGCCATCCTACTGAGGCATCCAGGACCTCCATAGGATCTTCGCCAGTATCGACTGCATCGGTGAGCGCGTCGATCGTCCTGCGGAAGATCAGCATCAGCCGGGCCACGTTCTTCGACGTGGCGGCATAGCTGCGCGCCTGGGCGTTCTTCGCGCGGGTGAAGATGCCGCCGATCAGCTTGTCCGCCATCTCCAGGGCGCTGTCCGTCAGCCGTTCTTCAAGATCGAGCAGGAAGGCAACGAGCGTGGCGCGTCGCCGGGAGGGAATATAGCGCTCGATCATATAGGCAGGCGACGCACGGCCTTCCCTGACATATTGCCGAAATCGGTCCGCGTGGATGCGGCCCGCGACGTCGGGGGAAATGCCGATCTTCCGCACCTGCCTCAGACGGTCGAGGATCTGGCGGACGTGATCGGGCTTGGCCGCGACGGGGATGGTCTTAAGCAAGGCGAGATGGCTCATGCCGCCGGCGGCGTCGAAGAGCTGATCGAGGGCCTGGACCTGTTCGGCGCTGAGATCGGCGATCAGGGCGTGGGCGGCCTGCTTGCGCGCGCGGGCACGTCCCGCGCTGCTGGCGCGTTCGATGGTGGAGATGGACGGCAGCAAAATCCGGGCCTCGCGCAGGGCGGTGACCACGCCCATCGCAATCGTCATCCCCTTGTCGGTCGCCCATGCCGTTCTCGCGGCCGCCTCGACCATGAAGGGAATATCGGCGCGGGTTGGCCCCCGAAGCCCCAAACGCGCCGCCAGCTCACGGGCATGATCCGTCATTGTCTGATCCCGCGCCGCATAGTTGGCCAGCTCGGTTACGTGCAGACCAAGTTGCTCCGCGACGAAAGCGGCGAGATCATGGGGTATTGCTCCCCTGTCCTGTATCAACTGCGCAAGCGTGATGCCCGGGTGCCGCAGGAGCGCGAGTTGCAGCGCCACGCCCAACTGGTTCCGTCGCTCCCGTCGCGCGCCGATGATCTCGATATCGGAAGGCTCGAAGGTATAGAGCCGGGCCAAATGGTCGCGATCGGTCGGGATGGCGAGTATCTGATCGCGTTCGCTCTCGGTCAGGAGTTGATGCTTGCGCTTCGTCATGCCGTTTCCTGTCCACAAAAGGTCATCTGGGCCTATGGACAGCGAGGAGTAAAGAGACATAGTATGTGGACGGATATGGGTGGGGCGCAGCGGCTGCCCTCCATAGCGTCCACAGAACGACCGTTTGGGAGACGTGCGGCATGGGTGATATTCTGGGCTATGCCCGCGTCAGCACCGGCGATCAGGACGTTGCGGGCCAGACCATGCGTCTGGAGAAGGCTGGCGCCATCAAAATCTTCACCGATGTCATTTCAGGTAAGAGCATGGAACGGCCCGGTCTGGCTGAGCTAATCGCCTATGCCCGCAAGGGTGACACGCTGGCGGTGGTCCGCCTCGATCGGCTTGGGCGCTCGCTTGCCGAACTTCTCACCACGGTTGAGACGCTACGCGGTCAGGGCATCGCGCTCCTGAGCCTTGAAGAAAAGATCGACACTTCGTCAGCTGCCGGCGAGCTCATCTTCCATGTGTTTGGGGCCATCGCCCATTTTGAGCGACGGCTGATTTCTGAGCGAACCAGAGATGGTATTGCCGCCGCCCGTGCTAAGGGCAAACAGCCTGGCCGTCAGCCGCTGGACATGTCCAAAGTGGATGCGGCCATCAAGCTGGTCGAAGCTCGTATCTCGCCTACCGAAGCAGCGCGGCAACTCGGCATCGGCCGATCGACCATTTATCGCGAAATGCGTAGGATGGGAATCGAACGGCCCGCCTGATTAAGCGCCCGTCCGTTCGCATCGAGCGTTCGCCATGCGTTCTCGCTTAGCGTTGTTTAGCGTACTTTCCACGCTATGCCCTCCAATAGCCTGACGATTCCGCCTTCACCGCGACTTTCGCGGTCCTTGGAATTTGTCAGGAGAATTGTTCATGCACCGCGTTGTCGCGGCCCTGCTGGCTGTCCTGCGCGTCGATCGCGCAGGCGCAAACCGCCGCCCCGCCGCCTAGTTCATCCCCACCATACACGCTCGAACGTGCGCTTATCGCCGCTGGCGCGTCATCGCCAAGCCTGGAGGCGGCTGACGCCAGCGTGCGGGCGGCGAGTGCGGCGCGCACGGTCGCGGGCCTACGGCCCAATCCGCAAGTCCAGGTCCAAGTCGAAAATGTCGGCGGCTCGGGCATCTATCGTGGCACCCAAAGCGCTGAAACCACGACTGGCCTCGCCTTGCCGATCGAACTTGGCGGCAAGCGGTCAGCGCGCATGGCCGTCGCCGACTCGCGCAGCGTTCGCGCTCGCCTCGAAGCGGCGATCACGCTCGCCGATCTGCGCGACCGCGTAACCCAAGCCTATATCGCCGCCGCCTCTGGCGAGCGCCGCGTTGAGATAGCCCGTCAACTCGCCGGCTTCGCGGACGCCGGGTTTCGCGCGGCAAGCACGCGGGTTGCAGCTGGTGCCGCTTCGCCGATTGAGCAGCAGCGAGCCGATGTCCAGCGGGTCAACGCCAATGTCACGCTCGAACGCGCGACGCGGGAAGCAGCGGTTGCGCGGGAAAATCTCGTGCGGCTGATTGGCGAGCCGGTTGCAGGTCCCCTTGATGTCGTTTGGTTCGATCGAGTCGGAGTTTATGGGCCGACGCTGCCAAGCTCGGCCGAAGGCACGCTCATCCTCGCGGCCGCCGAGGCCGACGTTGCAACCGCGAGCGCGCAGGTGCGCCTCGCCCGCGCCCAACGCATTCCCGATGTCACGCTGACCGCCGGTGCACGGCGTCTGTCCGCGACCAACGACATGGCGGCGATCTTCGGGGTGAGTATTCCCTTTCCGCTGTTCAACAATGGCCGCGCGGCGGTGAGTCAGGCCGAAGCCGAACGACAGGCTGTCGATGCTAGGCGGCGTGTCACCATTCTCGACACCGAACAGGCCATTGCCAGCGCGCAGGCAGAACTCGCCAATGCAGCGGCCGCCGCCCGCTCGGCGGGCGGCCCGGCGCTGGCCGCTGCGACCGAAGCAGCACGCATCGCGAGGATCGGCTACGCGCAAGGGAAGTTCGGCCAACTCGATCTGCTCGATGCGGAGCGAACCCTGGCCGACACCAAAGCGGCGGCTGTCGATGCGCTCGTTGCCTATCACGACGCTGAAGCCCGGCTTGCGCGCCTGACCACGCCTGCGCCGGATCTCGGGGGGACAACGCCATGAGCGCGCTTTCCTCACGCACCCGCCTAGCTCGCATTCCCTTCTCAGAGCTGGACGCGCCCCGCGCGGGCCACTGCTCCATCCGTTTCGGAGACTATCAATGATAACACAGGACAAGCGACTCCTTGGCGGCGTCGCCGGCGCCGTGCTGCTGGCAGCGGTCGGTGGCTTCAGCGTCGCGCGATGCACGGCCGACCCTTCGGCGACGACCGCTCCCGCCGAGAAAAGCGGTGAGAGCAAGGCGCCGCCGGACAGTCTGGCGATGACGGCCAATGCGATCCGTGAGGCTGGTATCGCCGTCGAGACCATCCGCGCGGGCGGGCTCGGTTCGGAGATTGTGGTGCAAGGCCAAGTTACAGCGTCGCCCGCAGGCGAGGCGCTGGTAACGGCGCGGGCCGGCGGCGCGGTGACGCGGGTATTCAAACGGCTCGGTGATCCTGTCCGTGTTGGTGAGGCGTTGGCGGTCGTTGAAAGCCGCGACGCGGCGCAGATCGCCGCCGACCGCACCGCGGCAGCGGCAAGGGCGGTGCTCGCGCAAAAAAACCTCGCCCGCGAGCGCTATCTGTTTGATCAGAAGGTTTCGGCGCGCGTCGACCTCGAACGGGCGCAAGCGGATGCGGCGGCGGCGGAAGCAGAAGCCCGGCGCGCGCAGGTCTCGGCCGGTGCGGCGAACGTCACCAGCGACGGACGCGGCGTGATCGTGGCGAGCCCGATCGCCGGACGAGTCACGTCGGAAAATGTCAGCCTCGGTGCTTTCGTCCAACCGGAGACTGAGTTGTTCCGGGTCGCCGATCCGAGCAAGATCCAGGTCGAGGCCGCGATCAGTCCCGGCGACGTCACGCGGCTTGCGGCGGGCGATCGTGCAATCGTCGAACTCGTCGACGGGCGCACGGTCGAAGGCCGGGTTCGCGCGGTCACGCCGACGCTCAGCGGCGATACCCGTTCGGCGACGGCGCTCGTCGAGGTGCCGGGGGGAATCCTTCAACCTGGCCTTGGCGTGCGTGTCCGCCTGATGCCGAGCCAGGGCGCGACGACGAATGCGATCGTCGTTCCGGAAGACGCGGTGCAAAGTGTTGACGGCCGTGATGCGGTCTTCGTCCGCACACAGCAAGGCTTCCGCGCGCGGTTCGTGACACTCGGCCGGCGCAGCGCTGGCAGGGTCGAGATCGTCTCCGGCCTCCAGTCAGGCGCGACCATCGCCACCCGCAACGCTTTCCTGCTCAAGGCCGAACTCGGCAAGGGCGCGGGTGAGGAGGAATAAGCCATGATCGCAAGTCTCATGGCGCTGTCCGTCCGCGCACGCTGGGCGGTGCTCTTCATTTTCCTCGCGATCGCGGGCCTTGGCCTATGGCAGCTCACCAAGCTGCCGATCGACGCGGTTCCCGACATCACCAACAAACAGGTCCAGATTAATACGATCGACCGCGGCCTCTCGCCGGTCGAGATGGAAAAGCTCGTTACCTATCCCATCGAAACTGCGCTGGCCGGTATTCCCGGCCTGGAAACCACGCGTTCGCTGTCGCGCAACGGGTTCAGCCAGGTCACGGCGATCTTCTCGGATTCGACCGATCTTTATTTTGCGCGGCAGCAGGTCGGTGAGCGGCTTGTCCAGGCGCAAGAGAATCTGCCCCAAGGCGTGCAGCCGCAAATCGGGCCGGTAACGACGGGGCTTGGCGAAGTCGTCATGTATACGGTCGGTTATGCGAATCCCGATGGGCGCGGCGCCAAGAAGGTTGCCGGGCAACCGGGGTGGCAGCCTGACGGCAGCTATCTCACGGCTGAAGGCGACCGCCTGACCGATGAGGTTGCGAAGGCGGGCTATTTGCGCACGGTGCAGGACTGGATCATTCGGCCTCAACTCCGCACGGTTCCCGGCGTTGCGGGTGTCGACTCGATCGGCGGCTATGCCAAGACCTTCGTGGTCGAGCCCGATCCGGTGAAGCTGTCGAGCTACGGCATTTCCTATACCGAGCTGGGCCAAGCGCTCGAAGCCGCCAATCTCGCGGTCGGCGCCAACTATTTCAACCGGGGCGGGGAAGCCTATCTTGTCCGCGCCGACGCGCGCATTCGTTCGGTCGACGAGATCCGCAATGCGGTCGCCGCGACACGAGGCGGGATTCCGATCACGATCGGACAAATCGCCAATGTCCGGATCGGAGGCGACTTGCGCACGGGTGCGGCAAGCATGAACGGTCAGGAAGCGGTCGTTGGCACGGCCCTGATGCTGATCGGCGAGAACAGCCGGGTCGTGGCGCAGGCGGTAAACGAAAGGCTCGATCAGGTGAAATCGACCTTGCCGCCCGGCGTCGAGGTGAAAGTGGTGCTCGACCGCGCCAAGCTGGTGAATGCCACGGTCGGCACAGTTGAACGGAACCTGACCGAAGGTGCGTTGCTGGTCGCCGCCTCGCTGTTCCTGCTACTCGGCAACTGGCGCGCGGCGATCATCGCTGTGCTCGTCATACCCTTCTCCTTCCTGATGATGGCGATGGGCATGAACGCCTTCCGGGTGCCGGGTAACCTGATGAGCCTCGGCGCGCTCGATTTCGGCCTCATCGTCGATGGTGCGGTTATCATCATCGAGAACTGTCTGGCGCGGCTTGCGCATCGCCAGGAACATGAAGGCCGCTTGCTCAACTTGCGCGAACGGCTCGAAGAAACGATGCACGCGAGCCAGGAGATGATCAAACCGACCGTATTCGGTCAGGCGATCATCCTGCTCGCCTTCGCGCCGCTGCTGATGTTCACTGGCGTCGAGGGCAAGACGTTCTCGCCGATGGCGATCACTATCATGCTCGCGCTGGTGGCTGCGTTTGTGCTCGCGATCACGCTGGTTCCTGCCCTGGTCGCATTGCTTATTCGCGGCAAGGTCGCCGAGAAGGAAGTCTGGCTGATCCGTAAGTCGAAGGAGCGCTATCTGCCGCTGCTCGACAAGGCGATCGCGCGGCCGTGGCCGTTCATCGGAGGCGGGCTCGCCTTCTTCCTTGCGGCGGTGCCGGCGTTCGGGCTGCTGGGCTCTGAGTTCATTCCCCAGCTCGACGAAAAGAACCTCGCGCTCGCTTCGACCCGCGTGCCCTCGGTGAGTCTCGAACAGTCGCTCGCCATGCAGCGTGGCGTTGAACGGGCCGTCACCAAGCTGCCCGAAGTCGAGCTGATGTTCTCGAAGACCGGCACGGCGGAAGTCGCGACCGACCCGATGCCGCCTAACGTCTCGGACGGTTTCGTGATCCTCAAGCCACAGGATCAATGGTCGAAGGGCGTCGAGTCCAAGGCGGATGTCGTCGAGCGCATCGAGAAAGCCGCCGGAGGCCGTATGGGCCAGCTTTACGAGGTCAGCCAGCCCATTCAGTTGCGCTTCAACGAGCTGATTGCTGGCGTGCGCGGCGATGTCGCGATCAAGCTCTATGGCGATGATCTCGACAAGATGTCGGCGTCCGCCAACGAGATCGTGCGCGTCCTCCAGTCGATCCCCGGCGCGGCAAGCGTAAAGGCGGACCAGACCGGCGGTGCGCCGACGCTTGATGTCCGCTTCGATCGAGCTGCGATCGCCCGCTACGGCCTGACGGTGCAGGAAGTGGCGGACACCGTTGCGGCCGCGATGGGCGGGCGGGCGTCGGGCCTCCTGTTCGAGGGTGATCGGCGTTTCGACATCACCGTGCGCGTGCCGGAGGCTACACGGGTCAACCTCGATGACGTGCTGGCGCTTCCGGTGCTCCTGCCACAGCAGGAGGGCCAAGCGCGCCGCTCGGTCCCGCTCGCGCAGGTCGCGCAGATCCGGTTCACCGAAGGGCTGAACCAGATCAGCCGCGAGAACGGCAAGCGCCGGGTCGTCATCCAGGCCAACTTGCAAGGACGCGATGCCGGATCGTTCGTTGCCGAGGCGCAAGCCAAGGTCGCGCAGGTAAAATTGCCTGCGGGCTACTATCTGGAATGGGGCGGGCAGTTCCAAAGCCTCCAGGCCGCCTCGCAACGCCTGTCGATCGTCGTGCCGCTATGCTTCCTCGCGATCTTCGGACTGCTCTACATGGCACTGGGAAGCTTGGGCCGCGCGGCCGCCGTGTTCCTCGCTGTCCCATTGGGCCTTGCTGGCGGCGTGTTCACGCTGGCGCTGACCGGCATCGCCTTCTCGGTGTCGGCGGCGGTGGGCTTTATCTGCCTCGCCGGCGTGGCGGTGCTCAACGGTCTGGTGGTCATGTCCGCGATCCGCGAGCGGATCGAGGCGGGCCGACCGCTCTCCGAGGCGATCCGCGAAGGCATGGCCGAGAAGATGCGCGCGGTCGTGATGACCGGGTTCGTGCCGGCGATCGGGTTCGTGCCGATGGCGCTCGCCCACGGCACCGGCGCCGAGGTCCAGAAGCCGCTTGCTACGACCGTGATCGGCGGCCTGATCGCGGCGACGATCCTGACCCTGCTGGTGCTTCCTGCAATCGCCAAGGTGGTCCTCGGTGTGAAGGTCCAATGGAAAAGTAAGCGGACGCCGCCACCCCGCGGCGAGCCGATCGCCGCCGAAGGAGAGGGATGATGATGAAGAAGAATGCGCGAAAACTGCTCCGGATCTACACCGATGAGTCAGCCTATATCGGCGACCGCAAGGTGTTCGAATATATCGCCTCGCTGGCCCATGACCGGCAAATGGCTGGCGTCACCGTGCTGGAAGCGCTGCTCGGCTTCGGCAGTTCGGCGCAGGTCCATCGCCGCCTTGTCCTCGAAAACGATCGTGCGCTGGTCATTGAGATCGTCGATTTCGAGGACGAATTGCGGGCGTTCGTCGCCTTGCTCGACGACCTTCCCGACATCGGCCTTATAACGCTCGAAGCCGTCGAGATCATCGGCGGGAAGGCGATGAAGGCCGATCGCGGAGAGCAAGCGTGACGCTCTCGATCAATACGGCTGGACGGGCGCGCCAAGCGCGCCCGTCCATCGCCCTTCGCTTCCGTCGTCGCCTGCGGGCGCGCTTGGCGCGCAGCCGGGCAGGTGCCGGCCACAAGGGATTCTCCCATGTTCACCGTCGACCACTCCCTCCATCTGGCTGTCCCTCTGGCGCGGGTCTGGCGGTTGCTCGCGGACGTCGATCGCTATCGGGACTGGCACCCGTTCATCATCCTCAAGCGCGATCCCGACCAACCCCGCAAGATGACCTACACCTATCGCAGGCGCGGCGCGGACCAATTCTCGGTGGAAACCGAAATCTCGAAGCTCGACCGCCATCACATCATCGCCTGGCGCGTCGGGGTTCGCTGGCTGCTCGAAATCGAGGAGAGCTTCATCGTCGCCAAGGAATTGCAAGGCACCCATCTGGTGCATGGCATGTGTTGCACCGGCTTCCTGTCCTTCCTTTTCTGGCCGCTGTTCCGGCGCGGGCTGCGCAACGTCCTTATGCTGACCGACAGGTCGCTCGCGGCGCACCTCAAGCGCGCGACGACTATCGCGCGATACTCCCAAGCAAAGCGCGGATTGTAGCCGAAGGCGCGGCGGCGTCCGCTCTCCACCACAGCGATGCCCACAACTTCCTTTCAAAAGCAGGAGCATATCATGGTCGATAATCCAGCCCATCAAGGACTTTCCTGTCCCGTTTGTCGTGTCGATCTCGTGATGAGCGACAGGCAAGGCATCGAAATCGATTACTGCCCACAATGCCGGGGTGTGTGGCTCGATCGCGGCGAACTCGACAAGATCATCGAGCGTAGCCTTGCCGGCGCCCCCGGCGGATCGCCTTCCGGCACCCGCGACGATCGCTACTACGGCGAGGAACGCGGGCATGGCCATGGCTCACGCGGGCGGCATGGTCGCAGAGGCTTTCTGCGGGATCTCTTCGATTGAGCTGCAAGGATCGGCCGCCCATGGGATCAGCCCCCACCCGTGCGAGAACGGCCCGCGCCATGGGTGCCCTTACACCCATGGCGAACGATTCCGAAGCGGGAGAACGATCGGCAGGACGCGCGGGATGAGCGGCGCATTTTGTCTCCGTCTCGTCCTGGGCGCGCTCGCGCTGGTGGGAGCGACGGGCTTGTCAGGTTGTTCGTCCGAACCGGATAGCGGCGACAGGTCGGGACAGAAGGACGCGTTCGCCCGGTCACCGATCGGCAGTCACCTCTACACCTGTTCCGACGGCTCGAATGTCGAAGTCGATTTCCTCGAAGACGGCTTGACGATCGATCTCAGGACGCCGCCGAATGCCGCACCGGAACGGCTGACCGCGCCCGCCAGCGGCGTTCCGTTCGTCGGCGAGAACGTCAATATTGCGCTCTCGGACGGTGCGAGGATGACCGTGATCCGCACCGATGAGAAGGCCGTCACCTGTCGGCGGGCGAACCGCACGGGAAACCAGCATCCTCATGCGTCCCCTGATCCGCGCCCGTCGGGCGGCGAAAAGGCCGCCACTCCATTCCAGAAAGGATGAGCGATGATCCAGAAGCTCCGCCTCGATATTCCGCTTTTGCTGCCCGATGTCACCGATGTCGCGGATGCCTGCGTGACGCGCCTGATCGGCTCGCTCGAAAGCCGAAAGGGCGTCGACGAGATCCATGCGGTCAAGTCGTTTGGAAGCGAACCGGCCAAGCTGTGCATCCATTTCGAGCCCGACCTTGTATCTCTCCAGCGCATTCGCGAGCTGGCGAATGCGGCAGGAGCCGATCTCGCCGAGCGCTTCGGCCATATTGGCTGGGACGTCGAAGGCATCACGCACCAGCGCCGCGCACGAACCGTCACCGACCAGCTCCGGGCCATTGACGGCGTGCTTGAGGCTGAGGCCAATATGGCGGGCGTGGTCCGGGTCGAGTTCGACCGCACGCGGACGGACGAAGATGCCCTCAAGGATCGCTTGACCGCGATGGGTGTGCGGCTCCGGACCCCCACGCTGGGCATCGAACAGGCCGTTGAGCCCCGTCCCGGCAACGATAATGACGCGGCCGTTGGCAAGGCCCACGCCCATGACCACGACGCCGGTGAAAAGCATGACCATGACCACGAACACGCGCATGGCGGCATCTTCGGCGCCAATACGGAGCTGATCTTCGCGCTGGCATGCGGTGCGCTGCTCGGGATCGGCTTTGCCATCGAAAAGCTGGTCGCGGGGGCGCCGGGTTGGGTGCCGACGGCATTCTATATCGCGGCCTATTTCTTCGGCGGCTTCTTCACCCTGCGCGAAGCGATCGACAATCTCCGGTTGCGCAAGTTCGAGATCGACACGCTGATGCTCGTTGCGGCGGCCGGCGCGGCGGCGCTGGGCGCGTTCGCCGAAGGCGCGCTGCTGCTGTTCCTGTTCAGCCTCGGTCACGCGCTGGAGCATTATGCCATGGGCCGGGCCAAGCGGGCGATCGAGGCGCTGGCCGAACTCGCGCCCCGCA
>NZ_MEFG01000060.1 GCF_001724715.1 Sphingomonas sp. SCN 67-18
GGACCGCGACATGCGGCCCTGGATCGGGGATGAGTAGAAGAGGCAGAAATCATGGCCTGACAACAACCATAATGTGGTCGTCGTACTGTGGCGTACAAATACAGGGAAACGGCGGAACGCCGGAATACTTGAAGTGGACGTGGCCGTGATTAATCCGCGTCGTGCGCGGGCGTGATGTCCTCGGAAATCTCTTGCCGTAGCTTGGGCCCGTGAGCGAGTCGCCGGCCGAGCGCGGTGACGAACGCTTCGTAGCGCTCGCCGGCTTTGGCGCGCGCCGCTGCCTGGGCGGGCTCGGGGAGCGGCGGGTTCGTCGTCAGCCAGAATCGGATGAAGACGGCCAGCGTTTCGACGGCGATTCCAAGGTCACGCTCCATACGCGCCATTCGCCGGTCGAGCTGGTCGAGCCGTTTCGTCGTAGCCGCCTCCTGCCGTTCGGCAGCGTCGGGCGACAGGAAGGAGGCGATGCCAGCTTCCGCGATCAGCGAGAGGGATTGATCGCGCCGGGCGGCGTGCGCGGCGAGCGCCTTCATGACGTCGGGTTCGAGATACACCGATAGCCGCTGCTTTTTGGGAGGCTTTGCCATGGTGCCTCCTAAAGCTCGATACCGTCGCCGGGATCGAGCGATGCTTGGCGTGCGACCTGGCGCATGGTCTGATTCATCCTCGAGAGACGTGCGGCGTCCTCGTCGGTGTCATCGCGAGGATCGATCTCAAATTCGTTTTCGATGGGCTGCCTTGGCTCGACGGGCTTTGCGCGGCTCAGTTCCGGCTGATGCCGGCGCTCGGAGTCGGTCGTATCCTCATCCTCCGATCCGTGCTCGCCGTTGGTCGCGATCGACACGGTCGGCGCCGCTGGAAGCGGCAGCGCGCTCCAGTCATCGGGCCGTGCCGTTGCAGGTTTCACCAGGTTCGGCGGCGTTACGATGCGCTCCTGAAACCGGCGATCCTCATAGTACCGCGCTTTCTTCGCGCGGATCGGTGGCGTACCGGCGACCATGACGATCTCGTCGGAAGGCGGAAGCTGCATGATCTCGCCGGGCGTCATCAGTTGCCGGGCCGTCTCCGAACGCGACACCATCATGTGGCCGAGCCAGGGCGACAGGCGATGACCGGCATAGTTCTTCATCGCGCGCATCTCGGTCGCGGTGCCGAGCGCGTCCGAGACGCGCTTGGCGGTCCGTTCGTCATTGGTGGCGAAGCTAACCCGGACATGGCAGTTATCGAGGATCGAGTTGTTCGGGCCGTAGGCCTTCTCGATCTGGTTCAACGACTGGGCGATGAGAAAGGCCTTGAGGCCGTAGCCCGCCATGAAGGCGAGAGCGCTCTCGAAGAAGTCGAGACGACCGAGGGCTGGAAACTCGTCCAGCATGAGGAGCAGCCGGTGGCGGTTGCCCTTCGCCTGCAGGTCCTCGGTCAGCCGGCGGCCGACCTGATTGAGGATGAGACGGATCAGCGGCTTGGTGCGGTTGATGTCCGAGGGCGGCACGACGAGGTAGAGCGTGGTCGGATGCTTACCGCCGACGATATCCACGATGCGCCAGTCGCAGCGGCGTGTGACTTCGGCGACGACGGGATCACGATAGAGGCCGAGGAATGACATCGCGGTCGACAACACGCCCGACCGCTCGTTGTCGGATTTGTTCAGCAGCTCGCGCGCGGCGCTGGCGATTACCGGATGCGGGCCAGCCTCGCCGAGATGGGCTGTCTTCATCATGGCGGCGAGCGTGGACTCGATCGGCCGCTTCGGATCGGAGAGGAAGGCGGCGACGCCCGCCAAGGTTTTGTCCGCTTCGGCGTAGAGGACGTGCAGGATCGCTCCAACCAGCAGTGCGTGGCTGGTTTTCTCCCAGTGGTTGCGTTTCTCCAGCGAGCCTTCCGGATCGACGAGAATGTCGGCGATGTTCTGAACGTCGCGGACCTCCCATTCGCCACGGCGCACCTCGAGCAGCGGATTGTAGGCCGCGGATTTCGTATTGGTGGGATCGAACAGCAGCACGCGACCATGACGCGCGCGGAAGCCGGCGGTGAGCGTCCAGTTCTCCCCTTTGATGTCGTGGACGATCGCAGACCCTGGCCAGGTCAGCAGCGACGGCACGACCAGGCCGACGCCCTTGCCGGACCGCGTGGGCGCAAAGCAAAGCACATGCTCGGGACCGTCGTGGCGGAGATAGTCATGATCGAACTTCCCAAGGACGACGCCATCCGCGCCAAGCAGCCCGGCGGCGCGCACTTCGCCGGCGACGGCCCATCTGGCGGAGCCGAAGGTCTCGGCGTTCTTCGCCTCGCGCGCCCGCCAGACCGACATACCGATCGCGACGGCGATGGAGATGAAGCCGCCGGACGCCGCGATGTAGGCGCCCTCAATGAAGATCGGCGGGGCATAGGCATCGTAGAAGTACCACCACCAGAAGAAGGCGGGCGGATAGTAGATCGGCCAGCCGGCCAGTTCGAACCAGGGGAGGCCGAGCTGTGGCTGGAAGCCGAGACGGTACGCCGTCCATTGCGTCGCCGCCCAGGTTGTCATGAGCACGATCAGGAAGACGGTGAGGATCTGGCCCCAGAGGATTTTGGTCGCTGACATGGCGGGCACTCCTTTCTTGATTGGGCTACATGCCGAGGCCGCGGTTGCGGCCGAAGCTCCAGTCGACGCCCCCGGCGCCGCGTGAGACGCCCGAGACGTGCTGGCCGAGCTGCCGTTCGAGGGATGGCGACCAGGGCACGAGCTGGAAGCCGAGACCGTCGTCGATCATGGCGAAGCGGCCCGATGCGAGCGCGAAGCGCTGGCGATAGGTGCCCGCCACATACTCGCCCGTTCCAGCCTTCGAGAATTGTCGGCCGGTCTCGGCCGCGAGCTTCTCGCCAAGGGCCTCCACCTCTCGCTGCCTCAGCGTGTCGATCAGCCCTGGCGAGAAGCTGACTCCGCGCGTCTGCCGCTCGGCGAGGCCCTGGCCAACGAGATGCTCGGCCCGTCTGTCCATCGCGTCGCGCACCTCCGCGCCGAAACCGCCGCCACCGAGCGCGACGGGATCGCGGGCGATCGCCTGCCGGTCGAGCCAGGTGGCGCCGGTCGCATGGACCTGCCGTTCGATGTCGAGATCGGAGCGGACGGCAAGCGCGACGCGGCGACGGCCTTGCGCGTCGTCGAATTTTCGCAGTTCGACGATCGAGCCCGGCGCGCTGTCGCCGGCCGCGTCGAGGTCGGGCAGCTTGATGTGATGGGTGCGTCCGTCCGTGCCGTCGACGACGGCATAGGCCGTGCCTTTCAGCTCGTCGCCGAGACCGCGATCGACCAGCCGGCCGACGACCGGATCGTCGAGGCTTTCGCCGGCCAGCACATAGCTGGCCGCGCCGCGCTCGATGCCGCGCTCGGTGAGGCCACGATGAATGCGCTTGATGATATCGCCGCGCTCGCCAAGCTCGCGCAGCGTTGCCTCGGCGTTCTCCGATACGACCCACTGACCCGGGCCGACCTGATCGGCTAGACCGAGCGTCTCCAGCTTCCGCAGCCGGCCAACTTTCATCGCGTGGAATTCGTCGGGCTGGCGGTCGGGGTGTGGCGCAAGATCGACGACGCCGGTGCGATAGCCGTCGCGGGCAAGCTGGCGGTCGAGATTGGTCCAGCGCTCCGCGTCGATCTGTCGTTCCAGATTGCGGCGGATCTCGTGATCGGTGCGCGGCCCCAGCTCCTGGGTGACGAGATCCTGCGCGCGTGCGCGCATGCCTTCCTTGATATAGTCGCGCGAGATGACGAGGTCCTGACCGTCATCGGTGCGACCGCGCAGGATGATATGGACGTGCGGGTTGTCGGTGTTCCAGTGATCGACGCCGACCCAGTCGAGCTTGGTGCCGAGGTCCGTCTCCATCTGCCCCATCAGCTCGCAGGCGAAGGTCTTGAGGTCGGACATCTCGGTCGCGTCCTCGGGCGAGACGATGAAGCGGAAGTGGTGGCGGTCGTCCTGGGTACGATCGGCGAATGCCTTGGGGTCGGCGTCCTCGGTCTCCGGCCCGAACAGCCGGGCCTTCTCCCCATCCCGGGTGACCCCCTCGCGCCGGAGATAGCTGAGGTGCGCGGCGAGCGGCGCAGCCCGAGCGGTATGACGGACGACGCGCGTCTTGATGACCGTGTTGCGCGATCGGTTGGTGAGCAGCCGATTGGCCTGGACGGTCGCGCGCTGGCCGCGGCCGAAACGCGAGCGATTGCCCGAACTGATCTTGCCGGAGCGCGAGACCCTGCCGCCGGCGCGCTGCGCGGCGGCGAGCGCCTGGGCGATGAAGGGCCGTGCCTGCTGTGCGCGGGTGGAGCGGATGCGGCCTGGCCGGATGCGAAAGTCGTCCTCGCCGCTCATGGCCGAGGCTCCGCACATCGCGCAAACGCGCGGAAATCCTTGGCGAATTGGCGAATGCGCAGGCTGCGCCGATCAGGCGCACCTCGCGCAAATGCGCCATAAGTCTCTGAAAACACACGACCGCACCAAGCCGCACATCGCGCGCTTTTATCTCGCCATCGTGCGGTTGTGTTGCCTGCTCCTCCTCCTCGGACCGCCATCCGTCCACCAGAGCACGCCATTGCCCGATCAGGTGCGAACGCGGTCATCGCGGGACACCGGAGGCATTGCGAGCGACGAACAGCCCATCGGTGCGTGGCGCAATCGCGCTTTGATCGCGCGCTGGGGCTGGTGTTATCGCGTCATCCGGCTCGCTTTCACGATGCACCGGAACGACACTCCCGCTGCCAGATGACTGCACGACGAAGAGCGGCGCACGGGTCCAGGCGAGCGGATCGGCGGTCGCCACCATGACAGGGACGATGTTCTCACCGCCGCCGAGAACGGGCGCGAGCATGGCGACATAGGCGCGCGTTTCGGCGGGCAATGGACGGCCGGCGAGATACTCTTCGTAGCGCCCGGGACCAGCATTGTAGGCGGCGAGGAAGCCCGGCGAACCGTAGCGGTCGTGCATCTCGCGCAGATACGCCGCGCCCGCCAGAATGTTGTCGCGTGGATCGTATGGGTTCGGGCCGAGGCCGTGACGGGCGCGAAGGCTGGCCCAGGTATCGGGCATGATCTGCATCAGGCCCATCGCACCCTTCGGCGAGACGGCGCGCACATCACCGCGGCTTTCGACGCGCATGACCGCCCGAATCCACGCCTCGGGAATGCCGAACCGCTGCGCCGCTTCGGTTACGAAGACGGCATAGGGATCGACGCGTGACGAGCGTTCGGCGGGGGTCTCTTGCGCGTTCGCCGAGTGGCACAGCGGCACGACGAACAGCAGGCCGGAAAGGAGGAGGAAGGCTGAGCGTCGGAGGGGGATGCTCCCTCCGACGACAGACGCGTGACGGACGAGAGACATCGCTCAGTCCCGCTCGCCGCGCTTCGGCGGGCGATTCCAGCTCAGTCCCCAGGCGGACTTGTCGTCGGCCGACTGGAAGAGATTGGCGCGGATCGGATGACCAAAGGTCGGATCGTCGATCTGCAGCGAAACGTAGTCGCCGGCCTTCTCGCCGGTGCGCTTCCATCCCGCGCCGATCTCCGGGCCGTCGTCGTCGGGGCCGAGATGGATGCGGAAGTCGGGCGCATTTTCGGCATCGGAACTCTCTGCCGGCACGAGCACCAATTCGGCATCGATGGTGAGCGTGCGGACGCGACCCGCATAGCCGCTCTTGGTGCGGGTGAATTGACCGATCAGGGACATGAGTTTCTCCTTGGCTATGCGGTGGACAAGGTCGTGGGCGCGCCGTCACCGCGTCGGCGCGCGCCAGACGAAGCGGCCATCGCCGTCCTCGTCGGTGTAGAGAGGGGTGGCCCGACCGATGACGGAGCTGGTGGGAAGCGGGCCGAAATAGCGCCCGTCCAGACTGTCGCGGACCTGCCAGTTCATGAGGAAGAGTTCGCCGTCAGCGACGACGCGGCATCCCTGCCAGATGGGCAATGGTCGCCCGCGACGGTCGTGGTCGAGGGCATCTCCCATGGCGATGCCGTCGACGGTGATCGCCTTGCCGTTCCGGCAAATGCGCTGCCCAGGAAGCGCTGCGACGTGCTTCATGAGAGGCACGCCGCGCGGGAGATATCCGCCGTCCGAGAGGAAGGTCGCGAGCGGTTCTGGCGCGCGGACCGCAACCAGATCCGTGACATCGAGCCGTCCAGGCGCATCTATCGCATACAGGCCGATCGGCGTGCTGGCGGAGGCATTCCAGATCAGCTTCGGCGCAAATGATACGATCGAGAGGATGCCCATCAGCATCACCGCCAGGTAGGTCGTCATGACATAGGCAAAGCGGCTCATGGCATGATCCTCCGGCGCAGGAGGAAGGCGCGATGCTGCTGCGCGCCGTAGGCGCGCGGTGTTTCACCGACGGTCAGGCGGTTGTGGACGTGTCGCCAGTGTTCCGGCGAAACGTCCATCGCGTCGATGCCCCGCGCCTCGATCGCGTCGATGAACTGGAGCACGCGCTCGACCTTCGGCCATCCATCCGCGCGCAACAGGATGTCGCCGCCGGGGCGCACGAACGGCAGCGTCTGGCAGGGCTCGCCGACACTTACGGCGCGCACGATGTCGAGGCGCGACAGCGCGGTGCCGAAATCGTTCGAGGTCCAGCGAACGAAGGCGAAGACGCTGTCCGGCGCGAACGACACGACGCGTCGGCGGCGGTCGATGATCTGTTCCGCGACCTCGCGGCCGAACCTGATCCAGAATTCGATTTTCTTCTCGATCCATGTCAGTTCGACCTGGGTCAGGACATCGGCCGCGGGCGAAGACGGCAAGCCGCTGCGCAGCGACGTGTCGGCGACACCGATCATCGGGGCTCTCCTTCACTGGTTGGGAACTCGCGTTCGAACAGCGCGCGCAGCATGTCGGCGACGGTCTGTCCGCGCTGGAATGCGGCGATCTTGATCCGGCCGCGCATGTCGGCGGTGACGTCGATCGTCAGCCTGGCCGTGAAGTCGGCGGTAGCCTCCACGCGGGGCGACGGACGGTCTGGCGCCTTGATCCAGCTTTCCGGATCGGCCGGGCGGGACGCGAAGCTGCGTTTCGGGGACCGCTCGCTCATGTCCCGATCCTCATGACTTCGGCTGCGAGCGCGGCGATCTCCCGCGCGGCGGGCGACGAGTCGTCCTGCTCGGCCGCGAGCCGCCCGGTCTGCACGACATCGGCGAATGCGATGCGCTGGCCGATGGTGGTCAGGAGTGGCGGCGGGTCGTGGTCCGCGAGCGTCTCGGCGGTCTCTCTCGCGAGCACGGTCCGGGCCGCGCATCGGTTCAGCACGAACCGCGCCTTGAGTTCCGGCCGATAGATCCGCGCTTCGCTGAGCAGCGTCAGCATCTCGGCCGAAGCCCAGCCGTCGAGCGGCGACGGTTGCACCGGGATCAGCACAAGATCGGCGGCGAGCAGCGCCGAGCGCATCAGGCCGGCGACACGCGGGGGTCCGTCGATGACGACATGATCGACGTCGCGCGCCAGCTCCGGCGCTTCGCGGTGGAGCGTGTCGCGCGCCAGGCCGACAACACCGAACAGCCGCTCCAATCCCTCCCGGCTGCGCTGCTGTGACCAGTCCAGCGCCGAGCCTTGCGGATCGGCGTCGATCAGCGTGACGCGCTTGCCGCCCCGTGCCCATTCGCCGGCGAGATGGAGGGCGAGCGTCGTCTTGCCGACGCCGCCCTTCTGGTTGAGGAGCGCGACGATCATGACGGTCTCCCGGCGATCGGGGACTCGTCCACAGCGGCCGAAAAACCGGCTTCCGTTAGAAAGATTCCGTAGGAATCTAGGTTAGATAAGTTACGGGGCTCGCAAGCTGCTGATTCAGCGCGAGGAATCGGCGATTCCGGTCCCCGATAGCACGAGAGTCCGGTCCCCGATGGCACGATAGTGCCGGTCCCTGATAGCA
>NZ_MEFG01000061.1 GCF_001724715.1 Sphingomonas sp. SCN 67-18
ACATTGGTGGTTTGCGGCGCTTAGGGGCTTCCCATTGGGATTGGGATTTTCCGCAACGCCGACGTTGGGAAACGGCGGATATCGCGATCCTCGTCTTCGTCTATCGACGCGACAAGCTGGTCGCGAAGAAGATTGGCCTGCTCCAGTCCAAACGCCTCTTTCCGACCAACCATGACGTCGAGGACGAGGATGAAATTGGTTTCCTTCATGGCATGAATGCGTTCATCCGCCGCGACGGGCAGCAAGCAGCCGCCGCGCTTCACCGAACCTACAGCTTCGACGAAACTTGCACCTTCGCCGCAATCCAGGCTGGACACCGACAGGTCGGACTGATCGACACGCTCAATCGGGATTTCGGCAAGGCCGTCTTCTACCTGCTCTACGCACCGCCTGAGGTTCCCTACGCAGTTACCTATCCCCTCCGACAACGAATCCGCGTTGGCGACATGCCGGTCGGAAATCGGGTGGTCGATGCCGACAACGTCCACCGCGCCCTTGCAGAACTCAATGACGGCCAATCTCCCACCTTCAGCCTATTGAAGTGCGCCTGCGTCGGGCGGGATTGGCCGCTCGAAACCTGGGCCGCGGATCTGCTGCTGACCTGTCAGGTTGGGCAGCAGTTCGATGACAGCAATAACGATCGCGTCCGCTATTTCCTCGAACGCCGATCGGGGCCCATTGGCGCGGCCCTCGCCGCATCAATCACTCTGCCGGACGAGGCCTGAACCATGCGAAGTGGCGATATCCCCTTCAAGTTCGATCTGACTGATCTCCTCGCCCGCGCTCGCCGCCAAGTCGCTGGCCGGATGGGGGACGTCACCTTGAACTTGCCCTTCATCAGCATTGCGGTCAGCCCTAAAGATCGCGAGCGCCGTGTGGCGCAGGAGATCGTCCTCCGTTTGCGCGATCGGCGCGTCCTATCCGCGTGGGAATGTTGCGACGATTGCATCGAGAGAGCTCTCACTTCGCTCAAGGAAATCCGCCAGTTGATCGTCGACAAAGAGGTGGAACTCGCCGAATTGCAGGATGGACCGCTGTTCCTTCTGCTCGATGCGATGGCGACCGGTATTCGACAGTTTATGACGTTCGAGGAGCTGTTGCGGCGCGACAAGGATGCGCCCCCGCATCCACGTTTCGGCGAGTTTCATCGACCGCCGGACGTGCGCCAAACCTATTTCGACGGCCTCGAAATCTTGCGCGGACACCTGAGCCGGTGTCTCGGGCAAATCGCGCTCATTGCCGGCGTACCCGTGCCGACCGAGGGCATCATCGAGAACTATCAGGGGCCGTGGCAGCTAGATGCCTATGAGCCGCCCCATCGGCTGCCAGCGCCGCCCGAATGACCTGCGCTGCGGCTGCGTGGAAGCCCACGTGCTTAGCCGCATTGACCACTCGCTCCATCAGGCCATGCCGTTCCGCTAACGTTCTTGCCTTTCTAAGAAACCGAGTCTATCGATTCATGATAGACTTGGGGACACTGGATTGCTGTACGGTCGGAGCGCAGCCATTGCTGAGCGGCACGAATCCTTGCTCACGCTGATCCGGATGGGCGACCGTTCGGCCGTTGCGCTCGCGCAGGAACTCGGTGTTTCCGCAGCGACAATCAATCGCGATGTCAGCTATCTTCGCAGCAAGGGGCACGCGATCACCGCGCGCCGCCTCGCTGCTGGTTGGGCGTTCGCATTCGAACCATCCCGGGATGCTCGGAAATCCCTCACCGGAAAGCGGCCATGACCGCTCAGCCCACCAGCGCATGGTTTACGGACACCGGCATCGAACGTTCGCTCTATCCGAACCTGTTCTTGTCTCCTGCCGACGTCACGCCGCAGACCCCCCAAGCACACGTGATCCGCCATGCATTTGAGCTGCTGGAACTTGACGGCGTCTTCTGTACCGAAGGGGCGCCGATCGTCTTCTTCAAGCTCATCGACAGCTTCGCGCCCGATGAGGTGTTCGATACCCATAAACGGTTCTGGAATCATGGCGGTGCCCCCGTTCTTGTCCTGATATCGAGCGGTCGCGCCGAGATTTACTCCGGTATGGCGCGTCCGGTTCGCCGTGAAGATGCAGGCGTGAACTTGCCGGCGCTCGTCACCACGCTTGAGCATCTGGTAACAGCGCTCCCGGAGTTTCTTTTCGCGATCGAGTCCGGCGCTTTCTTCCGCGAACATGCCCGGTCGTTCGATGCCAGCAAACGTGTCGATCGCGATCTCCTCTCCAATCTCGCTGACGTCCGCACCAAACTCAGCGAGGGAGAGACGGGCGCCATCCCCCTCGATGTGCTTGACGCCCTGCTCTGCAGGCTCGTCTTCACCTGTTATCTCTTCGACCGAGGCGTCGTCGGCGAGCGCTATCTGGAAGATCTCGGGCTGGGTTCGGCTACGCATCTGCGCGATGTCCTGAGCCAGAGGCCGCTCGAACATGCCAAAGACGGATTGTTCAAGATTTTCAGGCAGCTCAGCCTCGACTTCAATGGCGACCTGTTCAGCGATGACCTTGAAACCGAAGCACGTCTCGTTTCGAACGACCACGTCGCGATCCTAGACGCCTTCTTTCAGGGAACGCAGGTGCGCACAGGCCAGCTTTCACTCTGGCCATACGACTTTCAGTACATCCCCATCGAGGCGATCAGCGCGATCTATGAGCATTTTCTAAAGGCGGAAGACCAGGAGGACGGCGCGTTCTATACGCCGCGCTTCCTCGCTGAGATTGTCCTCGATTCCGCCTTGGAAGGCATCGGATCGCTGCTTGACAAGCGCTTTCTGGACCCGGCGTGCGGATCGGGGATTTTTCTAGTCGGCCTGTTCAATCGCTTAGCGGAAGAGTGGCGGCTCGCCAATCCCGGCGCGCGCAATGATCGTCGTGCCGCCGAACTGAGCCGCATCCTTCAGCAGAACCTATTTGGAATCGACATCAACCGGACAGCCTGCCGGATTGCTGCGTTCAGCCTTTACCTGGCCTATCTCGATCAGCTCTCGCCGCGCGACATCCAGGGCCTGCAAGCCAAGGGTCGGGCGCTGCCACGTTTGATCGTCGATCCACCGAACAAGGCGGGCGTTGCCGAGAGCGCGGCGCCCGGCACCATCCGCTGCGCCGATTTCTTTGGCGACGGGGGTTTCCCTACAGACGTCGATCTCATCGTCGGCAACCCACCATGGGGGAGCACGGCCGGACCGAAGACGGCTGTCGGACAATGGTGTGCACGCGCGGGAAAGACCGTGCCTGACAGCCAGATCGCCGCCGCTTTCGTGTGGAAGGCAGGTGAGCATATCTCCAATACCGGGCGGATTTCATTCGTGCTACCGCACGGTGTCCTGTTCAACCACAGCCCGACCGCGATCCGCTTCCAACGGCAGTGGATCGAAACATCGACGATCGAGCGTGTGCTCAATCTCGCGGACCTTCGTCTCTTCCTGTTCAGCGAGGCCATCCATCCCGCGCTCGTCGTGAACTACAGGCCGGCCGTCAGCGATCGGAAGTCGGACCAGATCGAGTATCTGACGCCTAAGGCCAGTTGGACCACCACCCAAGCCGAGGTCATTGTCATCGACGAAGCCGATCGCCGATCGATCAAGCGCGACAAGCTTCTTCTCGATCTTGACAGTCCGGACGCGCCCCAGACCTGGAGCCAGACCTTCTGGGGGTCCCCACGCGACCTGCGCTTCATCGACCGGATGCTCCTCAATCCGCGTCTGCGCGATATCGTCAGGTTGCCGTCGGAACCGCCGGGCGCCAAGAGGTGGGTCAGAGCCGAAGGTTTCCAACCCGCCGGAACAAACGACGACCCGGCGCTGGCCAAACGACTGAAGCTGCCTTCGCGCCGCTTCATCGAGGCGACCCATTCCGGCATCGATCTCTTCGCTCTGCCCGAGGACGCGACCGATCTCCCCCACGACGAAGTGTTGGTCCGGGGCCGATCGAATACGGCTACGGACGTCTTTCGAGCGCCGCACGTTCTAATCACTAAGGGCTTTCAGCGCATCGCCTTTGCGGACTTTGACGTCAGCTTCCGTCACGCAGTTCGCGGCATCCATGGACCGCCGGAAGATCGCAGCTTGCTGATTTTCCTGGCGGCCTATCTCCGGACATCTCTGGCGAAGTATCTGACGTTCCACACCTCTTCAAACTGGGGCATTTATCGTCCCGAGGTGCATGTTCAGGAAATCCTGCGGCTCCCCTTCGTCATGCCAGGCGATCATGAAGACCCGGCTGCCGCCGAAGCGATCGTGGCGGAGGTCGCCCAAATCTTCGATGATGCCATGGGCCGGGCGTCACAGAATTACCTGCTGCGGCGCGACGCGGTCGACGCGGCGACGCGAGCGATCGAGCCGCTCGTCGATGCCTATTTCGGGGTCGAGGCGTCAGAGCGCCTTTTGATCGATGACACCGTCAACGTCATCATACCCAGCATTCAGCCGAGCCGATCGCGCCCTTCCGGTCCGACCATGTTGGCCGTATCCGACCAGGCCTTGCAGGACTACGCGGCGCGGCTTTGCGACACACTCGGTCAGTGGGCACGCCCCGGAGAGGATATCTCCGGCAAGGTGACGCGCTCGACGAATCTCGGCCTCGCCATGGCCGTCGTCGAACGCGTGAACGGACGCCACAACCGCGCGCCGGCCGCGCCCGATACGTCGGACGTTCTGGCCACGATCGCAAAACTGCAAAAGGCCCTACCAGGCACAAGGCGCACACTCGATTTCGTGCGGGGCATGAAAATCTTCGACGGGCCGCACCTCTACGTCATCAAGCCGGACACGCGCCGCTTTTGGACGGAGTCGGCGGCGCTGAATGACGCGGATGAGATCGCAGGAACCCTTCTCACCATTTCGGCCCGCGCGCATTCATGAGCTTCGGAGGCGACCCGACCGCGTGGCTGGATTTCATCGACTCTCAGATGCCGGCGATTCTCCGCTTGGTCCTTTCGACCTGGAGAGATATGCCACCCCTCGCACCCGACGCGCTTGAGGACCCGACCACAGAAGGGCTGTGCCGCGCGCTCCGCAGAAATCGAACCAGCGGCGAGCTGCCTTTTCGCATCGACATACAAATGGTTGAGCTCGATCCAGCGGCCGGTGAGCGGCAAGGTCGGATGGACATCGTGTTCTCACCGATGGTTCCGAACGAAGCCATCTACTTCTGCCTGGAATGCAAGCGCCTCAATGCCATGATCGGGGGCCAACGCCGCACGCTGGCCACCGAGTATGTAAGCCAGGGCATGTTCCGTTTTGTTAGACGACAATATGGTGCGCAGGTCCGCCATGGCGGGATGCTCGGCTATGTCCTCGACGGTCAGGTCGATGCCGCGGTCAACGCGGTTGCGATAGTGATTGTCGCTCAGAAGAGCGAACTGGGGTTCGTTGGCGAGCCAAACTTCAGCCAGTCGAGATTTCTCCCTGATGAGGCCGGCGTGTTCGAAACTGCTCACACTCGCGCGGAGGCGCAGCAGCCCTTTCTTGTCCAGCACATATTCTCGGCAGGGTCTGAGATTTAGCCCAGATCGAGAGACCTGCACTGAGTTGCCTTGGGGTGATGCTGCCGTTCGGAATTGTGACGATAGTGACTACGACTGGAGACGAGCAACGTGGCGGCATCAGCCAAAACGCCAAATAGACTCTACAAGTACCGCAGCTTCAGCAATCTGACGCTGGAGATGCTGGTCTCAGACACGCTTTACTTCGCTGATCCCAGCAGCTTCAACGACCCGCTGGACACCAAGCCCACCTTGGAAACGGACCTTGGCGCGGACCAGCTTGCCACCATCCTCTCGCGTCTTGTTGAGCAGCGATCCAAAGACGAGATGGCGGCGGCGGCCAAGACGATCAAATATCGGGGACCCAAGACCGTCGAGCATATCGCGCGGCACAGTCGGCGCGCGGCCGAGCAGTTCATCGAGCGTATCCGCTACGAGGCGACCAATCCCGACTACGAGATCGCCGATCCCCAGCAGTATCTGTTCGGCCAATATGTCGAAGCGGAGCTTCTCCGGCGCTACAACAGCGGCGTTGTCTCGCTCGCCGAGCGCGCGGTCTGCCCGCTCATGTGGAGCCACTATGGCGATCAGCACAACGGCCTGTGCATCGGTTACTCGGTGCCCGCCGACGCGCTGCCTAACCTCCACGTCATTCGCTACGGAGGGAGCCGGATGGTCAAGGCGAGCGCCGTAGCCCGGATGCTCGACGGCGACTGCGCAGCGCGGACTGCTGTGGATGGCGCCGTTCTCCTCCGAAAGGCGATGCCTTGGGGCTACGAGAAAGAATGGCGGCTGATCGGGCCGCGGGGGGTGAACGCCTCACCGCTCGAAATGGAGGAAATTGTGTTCGGGATGCGATGCGCGGCTGCGGTGAAATACGCGGTCGTGAAGGCGCTGGAAGATCGAGACCGGGCCGTTCGGTTCTACGAAATCCGAGAGCAGCCGGGTCGCTTCACGCTGGTCAAGCGGGCGATGGACAGCGCCCGCAAGTCGATCGCGGTGAAGGAGCTTTGCGAGCTATATATCAAGGAGCTTGAGCAGGGTCGGATACTCGGCAAGGGCGGCCGCCCGAAAAAGACCAGCACCAAGTCCACCGACCTGGGCCGTATCAACCGACATATCATTCCGCTGATCGGCAAGATGCTGGTCACTCGGCTGACCAAAGCGGATGTGACCACCATGATGAAGGACATCATGGCGGGGAAGACGCGCCAGAGCGAAAAGACGGGAAAACTGCGCGGCAGGTCCATCGTTCGTGGTGGCCACGGCGTCGCGAACCGCACCGTCGGCTTGCTGGGCGGAATACTCAGCTATGCGCGTGACGAACTGGGGATCATCGAAATCAATCCGGCGCATGGGGTGCGCAAGCCCAAGGACTCCGTGCGGACCCGCCGGTTGAATGAGGATGAATATCGGGCGCTGGGCCGCATTCTGGAAAACGCCGCCCTAGACGATCGTTATACGCGGACCACCGAACTCATCCGAATGCTCGCATTGACGGGTTGTCGGCGCAGCGAGGTCATCGAAATTCGATGGTCCGAAATTGACAGCGCCGGCAGCGCGTTCCGCCTCGACGACACCAAGGAAGGACAGTCTGTCCGGCCAATCGGCCTTCCGGTACTGGAGTATTTTGATGAACGGCGCTCGGACGGCGCCGAGGACATAAGCCCCTACGCGTTTCCGGGGAGGAACGACGACAAGGCGTTTGGCAGCTTTCCCCGCCATTGGGAGAAGATCTTCAAGGGTACGGAACTTGAGGACGTCACGGCCCATGTCCTTCGCCACAGCTTCGCCAGCATGGCCAACGATCTCGGCTTCACGGAGATCACGATCGCAGCGCTGCTCGGCCATGCGTCAGGATCGATCACCAGCCGCTATGTCCATACGCTCGACTCCGCGCTGATCATGGCGGCGGATACCGTGTCGGGATACATTCAGGCGCTGATAGAAGGGGCGGAACTGTCGTTCACGCATTACGCCCTTGATCGCAGTTCCAGAAAGGCGGCGCTGGCCAGATTCCTTGCGCCCCGGCCTGATAGTGCTCCAACGGTAGCACCCAACGAAGAACGCCTGGCGGCATGATTCCGGCCATTCTGCAATTTCCGGTTCTCTCGGCTCCTAATGGTGGCTGGGGGACCGCTGCGGCGGGATCTGGATGAGATGGACAGCCCGTTTATCCGAACTTAGGTTTGGATTGTCGTTCAGGAGGGGGCTCGCCCATTCTGTCGACAAAAGAAAAGGCCCGCCTTACAGCGGGCCTTAAATATCCTTAGACGATGAGGGGGGGCGTGAGCCCGCGTTCTCAAAGCCGATGGACCTTATATAGGGGTAGTGACGCCACCGTCAATACCACGCTGGCAGGACACTAAA
>NZ_MEFG01000062.1 GCF_001724715.1 Sphingomonas sp. SCN 67-18
AGCCAGCATCGTTGATCGCTTCGCCGTAGAGCCAGGCAAGGCTCTCGTTGATATCGGGTTCGTACAGCTCGACGCAGCGCAGGTAGATGGCGGTCGTCGCGATCGAGGCATGGCCCAACAGAACCTGGACGATCTTCAGCGGATTCAGCGCCGGATTGGCACGAGCCTGGATCTGAAGCCGCGTGAGCATCACCATCGCGAAGGTGTGACGGAGCGAATGCAGCGTGCCGGGCAACCCAGCGGCCGCGAACGCCTCGGACAGAAGCGCCGTCAGGCGTTTGCGCGTCATCGCACGGCCATGTTCATTCAGGAGAAGATTGGGCGGCGCCCTGTAGCGGGGATCGGCATTGCGCGCGCGCCGCACGATCCGGGCCCGGTCCTCTCCGATATACCAGTGCGTGCGATCAAGCAGGCGAACCGGCGGATAGACCGTTCGCGGCCGGTCGCCCTTGGTGATGCTGAGCGGCACGCCTACAAGCGGCGTCTCTTCCGGGTGAAGCGACCAGCTATCCGGTATCTGATCGACCGCCAGAGCACATAGTTCCTTGCGTCGAAGGCCTGCGCACAGCGCCCACTCCCCTGCAAGGCGCGCGGTCGGCGCAAGCTGCGCGAACAGCCTTGCCAGCTCATCGGGGCGCATTGGTCGTGGCAGTTGCTCCGGGACCGAGACCGTGAGGCTCCCGGTCGAACGGCGTCTGATCTGTGGCCCAACACGCGGTCCCCTGCCCTGCCGTGTCTGCAACGGTCGCGGGAACGCGCGATGCCGGATGAAGTCGTGATCGAGGGCCCAGGAATAGAAGCGATAGACGGTGGCAACCCGGGCATTGATGGTGGAGCGGGCAAACGGCCGCCCGGTATGCTGGCTCGGCCCTTCGAGCATTCGGGATCGATAAGCTGCGAGTATATGCTCGTCAGCGACATCCCATTTGATGTTGGACTGCTCGAGCGCATCGAACCACTCATACAGGTGCTCGCCATAGGTCCGTACCGTCTCCGAGGCCTGGGAGTGGCCATGAACCTCGGCATGTTCGAGCAGATAGGCAAAGGCCGGCTCGATGATGGCCATGTTCGCGTCGAACAGGATGGGGAACCCGGCGGGAATGCCGGGCTCACCTGGAACGGCACGGATGATCGTCACCATGGATCACACCTCCGCCTCACGCACGCGGGATCAGGGCGGTTATTCTAGCATCAGCCCGGCCTTTCCAGTTCGGACAGTCGGCTGAGCGAGCACTTTTTGGGCCGGGCGACACGACGCCTGTTCCAATTCATCCATATATCCACTATCTCGGATATATGGATACTGATTCGGCTATCACGGCCCTGGCCGCTCTCGCGCAGGGCACACGCCTTGACGCATTTCGGTTGCTGGTGCGCCACGAGCCCGAAGGATTGCCCGCCGGCGAGATCGCAAAAGCGCTCGACGTTCCTCAGAACACGATGTCCGCGCACCTCGCCGCGTTGACGCGCGCGGGCCTGCTGAAGTCCGAGCGGCAAAGCCGGTCGATCATCTACTGCGCCGACCTCGATGCGCTGCGCGCGCTGACCCTCTTTCTGGTGAAGGACTGCTGCGCCGGAAAACCGGAACTGTGTGCACCGCTCGTCGCCGAACTCGTCCCCTGCTGCTGACGGAGACTGCCATGTCCACCGATCGCGTGTTCAACGTCCTGTTCCTCTGCACCGGCAATTCGGCACGCTCGATCCTCGCCGAGAGCGCCATGAACAAGCTCGGCCAAGGTCGCTTCCATGCCTTCTCGGCCGGGAGCTATCCCAAGGGCGCGGTTAACCCCGACGCGCTCGCACTGCTGGAACGGCTCGACTATCCGACCGAGGGCCTGCGCTCGAAAAGCTGGGAGGAGTTTTCCCGGCCCGGTGCGCCGGTCATGGATTTCGTGTTCACCGTCTGCGACGACGCAGCCGGTGAAGTCTGCCCGGTATGGCCCGGCCATCCAATGACGGCCCATTGGGGCATCGAAGATCCAAGCCATGTCCAGGGCGGTGACATAGAGCGCGAACGCGCTTTCGTGATGGCGCTGAACTATCTGGAAAACCGTATCCGGCTGTTCATCTCGCTGCCGATCGACAAGCTCGAAGCCACGGCGCTGACCGCCAAGCTGCGCGAGATCGGCCATACCGAAGGCTCGACCACTCGCCGGGGAGATGCGGCGTGACCGACATCATCGTCTATCACAACCCGGAGTGCGGCACGTCGCGCAACGTGGTGGGCCTGATCCGCAATGCCGGGATCGAGCCGCATGTCATCGAATATCTGAAGACCCCACCGTCGCGGCCATTGCTGGTCCAGCTCATCGCGCGCGCCGGGATCACGCCGCGCGAGCTGCTGCGCGAGAAGGGCACGCCCTATGCCGAACTAGGCCTGGGCGATCCCTCGCTGTCAGATGAAGCCCTGATCGACGCAATGATGGCACACCCGATCCTCATCAACCGGCCGCTGGTCGTCTCGCCGCTCGGCGTGAAACTGTGTCGCCCTTCGGAGGCGGTACTGGACCTGCTACCCGCACCGCAACAGGGCGCATTCGCCAAGGAGGACGGCCAACAGGTCGTCGATGCGGCCGGCGCGCGGGTGATCTGAGGCATGGCGACCGTTCTCGACGCCACGCCGGCTCGTCCCGGCATCTCCTTCTTCGAGCGCTATCTGACCCTGTGGGTGGCGCTCTGCATCGTTGCTGGGATCGCGCTCGGCCATATGTTGCCCGGCCTGTTCGGCGCGATTGCCTCCGCCGAGGTGGCGCGGGTCAATCTCGTCGTCGCGGTGCTGATCTGGCTGATGATCGTGCCGATGCTGCTCAAGATCGACTTCGGCGCGCTGGGATCGGTGCGCCAGCATTGGAAGGGCGTCGGTGTCACGCTGTTCATCAATTGGGCGGTCAAGCCTTTCTCGATGGCGCTGCTCGGCACGCTGTTCCTGGGCTGGATGTTCGCGCCGTTGCTGCCGGCGGGCGAAGCGCCGTCCTATATCGCCGGGCTGATCCTGCTGGCGGCTGCGCCCTGCACGGCAATGGTGTTCGTGTGGTCGAACCTCTGCGACGGCGAACCCAATTACACGTTGAGCCAGGTGGCGCTGAACGACCTCATCATGGTGTTCGCCTTCGCACCGCTGGTCGGGCTGCTGCTCGGCGTCGCCTCGGTGACGGTGCCGTGGGATACGCTGTTGCTCTCGGTCGGCCTCTACATTGTCGTGCCGGTGATCGTCGCGCAGCTCGTCCGTCGCGCCGTGCTGGCATCAGGCGGACAGGCCGCGCTTGACCGGCTGCTGGCCCGGCTCGGGCCGGTGTCGCTCACCGCCCTGCTGGCGACGCTGATGTTGCTGTTCGGCTTCCAGGGCGAGGCAATCGTCGCGCAGCCCTTTGTGATCGCGCTCATCGCCGTGCCGATTCTGGTACAGGTCTATTTCAATGCCGGGCTGGCCTATTGGCTGAGCCGCCGTTTTGGCGTCGCATGGTGCGTGGCGGCGCCCGCCGCGCTGATCGGCGCGTCCAATTTCTTCGAGCTGGCGGTGGCCGCCGCAATAAGCCTGTTCGGCCTCAAGTCCGGCGCCGCGCTCGCCACGGTGGTTGGCGTGCTGGTCGAGGTGCCGGTGATGCTGTCGGTCGTGGCGATCGTGAAGCGGACACGCGGCTGGTATGAGAAGGGAGCCGCTGCTTGACCCGTATCAGCGAGTTGACCGACCCGGATCATCTGCCGGCGCTCGATCTCCGCTATGTCCATGAGCGGCCCGCGTTCGGGCTTGGTGCGGGCGATCCACCGCCGCGTATCCTGCTGCTCTATGGTTCATTGCGCGAACGGTCCTTCTCGCGTTTCGCAGTCGAGGAGGCGGCACGGTTGCTCCAGTTCTTCGGGGCGGAGACGCGCATCTTCGATCCGACCGACCTGCCGTTGCCCGATCAGGTGAAGGGCGACGATCATCCCGCCGTCCATGAACTGCGCGACCATGCCATGTGGTCGGAGGGCATGGTGTGGTGCAGCCCGGAGCGTCACGGCCAGATCACCGGTATCATGAAAGCGCAGATCGACCATCTGCCGCTGGAGATGAAGGGGATGCGCCCGACCCAGGGCCGCACGCTGGCGGTGATGCAGGTGTCGGGCGGATCGCAGTCGTTCAACGCGGTCAACACGCTCCGGCTGCTCGGCCGCTGGATGCGGATGTTCACCATCCCCAACCAGTCAAGCGTGGCGATGGCCTACAAGGAGTTCGACGAAGCCGGTCGCATGAAGCCCTCCAGTTACTATGACCGCATCGTCGATGTGATGGAGGAGCTGGTGAGCTTTACCGTGCTCACCCGTGGGCACGCCGTGCAGCTCGTCGACCGCTATTCGGAGCGGAAGGCGGAGGCGGCAAAGCAGGATGCCGCCCCCGATCTGGCATCGCAGTCGATCGCTTAAGTCGAGCGCCTCGCCAAGCGAGGGATCAGGCCGACCACCGCCAGCTCTTTGGGTTAGCGCGGCGGTCGGCCTGATCCCTCTCCGCATCCGTTCCTAATGAGACAGATCAGAGGACCGGACCTAAAAGATCGCCGGACTCGATGAGATCGCGGATTTCGGTACGGGCCTGCGCGATTGCGGCCTCCCAGGGATCGATCGGCGGAGGATCTGCGTCAGCAGGCCGTTGCTGCGGAAGGCGGCGCGGCCGCTCGGTTAGTCGGTGGTACTGACCGGCGAGCCATTGCTCCATGTAATCGGCCACGACGCGATCGGTCTTGGAGATCCCCGCCTTCAGGGCTGCCCGACGCGCACCGACGCCATAGGCCTGGCTGTCGATCGACGCGACCCGGTGTGCGAAAGGCAGAAGGAAGGGCAGTGCCGTGCCCTTGACGCCGAATGCGTGGAGCAGAACACCGGCCGGAAGAATCTGATCGAGATGGTCGATGACCGCGATCAGGCCTTCCGGTCCGTGAATATCGCGCCGGCACATGCTTCCGACACCGATCAATGCGCCGGGGCGGAGCGAACCCCAGAGCGCATCGACACAGCGCTCATAGTCGGATGGTCGCCGGCCCTGGATCACAGGCATCAGTCTGTCGGCTATTCCGGCATCCTCGCCCAGGATGCGGCAGTCGCGATTGGCGCGGATGGTGCGCGACAGGCGGTCGAAGACTTCGTCGCGATCTCGCGCGATCTCAGCCTCGACGCAGTAATCGGCACTTGCCCACCATTGGAATGGATAGGCCGCCGCGAGCGATACATAGTCCGACAGGGACCACGGGAAGCCACCATAGCGCGCAGTCGCGACGAAGCCTGCGGAGTCCAGGCAGAGGCCGGACAAACCCCGTGCATTCTGGAGTTGCCCCAGGCGCCATCCGGTCCATTCCCGCCAGCCGCGCTTTTCGGACCAACGTGAAAGCGCGTTCGCCGAGATGAGCGCGGTCCGGCCAAGCGCGCGTGCCCGCTGAAGGATCGGCCCATCGTTCAGGTGCGGAAGGCCGACGATGACGTTGATGGGCATGATGCGCGCTCCGCTCGCAACGGAAGCACGCGGACAATTGACGGTCGCGCATGTTCACGTTACGTTCTAATGAGTAGGAGATTTGCCATGACGACGCCCAGCATCCGACACCTGTTCGATCTCGACATAACGCTGCGGGATGCGGCGCTGGATATGGAGAACCGGCCGACCCGTCGGATGATCGCCAATGCGGCGATCGGCATGCATGTCGAGGACAACTATTGTTCGGTGCGCGAAGCGAATGCTCCGCTTCACTTATCTGCCCGTTTCGGGATGCACCTCGCACTTCTTGAACGAAAAATAATAGACCGCGGGCGCGCCAGTCTGGCCCTTGCGGACGTGTCCACCCAGCGTTTCCGCCTGCCGCCACACCATCCAGAAGCGGAAGACGTCCTGCTCCGGATTTCCCGCGCCGGCCTCGAGCTCGTCGGCATCATCCGGTGCATTACGTAGCGCGTTCGTTGTCCTCGTTCGGTAGTGGAATGACGCTGAGATGTTTTGTCGGCCAGGGAGAAATGACATGAGCGCGCTTGATGACCTGAAGGCGGATCTCGCCAAGCTCAGGGACGAAGCCAAGGTTCAGATCCACCTCGGGAGCATGGAAACAAAGCAAGAGTGGGAAGAGATCGAGGCCAAGTGGAGCCGCTTTGTCGCGGAGGCTGGTCTTCACAAGAGCGGTGAAGACATCAAGGCAGCCCTGCAAGGCCTCGGCAATGAACTACGCACCGCATATCAGCGTCTGAAGCAGGCCATCTGAGCGCCTACCCACGTTCGGTAATCTGGGCCACCGCATCTCGCTTGAACTCATCGCTGAAACTGGGCTTCCCCATCGTCGTCTCCTGTCCTCAAAATTAGGATAGAAGGCGCCCAGAAATCTAGGGGCTACTCAATTGCTGCTGAGAAGTGACCCGGGGGAGCGTGTAATTTTCATTGAGAAGTGACCCATGTTTGAACCCGTCCCTGGCTGTGACGAGCGGGGGACCATGGAGTGTTGGACATGGCATTATTGAGCGTCATCCGGCGCTGGCATTACCGTGATCATCTATCGATCCGGGAGATCGCCAAGCGCACCGGTTTATCTCGCAACACCGTTCGTAAGTATCTGCGGTCTGGCACCGTGGAGCCGCGGTTCAAGACGCCTGAGCGTCCAAGCAAGTTGGACCCGTTTGTTGAGCGTCTGACCGCTTGGCTGAGGCGTGAGCTGGGCCGGCCGCGCAAGCAGAAGCGCACGATCAAGCAGCTGCATGCCGATCTGGTCAGCCTGGGCTTCGATGGTTCCTATGAACGCGTGGCCGCCTTCGCCCGGAGTTGGCGCGATGATTATCGCCGCCAGCAGCAGATGAGTGGCCGGGGCACCTTCGTGCCATTGTCGTTCGCGCCGGGCGAGGCGTTCCAGTTCGACTGGAGCGAGGACTGGGCGATCATCGATGGGTTGCGCACCAAGCTGCAGGTGGCGCACTTCAAGCTCAGCTATAGCCGGGCCTTCTTCGTGCGGGCCTATCTCCTTCAGACCCACGAGATGCTGTTCGATGCCCATAATCACGCGTTCCGCATGCTGGGCGGCGTGCCGCGCCGGGGCATCTACGACAACATGCGCACCGCGGTCGACAAGGTCGGGCGTGGCAAGGACCGGACCGTCAACGCCCGCTTCCTGACCATGGTCAGTCATTATCTGTTCGAGGCCGAGTTCTGTAATCCGGCCGCGGGTTGGGAGAAGGGGCAGGTCGAGAAGAACGTCCAGGATGCCCGTCATCGGCTGTGGCAGCCGGTGCCACAGGTCGAGAGCCTGGCGGCGCTCAACCTCTGGCTGGAGGAGCGCTGCAAGGCGCTGTGGCAGGATATCCCGCATGGGATCGAGCTGGGCTCGGTCGCCGATGCCTGGAGAGATGAGGTGGCGAGCCTGATGCCGATGGGTCGGCCGTTCGACGGCTTCGTCGAGTATGGCAAGCGGGTATCCCCAACTTGCCTCGTCCATCTGGACCGCAACCGCTACAGCGTGCCGGCGTCGTTCGCCAACCGGCCGGTCAGTCTGCGGGTCTATCCCGACCGCTTCGTG
>NZ_MEFG01000063.1 GCF_001724715.1 Sphingomonas sp. SCN 67-18
GTTTTGGTCTCATCTTCGTTCCTTCGTCACTACGACGAGACCAAAACCCTCCTAAATGCGGCACCCTCAATCTGTCTCATCGGCGCTGACGCCGGACACCCAACGCCTCGGTCTTTTTCGTCGACGTCCCCACCGACCTCCAGTCTCAGATCGTCCGCGGCACGGTCGATGTGGTGGCGATCCCCGACGGCACCGCCGAGGGGATCGGGCGCGACATCTCATCGGCCCTGCTCTTCGAAGACGACATGGTGATCATCGCCTCGCGCCGACATCGGAGCTTCACCGGGCCGCTGACACGCGAGATCTATGAGGCCAGCGGCCATGCGCGCTTCAAGATGTCGCCCAAGAACACCGCCACCCATCAGGACGTGAACTTCCGCCAGATCGGCGTGCAGCAGCACGACCTGGTCATGGTCCAGCAGTTCCTGAGCCTGCCCGGCATCGTCGAGGCCTCGTCCGCCCTGGCCCTGATCCAGCGCCGCCTCGCCGAGCGCTTCCAGCGCAGCCACGAGATCGACATTCTCGAAGCCCCCTTCCGCTCTCACCGATCAACCTGACGGCCTACTGGGGCCGCGCCGTCGAACGCGACCCGGCGCACGCGTGGTTCAGAGGACTGCTCCTGCAGGCCGGACTAGCCCTGCCTCGTCCCACGAGCGTGCCTGGGGCGGGCGGATAACTGGACGTGGGCTGCGCCCAGCCTCCACTCACCCTCCGATCCCCAGGCTGGCGGAGCTGAGCAGTTCGCCCTTCCACTTCGTCAGCGCACGGACCAGTTTCTCCGAGCGTTCCTTGAACTCGCCTTCGAGGCGCTGGCCTGCCTGATCCTTGCGGCCCGCGAGCGCGTCCTCCAGCACCGTCGCGGCGCTCTGGTGGAACTCGGCGTGCAACCGGCGAACGACCTGGTAGGGCTTCCCCGCCCTGGTCTGCGCGTCGAGCGAGGCTCCATAGAGCCAGCGTCCCAAGGCGCATCGGTCGTCGCAGCGCACGGTCGCCGGCTCGGTGTCGCTCCGTCCCATCATGATCGCCGTGCGCAGCTTGAGCTTCCAGGCTCCGTGCGCGCCGATGGCGTCGTTGATTTCCTTGATCATGTCCACGGACATAGGCGTGTCTCCTTCAGGTGGCTGCGCCACCGTTTCGTGTTGGCGAGAGGGATTGCGCAGGCTGAGGTCGCAGCCCGCATCCGCCGGGCGTGGGCCGGCTCTCAGGTCCCGAGCAGGGCGAGCAGCCGATAGGCCGCGACGATGCGATCGCTTCGAGCCTTGGCCTCGTTCACCGCGGCGGCGGTCGCTTCACGCTCGGCGTCGAGCAGGTCGAGTTGCGGCTTCATGCCGACGCGAACTTCATGGCGGACACCGTCGCGCGCCTGGGCGGCGGCAAGGGCCTGGCGGGTGGCGGCCGCTTCGACCATGGCGGCCGAGCGAACGCCCTGAAAGGCGCCGATCGTCTGCTCGTCGACAGCGGCGCGGGCCGCGCGCAGACGCGCCTCGGCCGCCCTCACCGCGCTGTCGGATTCCGCGATCCTTGCGGCAATGCGTCCGCCTGCGAACACCTGCCAGCGCCCGCGCACGCCGACGGTCACGCCGTCCGCGCGATAGTCGGGGAAGAACTGGTCGCGCACCGTGGAGCCCTCGGCGAAGGCGCCGACCATCGGCAGGCGCTCGGCGCGTGCGCCTCGAGCCGCCGCGCGCGCGGCGGCCAGCACAGCTTCGCCCTGGGCCAGGCCAGGGTTCTTCGCCCGCGCAATGTCCAACGCCTCTTCGATGGTCGCCGGCCCAGGCGGGCTTGGCGGCAGGGGTTGCAGATCCCGCGGCCCCAGGCCCGTCAGGTTCATGAATCTCGCCTCGGCTGAGACGGCGCCCCCGCGGGCGAGTTCGAGACCGGCCTGGGCTTCCGCCAGCCGCGCCTCGGCCTGGGCGATATCGGTGCTTGGGCTGTCCCCGGCCCTGAAGCGGAGCTGGGCCTGACGGCGTATCTCCTGCATATGAGCGACCATCTGCTCGTAGAGCGAGGTCGTGCGGTGCGCGGTCAGCACATCGCCATAGGCTTGCACCGTCGCGAGGACGACCTGGCTGCGGGTCGAGCCTTCGCCGGCGCGGGCCGCCGCGCTTCCCGCCCGGGCTTGGGCGATTGCAGAGCTGATCCTGCCGCCCGCGAAGAGGGGCTGCTCGATCGTAAGCTGGGCGGCGCGGGGGGAGACGTTCGCCGCCTGAAGCCCGAAATAGCCCAGCGGATCGAGCCGCCCGGCCCCGACCGTTCCGGTCAGAGCGACGCTGGGCAGGCCTTGCCCCCTCGCCTCTCCGATCCGGGCCTCGGCGGCATCGGCGTCGGCTTGCGCCGCCTGGATTTCCGGGGCGTGCCGCAGGGCGGCCGCGATCGCGTCTTCCAGGGTGGTCGCATGGGCGGGCGCGGCGACGCCCACGAGGAGGCAGGCGATCAGCGACCACTTGAGCCTCATTTGAAGGCCGCGCCCGGGCGAACCCCCAGCGACTTGAACACCATCGCGGCCGGGCAGAAGCCGGTGAAGCTGGCCTGGATCATGTTCAGGCCGGCGAAGACGGTCAGGGCGATCCACCACGGATGCACGGTGAGCGACAGGACGACGCCCAGCAGCACGACACAGCCGGCGAACACCATGACGGCGCGGTCGAGAGTCATCGTTTCATTCCTTCATTCAAGGATTTGAAGATCAGAAGCGCAGCTTGCGGATGCCCATGACGTGGAGCGCCAGCTTCTCGTAGAAGGGCTCGCTCTCGCCCTTGCGGACCTTGCGCAGGAAGTATTTTTCGAAGCCGACCTTCGCCAGATGGACCCACTTGCCGCTGGACGCCCAATTGACGTTGCGCGGCGGAATCTGGGGCTGGGCCACGAAGGCGACGCCCCCGTCCCCGAAGTCGGCCAGGCAGACCGCGTTCCAGGTCGCTTCAGCGGTCGGCTCCTTCTCCTCGAGGACGGCGACGAGATTGGCGGCGATCGCCGTCGACATGGATTCGATCATGAAGCCCGTCTTCGGCACGCCAACCGGAACCGGCGTGGGCCCGGTCGGCGCGATGGCGACGCAGACGCCCAGGGCGAAGATCTCCGGGAAGGCCAGATTGCGCTGATGCTTGTCGACAATGATGAAGCCGCGGGGATTGGTCAGTCCCTCGATGTTCCGAACCGCGGGAACGCCCCGAAAGGCCGGAAGCATCATCGAATAGCCGAACGGCAGATCGTGCGTCTTCTTCACGGCGCCGTCCTCGCCCACCTCCTCGACGTGCATCAGGCCGGCCTCGACCTTGGCGACGCGCGCATTGGTGATCCATTTGATGTGACGGTCGCGCAGCTCGCTTTCGAGCAAGCCCTTGGTGTCCCCGACCCCATCGAGGCCCAGATGGCCGATATAGGGCTCGGCGGTGACGAAGGTCATCGGCACGCGGTCGCGGATCTTGCGCTTGCGCAGCTCGGTGTCGAGGATCAGGGCGAACTCGTAAGCCGGCCCGTAGCAGGACGCGCCCTGCACCGCGCCGACGACGATCGGGCCCGGCTGCTCCACGAAGGCGTCGAAGGCGTCGGCCGCGGCGGCGGCGTGAGAGGTCTGGCAGACTGAGACGGTGTGCCCTTGCGGCCCGAGCCCTTCGATCTCGTCGAAGGCGAGGTCCGGGCCCGTCGCGATTACAAGATAATCGTAACTGATAGAGGCGCCGTCATTGAGCTCCAGCCGCTTCTCGCCGGCATGGAGACGCTTTGCGCCCACCGAGGTGAAGCCGATCTTCTTCTTCGCGAACACCGGGGGGAGGTGGACCTGGATGGCTTCGGGCTCGCGCCAGCGAACCGCCACCCAAGGGTTGGATGGCACAAAACTATAGGCATCCGAGTCCGACACAACCATCACATCGGCGCGATCCTTGACGGCGGCCTTGATCTCAAAGGACGCGGTCGCGCCGCCGAGACCGGCCCCCAGCACGACGATCAACGGCTTGCCCATGTTGCGCTCCCTTCCGCCTTGCGGTCGCGTTGACTATATATGACGATTACATATTATAAGCAATCTACAAACTTAAGAGGCTCCCATGTTCGGATCGAAGAAAACCGGCGGCCACCGCGAGATCGGCGCGCGCGAACTGCAGTCCATGCTGGAGGGCGGCGCAGCGCTTCTGATCGACGTGCGTGAGCCGGATGAGTTCGCGAACGGCCACATCGCCGGGGCCGTGAATATGCCGCTGTCGCGCTTTTCGCCGGCCGACCTTCCCGATCCGCAGGGGAAGACCGTGGTTCTGCAATGCGCGGGCGGAAAGCGGTCGGGGCAGGCGCTCGACCAATGCGCCCGGGCCCAGAGCGCCATCGACACCCACCTCGCCGGCGGGATCGGCGCATGGCGGGACGCCGGGCTTCCGGTGATCAGCGGTTAAGCGGCGCGGACAGGCGGGCGGTGAACGGCATGGCCAAGTGGTTCTGGTTGGCGGGCGCCCTGCTGGCGCTATCGGCCTGCGGGGGTGAACCGGAGCGCGAGCCGCCGGCGCCGCCCCTGCCGGCGGGCGACATCCTGCGTCTGGCGCCAAAGGAGATCGCCGACCTGAAGGTGGTCGGCGCGGAGATCGCCACGCGCGACCAGGCCGAGGCGCTGGCCCGCATTCCTGGCGTGCTGGCATCCCTCTCGGTGCGCGCGGGCGACGAGGTGCGAAAGGGCCAGAAGATCGGCCTGATCGTTGATTCCCGCCTAGGCTTCGAGACGCGCGCCTATGGCGCCCAGGTCGCCGCCGCCCAGGCCGAGGCCGCACGCGCCGACGCCGACCTCGCACGCATCCGGGACCTTTACGACAACGGCGTCTACGCCAAGGCGCGACTCGACCAGGCCGTGGCCGCCGCGCATGCGGCCAATGCCCAGGTCGCCGCCGCGCGCGCCCAGCAGGGCGCCAGCGCCAGCGTGGCCGAGCAAGGCGCGGTCCTGGCCCCGGCGACCGGGCGCGTGCTTCGGGCGGACATTCCGGCAGGCTCGGTCGTCGCGCCGGGCATGTCGATCGCCACCGTCACCGCGGGCCCGCCGATCCTGCGCCTGATGCTGCCGGAATCGGTCGCCGGACAGGTGCGGCCCGGCGCGCGCGTGATCGTCAACGAAGCGAACATGCCTTCGAGCTCGTCTCAGGGCAGCGTGACGCAGGTCTATCCTGGGATCACCGGCGGTCAGGTGCGCGTCGATGCGACTCTGCCCGGCCTCAGCGCCCAGTTCGTCGGCCGCCGCGTAAGCGCTTCCATCGAGATCGGAACGCGCAAGGCGCTGGTGGCGCCCAAGACCTTCGTCACCACGCGCTACGGCATAGATCAGGTCCAGGTGGTGGCCGACGGCAAGCGTCTGAGCATGGTTCCGGTGCAGATCGCGCCCACCGACGATCCTGGCATGGTCGAGATCCTGAGCGGCGTGTCGCCCGGCGACGCCCTGTGGGCGCCCGCAAGGCCTGCAGGGACGGCCGGCCAATGAACCTCGGCATCTCCGGTCGCCTCACCAAAGCCACCATCGCATCACCCCTGACGCCGCTGTTCCTGCTCGCCGCGATAGCGGTCGGCTTGCTGGCGCTGATCTCCATCCCTCGGGAGGAAGAACCGCAGATCAGCGTGCCGATGGTGGACATCCAGGTGATGGCCCCCGGCTTCTCCGCCGCCGACGCGACCGAGCTGGTCGGCATCCCTCTGGAGACGATCGTCAAGAGCGTCGACGGGGTGGAGCACGTCTACACCCAGGCCCAGGACGACGGCGTGATGGTCACGGCCCGCTTCCTCGTCGGGTCGAACCCCGAGGATGCGGCCATCCGCATCGAGGAGAAGCTGCGCGCCAACTGGGACAGGAAGCCGGTCGGGATCCCCGACCCCAAGGTGACGGTGCGGGGCATCAACGACGTGCCCGCCGTCGTCCTGACCCTCACCCCCAAGCCGGGCGCCGCAGGCCAATGGAACGACGCCAGCCTCTACGACCTGGCCTCGAAGCTGCGCACCGAGATCGCCAAGGTCGACGATGTGGGCCTCACCTTCCTCGTCGGCGGCCGCCCGGAGGAGATCCGCATCGCGCCCGATCCGGCAAGGCTGCGCCAATACGGCGTGCCGTTGGGCAATGTGATCGAGGCGGCGAGCCAGGCCAACCGCAGCTTTCCGCTCGGCCATATCCGCGAGGACGGCAAGGCGGTCGGCGTCACCGCGGGCCGGACCTTGTCGTCGGCGCAGGAGGTCGGGCTTCTGACCGTGCGCAGCGGCGCCGGCGCGCCCGTCTATCTGCGCGACGTCGCGACGGTCACCCAGGGGCCTCGCGAGGACCAGGCGCGAGCCTGGCGCTGGACCAAGGCGGAAAACGGCAAGTGGGACTCCGCACCCGCCGTCAGCATAGCGTTCGCCAAGCGCGCCGGCGCCAATGCGGTCGTGGTGTCCGAGGCCATCCTCGAACGCGTCGAAAGCCTCCACGGCAAGCTGATCCCCGACGACGTCACCGTCGCCGTCACCCGCAACTATGGCGAGACGGCGAACGAGAAGGCCAACGAACTCCTGTTCCACCTGGGGCTCGCCACCGTCTCGATCGTGGTCCTGATCGGCTTCGCCATCGGCTGGCGCGAGGCCGGCGTCACCGCCGTGGTGATCCCGACCACGATCCTGCTCACCATGTTCGCCTCGAACCTGATGGGCTACACGATCAACCGGGTCAGCCTGTTCGCGCTCATCTTCTCCATCGGCATCCTCGTGGACGATGCGATCGTCATGATCGAGAACATCGCCCGCCACTGGGCGATGAACGACGGGCGCAGCCGCACCCAGGCGGCGGTCGAGGCCGTGGCCGAGGTCGGCAACCCGACCGTGGTGGCGACCCTGACCGTGGTCGCCGCCCTGCTGCCGATGCTGTTCGTCTCGGGGCTGATGGGCCCCTACATGGCCCCGATCCCGGTCAACGCCTCGGCGGCGATGATCTTCTCCTTCTTCGTCGCCGTGGTCATTGCGCCGTGGCTGATGGTCCGCTTCGCGCGGAAGACCCTCGCCCACGGCCACGGCCATGGACATGACGAGAGCGGCGGCCGGCTGGGCCGGCTCTACGCCCGCATCGCCCATCGCGTGATCGACACCCGCAAGTCGGCCCGCAACTTCCTGATCGGGGTCGGGGTGGCGACGCTCCTCGCCTGCTCGATGTTCTACTTCAAGGCCGTGACGGTGAAGCTGCTGCCCTTCGACAACAAGTCGGAACTGCAAGTGGTTGTCGACATGCCCGAGGGCACCGCGCTCGAAAACACCAGCCGGGTGCTGGAGAGCGTTGCTGCCACAGTGCGTCAGTTGCCCGAGGCGAGCGCCATGGAAGCCTATGTCGGCACTTCGGCGCCGTTCAATTTTAACGGGCTCGTCCGCCATTACTTCCTGCGCGCGCAGCCGGAGCAGGGCGATGTCATGGTGACGCTGCTGCCCAAGGGCGAGCGCAGCCGCTCCAGCCACGAAATTGCGCTTGATCTGCGCGAGCGGCTCAAGGCCCTGGCCCTCCCGGCCTC
>NZ_MEFG01000064.1 GCF_001724715.1 Sphingomonas sp. SCN 67-18
AGACCGGTCTACCGCCTGATCCGCTCGCATATCGGCGACGCCGAAGAGGCGCTTGACCTCACTCAGGAATGCTTCGTGGCCGCCTTTCAGAACTTGCGAGAGTATGACGGAGATCGGCCGCTCTCTGCGTGGCTGACCCGCGTGGCGATCAACAAGAGCCGCGACTGGCATCGGCGGCGGCGCATACGCCAGATATTATCGTTCGCCTCTTCGCTGCCGCCCGAGACGATCGAGGGTGAGCGGGACGAGGCGCCAGGTGCCGACGCCGTCACCTTCGACCGTGCCAAGCTTGCTCGGCTTTCGCGCGCGGTGTCCGAGCTGCCGGCCACGCTCAAGGAGACGCTCTTGCTACGGACCGTGGAAGGGTTGTCCCAAGCGGAGACTGCGGCCGCGCTGGGGATCAGCGGCAAGGCCGTGGAGACGCGGCTCCGGCGCGCGCGTGAAAAATTGTCGAAAATTCTCAACTTCGCATGAGGGGTTGGGCCGGTTCGAGCGTAATGATGGGTAAGGTCGGCGGCCCCCCCGCCGCCGGCCGCAAGCATTCAACTGGAGCGAAGGAACGGCATGAGCCGCAATTTGAACCGGCGCGACGTGATGCGCGGAACCGCCATGCTAGGCGGCACCCTGGCCATGTCGGCTCACCTGCCAGCTTGGGCGCAAGCTGTGTCGCGCGGCATCGCCAAGCCCCTGCCGACCGTGTCGGGCACAAACATCGCGCTGACGATCGACCGGATGAAGCTGGTCATGGACGGAATCACGACGCCCGCGATCGGGGTGAACGGCACGGTCCCGGCGCCACTCGTCCGCCTCAAGGAAGGCCAGAAGGTCCGGCTCGCGGTGACCAACAATCTCGACGAGGATAGCTCGATCCACTGGCACGGCCTCATTCTGCCGTTCCAAATGGACGGCGTGCCGGGCATCAGCTTCCCCGGCATCAAGGCACGTTCGACCTTCGTGTACGAGTTCCCGGTCGTGCAGTCGGGCACCTACTGGTACCACAGCCACTCGGGCGAGCAGGAGCAGGACGGGCTCTACGGCCCCATTGTGATCGATCCCGCGGGGCCCGACCCGATCGCATTCGACCGCGAGCATGTGATCGTGCTGTCCGACCATAGCCAGATGACCGGCGAGGAGATCTTCCGCAAGCTCAAGCAGATGGGTGGCGCCTATTTCAACTATCAGCGCCCGACGCTGAGCGGGCTGCTCGCCGGCCGTGAAATGCCCCTCAAGGATCGCCTAAAGTGGGGGCAGATGCGGATGGACCCGGCCGATATTGCGGATGTCACGGGGTCTACCTACACCTTCCTGGTCAATGGCTTCGGGCCTTATGACAACTGGACGGGTCTCTTCCAGCCAGGCGAGCGGGTTCGGCTACGCATCGTCAACGCCGCGGCGCAGACCAACTTCAACGTCCGCATCCCTGACCTGCCGATGACGGTGGTGCAGGCCGACGGCCAGAACGTCCGGCCCGTCGCCGTGGACGAGTTCCAGATCGGGGTTGCAGAGACGTTCGACGTGATCGTGACGCCTGGCGACCGCGCCTACAGCTTCGTGTCCGAAGCGATCGACCGTTCCGGCATGGGGCGCGCGACCCTTGCACCGCGCGAGGGCATGATCGCCCCAGTCCCGCCGCTGCGTCCGCGCACCCTGCTGACTATGACCGACATGGGCATGGACATGGGAAGCATGGAGGGCATGTCCGGGATGTCCGACGAGAACCCGGTGGCAAAGCGCGGCCTCGACCCCACGGTCCAGCAGAACGCATCGCGTAACCTGTGGAAGCTAACCGGCTGGAAGGGGCCGACTGACCACGGAGCGGTCGCGGTTGCGTCCGGCATGGCGGGCATGGCCGGCATGGGTCATGGCCAAATGACCTCCGGCGCGATGGCGGGAATGGACCACAGCCAGATGGGTGCCGGCGCGTCGGGCATAACCCCAAGCCAGACGGGCAGCGGCGGCATGGCGGGGATGGACCACGGCGCCATGCAAGGCGGTGCAGGGCAGGCCGGTGGAATGGCCGGAATGGATCACGGCTCCGGGGGCATGAGCATGGACATGAACATGCGCAACCCGAAGAACGCGCCCGGCGTCAAGATGGGGCCGGGGGTGCAGACCATCTCGCCGATGCCGAAGGACCGCACAAGCGAGCCGCCACAGGGGCTGGAGGACGTCGATCATCGCGTGCTCACCTATCGGGATCTCGTTGCGCTGGATCGCAACCCGGACGTGCGTGCGCCATCGCGCCAGTTGGAAATTCACCTGACGGGGAACATGGAGCGCTACATGTGGGGCTTCGACGGCCAGAAGCTGAGCGATCCAGCGGACCCCATTCCGTTCCGAAAAGACGAGCGGGCGCGGGTGACATTGATCAACGACACGATGATGCCGCACCCGATCCACCTGCACGGCCACTTTTTCGAACTAGTAACGGGCCATGGCGACCAGGCCCCACGCAAGCACACCGTAAACGTGCCGCCCGGAGGCAAGATGACTTTCGACGTGACGGCAGATGCGCCCGGTGACTGGGCGTTCCACTGCCACAATCTCTATCACATGACCGCAGGCATGATGCGTGTCGTAACCGTTCGCCCGATGGGTGAGGAGAGTCGCGATGCGGGCTAAGCTCCTCCTGATCGCCGGTGGCGCAGCGCTCGGCCTGGCAACGCCGGCGGTCGCGCAGATGGACCATTCCAATATGCCCGGCATGAAGATGCCACCGCCGAAGACGCCAGCGGTGAAAAAGCCCGCCGCTAAGAAGCCAGCAGCGACCAAGCCCGCCGCGCGCAAGAAGTCCGTGAAGCCCGCCGCTAGATCGACACCGCGCGCGAAGCCGAGTTCGGGGGCCAGGCCGGCCGAAAGTCGGTCCGCCAAGCCTCCGGCCCCTGGAACGGTCGTTGCCGATCCTCACGCCGGTCATGACATGTCGGCCATGCCGGGCATGAATACGCCCGGAGCCAACCCCAATCCTGGTGCCGGGCACGACATGTCGGCAATGCCAGGTGTGGCAGGCGCCAACCCCGCCAACCCAGGTGCTATGCAGGGCATGGACCATGGGTCGATGCAAGGAATGGGCCAGGGCTCGGGCACGATGCAAGGCATGTCGGGACACGACATAGAAGGCATGCCCTCAGTAATGGGCGCGGCGATGGTCGGCACCAACCTGCCTGCCGGCAACGCTCCGCCGCCACCGATCCCGACGGATCGCGCCGCGGACCAGGTCTACTCTGCCGCCGCCATGGCGCATTCGCAGCAGCATTTGCGGATGCACGGCGGGCAGAATTTCTCGCAGGTCATATTCAATCTGGCTGAAGTCCAGATCCGCGACGGTCGCGATGGCTACCGGTGGGACGGCAGTGCCTGGTATGGGGGTGATATCAACCGGCTGGTGCTCAAGACCGAGGGCGAAGGGAATATCGGGGGAAGCTTGGAAGCGGCGGAGGTGCAGGCGCTTTATTCGCGCGCCATTGGCCCATACACCGATATACAGCTTGGCGTCCGCTACGACTTCAAGCCCAACCCTTCGCGTGTCTATGCGGCGGTCGGCTTTGAAACGCTTGCACCCGGCTTCTTCGATGTCGAGGGCGCGCTGTTCCTGTCCAATAAGGGCGACCTGCTCGGGCGTCTGGAAGGCTATTACGATCAGCGGATCACGCAGCGGCTGATCCTTCAGCCACGCGCCGAGTTCAACTTCGCCGCGCAGGACGTACCGGAAATTGGCATCGGCTCCGGCCTGTCCGCGGCCGAACTCGGACTGCGTCTGCGCTACGAGATCAGGCGCGAGTTCGCGCCCTATGTGGGTATTTCGTACGATCGCAGGTTCGGGGACACCGCCCGCCTCGCACGCGCTGAGGGCCAGGGGGCGGCGTCGACCAGCCTCGTTCTGGGCGTCCGCACTTGGTTTTGAGGCCGATCAGGGTTTGTTGGGTTGACTGAGTCCAAGAAGGAGAAGTCAATGTTTAAGACAATTACAGTTCTGGCTCTGGCGGCGATGGCAGCGAGTCCAGCTTTGGCTCAGCAGCAGACGCAAGGCATGGACCACTCGAAAATGCAGGGCATGAACCACGACAACATGCCTGGCATGAACACGCCCTTCATGCCCGCCGAGATGGCGATGCAGAAAAAGATGATGGCGGCCAAGGGCGCCAATGCGAGCGAGACGTGGATCCGCAAGATGATCGAGCATCACCGCGGTGCGATTGCCATGTCGCAGATCGTTCTGCGCCAATCACCCGATGCAAAGACCCGGCAAATGGCTGAGAAGTCGATTGCCGAGCAAAACAAGAGCATTGGCGAACTCCAGGCGATGCTCCAGTCGATGGGCAAGCGTCCTCAGTGATAACCTTCGTTCCTCCCGCCCCACAACGAGCGGGCGGGAGGAACGACCAAGGAGTTTCCCATGAAGACAGCTTTGCGATCCGCGTTTACTGCCGCAGCCTTGTTGGTTCCGGTTGCCGTCAGCGCGGCCACCCCGATCGTCATGCACCGCGATCCCGGCTGCGGCTGTTGCGCCAAGTGGGCCGCGCAGGTGCAGCGGCAGTTCGGGCGCCAGGTGCGCGTCGTCGATGATCCCAACCGCCCGGCGCTGCAAAAGCGCGCGGGGGTTCCTGCGGACGTCTCGTCCTGCCACACAGCAATCGCCGATGGCATGGCTTTCGAGGGCCACGTGCCGATCGCCGACATGAAGCGGGCTCTCGCGACCCGGCCCAAGGGTGTGCGGGGCCTCGCGGTCGGCGGCATGCCGCTCGGCTCGCCGGGAATGGAAGTGCCCGGCGTCAAGGCGCAGGCCTATGACGTGGTTGCCTTCGGTTCCGGCGGGCGCCGCCTGTTCGGTCGCCACGGCAGCTGATCAGCCGCCGCAGCCAGCTTAGCTCCGCCATCAGAGCCGTCTTGAAGAGCAGACGGAAAGTCTCACAGAAAAAGCCAACGGGCGGGTGAGGGGCGAAGGCGGCGCGTGCGTAAACGGAATTAGATGAACACAGATCAAGGGGACGGGTGATGGGCGTTAAAAGAGGCGGAGCCTTCGCTATACTTCTTGCGGTTGCAATGTCAGTCAGCACGGCGGCATCGGCGCACGAAGACCACAACGCTCTCGGGGCCGGTCCCGGGCCAGTCGCTAACAGCGCAGCCGAGACGCAGAAAGCGGATGGGGCAGACGCTGGCGATGGCCACATGGGCATGGGCTCTATGTCGACAGTGGACATGAACATGGGCGGCCGCGATATCGCCGGCGACGACATGGACATGGGGAGCATGCACGAGGAAGGCGCCAACAAGAACAAGAGTTTCGGCGAACGGCTGGTGAGCTGGCTGGGCCGCCTGCACACCATGGTCATTCATTTTCCCATCGCCCTGTTCATCGGTGCGTTCGGGGTGGAGCTTTTCGGGTTGTGGCGCCGCAACCGGGACTATCAGCATGTCGCACACATAATGCTGGCCGTCGGCGCCCTGGGAGCGATCGCGGCGGCGTTCCTGGGCTGGTTCGCGGGTGGCTTCTACCTGACCGACCGCAACCCCATCCTGATGACGCATCGCTGGCTCGGCACATTGATCGCGGTGTTTGGCGTCGCGCTGGCTTGGATGGCAGCGCGCCACCGCAAGGGTCCGGACCGGTCTCGGACGTTGTACTGGGTGGTGCTTGGCCTGATGACGCTGGCGATCTCGATCCAGGGGTTCCTCGGCGGAACCTTCATGCATGGCGGAATAAACCACTTGGCGTTCTGAGGGGGCCGGCGCTCAGTAGACGTTCGCGTGTTCGCGCGGTTCAAATGCAATGCGACGAGCTGCTACAGCGCTGACCTTCTGGCAGATCGAGTAACTCTCGGCACCGTTAGAAGCGCACCGTCTGGACGCCGACGCCGCGTGTGTGTGCGAGCCGGGATCGTAGTGCGGGATCATTGAACGGAGAAAGGCTGTGTAGCCGAGTGTCGTCTGGGTACAGACCAGCGCGAAGCAGTCGGGAAGATGAAATGCGAGCCGCAATTGCACTCGTTCGCGGCCTTCGCTCGTCACACCGCCAATGTCTCGCGCTACGTCGGTGGTACGCTGCGAGCGAGACACAACCCGGCGATGGCGGATGCCAATCCGCTGTCGCGGTTGCGCAACAAATTATGGATTGCGGTCGCAGCGACCGCTGCTTGTCCGGTTGCGACGCTGATCTGATCGAGCCCCTCCACAACGTCGCCAACCGCGTAGAGGCCAGCAACCGAGGTTTGTTGGTGGGCGTCCGTCAGCACGCACCCTGTTGCGCTGAGCTTCGCCCGCAGCGAAGAGGCGAGCCGCGTTCGAGGCGACGAGCCGAGCGCCGGGTAAAGCGTGTCGAATTGTAGCTCAAGGCCATTGGCCAGCCGCACCTCGACATAGTCACCAAGACGCAGCTGCTCGACGGGCGAGGGGGCGACATCTATGCCCTGCTGGTTCAGCTTGGCAAGTTCGGTCGGTCCGAGGTCGAGCGAGCATTCCGCTAGAAGCGTGACCTTGGCGCCATAGGCGCGCAGAAATTCGGCTTCTTCAGCGCCATGGCCGTCGCAGCCGAGCACCGCCACGTTCGTCCGCCGAGCCTCATAACCATCGCAAATCGGGCAGTAGCGGAGAAGACCACGCGCCACGCCGATGTCATGCATTGCATCGGGCATCTCTGGACGTTTATTGACGACACCGGTAGCGAGGACAACGGTCCGCGCGTGCAGGACGTTCAGCTCGCAGCTTGCCGAGAAGTGGTCGCCTGACGCGACGATTGCGTCGATCTCACCGCTTTGGACCGTACCGCCATATTCGTGCAGCTGAGCCTGCAATCGCGCAAGAAACGTGACGCCGGAAATGCCTCCGGGAAATCCTGGCAGGTTGTGCGAACGCGGGATGGAGGCGGCGCGTCCCGCCGCCGCGTCGTAGACGACGCAGCTCCTGAGAAACCGGGACAGATAGATTGCGGTCGTGAGGCCTGCGGGACCGCCGCCCACAATCAGACAGTCGATGACCTCCTCGGGATCGCCAGTCCAGCCTTGATTGGTCAACCGCAACCTCATCATTACCCCGCGCAAGCGCCCGTCAGGCCCGTGGCCACAGCTCGTCCGGACGGGAAGGCGCAGTGAAAAGCGCTCTGTACTCCCTTCTGAATACGCGCCGATGCCGCTGACCCCTCATGCAGAGGGTGGGGCGGCGCGAAAAAGATCGTGAGGGGTTACCCGTCCGGCTGCGTAATACAGGTGAGCCCAATTGAAATGGAGATTGCCAAAATGCGCCGCTTGTTCATCACGACTGCCGCCGCCGCCCTGTTCTTCGCAGGGGGCGTGGCGAACGCGCACCCGAAGCTGGTGTCCTCCAGCCCCGCCGCCAACGCGGCCGTCGCGACCCCCGAGAAGATCAGCCTTCAGTTCAGCGAGAAA
>NZ_MEFG01000065.1 GCF_001724715.1 Sphingomonas sp. SCN 67-18
GCTGCGCACGGCCCTCGGGCCGGCGATCGCCCGGTTTCTGGAAGACCCCGCGATCGTCGAGGTGATGCTCAACCCCGATGGGCGGCTCTGGGTCGACCGCCTTTCCAAAGGGCTTTCAGACACGGGTGAAGTGCTGTCGCCTTCGGACGGCGAGCGGATCATCCGCCTGGTCGCCCACCATGTCGGCGCCGAGGTTCATTCCGGCGCCCCGCGTGTCTCGGCCGAGCTGCCCGAAACGGGGGAGCGGTTCGAGGGGCTGTTGCCGCCGGTGGTCTCCGCGCCGGCCTTCGCGATCCGCAAGCCCGCCGTCGCCGTGTTCACGCTCGACGATTATGTCGCCGCCGGTATCATGGTGGCGGATCAGGCCGAGACGCTGCGCCAAGCCGTAGTCGACCGCCGGAACATCCTCGTGGCCGGCGGGACATCGACCGGCAAGACCACGCTCACCAATGCGCTGCTCGCGGAGGTCTCCAAGACCTCCGACCGCGTCGTCCTGATCGAGGACACCCGCGAACTGCAATGCACCGCGCCGAACCTTGTCGCCATGCGGACGAAAGACGGCGTCGCCTCGCTCTCCGATCTCGTCCGCTCGTCGCTGCGCCTGCGCCCCGATCGCATCCCGATCGGCGAGGTGCGTGGGGCCGAAGCCCTCGACCTATTGAAGGCTTGGGGCACCGGACACCCCGGCGGGGTCGGCACCATCCACGCCGGCACCGCCATCGGCGCGCTGCGTCGGATGGAACAGCTCATCCAGGAAGCCGTCGTCACCGTCCCGCGCGCCCTGATCGCCGAGACGATCGACCTCGTCGCCGTGCTCTCCGGCCGTGGCGCATCGCGCCGCCTCGCCGAACTCGCCCGCATTGAGGGGCTCGGCCCCGACGGCGACTACCGCGTCACCCCCGCAAGCCAGCCCCTCACAGGAGATCCGTCATGATCCAACATGCCCTGCGTTTCCGCCGCCATATCGCGACGGCGGTATCCGTCACCTTCGTCTCTCTGGCGCTCGCGCCAGCCGCTCATGCTTCTGGGTCCCAGATGCCGTGGGAGGCCCCCTTGCAGTCCATCCTCGAATCCATCGAGGGGCCGGTCGCCAAGATCATCGCGGTAATGATCATCATCATCACCGGCCTGACGCTGGCCTTCGGGGATACGTCGGGCGGCGCGCGTAAGCTGATCCAGATCGTCTTCGGCCTGTCGATCGCCTTCGCTGCGTCCAGCTTCTTCCTGTCGTTCTTCTCGTTCGGCGGCGGGGCGCTCGTCTGATGGCCGAGGGCGCGGACCATGGCGGCGAGCTGCCGGGCTTCTCGGTTCCGGTTCATCGGGCGCTGACCGAGCAGATCCTGCTCGGCGGCGCTCCGCGCTCGCTCGCCATTCTCAACGGCACGCTCGCCGCCGCGCTCGGCCTCGGTCTGCGCCTCTGGCTGGTCGGCCTGGGCCTTTGGGCTCTCGGTCATTTTGCGGCCGTCTGGGCGGCCAAGCGCGATCCGCAGTTCGTCGATGTCGTGCGCAAGCATCTGCGCATCCCCGGCCACCTGTCGGTTTGAGGAGCGACGCCGATGATGAACCTCGCCGAATATCGCAACCGCAATACCCGTCTCGCCGACTTCCTGCCTTGGGTCGCTCTGGTCGGCGAGGGCATCGTCCTGAACAAGGACGGCAGCTTGCAGCGGACCGCAAGATTTCGAGGACCCGACCTCGACAGTGCCGTTCCGGCCGAGATGGTCGCGGTCGCCGGTCGGCTTAACAACGCCTTCCGTCGCCTGGGCTCCGGCTGGGCCATCTTCGTCGAGGCGCAGCGCCATGGCGCCGCGACCTATCCCGCCAGCATGTTCGCCGACAGCGCGTCGGCCTTGGTCGACGCCGAGCGGAAAGCCGACTTCGAGGAAGCCGGCGCACACTTCGAGTCCAGCTACTTCCTCACCTTTCTCTATTTGCCGCCCGCCGAAGACGCGGCGCGCGCAGAGACCTGGCTCTACGAGGGTCGCGATCACGCCGGCGTCGATGCGCACGAGATCCTGCGCGGCTTCGCAGACCGCACCGATCGCATTCTTCAGCTCATCGACGCCTTCATGCCGGAATGCGCCTGGCTCGATGACGGCGAGACGCTGACCTATCTGCACTCGACCGTCTCGACCAAGCGGCACCGCGTTTGCGTGCCCGAGACGCCGATGTATCTCGACGCGCTGCTGGCCGATCAGCCGCTGACCGGCGGGCTCGAACCCCGGCTCGGCGACGCACATATCCGCATCCTCACCATTGTCGGCTTCCCGGCCGCTACGACGCCCGGCATCCTCGACGAGCTGAACCGCCTGGCTTTTCCCTATCGCTGGTCGACGCGCGCCGTCCTGCTCGACAAGACCGACGCCACCAAGCTGCTGACCAAGATTCGGCGGCAATGGTTCGCAAAGCGCAAATCGATCGCCGCCATCTTGAAGGAGGTGATGACGAACGAGGCCTCCGCCCTCGTGGACACCGATGCGTCCAACAAGGCGGCCGATGCCGACATGGCGTTGCAGGAGCTGGGCGCGGACTATGCCGGCCAAGCCTATGTGACCGCGACGATCACTGTCTGGGACGATGATCCGCGCATCGCCGCCGAGAAGCTGCGTATGGTCGAGAAAGTCATCCAGGGCCGCGACTTCACCGCGATGCCCGAGACGATCAACGCCATGGACGCCTGGCTCGGCTCGCTGCCCGGCCATGTCTATGCCAACGTCCGCCAGCCCCCGATCAACACATTAAATCTCGCCCACATGATCCCGCTGTCGGCGGTGTGGGCGGGACCGGAACGGGACGAGCATTTTGCAGCACCCCCACTGCTGTTCGGCAAGACCGAGGGCTCGACCCCGTTCCGGCTTTCCATCCATGTCGGCGATGTCGGCCATACGTTGATCGTCGGCCCGACAGGCGCCGGTAAGTCGGTGCTCCTCGCGCTGATGGCCCTGCAGTTCCGGCGCTATCCCCAAAGCCAAGTCTTCGCCTTTGACTTCGGCGGATCGATCCGCGCCGCCGCGCTAGCCATGCGCGGCGACTGGCACGATCTCGGCGGGGGCCTCACGGAGGGGGCAGACGACAGCGTGTCGCTTCAGCCGCTCGCGCGCATCGACGATGTCGCCGAGCGCGCCTGGGCCTCCGACTGGCTTGTCGCGATCCTGGCGCGCGAGAGCGTGCCGGTCACGCCCGACGTGAAGGAGCACCTCTGGTCGGCGCTGTCTTCGTTGTCCTCCGCGCCTATCAGCGAGCGGACGCTGACGGGTCTTTCCGTCCTGCTCCAGTCCAACGACCTGAAACAGGCGCTGCGACCCTATTGCGTCGGTGGACCCTATGGGCGGCTGCTCGACGCCGAAGGTGAATATCTCGGCGAAGCCAATGTTCAGGTTTTCGAGACCGAAGGGCTGATCGGCACCGGCGCCGCGGCGGCCGTGCTTGCCTATCTCTTCCACCGCATCGAGGACCGCCTCGACGGTCGCCCGACACTGCTGATCGTGGATGAAGGCTGGCTGGCCCTGGATGACGAGGGTTTCGCAGGGCAACTCCGCGAATGGCTGAAGACGCTGCGTAAGAAGAACGCCAGCGTCATCTTCGCCACCCAGTCGCTCTCCGACATCGACGGCTCGGCGATCGCACCGGCCATCATCGAGAGCTGCCAGACCCGCATCCTCCTCCCGAACGAGCGCGCCATCGAGCCGCAGATCACCGCGATCTATCGCCGTTTCGGTCTCAACGATCGCCAAATCGAGATCCTCGCCCGCGCAATGCCCAAGCGCGATTACTACTGCCAGTCCCGGCGCGGCAACCGGCTGTTCGAGCTGGGTCTGTCGGACGTGGCGTTGGCGCTTTGCGCCGCTTCGTCAAAGCAGCACCAGGCGCTGATCGCCGAGGTTCACGCCCGCAGCGGCACCGACGGATTCCTCGCCGAATGGCTCGCGGAGAACCGGCTCGCCTGGGCGGCAAACCTGATCGCTGACCTCACCAACGTCACCCCCCAAACCGATCCGGAGGCACGCCCATGACCCGTTCCGTTCAATCCCGCTCGCGCGCGCTGCGTCTGGCCGCCGCGCTGTTGGCCGCGCCGATCGCGCTCTCGCCAATCCTCAGCACACCCGCCGCCGCGCAATGGATCGTCTACGATCCCACCAACTATGCGCAGAATGTCCTGACAGCGGCGCGCACCCTGCAGCAGGTCAATCAGCAGATCACTCAGCTCCAGAACGAATCGACAATGCTGATCAACCAGGCCCGCAATCTCACCAGCCTGCCATACTCCTCTCTCCAACAGCTTCAGCAGTCGGTTCAGCGCACCCAGCAGCTTCTGCAACAGGCGCAGGGCATCGCCCTCAACGTCCAGCAGATCGACCGTGCGTTCCAGACGACCTACGGCAACGCATCGATGTCCGCGTCTGACAGCCAGCTCGTCACCAGTGCGCGCGAACGCTGGCAAAACACGGTCGGCGGCTTGCAGGACGCCATGCGCGTCCAAGCCGGCGTCGTCGGTAACATCGACACGAACCGGAGCGAGATGTCGGCACTGGTCGGCCAAAGCCAAGGGGCGACGGGTGCCTTACAGGCGACGCAGGCCGGCAACCAGCTTCTCGCCCTGCAGGCGCAGCAGCTCGCCGATCTGACCGCCGTCGTCGCGGCGAATGGCCGGGCGCAGGCGCTTTCTGAAGCAGAGCGCGCCGCAGCCGCCGAACAGGGGCGCGAGCAGCGTCGCCGCTTCCTGACGCCGGGTACGGGCTATCAGCCCGGCAACGCCCGCATGTTCCCGAACGGCAACTGAGGGCCTGGCCATGGACGGGAAGATGCTCGCCCGGCTCGGCGCCGTCGTCTTCGTCGCGGTTGCGATCACCGCGACCGCGATCGAGATGAACCGGAAAGAAGAAGCGCCCGAGCCGTGGGCGTCCGGACGGGCCGCCCAGGCCCAGACCGATCCGCTCCGCGACGAGCTGATCCGCTGCCAAGGACTCGGCGAAGCCGGTCCCCGCGATACCGCCTGCCTGCGGGCCTGGGCCGAGAACCGCAACCGCTTCCTCGCCCCCGGCGTCCGACCGGCCGAAAGTCTACCGGAGCCACCCCCGGCGCCACGCGACAACCCCGCGTCCCCGATAGATCGCACCGATCGACCGGCTCTGGGGCCAACCGCGCCGATCGCTCCGCCACACCTCGACGAGGCTCGATAGCATCATGGGCGGCACAGGCGTCATCGACCATTTCCTTGAGGTCTTCACCCGGTACATCGACAGCGGGTTCGGGTTGCTCAGCGGCGAAGTCGCTTTCATCGCCACGACCCTGATCGTCATCGACGTGACGCTGGCCGCGCTGTTCTGGAGCTGGGGCGCCGACGACGACATCATGGCCCGCCTGGTGAAGAAGACGCTGTTCGTCGGCGTCTTCGCCTACATCATCGGCAATTGGAACAACCTCGCCCGGATCATCTTCGAAAGCTTCGCCGGACTCGGCCTGAAGGCCAGCGGCACCAGCTTCACCACGGCCGATCTCTTGCGCCCCGGCAAGGTGGCGCAAACCGGTCTCGACGCCGGACGGCCGCTCTTGGAGTCGATCTCTGGCCTGATGGGCTACTGGTCGTTCTTCGAGAACTTTATCCAGATCGCCTGCATGTTTCTGGCTTGGGCGCTGGTGTTGCTCGCCTTCTTCATCCTCGCCATCCAGCTCTTCGTCACGCTCATCGAATTCAAGCTGACGACGCTCGCCGGCTTCGTCCTCATTCCGTTCGGCCTGTTCGGCAAGTCCGCCTTCATGGCCGAACGGGTGCTCGGGAATGTCATATCTTCCGGCATCAAGGTGCTGGTGCTGGCCGTCATCATCGGCATCGGCTCCACGCTGTTCTCCGAGTTCACTGCTGGCTTTGGCGGCGCCACACCCTCGATCGACGAGGCCATGGCCATCGTTTTGGCCGCGCTGTCGCTCCTCGGCCTCGGCATCTTCGGCCCCGGCATCGCCAGCGGCATCGTCTCTGGCGGCCCGCAACTCAGCGCCGGCGCGGCGGTTGGTACGGGCCTCGCGGCCGGCGGCATGATCGCCGCCGGAGCCGGCGCGGTCGGCGCCGTCGCATCCGGCGGCGCAGCACTTGCTGGTGGCGCTGCCGCTGCAGCCCGGGGCGGCGCCGCAATGGCGGGTGGCGCATCCACGGCCTATAGCCTCGGCGCAGCCGGCCAGTCGAGCGTCAGCGGCGTCGCGTCGGGCCTGGGCGGTGTCGCCCGCGCTGGCGGCAGCGCGGCCGTCTCGCCGCTGCGCCGTGCCGCCTCACGCGCCGCCGAGAGCATGCGCTCGAGCTTCAATGCCGGTGGCAAGGCCGCGTTCGAGTCCACCGGCGGCTCCTCGACCATGGGCTCGGTCGGTGGCGACGCAGCCGGCGACGGTGGCGGCTCGGCTGCTCCGGCAGCTGCCGGGGGGCCGCCCGCATGGGCGCAGCGCATGCGCCGCTCCCAACGCATGACCCACGCCGTCCAGGCGACCGCCCATGCCGTGCGCTCCGGTGACGCGCATGGCGGTGGCTCTTCCGTCAATCTCTCCGAAGGCGACCGCTGATGTTCAAACGACCCTCCACCCACTATGGCAAAGCCCCCGAACCCGAGACGCCCTATCAGCGCGCCGCACAGGTCTGGGACGAACGGATCGGCGCGTCGCGCGTCCAGGCGAAGAACTGGCGGCTGATGGCGTTCGGTTCGCTGATCCTCTCGGCCGGCTTCGCCACCGCGCTGGTCTGGCAATCGGCGCGCGGCACGATCGTCCCCTGGGTGGTGCAGGTCGACCGGTTCGGCCAGGCGCAGGCCGTGGCGCCTGCAGTCGCCGACTATCGTCCGACCGACCCGCAGATCGCCTTCCATCTGGCCCGCTTTATCGAGCAGGTCCGCTCGATCCCAGCAGACGCCATCATCGTGCGGCAGAACTGGCTGCGTGCCTATGATTTCACGACCGACCGCGGCGCGGCGGCGCTCAACGACTATGCGCGGGCCAACGACCCGTTCACCAAGGTCGGCCGCCAGCAGATCGCCGTCGACGTCTCCAGCGTCATTCGCGCTTCGCCCGACAGCTTCCGCGTCGCCTGGGTCGAGCGCCGCTACGAGAACGGCCAGATCGCCGATACCACCCGCTGGACCGCAATCCTGACCATCGTGGTGCAGATACCGCGCAACGCCGACCGGCTCAGGGCGAACCCGCTCGGCATCTACGTCAACGCTATCAACTGGTCACGGGAGCTTGGGCAATGAAGCCGTCTTTCCGTAAAGCTGGAA
>NZ_MEFG01000066.1 GCF_001724715.1 Sphingomonas sp. SCN 67-18
CCCCGACCAATTTCATCCCGACCAACCCCGTGCTCCAGCAGCGCATCCTCGAAACCGGAGGACAATGCCTTGTCGAGGGTGCGCGATTTTTTTGCGACGACCTGGAACGCCTGGTACGCGGGGAGCCCGCAGCGGGCACGGAGGCCTATCGGGTCGGCGAGAAGGTCGCAGCCACGGCTGGCAAGGTCGTGTTTCGCAACAGGGTCATGGAACTGATCCAATATGCGCCCGCAACCGAGACGGTGCGTCCGGAGCCGATACTGATCGTGCCGGCATGGATCATGAAATATTACATCCTCGACCTGTCGCCGGAAAATTCGCTCATCCGCTGGCTGGTCGGGCAGGGCTACACCGTGTTCTGCATCTCCTGGCACAATCCCGACAGCGCCGACCGCGATCTCGACATGGAGGATTATCGCCTGCTTGGGCCGATGGCCGCCGTGGATGTCATCCAGGTGATTACCGGCACCGAGAAGATCCACGCGGCCGGCTATTGTATCGGCGGCACGCTGCTCGCCATCACCGCGGCCGCGATGGCGCGCGATGAAGATGAGCGTCTGGCGAGCGTGACGCTGTTCGCCGCCCAGACCGAGTTCAGCGAGCCGGGCGAACTTGGTCTGTTCATCGACGAGGCGGAGATCAACCTGATCGATGCGATGATGTGGGCGCGCGGCTTTCTCGACAGCAGCCAGATGGGCGGCGCCTTCCAGATGCTGCGGTCCAACGATCTGCTCTGGTCGCGCATCCTCTCGACCTATCTCATGGGCGAGCGCGAGCCGATGACCGACCTCATGGCATGGAACGCCGACGGCACCCGCATGCCCTATGCCATGCACGCGCAATATCTTCGGCGCCTGTTCCTCGACAATGACCTGTCCGAAGGGCGCTACGAGGCCGGCGGCCACCCGGTCTCGCTCTCGGGGCTGCGCATGCCGATCTTCATGGTGGGCACGGAAACCGACCATGTCGCGCCGTGGCGCTCGACCCACAAGCTCCACATGCTGACGGGCGCGGAGATCCGCTTCGTGCTGACGAGCGGTGGCCACAATGCCGGGATCGTCTCCGAGCCCGGGCATCCTCATCGCCATTATCGCATCGCGACACGGATGCAGGATGGCCCGGCGCCAGGTCCCGATGCCTGGCTGGAGCGGGCCGAGCTGCGCGAAGGGTCGTGGTGGCCGGAATGGAGTTCATGGCTTGGATCGCACTCGGGCGAGGCGGCGGCCCCACCGGCGATGGGCGCGCCCGAACGGAACTATCCGCCGCTCGGTGATGCCCCCGGGCGCTACGTGCTGGAGCGCTGAGCCATGGCCGCCGCCAACCTCATCGAGAACCGCACGTTCGACGAGATCGCCGTCGGCGACACGGCCAGCCTCACCCGCACGCTGACCGCCGACGACATCCAGCTCTTCGCGGCGGTGTCAGGCGACGTGAATCCGGCGCATCTCGACCCTGTCTATGCCGAAACGGACATGTTCCACAGGGTCATCGCTCATGGCATGTGGGGCGCGGGGCTCATCTCGGCGATCCTGGGAACCGAGCTGCCAGGGCCCGGTGCGATCTATCTCGGCCAATCGCTTCGCTTCACCCGCCCGGTGGGCGTCGGCGACACCATCACGGCCTGCGTCACCGTCGCGCAGAAGCGCGCCGAGCATCATGTCATCGTTCTCGACTGCACCTGCGTGAACCAGAAGGGCGAGACCGTCATCAGCGGCCAGGCCGAGGTCAAGGCGCCCACCGAGAAAGTCAGCCGGCCCCGCATGCCGCTTCCCGACGTGCGGATCGCCAGCCACGACCGCTTCCGCCAGTTGATGGCGCGCGCCAAGGACGGATCTGCGTGCGTCACGGCCGTGGTCCATCCGTGCAGCGCCGACGCCATGCGCGCAGTGGCTGAGGCCGCCGACGCCGGCATCGTCGTTCCGATTCTCATCGGCCCTGCGGCGCGTATGACGAATGCGGCGAAGGACGCCGGTGTCGATATTGCGGCCTTCCGGGTGATCGACGTCCCGCACAGCCACGCCGCCGCCGCCGAAGCCGTCGCGCGCGTGCGGGCCGGCGAAGCCGCGCTGCTGATGAAGGGCTCGCTTCATACTGACGAGCTCATGGGCGCGGTCGTATCGTCCGACACGGGCCTTCGGACCGAACGCAGGATCAGCCACGCCTATGTGATGGACGTGCCCGGCTATCCGCGCCCGCTCATCATCACCGACGCCGCGATCAACATCGAGCCGACGCTTGAGGATAAGGCCGACATCGCGCGCAACGCGATCGACCTTGCCCATGTGATCAGGATCGAACAGCCCAGGGTCGCGATCCTCGCCGCCGTCGAAACGGTCAATCCGAAAATGCGCACCACATTGGATGCCGCGGCGCTCTGCAAGATGGCGGACCGGGGCCAGATCGAAGGCGCGCTGCTCGATGGCCCGCTCGCCCTCGATAATGCGATCAGCGAGGCGGCCGTGCGCGAGAAAAGTATCGTCTCGCCGGTCGCCGGCCAGGCGGACATCCTGCTGGTGCCCGATCTGGAGGCCGGCAACATGCTCGCAAAGCAGCTGACCTTCCTGGGCGGCGCCGATGCCGCAGGCGTGGTGCTCGGCGCGCGCGTTCCGATCATCCTCACCAGCCGGGCAGACAGCGTGCGCACGCGCCTCGCCTCCTGCGCGCTCGCGGTGCTGCTGGCGCGGGCTGCGACCAAGGCGGCTCCCGGCGTTGCGGGACAGCGCCGCGATGGCTGAAATCCTGTGCCTCAACGCCGGTTCGTCGAGCCTTAAGTTCGCGCTCTACGCCGAGCCGGGCACTGATGAGCCCTCTTTGCTGGCGAGCGGCAAGATCGAGAATATCGGCCTTGAGCCGCACCTGATCGCGCGCGATGCGAAGGGGGATGTCCTTGCCGAGCGGCGCTGGACGAAAGACGGCACGATCACGCACGAGACGCTGCTCGAGGATTTGCTGCGGGAGATCGAAGCCTCGGTCGGCGACGATCTGATCGCGGTCGGCCATCGGATCGTTCATGGCGGCACCGACTATTCAGCGCCGGCGCGGGTCGACGCGCCACTCCTCGCCGCGCTCGAGGCGCTTTGCCCACTGGCGCCATTGCATCAGCCCCATAATCTCGCCGCGGTCCGCGCCGTCTCCAGGCTGCGCCCCGCTGTGCTGCAAGTCGCCTGCTTCGACACCGGCTTCCATCATGGCCAGCCCCCGATCGCGACGCGCCTCGCGCTGCCGCGCGCGCTTGGCGAAGAGGGCATGCGGCGCTACGGTTTTCACGGCATCTCCTACGAATATATCGCGCGGCAGCTGCGTTCGATCGATCCCGATACAGGCGGTGGCCGCACGATCGCCGCGCATCTCGGCAACGGGGCCAGCCTTTGCGCGATGGCCGGGGGGCGCAGCATCGACACGACGATGGGGTTCACCGCGCTCGACGGGCTGGTGATGGGCACGCGCTGCGGCGCGCTCGACCCGGGCGCGGTGCTCTATCTTTTTCAGCAGAAGGGCATGACGGCGCGCGAAGTCGAGCATCTCCTCTACAGCGAGTCCGGCCTTTTGGGCGTGTCCGGCATCTCCAGCGACATGCGCGCGCTTCTCGGCAGCGAAACGCCCGCCGCTGGGGAAGCGATCGAGCTCTTCGTCTGGCAGATCGCGCGCCAGGCCGGCGCTCTCGCGTCCTCGCTCGGGGGTCTCGACACATTCGTGTTCACTGCCGGGATCGGCGAGAATTCGCCTGAAATTCGCGCCCGCGTCGCCGGTCGGCTCGGCTGGCTCGGCGTGGACCTCGACGCGGACGCGAACCTCCGAGGAGATGCAGTCATCAGCGCGCCGTCCAGCCGTGTCGCCGTCCGCGTCATCCCGACCGATGAGGAAAGGATGATCGCTATCCACACCGCCGATCTTCTGCGTGAGGAGCCGAAAGCATGAAACCTCTCGTCGATCTTACTGGCAAGCGCGGCCTGGTGATCGGTATCGCCAACGCGCATAGCATCGCGGCGGGTTGCGCCCAGGCCTTTCACGACTGTGGGGCGAGACTGGCGGCGACCTATCTCAACGGAAAGGCCGAGCCGTTCGTGGCGCCCGTCGCGGAGACCCTGGGAGTCGAATGGCTCGCCGCGTGCGATGTCCGGGTGCCGGGCGAACTGGAGGCCCTGTTCGAGCGGGTGAAGTCCGAATGGGGCGGCCTCGATTTCCTGCTTCACTCGATCGCTTTCGCGCCGAAGGAGGATTTGCACGGCCGCGTCGTCGACAGCTCGGCCGAAGGCTTCGCGCTGGCGATGGACGTCTCGTGCCACAGCTTCCTGCGCATGGCGCGTCTCGCCGAGCCGCTGATGTCGGATGGCGGCTGCCTGCTGTGCGTCACCTTCTACGGGTCGGAGCGGGTGGTCGAGCACTACAACCTGATGGGGCCGGTCAAAGCGGCCCTCGAAAGCGCGACCCGCTATGTCGCGGCTGAGCTTGGCCCCAAGGGCATTCGCGCCCATGCGATCTCGCCAGGCCCGATCGCGACCCGCGCTGCCAGCGGCATCGACCGCTTCGACGAGCTGCTCGAACGGGCCGCGGCGACGGTCCCGCAGCACCAGCTCGTGACCATCGAGGATGTCGGAGGGTTCGCCGCCTTTCTGGTGAGCGATGCCGGCCGCCATATCACCGGCACGATCATTCCGGTCGATGGCGGTCAGCACCTGCTCTGCTAGGGCGGCTCGCCGCGATCGGGGGCTATCCTATTTGTCGCTGGTGGCCTGCTTCTCGCCGTCGCCCGGGCTTTTCTGCCCGAACCATGGTCCGACAATGGCAGCAAAGGCATCCAGCGCCCCGGGAGCCGTCGGAGCGCTCGCGACGGCCTGCCAGGCCTGCTGCCATTCCTCGAACGCCGATCTTGTGCCGGCAATCATATGCTCGCGGACCGTGGCTTGTCCTCGAACAGTGCCCGCGGTCTGGCCGGGCTGACCGCGCCGGCGTCCGACGTCTTGTCCGTCGCGCCCGCAATCGAGGCACGCGCCTCTTCGGCGAAGCGGCCGGCGGCGCGGTTGCCGACCTCGAGCGACTCTTCGCCACCTTTCCGGGCGACTTCGGCGAGCTTCAGCATCAGGCCGACATTCGCTTTGGCGAGCGCGGCGAGTTGATCAACGGGATAGGGCATGAAACGGTGAACCTTTCTCTTCGCGTTTGAGCTCTGGCATATCGGGCATAGCGCCCTGGCCTGAGGCCCATCGCGTCGCGCCGCCGTTATTCGGCGAGGCTGAATCAGAGAGAATCGGTAACTCTACGTATGCCGAATCTGCGGCTTGCCTGCGACGCTCAGCCAATGCACTTTTGGCTTGTCGTCCATGTCGTGCCCGCGGGCAGCGACTTCTACCCGTCCCGTCATGATCGCGGCACGGTCGGGCATGATTATGGTCTGACCCGGCAACCGGCATGGGCGTGATACCGTCCATAGCCAGGCTCGGCCGGATTGCGGCGCTGCGCGGTCCCGTCCTCGACGTCGAGTTCGACGAAGGGCCGCTGCCCGCGGTCAATGAAGCGCTGCGCGTCGATGCGTCGTCAGGCCCGCTGGTCGCGGAAGTGCAGAGCCATATCGATGACCGCACCGTCCGCGCCGTCGCGCTTCAGCCGACCTCCGGTCTCGCTCGGAATGTCGGCGTGATGGCCTTGGGCGCCCCCATCGCGGTCCCGGTCGGAGACAAGGTTCTGGGGCGGCTCCTTACGCCGACCGGGCAGGTGGGTGACGGCGGCGCGCCGCTTGGGCCGGATGTCCCATTGAGGCCCATTCACCGCGCCCCCCCGCCGCTCGAAGACCAGAACGCGGCGACGGCGATGTTCGAGACTGGCATCAAGGTCATCGATCTGCTCGCGCCGCTCGCCCAGGGTGGCAAGGCGGCAATGTTCGGGGGCGCGGGGGTGGGGAAGACCGTGCTGGTGATGGAACTCATCAACGCGATGGTCGCGCGCTATGAAGGTGTTTCCGTCTTTGCCGGCATCGGCGAGCGATCGCGCGAGGGCCATGAGCTGCTCACGGACATGCGCGGCTCGGGCGTGATCGACAAGACCGTGCTCGTTTTCGGGCAGATGAACGAGCCGCCGGGCGCGCGCTGGCGGGTAGGGCTGACCGCGCTCACCATCGCCGAATATTTCCGCGACGAGCAGAAGCGCAATGTCCTGCTGCTCATGGATAATGTGTTCCGCTTCGTCCAGGCCGGCAGCGAAGTCTCCGGCCTGCTCGGACGCATGCCTTCACGCGTCGGCTACCAGCCGACGCTGGCCAGCGAAGTGGCCGCGCTGCAGGAGCGCATCGCCTCGGTGCATGGGGCGGCGGTGACCGCGATCGAGGCGGTCTATGTGCCCGCCGACGATTTCACCGACCCTGCGGTCACCGCCATCTCCGCCCATCTCGACAGTTCCATTCTGCTCTCGCGCGCCATGGCGGCCGAAGGCATCTATCCCGCGGTCGATCCGCTGGGATCGTCGTCGATCCTGCTCGATCCGCAGGTCGTGGGCGATCATCATTACGCGCTCGCCCAGCAGGTCCGGGAGACGATCGCGCATTATCGCGAGCTTCAGGACATCATCTCGCTGCTCGGTATCGAGGAGTTGGGCCGCGAGGATCGGCTGATCGTCGGCAGGGCGCGGCGGCTGCAGCGCTTCCTGACCCAGCCCTTCATGGTGACCCAGGCCTTCACCGGGCAAGCCGGCCGTTCTGTGGCGCTGGCCGATACGCTGCAGGGCGTCGCGGCCATCCTGGCCGGCGAGACCGACGACTGGCCCGAGAGCGCCTTCTACATGGTGGGCGATATTGAAGAGGCACGCTCTCGCGTGGGGGA
>NZ_MEFG01000067.1 GCF_001724715.1 Sphingomonas sp. SCN 67-18
GCCCCGATTTTCCAGGTGGCGGACATCGGCCTGGTCGGCGACCTGTTCAAGGTGGTGCCGGAGCTGACCGGCAAGCTGTAAGGCGGGTCCATCGCGACATGGAAGGGCGGTCCCGCGGGGCCGCCCTTTTTGTTTGGAGGATTGGCGCACGGCCTGTCGGCGGTGCGGGGCGATTGACAGGATATCGGGCGGCTGCCAGTGATCGCGACGGGGATAGCGGGGGAGCGCATTCGTGAAATTATCATCGTATTTCAGATATTTGATCTCCATGGCCGCGATTGGCGTCATGGCGGCGTCGCAGGTGGCGCAGGCGGCCGACCCGGCGGCCGCGGCGGTGGCGGCGAGCGAGCCGGTCAACGCCAAGGAAGGGTCGTTCTACCTGCAGTGCGACGGCGCGCCCAACAACATGACCGGGGGCGAATCCGCCGCGCGGCTGCTGGGCGCGGTGACGCTGCTCGCGCTTTTCGCGCCGCCGCCCGAGGGTTTCGACGCATCGAAGCGCAAATTCGGCGCGGACGGCGTGGCCGCCTGTTCGGCGCTGCTGAGCGGGGACAAGCAGGAGGGCAACCCGGCCCGGCGCGTGGGGCTGATGCTGGGGCGGGCGCTGCACCAGATCGAGGCGACGGATTATCAGGCGGCCATCGCCGACGTGGGCAAGGCGCGGGCGGAGGCCGAGGCGGCGGGGCTGATGGCGGACCCATATTATGTCCGTTCGCGCGGGCGGGCCTTTGCGCTGATCGAGGCGGCGGCGCTGGCGCGGATGGGCCGGGCGGCCGAGGCGCGCGAACTGGCGCTGCGCGACGAGGCGTTGTGGAAGCACGCCTATTTCGAGCTGGCGACGCGGCCCAATTATGATTTCGCCATCCCGACGGGATCGGCCGCCGAGGACCGCGACATGGACTGGCGGTCCCGCGCCGAGGCGACCTTTGCGGTGCGCCACGCCAACCGGCTGGACGAGCTTGGCCGCTTTGCCGAGGCGGCGGTGATGCGCGATGCGCTGGTCGATTTCGACCGGGCGACGACGCCGGATGCCCGCCGGTCCGTGTGGATCGCGCAGGCCGTGGTGTCCCATGCGCTGGCCGGCGACGGCGTGAAGGCGGCGGAGCTGGCCCGTGAAGCCAGGGCCAATTTCGACAAGCGGCAGGGCGAGGGCAAGCCGGAACCCTCCGCCGCCGAATATGTCGAGCTGATGGACCTTTATGCCGTCATCCAGGCGGCCGACGCAGGCGATGTGAAGGCCGCGCGGCGGCTGTTTTCCGCCCGATCGCAATGGGTGGGCGCGTCCTTCGGCAGCGTGCTGGAAATGAACCGCCGGCTGCGCGCCGGGGCCGCGCCGGACGAGCTGATCGGCGGGCTGGCGCGCGACCCGGAGCAGCTGTGGAAGGACCGGGCGGATACGCGCATGGCCACCATGCTGGCCGCCGACAAGGAGAACAAGGCGCTGTTCTGGCTGATCCCGTCCACGCTGACGGCGGGCGCCTATGAAGCGTTGTCGAAGCAGGTGTGGCGGGTCGACAAATCCCGCATCCTCATCAAGCCCAAGGACCCGTCGAAGAAGAAATCGGCGCTGGAGACGCTGGCGCTGTACGGCAGCGACGCATCCGTGACGTTCGAGGCGCTGAGCCTGCACGCGGCGTTGCTTGCCCAGTCACGCGGGCATGAGGGTTTCGTCATCATGCCGGTGATCACCGAGCGGGTGATCGCCGCCGGGATATTGACCGGCAAGCGCGGCGACCCCGGCCTGCCCGCCGCGCTGTTCAACGATGCGGCGGCGGTGATCGCCGAGCTGCGCCAGATATTGCCCGACCCGGAGGCGTTGAAGGCGCGGCGGGCGGCGAAGGCGAGCTAGAGGCCGCCCAGGAAGGCGGCGACGTTGCCGCCCAGCGCGTCGACCGCGTAGCCGCCTTCCATGACGACCAGCATCGGCTTGCCGAGGCTGGCGATGCGGCGGGCGAGGGGGGCGAAGTCCGCCGTTTCCAGCGCGAGGTTGGAGATGGGATCGCCGACGAACGTGTCCGCGCCGAAGCTGACCACCAGCAGGTCCGGCGCGAAGGCGGCGATGGCGGCGAGCGCGGTGTCCAGCGCGGCCAGATAGGCGGCGATGCGGGTGCCGTGGGGGAGCGCGATGTTGAGCGTCGCGCCTTCGCCGAGGCCTTCGCCGCGTTCATCCTCATGGCCCCAGAAATAGGGATAGTCGGTGCGCGGATCGGCATGGAGCGAGGCGAAGAACACATCGCCGCGCGCATAGAAGATATCCTGCGTGCCGTTGCCGTGATGATAGTCGACATCGAGGATGGCGGTGCGGCGGCCCGCGGCGGTGGCGGCCTGTGCCGCGATGGCGGCGTTGTTGAGGTAGCAATAGCCGCCCAGATAGTCCGTGCCGGCATGGTGGCCGGGCGGGCGGCAGAGCGCGAAGGCGGCGGCATCCCCCGCCAGCACCGCATCCAGGGCGGTGAGCGCGGTCTGGGCGCTCCACCAGGCGCCGTCCCATGTATGTTCGGCGATGGGGGTGGACGCATCGAAGCTGTAGCGGCCGATCTGCGCGTCGATCCGTTCCAGCGCGAGCGGGCGGCGGCGGACCACCGGCCAGGCATAGCCGCCCGCGTCGCCAGCCCGCCCGGCGGCGCGCCAGCGGGCGTGGGCGGAGGCGAGGAAGGCGAGATAATCCGCGCTGTGGACGGCGGCGATGGGGGCCGCGCCATGATCCGTCGCCGCCTCCGTCGCGCCGAGCGCGTCGAGGATGTCGCGCGCGCGGGCGGGCGATTCGGAATAGGGCATGAAGGCGCCGTTATGCAGTTCCTGCACGGGCGCGTGGGCGAGCTGGCGGGGATCGAAGAAGCGGCGCATGGCCTTGATCTAGCGGGTTTCGCGGCCGGGCGGAATGCTCCGTGTGACGGCAGCGGGCCGGATAGCGGGGCGCGGCGGGCCTTTACGGGCGGGGCGGGGCCGCTTACGTCATCATCCTGTCATGATGACCGCGCTATCCTATCGTGCCGCCGTGCGCCCTGCCGCCCCGCCATTGGGCAAGCTGCTGCGCGAGGTGCGCGTGCTGGCGGATTTCCGGCGCGGCTGGCGGGTGGGGCCGGCATTGCCCGTCGCCCGCCGCGGTTGCGGCCAGCCGGTGCTGGTGGTGCCGGGTTTCCTCGCCTCCGACGGATCGACCGTGATGCTGCGCCGGACGCTGCGGGCGGCGGGATATCGCGCCCATGGCTGGGGGCTGGGCCGCAATATGGGCGTGCGGGCCGACATGCTGGAGCGGCTGGATGCGCGGCTGGACCGGATCGCGAAGGGCGACGGCGCCCCGGTGATGCTGGTCGGCTGGAGCCTGGGCGGGCTGATCGCGCGCGAATATGCCAAGCATGCGCCGGACCGGATCGACCGGGTGGTGACGCTGGGCAGCCCCTTTTCCGGCGATCCGCGCGCCAACCATGCCTGGCGGCTATATGAACTGATCAACCGCCATCCGGTCGACCGGCCGCCGCTGGCGGTGACGCTGGCGGAGAAGCCGCCGGTGCCGACCATCGCCCTGTGGTCCGCCAATGACGGGGTGATCGCGCCCGATTGCGCGCGCGGCCGGCCGGGCGAGGCGGACCGGGCGGTGGAGGTGGCGTGCGGACATATGGGCTTCACCACCGATCCCGATACGATCAACGCGATACTGGACGCGCTGGCGGAATGACGCGGCGGTTTGGGGGGCGTCTGCCTGGCTTGCGCTGAACTGTCCGCAACGCCGCGGCCCGCGGGATCAGCGCGCGCGTGCCGGTTTTTGGCTTGAAGGCTGTCCGAAGCGCAGCAGCAGGAAGCCGGCGACGGCGGACAGGATCGAGCCGCCCAGGACGCCGATCTTGACCTGATCGCCGAGCGCCGCTTCGCCCGGGAAGGCGAGGCCGCCGATGAACAGGCTCATCGTGAAGCCGATGCCGCAGAGCAGCGCGATGCCGTAGATCTGCCGCCAGCCGGCATTGCCGGGGCGTTCGGCGATGCCCAGTTTCACCGCCAGCCAGACGCTGCCGAAAATGCCCGCCTGCTTGCCGACGAACAGGCCGGCGGCGATGCCGAGCGGGAGGGGGGCGAGCAGCTGTTCCAGCCCGATGCCGGCGAGCGACACGCCGGCATTGGCGAAGCCGAACAGCGGCACCACGGCATAGGCGACAAAGGGGTGCAGCGCCGCTTCCAGCCGGTGGAGCGGGGAAGCAGCGGCGTCCGGCGCGTCCGCCGTCTTGCGCAGCGGGATGGCGAGCGCCGCCAGCACGCCCGCGATGGTAGCGTGGACGCCCGACAGCAGCACCGCCAGCCACAGCGCCGCGAAGCACAGCAGATAGGGCCACAGCCGGGTGACGCCCGCCCTGTTCATCGCGATCATCGCGCCGAGGATGAGCGCGGCGGCGAGCAGCGCCGGGGCGTCGAGGCCGTGGGAATAAGCGAGCGCGATGATGGCGACGGCGCCCATATCGTCGACGATGGCGACGGTGGTGAGGAACAGCTTCAACGCCGCCGGCGCGCGCGGGCCGAGCAGCGCCAGCACGCCGAGGGCGAAGGCGATGTCGGTGGCGGCGGGGATCGCCCAGCCGGCGTGGAGCGCGGGCGCATCCCGCGTGACGGCGAGATAGACGAGGGCGGGCACGGCCATGCCGGCGGCGGCGGCGATGACCGGCAGGCGGCGCTGGCGCCAGCTGGCGAGGCGCCCTTCGACGAACTCGCGCTTTATCTCCAGCCCGACGAGCAGGAAGAACAGCGCCATCAGCCCGTCATTGATCCACAGATGCACGCTCATCGGCCCGATGGCGGGGCTGAGCACGGGACCGGTTTCAAGGTGGAGGAAGGCGAAATAGCCGTTCGCCACGCCGCCGCCCAGATTGGCGGCGAGCATGGCGAGGGCGGCGGCGAGGATGAGCAGGATGCCGCCCGCCGCCTCGCCGTGCAGGAAATCGCGCAGGGCGGAGGCGGGGCGGGCAAGGGCGGGGGGCATGGCGGGACGTGTAGCGCGACAAGGCCGGGAGGGGAAAGGGCGCGCGGGCGGCGAAGGGCGGCGGGGGTAAAGCCGGGGTCAGCGGACCGTGAAGATGAGGCTGTCCACCACCGTGCCGGCGGGATCGACGAGGCGGAGGCGGTGGGGGCCGGGGGCGGGGAGGATGAGCGGGCGGGCGTCTGCGGCGCCGAGATCGGTCCGGTCCAGCAGCAGGCGGTGGCCGGCGGTGGGGCCGGCGACCGCGATGGCGAGGCGCTGGCGCGCGGGCGGGATATCCGGATCCAGCGCATAGACGCTGCCGCCGACCGGGTTGACGATTTTCGGGCGGCGCGATTCCGCCGGGGCCGCCGCGAGCATGGGCTGGCCGGTGCCGGCGAGGAAATAATCGCGGCGGGGCGGCTCGACCCCGCCGGGGAAGCTGACCATGCGGCTTTCGATGCCGCCGGGCATGGCGGGGGCGCGGCCCGGCGTGTCGCCATGGATGGCGAGCATCACGTCGCGCCAGACCGGCGCAGCGCCGCTGGTGCCCGAGACGGCGCGCATCGAATCCCCTTCCAGATTGCCGATCCACACCGCGACGGTGAAGCGATCGGAAAAGCCGACGCACCAATTGTCGCGCATCGCCTTTGACGTGCCGGTCTTGACCGCCGCCCAGAAGGGCAGGCGCAGTGCGCTGTCCAGCCCGAAGGTGGCGGCGCGGGCGTTGGTATCCGCCATCATGTCGGCGACGATCCACGCGGCCTGCGGCGAATAGACCCGGCGCGGCGGGGCGCCGGGATCCGCCGCGCGGATGCGCAGCGGCGACCAGCGGCCGCCCATGGCCAGCGCGCGGTAGGCGGCGGCCTGTTCCAGGAGCGTCACCTCCGCCGAGCCGAGGGCGAGCGAGAAGCCGTAATATTGGCCGTCCTCGGTGAGGCCGCGATAGCCGCTGTCCCACAGCCGGTCGCGAAAGCTTTCGACCCCCGCCAGCAGCAGGGTGCGGACGGCGGGGACGTTCAATGAGCCGGCGAGCGCGCTGCGCACCGACACCGGCCCCTTGAAGGCGCGATCGTAATTTTGCGGCACGTAGAGGCCGGAGGCGGTGTCGAGCTGGACCGGGGAATCGTCGAGGATGGAGGCGGGGGTGAGATAGCCCTTCTCGATCACCTCCGCATAGAGGAAGGGTTTCAGCGTGGAGCCGGCCTGGCGGTAGGCATCCGCCCCGTCCACCGCCGCCGCCGTGCTGGCCCCGCCGACACCGCCGACATAGGCGAGCACGTCTCCGCTGGCATTGTCGACGACGATGACCGCGCCGTCGCGGGCGCGATCCTGCCCCAGGCCCTGCAGCTGGCGGCGGAGCGCGGTGGCGGCGATGGCCTGGGTGCGCGCGTCCAGCGTGGTCGCGACGCGCATCCCCGGCCGGGTAAGCAGCCTTGCGGCGAGGTGCGGGGCGAGGCCGGGATCGAGCGCGACGGCGCGGGCGGGGCCGAGCATGTCCGACGCGGCGACGGCGAGCGCGGGGCAGGGCTGCGCGCTGCCGACGGTGCGGGCGATGGCGCAGGCGCGGCGGGCGACGGCGGCGGG
>NZ_MEFG01000068.1 GCF_001724715.1 Sphingomonas sp. SCN 67-18
ATACCGTGGCCGCGTATCTTCTCCGAACCGAAGCGCGCCATCAGACCGATGATCAGGCTGCCGATGACGGGGACCGCTACAACGGCCAAACCCACGGCGGCATCCGAGATTTCCGCCGCCTCGGCCGAAATCCGTCCAAACCAGAAGGCGTTGGTGGCGATGGCGATCGATTTGATCAGGACCCACGCGCCGAACGCCCCGCCTGTGCCGACCACCGGCGCCAGAAGCGAAAGAAATATCATTCTGGCGTCGGCGCTATGGTCGGCAAGTTGATGGCCGGAAATCGTTCGTGCAGAAGGAAAGCTCACCATATGCCTCTTTCGAATGACGGAGGCGGCGCAATTATATCGTAATGCGATATAATTCAATCAGGGGCGTTCATGGCTGCGAATTCGACGGACATCGATTATGCCGCACTGGCCGAATTCCGGTACGCGCTGCGGCGCTTCCAGGTTTTCAGCGAGACCAAGGCAGCGGAAGCGGGGTTGAAGCCGCAACAGCACCAAGCGCTGTTGGCGATCCGCGGGGCGCCGCCCGACGAAGCGACGGTCGGATATGTTGCACGGCGCCTGATCGTGAAACCTCACTCCGCGTCCGAGTTGATAGACCGGCTCGAGACATTGGGTCTTGTTCGCCGCGAGCTGACGCAATCCGATCGCCGGCGGGCTTTGCTCAGACTGACACCACAGGCACTTGATATCCTGTCAATTCTGTCTGCGGCACATCGCGAAGAGCTGCGACAACTCCAGCCCCTGCTCGTCAAGCATCTGTCGAAGCTCGGCTAGCCGAAGGCGCCGGGAACGGCCGCGTCCCTGAGATACTCCCCCGGAATCGGCGAGCCGCCGCGCGCGGGCTGCGCGCTCGAGGTTCAGCGCAGGAATTCAACGAAGAACCGCACTCGCCCAACCGCTTTGACTCTGTGCGCGATCGTAGGTTCGACAATGCCCGGTTCGCTCTCCGGCGTGATGATTATTTCGGAAGCGAGCCGTCGTTCGTCGGTCACAAGGTAGCGCAATCTGCCCTCTTCGACGTGAATCAGAGCCCAGACGCCCTCTTTCGTCGCATGGTCGCTCATCAAGGCAGCGGGCGTCGTCGCTTCAGTAAATGTGGCGGTTCGTTTGTAGGATCGAACACCGGCGGGCAGGGTGGTCGTCATGATCTCGCCAATCGTTCACGCTGGAACTGGACGCCAAGCTGCAGGCTTTCGGCGATCCGCGCTGCCTTCGCCTGAAGTGCGGCCGCAATACCCGGATCGAGAAGATCTCCGGTGGTTCTTCGCCACAACGCCAGCCAGCGGTCGAAATTCGCCTTGGTCATGGCACCTTCGTGACGCAGATGGGCGACCATCGGCTGGCCCTTGTAACGCCCGCTCGTCAGCATGATCGACGACCAGAAGGCTTGCAGCTTTTCAAGATGCTCGTCCCAGTCCGCGATTGCGCGGTTGAAGACCGGACCAAGAACCGGATCGGCCCTGACCCGCGCGTAAAATTCGGGAATGAGCTTCGCGAGGTTCTGCTCGGATAATTGCGGTTGCATTCGGTCTACCCGGTCAGGCTGCTAAGGCGTCTTCATAGGCTTGCGCCTCGGCTGCGATGAGAATGTCGGCGAGCATCCAATAAGCCTCTCCCCAAGCCGCCAGCACCTCATCGGTAGCGACGTCGGCCCCGAGCACGTCGCGGATCGCAGGAAGCAGGGCTTCGGCGACATAGGGATAATGTTCGGCCTTGACGCCGGTCTCGACATGGCGCGCGACCATGCGCGAGACCGCCGTACCGAGGTTCGCAAGCTTGTCGATATTGCGCGCGTAGGCAAGGATGGCGCCCGCAAGGCGTCGCGGCTGCTCGCCGCTGCGCTGGGCCGCCTTGTCGAACAGCGCCTCAATGGCGGGGTTTTGAAAGAGCCGCGCATACATGGCGGTGGTGATCTCGACGCCGTGCTTCTCGAGCGCCGGAGCGGTCGATTTGACGATGGCCATGGCTTGGGGAGAGGCGGTGCGCATAGCATATTCCTTTGTTTCGATGGGTGTCGCGCTGGTCAAGCGGCGGGGCGACGGGTCAGGATTTCGGTCAGGGCATTGGTCAATTCGTCGCCCGTCAGCGGCTTTTCTATCAGCCGCGCGCCGAGCGCCGCGGCCGAGGCGCGAACGGCGCGGTCAGGATGCGTCGCGAGCACGATGGCTGGCGACGCGTTCCCGGCGGCGCGACGGCCGGCAAGCCATGCCAGTCCGTCGCCGCGAAAGCCCTGGTCGACGACTAGGCACACGGAACCGGTGACCCGGTCGGCGTCGCCGCGAATGTCAAACCCCTCGAGCGTCAGCAAAAACCCAAGCGCGGAGCGAAGGGCGGGATCGCTCGCCAGAAGTGTAACCGGCCGATCCATGCCCTTCTCTCCTTGCCTTGGGCCTGCGCTCAAGCCGCCTTCTTCCAATTGGGTTCCAGCGTCACATGCGGCGGACACGCGGCCACCGCGCCGACGGGCAGACCGGCGAGCTCGTTGGCGAAGCCGTGGTTGACATCGCGGTGGTGCGCCTCGTCGGCGCGAACGACCAGGACGACGTCACGCAACGTCGCATCGGCGGGCAGGCCCCAATAATGTTTGGCGATCTGGGGGGCCGGGACGTTCGCGCTGCGGCCCTCGTCGATCTCGGCAAGATAATGTGTGTAGCTGATGACCGCCTCTTCCTCGAAATAGCCCACGACGCGGTGCGCTGTCTTGGAACTGATGAGATAGAGCGCGAAGAAGCAGACATAGAACACCCATTGCACGCCGATGATCACCGCCCGCTCGAAGAGCGTCGGCTTGGAGATCTCGATGAAGGTCATGAGGTGCATGCGCTCATTCTCGGCCTCGTCCATGAGCGTCTTTATCCAGCCCCTGTCGTCGCACATGCGGCGCAGGCACGTGAGATGGTTGATCGTGGCACCGACCATGCCCGGCACAGCGGCGACCGTTTCCAGAACCACGGCGCGATGACCGTAGCGCTCGGCGAAAAAAGTGTCGGCGCACCAGCGCAGGGCCTTGGTGAAGCCATAAGCGACACGATCGGACAGACCCTTGGGGTTGTGATGGACGCTGAGATCGATGAAAGGGGCAGTCATGGGAACATCTCCGTTCCGGCGGCAGGGGTAGAGATGCCGTCGATGGGGATGAAGTAGGCCGGAGAGAGGAGCGCGGAAATTTGGATGATGTCCCTACCGTACCTCCCCTAAGGGATTTACCGGAGGTCCAGCGTGCCAGCTTTGTGAGCCGCTTTCTGCCCCGGCTTCCGGTGGCGCAGGCGCTGGCGCTCGCATTGGTTGCCATCGCCTCGGGCGCCGGCGTCCGCCTCGCTTTCGCCGACGAGCTGGGCCAGCGCGCAACCTTCATCTTCTTCGTGCCCGGCGTGGTCCTGGCGGGCGCTCTTTCGGGATGGCGCGCCGGCCTCCTGGCGGCCCTGGCGGGCGCGGCGGCGGGCTTGTGGTGCGACAGCCTGTCGGGCCCTCTTGCCGGCGGGAGCTGGATAGCGGCTGCGTCATTCCTGCTAATTTCGCTGGCGATTGCCATCGGCGGCGAATGGTTCCAGCACGCGCGGGTCGAAACCGAGAGGGCTGCCGCCAGCCTCGCCGCGCGCGAAGCGCATCTCCGTTCGGTTCTGGAGACGGTGCCCGACGCGATGGTAGTCATTGACGAAGCTGGCGATATCCGTGACTTCAGTCCAGCAGCGACACGCATGTTTGGCTGGCCGGCAAAGGAGATAGTGGGCCGCAACGTGCGCCTGCTGATGCCTGAACCCTACCGCGGCGCGCATGACGATTATCTCGATCGCTACTACCGCACCGGCGAACGGCGGATCATCGGGAAGGGGCGCGTGGTCGTAGGAGAGCGGCGCGACGGCTCGACCTTTCCGATCGAATTGTCGGTCGGCGAGATGCGGGCCGGCGGCGAACGCTTTTTCACCGGTTTCATTCGTGACCTCACCGAGAACCAGAAGGCCGAGGCGCGTTTACAGGAACTGCAGAACGAACTCGTCCACGTTTCCCGTCTTACCAGTCTGGGCGAGATGGCGTCGGCGCTGGCGCACGAGATCAACCAGCCGCTGTCGGCGATCGCCAATTATCTTAAAGGCAGCCGGATCCTTCTGGCGCGCGAGGAGGTTGCGATGGATCGGCTGACCGACGCCGTTGAACGGGCGGCGGCAGAAGCTCTGCGCGCGGGCGACATCATCCGGCGGCTGCGCGATTTCGTCGCACGCGGCGAAACCGAGCGAACGGTCGAAAGCCTGCCCAAGCTCGTCGAGGAGGCGAGCGCGCTTGCGCTGGTAGGTGCGCGCGAACATGATATCCGCATTCGCTTCGCCTTCGATCCAGCCGTCGATCTGGTGCTCGTCGACAAGGTGCAGATTCAGCAGGTGGTGCTCAATCTCGTCCGCAATGCGGTCGACGCTTTTGCCGATACGGCCGCGGGAAACCGCGAAATGACGATCGGGATCGAGTCCGATGGCGACATGGCCCGGGCCACCGTGACCGACAATGGCCCCGGCATCGATCCCGCCGTGGCGGCGCAATTGTTTCAGCCCTTCATAACCACGAAGCGCACCGGTATGGGCGTGGGCTTGTCGATCTCGCGCACTATCGTCGAGGCACATGGCGGGAAGATCCGGGTCGATCCGGTGCCCGGCGGCGGCGCGCGGTTCAGCTTCACCTTGCCGAGAATTGGCCACGAGGAGTTAATTGATGGCGAATGATCCGATCGTCTATGTGGTCGACGACGATGACGGCGCGCGCGGTTCGCTCGAATTTCTGCTTGATTGCACCGGCATCCGTGTCCGGGGCTTTGCGTCTGCCGACGCCTTTCTAAAGGCATCACCGCCACTCGATGGCGCTTGCGTCGTGACCGACGTACGGATGCCAGGGACCAGCGGGATGGAGTTGGTGGAGACATTGAAGGCTCGGGGCGCGTCTATCCCGGTCATTATGATTACCGGTCATGCCGATGTCCCGCTCGCCATTCAGGCCATGAAGGCCGGTGTCGCCGATTTCATCGAGAAGCCTTTCGACGATGACATCATGCTGGGTGCAATCCGGCGGGCGCTGACACAGCAGACCGGTAGCGAAACCGCGCGGGCGGAACGACAGGCGATCATGGACCGCATGGCCGCGCTTTCGGCGCGCGAGCGCGAGGTTGTCGATGGTCTTGTCGCCGGCAAGGCGAACAAGGCCATAGCCTTTGATCTCTCGATCAGCGCACGGACGGTCGAGGTCTATCGGGCGAATGCCATGATGAAGATGCAGGCGAAAACGCTGTCGGACCTCGTTCGAATGGCGACGATCATCCAGCTCGACGGGCAGCGGACGCAGGATTGATCTTTCGCCAGTCCGCTGAATCGTCCGCTCGGCGCAACGTCTGCCCGAACGCCGGATCCGCAGGGAAAGCGCCCGCAACCGCCGCCGACCACCGGCGTTCCTGGTTGAAGCCACGCAGATGCAGTTGCAGGTTTCAACATGAATTCTATTGAAAGTCTGATCGAGGAGGTGCGGCAATGTCAGACATGCGCTCTGCATCTCCCGCATGGAACCCGCCCCGTTCTGCAGGCCTCGCGCGAAGCGCGACTGCTAATCGCGAGCCAGGCTCCAGGATCTAAAGTCCACGCGTCGGGCGTTCCGTTCGCCGATCCATCGGGCGATCGGCTGCGCGCGTGGACCGGCCTGTCGGACGACATCTTTTGCGATGCGCAGTCAATTGCGATTCTTCCTATGGGGTTTTGCTATCCCGGGCGCAGCGCGGGCGGCGACGCCCCTCCTCGCCGGGAGTGCGCGCCGCTTTGGCGATCACGCCTTCTCGCCCACATGCCCCACATTCGTCTTACCTTGCTCGTGGGATCCTACGCGCAGGCGGCCGCCTTGGGGCCCGGCAAGGTGGAAGAGCGTGTCCGCCATTACCGAGACTATCTACCGGATTATTTTCCGTTACCTCATCCATCCTGGCGATCACAAATTTGGATCGAGCGAAATCGCTGGTTCGAATCCGATGTTCTTCCCGCTCTCAAATCCGCCGTCAGACAGGCGTTGGGAAAGGGGCAGACGATGACTGAAGCCGCCGCCCTGTCGATTTACACGATCGGCCATTCAACACGGACGATCGAAGTCTTCGTCGATATCCTGCGCGCCGTCGGGGTAACGCAAATCGTCGATATACGGTCTCATCCGCGCTCGCGAACCAACCCTCAATATAATCTCGACACACTTCCGCGCACGCTTGAGCAATATCAAATTGGGCATGTGTATCTGAAGGACCTTGGCGGGCGGAGGCCGCGGCAGCTGTCGGTCGATC
>NZ_MEFG01000069.1 GCF_001724715.1 Sphingomonas sp. SCN 67-18
ATCCGCAGCGAAGCGGAGGGCCGGAGCACAGCGGAGGATGGCGAAGGCGGGCTATTTTGTTTCGCGATGGAAAGCGGCTCTCGGCCGCGCCGGAAAATAGTCCGCCGCAGACATTGCGGGTCCGGGCAGTTTGCTGGCCGATCGCCCTCTCGAAGGCCGGGGCGCGGTTCTCTCCGACATAGGATCATCCGAGCGATGCCGACGACGGCGCTTCCGCCGACCGCATTCTCCTGTCGGCCTATGCCGCCAGCGTCATGAAGCGTGCGACGTCCTGTGGCGCGATCTGCACCCGTGCCGCTGCCCGGAGGCTCTCCAGACCTTCCAGGCGGAGATCCTCGTTGAAGTCGCCCAGGGTCGGGGACACCACGACCGCCTCGATCCCGGCCGCGTTCGCCCGTTCGATCAACGTCGCCATCGCCCCGTCGCCGGCCGGATCATTGTCGCGGGCGATATAGAGCCGGCGCAGGGTGTCGGGGAACAGGATGGCCGAGAGATGCGCTGCCGAGAGCGCCGCCGCCATCGGCATGGTGGGCAGCGCCATCCTGAGCGACAACATCGTCTCGATGCCTTCGCCGGCCGCCATTACTTCGCCCACCACACCGAAGCGAACGGCATGCCCCAGGAGGTCGCCCATCGCTCGTCTCGGTGTGTCGATGGGGGCCTTATCCGAGCCGTCCGGCGCCAGCCAGGTGCGGTGCGCGCCGGTCTGATGTCCGGCGAGATCGGTGACCGATGCGACCATCGCCGGCCAGGTCTCGGTCGGGGAATACTCGTCGGGCCGATAATAGCACCTGGGATGAAAACGCAGGCTTCCGGTTCCGTGCAAAGCCGTAATCGCACGGTTCCGTAGATACGTTTCCACGACAGTGCCCAAAATCGGCTGCGACATCCCGACGAGCCGCCGCGCTGCTTCCGGCGATCCGATCGGCGCTGGTGCTTTGCGTTCGCCATCATGCCGGCGGTCCGGCTCGGGATGCGGCATCGACAGGAAGGTGCGCGCTTCATCGGCGACGTCCTTGAAGTCGACCAGTCCGCAGCTCTCGCGAATGACGTCGAGAAGATCGCCATGCTCGCCGGTGGCGGCGTCGGTCCATTTTCCGGCGGCGCCCTTGCCGGTCTCGCCGCCCTTCAGCCGCACGAACATCGAGCGGCCGGGCGTGTTGCGGACATCGCCGACCAGCCAGTAGCGGCCCTCGCGATGCCCGGCCGAGAGATAATGACGGCACACCGCCTCGGCCTGTCGGCCGAGACGGATCGCCAGTTCTGAAGCGTCCTGCCGTGCCATCACGCCGCCTCCCGCTCGCCGATACGCTCGACGGGGTAGCGCTCCAGCACCTTGGCCAGGATCGCAGCGCCGTTCGCGTCGGTCGGCACGAACATCCGCAGCTTCCACGAGATGATTTCGTGGAACAGGCCGTAGGCACGCAGGCGGTCGCGCATAGCGTCGGTGAAACCGGACAGCTCGATGCGGTTGGCGCCCATGATGCGGACGCGGCGGAGCTGAAGGCCCTCGGTGAGGTCGAGGATGGTCTTGCCATCCATCAGCGCCATGAAGGCGTGGTCGGGCGCCAGGGTCGAGGTGCCGGTCACGAGCGCGCCGGCCACCCAGGCGGGGGAGACGCGACGGCCGACGATGCGTTCGCCGTCGTCGGTCTGGAGCCGATAGACTCGTGTCGACTCGTTCGGCAGCCGCTTCCAGATTGGCAACAACAGCCCGCTGACGACATGGATGGTTCTGTCGGCATATTCCGGCACCTCGGCTAACTCGGCGTTCCATGCCGCGGTGAAACCGGCCTGATCGGCGTCGATCCAATGGGTCTCGCCCATCATATTGATGGGGATGTTGTGCGCCTCCATCGGTCGGATCAACCGCACGCGCCGTTCTATCTCGCCATCGTCCAGCATGATGCTGGTGGTCGGGACCTGCACTGCGGCGCGGCCCGAGTGCTCGTTGATCAACAGCCTCGCGCGCGGATCGTCGAGGAGGTCGAGCGCCTCGGCCAACGTCACCGGCCGGTTGCGCTGGCGCTGCGTGATGGTCAGCAGCCGAGCCTCGGCGCCGGTTCCGGGATGAACGTGGATCGTCCGGCGGTCGGTGACGATGAAGCTCTCGGCCTGCAGCGTCTCCAGCCCGACGTCATAGCTGCCCGACGCGATGGCGCCTTCAATTTTGGCATTCAGCAGCCGCTCGAACGCCGTGAACAGGACGCCCTGGAGTTCAATGGTCAGCGCCAGCAGGCGGTTGAGAAAGGTGGTGATCGGCGGCAGTTCGTCCTTGATGCCGGTGGAATCCATCAACGAAAGACCAGTGGCGTCCTCGAACATCTGGAGCGAGCACCCGTCGACCTTGCCGCGCACCAGCAGCAGATAGAGCTGCCGCAGCGCGTCGCGGGCATAGTGGCTTTCCAGATTGTCCTCGGGCCGGAACAGGCCCTGGCCGCCGGTCTGGCGCTGGCCGCGGGTGATCGCACCCAGGGTGTCGAGCCGACGGGCGATGGTCGACAGGAACCGCTTTTCCGCCTTCACGTTCGTCGAGATCGGCCGGAACAGCGGCGGCTGGGCCTGGTTGGTCCGGTTGGTGCGGCCCAGGCCCTGGATGGCGGCGTCGGCTTTCCAGCCCGGCTCCAGCAGATAGTGGACGCGCAGCCGCTGGTTTCGCGCCGACAGATCGGCGTGATAGCTGCGCCCGGTGCCGCCGGCGTCGGAGAAGATCAGGATGCGCTTCTGATCGTCCATGAAGGCTTGCGTCTCGGCGAGATTGGCCGACCCGGCGCGGTTCTCCACCGCGAGCCGGTCGATGCCGCCGGGGCTGGTCCTGCGGACGATGCGGCGCGAACGCCCGGTCACCTCCGCCACGACATCGGTGCCGAAGCGCTGGACGATTTGGTCGAGCGCACCGGGGACCGGCGGCAGCGAGGCGAGCCTCTCGATCAAACGGTCGCGACGTGCGACGGCGTCACGGCTTTCGAGCGGCTGGCCGTCGCGAAACACCGGCCGCGACGACAGGTTGCCCTCGCTGTCGGTGAACGGCTCATAGAGCTGCACCGGGAACGAATGGGCGAGATAATCCAGGACATATTCGCGAGGCGTGATGTCCACCCGGACGTCATTCCATTCCTCGGTCGGGATCTCCGCGAGCCGGCGTTCCATCAAGGCCTCGCCGGTCGAGACGATCTGGATCACGGCGGTGTGGCCGTCGATCAGATCCTGCTCGATCGAGCGGATCAAGGTCGGCGTCTTCATCGAGGTCAGCAGATGGCCGAAGAAGCGCTGCTTGGCGGATTCGAAGGCCGAGCGAGCGGCCGACTTGGCCTGGCGGTTCAGCGTGCCGCTGTCGCCGGTGATGTTGGCGGCCTGCATCGCCGCGTCGAGATTGTTATGGATGACAGCGAACGCCCCGGCGTAGGCGTCGTAGATGCCGGTCTGCTCCGGGGTGAGCTGATGCTCGACCAGTTCGTATTCGACGCCGTCATAGGAAAGGGACCGGGCCGTGTAGAGGCCGAGCGAGCGCAGGTCGCGGGCCAGCACTTCCATCGCCGCGACGCCGCCGTCCTCAATTGCCTCGACGAATTCGGCGCGGGTCGAGAACGGGAAGTCCTCGCCGCCCCAGAGACCGAGGCGCTGGGCGTAGGCGAGATTGTGGACGGTGGTCGCGCCGGTTGCGGATACATAGACGACGCGCGCATTCGGCAAGGCGTGCTGGAGGCGGAGGCCCGCACGACCCTGCTGCGAGGCGGCGACGTCGCCGCGTTCTCCCTTGCCGCCAGCGGCGTTCTGCATGGCGTGGCTCTCGTCGAAGATGATCACTCCATCGAAGTCGGAGTCCAACCATTCGACGATCTGCTTGACGCGGGAAAGCTTACTCCCGCGGTCGTCGGACCGTAGCGTGGCATAGGTGGTGAATAGGACGCCTTCGGACAGGCGGATGTCCTTGCCCTGCGGGAAACGCGACAACGGCGTGACCAGCAGCCGTTCCATGCCGAGGGCCGACCAGTCGCGTTGCGCGTCCTCCAGCAGCTTGTCGGATTTGGAGATCCACACCGCCTTGCGGCGGCCCTGCATCCAGTTGTCGAGGATGATACCAGCCGACTGGCGGCCCTTACCGGCGCCGGTCCCGTCGCCGAGCATGAAGCCGCGGCGGAAGCGCACAGAGTTCGGCGCATCGTCGGGCGCTGCCGAGACGACGTCGAAAGTCTCGTCGAGCGTCCACGAACCGGCGAGGAAGTCGGCATGCGCCTCGCCAGCGTAGATGACGGTTTCGAGCTGGGCGTCAGAGAGCAGGCCATCCGGGACGATGTTTGCGGGCAGCCGGGGCCGGTAGCTCGGCCTGGGCGGCGCGACCGAGGCCATCGCGACGGATTGCACAAGCTTGGTCGGATGGGCCTGCGCCCCGGGAATACGGATCGCCTGCAATCCATATTCTTCATAGATCGCGTCGGTGATCCGGCCGTCTTCGGCGGGTGTCCAGTCCACGGTTTCATAGGCGAGTTCGACGCCTTCCGGCTCGATGGACGCGGGCGTGGCGGGCGCGGCAGTGGTACGGGCGCGGTATCCGCGAATTGTCCGGGGCGACGCGGCGGACGCCGAGGTTTTTACTGGCGGCAGGGTTGCAGTCGGACGCGGCGGAACCTGCGTCTCGATCCAGCCGAGCAGCGTGGAGACGTCGGGCGCGATGCCTGGCGAAGGGGGAAATGCCGAACGATCGTCGGCCGGCAACTTGTCGATGACCGTCAGCCGCGTGTCGATGGTCGTGCCGTGCTTGGCATAGACCGAGCCGTCCACGGCTGCGGTGAAGACGACGCGGCCACGCTCCTGAAGGCGGACGAAAGCCGCTGCCCAAGCCGGATGGTCGGGGCTGAAGTTGGCACCAGTGATCGCCACCAGCCGCCCGCCATCGGCGAGCCGGGCCAGTGCTGAGGCAACGTGGCGATAGGCTGCATCGGCCACGCGGCCGGTGACGTTTGCCATGGCCGAGAACGGTGGGTTCATCAGCACGACGGAGGGAACGGCTCCCGGCGCGAGATGATCGTCGATCTGGGCGGCGTCGAAGCGCGTGACGGCAACGTCCGGAAACAGCGCAGCGAGCAGATCGGCGCGGGTCTCGGCCAACTCGTTGAGGAGGAGCGCTCCGCCTGATATCTCGGCCAGGATGGCGAGCAGGCCGGTGCCAGCCGACGGCTCCAGGACAATGTCGTCAGCGGTTATGGAGGCGGCCGCAACCGCCGCGAGGCCGAGCGGCGCCGGCGTCGAGAACTGCTGGAGCGCCTGCGATTCTTCCGAGCGCCGGGTATGCGTTGGCAGGAGCCCGGCGATCTTTGCAAGAGCGGAGAAACGTGCAGCCGGAGATGCGGCCTTACGGAAAAGTGCCTTTCCGTATTTGCGCAGGAAGAGGACTGTCGCGACCTCGCAGGCCTCATAGGCTGCCTTCCAGTCCCAGTTGCCGCTGGTGTCGGATGCGCCGAAGGCCGTTTCCATCGCTGCACGGAGGATCGCGGCGTCGATGCGCTGGCCGCGTTCGAGATAATCGAGAAGCTGTTGCGCCACCGCGAGGATCGGGGACGCACGGGTGCCGGGCGCGGCCGAAAGGGCCGCGGGAGACAGAATGTTCATGGGAGGAACCTCGGGAGAGCGGAAGGGACAAGCCCGGCGGCGCTCTCTCTCGACCGCCCGGACTCGACCCGTCCCGGCCGTCCTCTCCCTCTCGTCCGCTGACATTAAAAAAGGCGCCCGACCGTGAGGCCGGGCGCGCATGGTCGGGAATCATCGCACACCGCCCTCAGCTAGCCACCGGCCGGTGCTGATCCACTCGATCGTGCGGCCGGTGGAGAGATCGAGCAGATGGGCGCCGCCGGAAAAACCGTCGATGACAGGGTCCGAGGCAATGCCGGCCCACTGAAACCCCCAGTGGCCGGTGAGCGCGAAGGCCTCGGCGCAGCGGGTGACGAAGGTGACCAGCAATTGCGGATCGGCGGTTCCGGGGTCGCGAAGCCAGAGGCGTGTCGCGCCATGCTCGGGCGTGAGCGAGAGCAGGAAGGGTTCGGCGGCCGGGTCCTCGCGACCGTTCTCGGCCATCAGCGCGGTGTAGATGTCGAACGCCCGCGCGACATTGGCGACCGAGCCGACGTCGAGCAGGCAGGAGAAGCGGGTGAGATATTCGGCCATATCAGGCTCCTGAAACGAAAAGAGCCCGGCGCTGTGCCGGGCTCTGAGTGGTTGGGATTGGAAGGTGCGGAGCGGC
>NZ_MEFG01000070.1 GCF_001724715.1 Sphingomonas sp. SCN 67-18
TCTGCGCAAACCAATGTGGGTGGGCCTCGCCCGTAAACCGCAGTGGCGCTGCCTGATTCCGCTAACGGCCTGGGCGGAACCCGCGGGGATCAAGGGAAGCAAAACCCGAACCTGGCTGTCCCTGAAAGACCGTCCGGTTTTTGCATGGGGCGGCTTGTGGCGCGACAGTGCCGAATGGGGTCCGGTCTATTCGGGCGCCATGACCGATGCGAACGAAGTTGCCGCGACAGTCCATAATCGGATGCCTGTCCTCCTCCACGAGGACGAATATGACCGTTGGCTTCACGGTACCTTCGATGAGCTGACCGCGCTTCAGGATCGGCTGTTTCCGAGCAGACTAATTGAGATCGAGCCGACCGACGAACCATGGCACGGTTGGCCCTCAGACATGCTGCAGGCAACGTTGCTATAGGCTGTTCAGCTGAACTTGCACCACCGTCGCCTTGGTTCGCTCTACAGGGATGCCTTGGATGAGCGTGCAAGCGTGAGCGGTTTGGAACCCTTCAGCGATCGCGAGATCTCCCCTCCCCTCTCCATTCCGAATGAATCCATGTTTGAAAACGCCCGGCGCGATAGCGTCGGGGTGATTCCAGATTCTAATGATTCTAAGATTCGGGGCAGCGTGACCGGCGGTTTTCCTGTGGAAACCAAGCAGTATCCTGTCCTTTTGGGGGCTTTATCCTGACGTCCTGGGGGCTTTAGCCTGACCGATCGGGGGAATTATCCTGCCCCTTTGGGGTATCCTGTCCGATTGGGGTGGTGCGCTCAATGCTCTCGTCGTTGCAATTTAATGGACGGGATCGGCTCTGGAGTGCGGTTCTAAAGGGGGTCGCTGCGACTCGCGGATTCTCTACGTCCTTGCTCTCATCTTAATTGGACTCGATCCTGTCGGATTGGGGGCGGTGCCGGCTAATCCATCCTGTCCTGACTTGACGAGTGAGGTCAGGTCAGGCAACCTGATGTCCAATGAGGTGAAATGATGGGGGAATCGGACTCAGTACTCATAGCGGATGATGAGAACGAAGTCTCCTCCGCTCGCGCGATGCGTGTCGCCGCGGCGCTCGCCCGCAAGGGCGGTGAGGAGTTCGTCAAACCTGGCCGGCTCGTCGAAGTTCGTTTCGTTCGTGGTCAGTCGCTCAGCTTGACGGCCTCTCGCCTTCTCGCGCTGATGATCCTCACGGCAGGCGGCGACGCTTGGCGTGATGTCTCGCATCGAATGCGTAAATCGGACATTCGACGTGGTCACAAAGGAAATGAGCGGATCGTCGACATGCTCGAAGAACTTCATCGCACGTTGTTCGCGGAGGACGACAAGTCCTGGCGTGGAAAGCGGGCGACCAAGCGTTTTAGTCTTATTCAGGCTTCGTGGGAGGAAGTCGAGGAAGAGGGCAAGGAGACCGGTTGGATCGAGTGGCAGTTCACCCCGGATGCGCGACGCCTCATCCAGGAATCGCAGACTTACGCGGTGATGAACCGACAGGCCGTTCTCGGTTTCCGGTCGGCCTATTCTCTCAAACTCTATGAAGAGGGTGCGCTGCGGTTGCATCGGCGGCAGCCGATTTGGAAGGTCGACATGGTCGGCCTTCGGGCTGCGCTGGGAATCGATCCAGAGAAATATGCCGATTTCGCTCAGTTGCGGCGCAAGGTGCTGCAGGTCGCGAAAGCCGAAATCGACCAGCTCGCGCATTTCACTGTGGAATGGGACGAGATCCGGCGGGGCAGGGCGGTGATCGAGCTGATCTTCCGCTTCGCGCCAAAGGATGCGCCGGCCCAAATCGAAACCGTTGATGAACTTGCGCGTCACGCCTCGGGCCGCAAGGCGCGGCGGGAGGATAGCGTCGAAGACCTTGCGATTGCGGGGCCAACCGTCGCCCCAGAGCTGATCGGGAGGCTCGTTGCCGATGCGACGTCGAAGCTCTCGGCGCCAGACCGTGTCCCGCGCGAAAAGTTTGCGGCCTTTCCGTTGGGGTCGCTCCGGTATGGCGGTGAAGAGTTTTACAAGGTCGGTGTTGAGCATGGCGGCGGATGGGATGTCGATGGCATCGCTGAGGCGTACCGCAAGGAGATGGGGACCCGGTTGGGATCCCTGAAAGGTGTGAAGTTGGAGCGGTCGTGGCGTGGCTTCTGCGAGTCCTATTTCTCGCGCCGGGGTCGGCCCTGAATTGGAGAATTGCAGGTCTGCAATTCCGAGAGGATTGCGTTTGGAGGACTGGATTGCAGGCCTGCAATTTCGCGCATTGGCTGCGGGGCCCCCAATAGGTCAGGATTGGGAGGACGGAGAGGCTGTCTATCGGCGCGGATATTAGACTCGAATGGTGAGAGCGGAACGGGCTGGGTATGCCAGTTGCGAAATCAGAACCCTCAGGCATAGTTTTGCACATATTAGCCTTTCATTGACCGAAAAGTGAAAATCAGGCATGACAACGCTGGTTTTCAAAAAGGGGCAGGTATGGCTACGTCGGTGGATCAGGTTCGCATAGCCGAGACCTTGGACGTGGGCGCACTTGCCGTGCGTACGTCGTCCGTTCTTGAACGACTGCGGGACTCTGCTCGATCGGCGCGAGCGGACGAGCGGCGCGAGCCGACGTTTCCGATCGGCAAAGCTGCTGAACTGGTTGGACGCACGACCGCCGCAATCCGGGAAGCGGAATCCGATGGGCGCCTCGTTGCCCCGACGCGCGGTGAGAACAATCGGCGCCTTGCCTACAGCCTCGCTCAGCTCAATGACATGCGCGGAACATTTGGAACCCGGCCTTGGCGTGCGCCTTCTGATCCGGTCTCGATTCTGGCGGTGCAGAACTTCAAGGGCGGAGTTGGTAAGAGCACGACGGCGGTCCATCTGGCGCAAAATCTCGCGATCCGGGGCTATCGAGTCTTGCTTATCGATTGTGACAGCCAAGCCTCGGCCACGACTCTGTTTGGTTACGTGCCTGATCTCGATCTGAGCGAAGACGAGACGCTCTATCCCTACCTGCGCGAGGGTGAGCGCGAGACGCTCGATTATGCGATCAAGAAGACCCATTTTGACGGTCTCGACCTGATCCCCGCGAACCTGCGCTTGTTCCAGTCTGAGTATGAGTTGGCCGCACGCATGGCGCGTGGGCAGGGCGCGCTGTTGAACCGTCTTGCTCAGGGTATTGCCTCGGTCTCCGATCTCTATGACGTGGTCATTCTGGACCCGCCGCCGGCGCTCGGCGCAATTTCCTTGTCGGTGCTCAGGGCCGCGAACGCGCTTGTGGTGCCTGTTCCCCCGACTGTGATGGATTTTTCCTCAACTGCGGCATTCCTTGCGATGCTCGATGAAACGATCCAGGAACTTCAGGCGGTCGACCTTGCTCCTCAGCTTTCGTTCTTGCGGTTTCTCGCGTCGAAGGTTGACGATACGAAGTCGATGCAGAAGGGACTCCTTGAGCTGATGCGCCAGGTTTTCGGCAATGCGATGATCCGCACGCCGCTGAAGGATTCTGCGGAAATTGACAACGCGACGGCGCGGTTGATGACGGTCTACGAACTCAACGGGCCGATGACGAGCAAGCAGGTTCGCGATCGCTGTCTGACTTATCTGGATGGGGTCTGTGGGGAGATCGAGGTCGATATACGAGCGACTTGGCCGAGTCATTTGCCGCGCCTGCGCAAGGAGGGGCTCGCATGATACGCCTGAATTGCAGCCCTGCAATTTCGAGGTCCTGGAACGGATCGGCGGGGAAGGAAAGTGAAAATTGCAGCCCTGCAATTTTGGATGAAAGGGGAGGGCAATGACCTCCAAGAACAAGAGCTTTGTTGCCGATTTGGCCGCTGGAATGGAGCCGACGGCTACTACGCCGGTAGACCGGCCAAGCCGGCTCGGCGTCGGCGTCTTGGGCAGCCGTACGAACCGGCTGGCGGATCTCGCATCCGGTGCGGTCGTCGATATTCCCCAGGAACTCGTCGACCCCGCGCGGTGTCGAATCTGGGAACGCCATAATCGCGACTATGCTGCGCTCAACGAGGAGCGTTGCGCAGATCTAATTGAAACCATCGTCGCGCAGGGTAAGCAGGAGTTCCCTGCGATCGTCCGCCGCGTAACGGGCGACCCCGACCACGACTATGAGGTTATTTCGGGCGCACGGCGCCACTGGACCGTCTCTTGGCTACGCGCTAACAATTATCCCGACATCCGCTACCTCATAGAGATCCGGAGCCTCACCGATGAACAGGCCTTCCGGGTCTCCGATCTTGAAAACAGGGCTCGGGAGGATCTGACCGATGTCGAGCGCGCGCGGGACTATCTGAAGGCTCTCGATTTCTATTACAGCGGAAAGCAGAAGGCGATGGCGCAACGCCTCAACCAGAGTGAGGCGTGGCTCAGCCGCTATCTCGATCTCGCTCGTTTGCCAAACGAACTGATGATCGCTTTTCCTGACCCGTTCGAGCTTAAGATCTCGCATGTCGGTACCCTGAAGCCGATACTGAAACCGGAAGATTCGAGAACGCGAGTTTTCGCGGAAGCGGCCCGTCTTGCCAAGTCTCGGGCTGACGGCGCGACGAACATTCCTGCGACAGTCCCCGATATCCTGCGAGCGTTGGTTGCCGCTGCCGAGCGAAAAACCAAAGCCGGGGATAAGGCCGCCCCCAAGAAGACAGGTTCGACCGAAAGGATCTTCCTATCGGGTGCCGGGATGCCGCTTCTGCGTATCGACAAGAAGGACAAGAGAGGGGTCAGTGTCACCCTGTTCCCAAAGAGCGGAGGAAGCCGCGCCGAGGCAGAGGTTGCGATGCAGGAGCTCCTTGACCAGCATTGGCCCAAATAGGGGAGGGCGCTGACGCTACGAGCTATCCGCGCCATTGCATTGTCGAATAAACTGGACAGTACCGTTCGCTTCGCCGCTAAACGTTTTAGACCGGCGGGCGGTGCTGCGTAATGCCTGGAGTGCTGGGATGCCCGGCTTCGATCGGTTGACGCTCGCCGCGCGTATTGCGGGCCGCGCGGCAACCGTTGATCATGGCCGCGCATCGAGGCCTTGGTGCAGCTCCAAGCAGAATCCGGCAGAGGTGCTTAGGTCACGCGACAAATGGACCGTGATCCCCAATCCGCATGTGTAAGGCTCGAAAGTATGAGGGGTATTTGCGAATTGGCGTACGGCGAGCTGCCGAAGCAACTTGCCGGCGCCTGCCTTTGTACAGGGCAGGGCACGAGCTAACTGCGCCGGCGTCAACGACCTGAATGCAAACAGCAGCATCCAGGCGTCGAACAGCCTAGAATTCCCCCTCAACCCTGAAAGAGTCTCCGCAAATGCCGCCGCTGCCCGCGGCACGCGCGCGATGTCAGACAGCGTCTCATACAGCGCCTCGAGGATGAACTCGACCACGTCGTCCCGATCCAAGTCGGGCTCGCGATCGGCGCGAAACAGCCGCCGCCGGACGAGACCGGGGAAGGGCAGGGGGTGCGCCGAAAGGCCGAACAGCGCGGGCTCGGCGACGGCGAACAGATTGACCGCCCAGCAGGGCGACGAGGCGGTGGCGGACAGCGGATCGCCGTCGACGTCGGCCGATCGCCGTAGACTGCGAACGATGGTGAGCAGACGGGCCGCTGGGTCGGCAGGCAGGTTCGGGCTCGCGGCGACGAGGCGCACGGCCTCGAGTTCTTCAAGCCCGGCGTCGACGATGACCGCGGTCGCCGCGGCCTCCGCGGCAAGTGTCAGCCGACAAAATAGGCTACATTTCAATAATATCATGTAATATCAATATATTACATCGGATGCTCTGCGAGTAATTCTG
>NZ_MEFG01000071.1 GCF_001724715.1 Sphingomonas sp. SCN 67-18
GCGGTCATCAGTACGGGACGTACACGCTCCATCGCTCCGCCGATGATCGCCTCGTCCTCGGTCACACCATCCTCACGGCGCTTCCGTATTGCGCTCATCATCACGAGGCCGTTGAGCACTGCCACGCCGGATAAGGCGATGAACCCGACCGCGGCCGTGATCGAGAACGGGATACCGCGCAGCAGTAGCGCGAACACGCCGCCCGCCAGCGCCATCGGCACCGCGCTGAACACGATCGCTGCCGGCACCAAGCCCCCGAGCGCCATGTAGAGCAGCGCGTAGATCGCCAAGAAGCAGATCGGCACGACGATCAGCAGTCGTAGCCGCGCCGATTGCAGGCTCTCGAATGTGCCGCCCCAGGCCGTGTACATTCCGGCCGGGAGTTGAAGTTGGCCGATCTTCGCCTGCGCCTCCTCAACGAATCCGCCGAGGTCGCGCCCGCGCACATTGACCTGAACGACCACCATGCGCTTGCCGTTCTCGCGGCTTATCTGGTTCAGCCCCTGGGTGTAGCTGAACCGGGCCACCTCCCGGAGCGGGATCGACCGCGCGACCTGTCCCTCGGCTGCCGGCAGCATGACCGGGATAGCGCCAAGCGTTTCCAGATCGTCGCGCTGGGCGTCGGGCAGCCGAACGACTACGGCGAAACGCCGGTCGCCCTCGAACAGGAGCCCGGCTTCCCGTCCGCCAAGTGCTGCGGCGACGGTGTTCGCCACCTCTTCGACCGACAGGCCGTAGCGTCCCGCTGCCTCGCGATCGATCTTTACGTCGAAAGTTGGGGCGCCGTCCGTCTGCTCGACGCTGACATCGCCTGCGCCGGGAATCTCGCGGAGGATGCCGGCAATGCGCTGGGCTTGCTGGCTCATCTGATCCAGATCGTCGCCGTAGAGCTTGACTGCAACATCGGCGCGGACGCCCGCGATCAGCTCGTTGAAGCGCATCTGGATCGGCTGCTGGATCTCGGTCCGGTTGCCGATCAGCGGCTTCATCTTCTCCTCGATGCGGCGCAGGATATCCTCCTTGGACTTCACCTCTGCCGGCCATTCCTTCTCCGGCTTGGGGATGAAATAGGTGTCCGAGGCGTTGGGCGGCATCGGGTCAGTACCGAGATCGGCATTGCCGTTCTTCGAGAAGACCAGCGCCGCTTCTGGCAGCGACTTCAGCGCATTTTCGATCTGGAGCTGCATCTGCGTCGATTGGTCGATCGAGGCCGAGGGCACGCGGAAGTTCGTAACGGTGATGTCCTTCTCGTCGAGCTGCGGCATGAATTCCTCGCCGAGCAGGCCGAAGCAGAGGATCGCCGCCGCAAAGATGCCGACGCCGCCTGCAATGAACGGCAGCGGTCGGGCGACTGCTTGTCGCAGCATGGGTGCATATTTCTCCTTGAACCAGCGGATTGCTTTCACTTCGGTCTCGCTGACCTTTCCCTTGATAAGGATTGCGAGCATCGCCGGCACGAAAGTCAGCGACAGCACGAAAGCGCTGGCGAGCGCCACCATCAGCGTGATCGCCATCGGCGAGAAGGTCTTGCCCTCGACGCCCTGGAAGGTGAGCAAGGGCACGAACACGAGGAAGATGATGAGCTGGCCATAGACGGTCGGCCGCACCATCTCCTGCGATGCCTCGATCGTTTCGCCCAGGCGTTCGCGCAGGGTCAGCAGCCTCCCCTCATGCTCCTGGCGTTGGGCGAGGCGCCGCAGCGCATTCTCGACGATGATGACCGCGCCATCGACAATGAGACCGAAATCGAGCGCGCCCAGGCTCATCAGATTGCCCGAGACGCCGAGCCCATTCATGCCCGCTGCCGTCATCAGCATGGTGATCGGGATCACCGCGGCGGTGATGAGCGCCGCGCGGATATTGCCGAGTAGCAGGAACAAGACGACGATGACGAGCAGCGCGCCTTCGACCAGATTCTTCTCGACCGTCGCGATGGTCGCATTGACCAGCTTGGAGCGGTTATAGACCGGCTCGGCGAACACGTCGGGCGGCAGCGCCTTGTTGACCTGGTCGAGTTTCTCGGCCGCACTGTTTGCGACAATGCGGCTGTTTTGGCCAACCAGCATCAGCACGGTCGAGATCACCGCCTCCGAGCCCATACGGCTGCCCGATCCGGTACGCACCGCACCGCCGATCACGACCTGGCCGACATCCTTCACCCGCACGGGCACGCCGGCGCGGGTGGCGACCACAGCTTCCTGAATGTCTTCGATCGACTTGAGCCGTGCATCGGCACGAACAAGGAAGCTTTCCCCTGCACGCCGGACATAGTTGGAGCCCGCCGACAGGTTTGCGCGCTCCAGCGCGTCTGCAAGCTCGGTGATCGACAGACCATAGCTGGCAAGCGCGTTCAGATTGGGCTCGATCAGATATTGCTTCACATAGCCGCCGTTGGAATCGACCCCGGCGACACCCTGCACGTTGCGCATTTGCGGCCGGATGATCCAGTCCTGCACGGTGCGCAGGTAGGCGGCCTTGGCCAATTCGGTCGTCAGCCGCTCGCCTTCGGGGGTGAGATAGCTGCCGTCGGACTGCCAGCCCGGCTTGCCGTCCACGACCTTGACGCCCTTGCCGTCGGGATGCCGGAACGCGACAGAATAGAAGAAAATCTCGCCGAGGCCGGTGCTGAGCGGCGCGAGGTTGGGTTGGATGCCGGCGGGCAAGCTGTCCTTGGCCTGAGTGAGCCGCTCCGTGACCTGCTGGCGCGCGAAATAGATATTAGTGTCGTCGGTGAAAACCGCCGTCACCTGGCTGAACCCGTTGCGCGAGAAGGAGCGCGTCATCTCCAGGCCGGGAATACCTGCGAGTGCCGTCTCCACCGGGAAGGTGACTTGCTTCTCGATGTCGACCGGACCCAACGTCGGGGCAAAGGTGCTGATCTGCACCTGGCGGTTGGTGACGTCCGGCACCGCGTCGATCGGCAGTTTGGTGATCTGCCAGGCACCGAAGCCGACTACGATGAGCGTCAGGAACGCGACGAGCCATCGCATCCTGACGGAGAGCGCGAGGATACCGGCGATCATTCCTCACCTCCTTCATTCTTCTCGATCTCAGCCTTCAGGAGAAAGGCATTGGAGGTCGCGATCGGGATGCCGGCGACGAGGCCGGAGATGATCGCGACCAGCCCGCCGGAGCGGCTCCCGACCTGCACGTTCGTGGCCTTGAAGCCGGTCGCGGTGCGAACGAAGACGACGGTGCGGTCGCCGAGTGTCTGCACGGCATCTTGCGGTACACTCACGCCGCCCTTGGCCGCGCCTCCGCTTGCGAAGATACGCGCCTGGACGAGCTGGCCAGGGACAAGCGTGCTGCCGCCCGAACTCGGCACGATGATGACGGTCGCGGCGCGCGTCGTCGGATCGACCACGCCGGTCTCGGAGCGGACCTGCCCCTCGATCCTGCGCCCGTCAGTGGTGGTCAATTCTACGTGATCGCCGGCCCGCACGCGGGGCGCATCGGCCGGCGGCAGACTTGCCGCGATTTGCAGGCGTGTCGGATCGGCGACGCGGAACAGCTCCGTCTCGGCCGACACGAAGGTGCCGAGGGTTCCGGTTGCCGAGGTGATGCGCCCGGTGATCGGGCTGACCACCGCCACCGAGCGGCCATCGGACGCCACCCGTGCAGCACCGGCGGCGGCGGTGGCGCGACGGGCATCGGCCTGCGCCACGGCAAGATTAGCCTGCGCGGTCTCATAGTCGGCGCGCGGGCTCACGCCTTGATCGAGCAGCGATTTCTCACGGGCAAGCTGTCGCTCTGCGAGCGTGACGCGCGCGGCCGCGGCGCCGCGGTCGGCGGCGATTGCCGAGGCGTCGCGACTTTCGAGCAAAGCGATCGTTTCTCCGGCACGCACCGGATCGCCGATCCGCTTGAAGATGCGCGTGACCGTCCCCGCCGCGCGCGCCGTCAGCACCGCTTCGGCGTCGGGCGTCGAATCAACGGTGGCGCTTGCGCTGATCGCCGCATCCAGTCCGCCCGAGGCAGCCGGCGCAATGCCGATCTTCGAGATGCGGATGCCTTCGGCGGTGATGACGACACTATCCTTCGGTGTGTCGGCCTTGGCGGAAGCGGCCTCGGGAGCGGGCAGAACGGGTTGGGTTAGGCGAGCGATGCCGAATCCGATTCCGGCTGCAATGGCAAGCGCAATAGCGGCTCCGGCATAGAGCCGGTTCTTCTCGGAGGTCATTGGATCGGGTCTCCGGTAATGGTGCGGCCCTGAAGGCGGGCCAGGATGGCGTAAGTGGTGAAACGGCCGGCCTGGGCGTCGAGCACGACGCCTCGGGCCAGCCCAAGGTTGCGGCGCGCGGTCAGCAGTTCGATCAGCGGCGCCTTGCCGCCTTCGTAGGCGATGCGGGCAAGGCGATAGCCTTCCTGCGCGGTCGCGAGCGACGCTTGCGCGGCTCTAACACGCGCTTCGGATGCCTCTGCCTGCGCGATGGCGCCACGAAGCTCTGCTTCCGCTTCGGTCCGGGCGACTTCTGCGCGTGCCTCGGCGCCGGCTACTTCGGCGCGCGCAGCGGCGATATTCCCCCGGTTGCTGTCGAACAGCGGCAGCGGCACCGAGACGCCGACGACAAGCGCGTTCGCCCCCTCGCGTTCGAGCCGCCGGACGCCGAGCGAGCCGGTGACGTCGGGTATCGCACGCTTGCGCTCATAAGCGAGCCGCTGGTTTGCCGCCTCCCGTTCGGCGAGGGCGGTTCGATAGATCGTCGAACGGCCCGGATCGACAGGACCGACCGCCGGAGACGTATCGAAAAGCGCCAGCACGGACCCGGAAACGCCGGTATAGGGCTGCGCAACGCCAGAGAGCGCTGACAGGCGGGCAAGGGCTCCAGTGTAGTTGGCCCTCGCGAGGTCCAGATCGGCCCGCAACGCCTGCAAAACGGTTTCCGCCTGAAGGCTGCGCAGCCGTGCTTCCTTGCCAGCGCCGACCTGGGCATTGGCGACTCTCAGGTCGGCCTCGGCGTTCCCAACTTCATCCTGGGCAAGCTCGATCCGGCGCTGGGCGATCTCCGCGACGGCATAGCCGGTCGCAAGATCATAGGCATAGGCGACCCGCGCATCGAGCCCACGGGCCTTTGCCGCACCCACACCCGCCTGACCGGCAGCGATGCGCGCAGAGCGTTTGCCGCCCAGCTCGAAAGGCTGGTTGATCTGAAGCGTCGTCTCCGCCGCGTCGAATCTGCTGTAGGGTGCACTGCCGGCAATGTTTTCGGTCTGCACGCTCACGCTCGGATTGGGCCTTGCGCGCGCCTGTTCGGCGAGTCCCTCCGCCTGCGCGACATCGGCGGCGATAGCGGCTGCACGAGGTGCCCCTTCGCTTTGCTTGAGCAATGTGGGGAACGGCGGCGCCTCCTGGGCATAAGCCGTCTTCCCCCAGGCCGCGCTCCATAGCACGACCGTCATGCCGACCATCGCGCAACGCGCCAGCCGGCGCTTTACGCCATTCATGACTATTCCCTTCGAGCTGACTGGTTCCCGCTGCGGCGATGCCGCGCCGGACCTTCAATCCCTTGGGGGGCGCAGGATCGATATCGGCGGGAGAGAATCGACCGCGGCTGGCCCCGCCATCGTCCACACGACAGCGAGAGCGGGCGCGGTTGC
>NZ_MEFG01000072.1 GCF_001724715.1 Sphingomonas sp. SCN 67-18
GGCGGCGCCATGGCCTTCACGCCTGACGGCATCGAATGCCTCATCAACCTCATTGCCGAACAATCATAGCGGATCCGCGGCCTTCACCGGATGGCTACCCATCGCCCAGCAGGAGCGCGAACGCTGGCGATGGGCTGGCGGCGGGTTCGTCGCCGGATGCCTGTTGATGGCTGTCCTTCCCGGCTTTGCCGCGCGCCTTGCGCCCACAGACTGGCATTGGCCCGAACGCCTCGCCGCGCGAACCGTGCGCGAGCCGACCCTATGGGAAGCGGGAACACGGATCATGCGCGCCGACAGCCCGCACGCATGGCAATCCATAGCCGACGCCGCTGAGCTACGCCGCGACAATCACGAAGCCATCGACGCTTGCGAGCAGCAGGCTGCCAAGGCCAAGCAGCCGATACGGTGCACGATCAGGGTGCGGTATCGCCAGCCTTGACCGGAGAGAGCGGGGCAAGCCCCGCGAAGCCGACCGGCCGCTACGGCGCTTGTTGGATAGCGCGCGGCCAGTCGGCTTCTCTCTATATCGTGACACGGACTTGCACGAGATTATCGCACAAGCCCTGCAAGCACAGCCACCTTGGCAGATGGCGCACTAGTTTGAACACGGTTGTTCAGAAGCAGACGGATGACCTTGCGAACCCCATCTATATCCCCGGCTGTCGCGGCCTGTTCGCCTTGAGTCACAAGCCGATCATGCAATGACTTGTCCAACGCCGCGAAGCGTTCCCTTGCAATCACCCCAAACTGAGCAATCACAAACTCAGGCTGCTCTTGCATTGCGCGATAGACCAGACTCCGCATTTGCTCGAATATCTGCCCGGCTTTGCTCCAATCTTCTCGTGACATTGCTTCGCGCACGTTGTCTCCCAGCAGCGCAAGACGCGCAGCCAGTTGGGGGGCGAAAGCTTCCAGTTCTTCGTCGATGTAATCTTGGAAATGATTTAACTCGGCAAGCAGAACGGCTTTACGGTTCTCTGGCCGGTTACGGATGCGAGCAAGCTCCTGTTGAATATGGAGCGCTTCTTCCGATGCCATACGCCGCGTTTCACTATCGGCCGAATTTTCGAGAAACTCTTGCAGTCGAGCTAGCCGCCTCTGCAAAGCGACGATTTCAGGGGAATTGCGGTTGGCGAGTGCGTCGGCAGTTTCAGTTAGGGCAACCGTTGCGGTGGACACTTGTTCGTGGGCGAGCGCCAACCCTTCCTCGCCTTCAAAGTTCCGATGCCCTTGGGTCGGCACGTAGCAACTCTTGTCCTCAATATGGATGCCTGCATCGGGCAACTCGATGGAACAGGTAATCAGGCCATTGTCATCCATTCGCCAATGGACGTTCACAGGTGATCCTGCTGGGATTTTTTCTCCCTGATCCAGAAAATCGACTCCGCGAATTGTGAAGACGCCGATTGGTAGGGCAAGGATTGGATCGTCCACGCCTTCCGCCTGGTTAAACAGCCGCGCTTCAAAGAAGCTGTCGTCGCTACCAGTCAGGACTTCACGCAGCTTGAATTTTTCGGTGCCGCTCGCGGGCAGCGGCGTCCCTTTCTTTACCAGTGGGACAAGCACGTTGCGCCGTTCGGAGATTGGTCCGGTCGCTGCTTCTACAGCAACGGTTTGAGTTGCGGGAATGGCAGTGGCGCTTGCTTGAGTGCGGGTGATGGTGATGGATTGCGATGGACAAGCGGCCCGACCATCTAGGCCGATCACTTCGACGGTAAACGTGCTTTCTCCCAAAGCGTCCAAGGGCAGCGAGATATCCGCTTTTCCGTCGAATGACTGAAAACCAGAATCGAACCCCTTGGGGCCAAGAATACGATAGCGATAATCGCCACTCGGAAGCTCCGCCAGCAATCGCAACCTAGCGCGATCCTCGGATACCCGCGCCGTGTATTGAAGGCGCAGTTCGATGTCGCCCTTGGCGCTGGCGGTTTCCCGCGTGCTTTTCCGCTGGCCCCGCGCTTCGGTCCAATCCCGGCTCTCAGCGAAAATGGCAGCGCCACGCGCAACGGCCGTCATCGGATCAGTCTTAAGGTCAACCGCGATACCGAGTTGCTGGGCAACACGCTCACGGATCAGCGGCATTTTCGACGGACCGCCGATCAACACCACTCGGTCAATATCCTCATGTGTGAGGCTATTGTCGCGCAGAATTTTGCGACACAGTTCGATACTGTCATCCACGCGCTCGACAATCAGCGAATCCAATTTGGCGCGCGTCAGCGTGCATTCGACATATATGGGATTACCGGCCTCGTCCTCAGCCCTCGCTTCCTCGTCCGACAGGAAGATTGGCGCTTCATCGCGCGTTGATAGTTCAATCTTTGCTTGCTCTGCCCGATACCGGGCCAAGGCGAAGAGACGTTTATATTTCGGTTGGATCGTTGCGTCCGCTGGAAGCTCAAAATGCTCGTTCAACCAAGGTCGGATCACGGAATCGACAATCGCGCGATCAAAGTCGCGCCCGCCCATCATATTGATCCCTTCATGCGCGATCACATTGACCGCACCGGACGCCGCTTCGACGAGCGCCACATCAAACGTGCCGCCGCCAAGATCATAGACAAGAAAGCGCCCATCCTTCCGCCCGGCCCCTTCCAAAGCAGCCATAGCGGCAGCGATAGGTTCTTGAAGCAAGCCAACGTGATCCAGCCCAGCCATCTCCGCTGCCCGGATGGTCGCCTCCGACTGCATCTGATTAAATGCGGCGGGAATGGTGATGATTGCCCCATTTACCTCGGAAGCGCCCGCCTCGGAGGATGCTTGACGCAGGAGCGTTCTGATAATTTCGGCGCTAGCTTCCTCCGGGGTGAGCGTTTTCCCCGCCCCTCGAAGGTCTATCTTGCTGGACGTGCCCATAAGCCGCTTGAAACCGTGCGCCACATTGTCCGGTGCAATCTCAGCTTGAGCATAAGCTCGCGAGCCTACCGACATCGACCCGCCACGGCTGAAATGAATGACGCTGGGGAGGACGTCGCGACCATCTTCTGCTTTGAAGAGGCGCAATTCGGCTCCCTCACATCCTACAACAGCCGAGTTGGATGTGCCGAGATCAATGCCAATATACATTATTCTTCCCCTTCCGCAGCAACGACGCGGGCTTGAAGCAAGACCCGGCCACCGGCGATGATGGCAGGCTCAACCGTGCTCGCGACGACTGTCCGCTTATAGTCTCCACATTCGTCAGCATTAATCGCTACCACCGGGATCGTCGGCGTAATTTCTTGACCGTCAAAAGTGGCAAGTTCCATCCCTGCACCGGCAAGATGTCCCGCCAATCGCGACCCAGCAAAGCGTGCTTGGGCAAGCAAGCGATTGGCACTGTCGGCCGGAGCAGCGGCGGCGATCTTCTCGAACGACCGCAGCAGCTTCCAATAATCCGTAGCCATTGCTGCGAAGGTCTCTTCAATTTCAGACATCAATTGTCTCCATTGACCAAAGCTTCACCTTCCGAGCGAAGCCTAGCCGCATTTTGGGCTACATCTCGTTCCGCCGCCGTCATATCGTAATCACGGTAACGGAAATTGGAGCAGCGCGAATTATAGTCGTCCACTGCAGAGTTGAACCGTCGCACCTGATATTCGGTCGGGTCTGACACGGCATTGTTAGCCGCTTCGAGGCGGGCTTTCTGCATCATGCAATAGCGAACCTGCGAGCGGTCGAACGTTGCGCCAGCGGAATAGAGCGGTGGAGGAGTTTCGTCCGAACTTACATCATTATCGGTCGATGCGGGCGCATCCTGAACGGCGGGTTCCGTGGACCTTTCGACAGGAGCTTCAACATTTATGGCGTCATCTTCCGGCCCCGTCTCGTCCGATGCGTAGCCGTATTGCGGTGATGGACTATAACTGGAATTGTTGTCGTTCCGTCCCTCGGACATCACTCCAAACACGAAGACTCCACCCAAAATAGCGGCGGTCCAAATCCACCCATTGCGGGTCTTTTTCTGGCGCTCGGAAATATGATTGAGAACATTTTGAATGGCTGGGCGATCTTCATCGCTCGCTCCGTCTATAAGATCAGAAGCAAGTGACTTTGCTTGGGAAAGGTTTCCTGATTTTAGAGCATCTAGCATGCTTGAAAATTTGATATTTCTATCAAGCGTATTTTGGTCATTTTGCAATTGCACAACAGCATCAACCGATAAACGATCTTTCCGTTTCAGAAGCGAGGAGGTAATCGCAAGCGCACCGGTATTGTCGTTAGCATCATTAGCGAGCCTGATCGCCAAGCCTCGGACCATCGCAACTGCTACGTTTGTTATCTCCGGATCGCCCAACGACAAGGCCGCATCTAGCGCTGCCATTATCGCTTTTCCCTGTCCCGAAACACGAGAAAGGCGGACTTCCCGCCCCAGCTTACTCAAGTCGCTACCCGCTGAATCAATCAAAGATTTTAAGGGAGTGAGCGCCGTTTCGATGCGCTCTTCCTCAAGCAAACCTTCAAGCGCGCCGATATCTTTGTCGATTAATGTAGCGGCGTCGGGCAATTCAGCAAAAACACGCTCCCCAATCCCTGAAATGGTCAATGCAAGAGAATATTGGGATTTGTTGTTGGCAAGGTCGATGCAATGATCTCTGATTGACCCAAACAAATCGCGAGAGTGCGGTTCGTCGATTCCACGCGCGCTATCCGCTATTTGCAATGGCTGGGCCAGCCGATCCCAGCTATGAAGAGAGTCTTCAAATGCTTGGAGATCGCTCTCAATGTGAGTGCCATCGAGGTTCCTTAGCGCAGCGCGCACATCTTCCGCTGCCCGCTCTATTTCAGACCCTTTTCTGACTTCATATTGATTGATGACCAGCGCCAGAAATTCACGGCGCCCCGAAGCCGGACCCGTCAGTTCTCCGGCCAAGTCCGCGACAGCCTCCGGCCCCATCGGTCCATCTAGCAAACCATCTAACGCAGCGTCCGCATGGCGTTCCCGTATGCCATTGAACGCGAGACGCGCCGCTTCGATATCAACCTCGCCAAAGCCCGATTTGCGTCGAGCAGTGCTTATATCAGAGATCACACGGTCGAATGTGACATCATCATAGGCATAGGCGAGAGCTTTGGCCGTTCGAGCCTTGGCCGCAGCATCACCAGCGGCACAGCGATGAGCCAGATAATTAACACGATCAATCCCAGTCAGGCTATCTGCGCTTTGGGCTGATTTTTCTTTGCGAAGGCTGGCCAGCACCTCGGCAACAGTTTCGGCGTCGCTGCTGGGCAGGAAGCCTATTTCGGCTTCCAGTCTTGCACGAGGCGCGAATAGGGACTGTCGGGCATTGTCAAGCTCACGTTGGCGAGCCGGGCTATCATCCTCGAACAATGCGTCATCAATGGTTTCGCCGATGCTCGCACGGTTCGCGCCTACAGAGACGCCGACCACCGCGAAAGGGTTCGCAAGAAGATCATACTTACTCATTGAGCCAACCTTATTCCTCTCCGAGTAGTTCGCCTTCTTCATTCAGGACATATGTTTTCTTCCGAAAGCCCGTTTATCCCCTACACACACCTTGGCGCCATCCGCGTGAATCGACTCGCCGCCTAAGTTGCTGTAACCGAGGGCGATGGCATACGACGCGCTTTTCA
>NZ_MEFG01000073.1 GCF_001724715.1 Sphingomonas sp. SCN 67-18
AGCTCGACGCATTCATCGCAGATGAACACGGTCGGGCCGGCAATAAGCTTCCGGACCTCATGCTGGCTCTTGCCGCAGAAGCTGCAATACAGGGTGTTACGGGAGTCACCCCCGGACTTGGCGGCTGGCATGTCGTTAACGCACCTCCGCTTGGGGGGCTCGTCGACCTGCGAGCCCACACCAAGGCTATGTTAAACGTGCCCCCTAGATCGCGACAACATCAAAATATGGTGTGTCGGCGTGCAAAAGGGAAACAATTGGTCGTGACGGCCGCTTAGGAAGCAGCCGCCTGGATCGTCGGAGTCGGCCGCCTGTCGAAAACTTCGTCAATCAGGCCGAATTCCTTGGCCTCCGGCGGGGAGAAGAAGCGGTCGCGCTCCATCCCCTTCTCGATCTCTTCGATCGTCCGGCCGGTATGGTTGACATAGAGTTGATTAAGGCGGGCACGTGTCAGCAGGATTTCCTTCGCGTGGATCTCGATGTCGGTCGCCTGACCCTGCGCGCCCCCGGAAGGCTGGTGGATCATGATCCGGGCATTGGGCAGCGAAAAGCGCTTGCCCTTCTCGCCTGCCATCAACAGCAGCGACCCCGCCGACGCAGCTTGGCCGAACACGAGGGTCGAGATGTTGGGGCGCACGTACTGCATCGTGTCGTAAATCGCCAACCCCGAGGTCACCACGCCGCCCGGCGAGTTGATATAGAAAGAGATGTCCTTCGTGGGGTTCTCGGCTTCGAGGTAGAGGAGCTGGGCGCAGACCAAGCCCGCCACGTTGTCCTCGATCGGGCCGTTCAGAAAGATAATCCGCTCCTTGAGTAGGCGGGACCAGATATCGTAGCCGCGCTCGCCGCGGGCCGACTGCTCGACGACCATCGGGACGTAGTAATTGTTGTAGATTTCCAGCGGATCGCGGTCGCGACTCATCGCGGGCCCCCTTGAGTATGATGTCGCCTTGAAAGTGGCAGCGCCGGCGGCCTCGTTCAAGGCCGCCGGTTCTGGATCAATTTGCCGCTTTCTCCGCAGGCTCTTCTTCTTCCGCTTCGCGAGCCGCCTTGAGCAGTTCCTCCGGCGTAACCGACTTCTCGGAGACCTTCGCCAGCTCGAGAATGAAGTCGACCGTCTTCTCTTCGAAGATCGGCGCGCGGAGCTGTTCCTTGAGTTCGGCGTTCTTTCCGTAGAACTCCAGGACCTGGCGCTCCTGGCCAGGATAGCGCATCGCTTCGCGCATCACCGCCTGGTTCAGCTCTTCCGGCGTCACTTCGATGTTGTTGGAGCGGCCGACATCCGCGAGCAGCAGGCCGAGGCGCACCCGGCGCTCCGCAATCTCGCGGTACTCCTTCTTCATCTTCTCTTCGTCGTCTTCGAGCTTCTGGCCATTCTTCTTGGCCTCCTCGATACGCTGCCAGATTGCGCCGAACTCGCCTTCGATCAGTCCTTCCGGCACCTCGAACTTGTGGCTATCGGCAAGCTTGTCGAGAAGCTGACGCTTCACCATCTGGCGCGAGATCTGGGTGTAGTCCTGGCCGATGCGCTCGCCGACGGCCTTCCGCATGGCGTCGAGATTCTCGAAATTGTTCTTCTTCGCCAGTTCGTCGTCGGCGGGCTTGTCGACGAACTCACGGATCTCCTTGATCGTGCACTTGAAGACCGCGTCCTTGCCGGCGAGTTCGGCCGCGCCGTAGTCGGCCGGGAAGGTCACCTTCACGTCGACGGTCTTGCCGGCCTCGGCGCCGATGAGCTGATCCTCGAAACCGGGAATGAACGAGCCCGATCCCAGTTCCAGCGTGTAGTCGGTGGCCGCACCGCCCGGGAACTCCGTGCCGTCGACCGAGCCCACGAAATCGAGCTTGATCGCGTCGCCCTTCTGGGCTGGACGCGGCGGATCGACGGGCCGCTGCTCGCGGTTAGCCTTGGCGATGCGCTCCAGGGCATCGTCGACATCCTTGTCCGGAACGGCGGCCTTCAGGCGCTCGAGCTCGATGCCCGAGAAATCGAGCTTGCCGATCTCCGGCAGCACTTCGATCGCCACTTCGAATTCGACGTCCTTGCCCTCTTCGAGCTGCTTCAGGTCGACCCGCGGCTGCAGTGCCGGACGCAGGCCGCGATCTTCGATCGCCTTCGCCGTGCTGGTGTTGACGGCCTGCTCGACGGCCTCGCCGAACAGCGCCTGGCCGTACTGCTTCTTCAGCAGGCTAACTGGCACCTTGCCCGGGCGGAAGCCCGGCATAGCAGCCGTCTGCGCCATCTCAGCCAGCCGCTCGTCGACCTTCGCCGACAGATCACCGGCCGGCACAACGATCTTGAATTGCCGCTTCAGCCCTTCGGCCGAGAGTTCCGTCACTTGCATCGTCTCACTTCCATTTCCTGGCATTTCCTGGTGCGGGCGGAGGGACTTGAACCCCCACGCCTTGCGGCACGAGAACCTAAATCTCGCGTGTCTACCAATTTCACCACGCCCGCCCGAATCGGCCCACATCGACGACAAGGGCCATCGGGGCGTGCCTCGAAGGCCGAATCGCGCGCCTCTTAGCCCGGGCCCGTCAAACGGTCAATTGACGGTAAGAGCCGACTGCATCGCTTCTGGAATTAAGTTGAGCAAATCCTCTGCAATCAGGCCCGGGCGCGCAAACCGGCAGGCACAATCCCCATGGAGCCACGCCGCCGCTGCCGCCGCCGCGAAAGCCGTCAGCCCCTGCGCCATGAGCCCGCCTGCGATACCGGCCAGCACGTCGCCCGCCCCGGCCGTCGCCAGGCCCGCGGTAGCGTGCACATTGATGACCGCCCGGCCGTCCGGCGCGGCGATAACCGTGTCGGGTCCTTTCAGGAGGACCGTAGCGCCACTCAGGGCGGCGGCCTGGCGGACGCGGGCAACCTTGCCCCCCTCGCCCTTGATGCCTGGGAACAGGCGGCGGAACTCACCCTCATGCGGCGTGAGCAAAACCTGCCCTTTGGTCCCCTCGAAAAGAAGCCGAGGCTCTTCCGAGAAGCTCGTGATGCCGTCGGCATCCAGGACCAGGCCACGTCGGTCCGCCAGCACCGCCAGCGCAGCCTCTCGCGTCCTGTCGCCGATCCCCGAACCCGGGCCGATCAGGAACGCGTTGCGCCGCGGATCGTCGAGAAGGCCCGCAAACGAGGCCGCATCGTTGGCCTCGACGACAAGGTTGCCGGGTTCGGCAGCCTGGTAGGCCGGAAGGGTCAGGCGTGGCGAGGCAATGGTGACCAGCCCCGCCCCTGCCCGGCGACCGGCAATGGCTGCAAGACGAGCGGCTCCCGTGGCCTGCGGCCCGGCCAGGATCGTCAGGTGGCCGCGCGCATATTTGTGATCGGCCAGGTCGCTTCGCTTCAGCAGTTCGCGCCACAGGATCGGCCCATTGAGCCATTGCCGGGGCGCGATGGCCTCGATGGCCCCCGGAGGAATGCCGATGTCGACAACCTGCAGGTAACCGCACCGCTTCAGCCCCTCCTCCGCCCAGTCGTAGAGGATCGCCCACATCGCCGTCACATAGACGTCGCGCCCACCGAAGCGTCGCTGCGCCTCGCTGAAGAAATGCTTGAGATCGTCGGGCCGACGCCGCTCCAGCTCCAGCAGCGCCTCCCGCCGTTCCAGCAGGACCGGCGGAATGTCGATCATGCCCGCCTCACCCCGCGCCTCTGCCGCGCGAAGACGGCCGCCCAGTGACGCGATGTCGGCGCTGAACCGGGCATTGGGATAGAGGAACAAGGTGTTTTCCTCGCCCTTGGCATAGAGATCGACCTGGATGCCGTTGCCGCGCTGCATCGCGGCCGCGCCATAACGATAGCCCGGAATGATGATCGGCATCCCGTCCTTCACAATGTCCCGACCCCGGTCCGGCCACCAGTCGCGGATGATGACCCCGGAATGGACGATCGTCTCGCGCCACTGCTTCTTGCTGCGGGGGACGAAGCTCAGCTTACCTGTGGTGCCCGACGTATGCTGGATGGTCAGGTCTGTTTCCGCGTCGAGCAGGTCGATCCAGTCGTCGATCGTCTCGATACCGCTGGCATCGACATGAGAAATGTCGCTGGTCGTCAGGCCAGCGAGCCATTTGGTGAGCTTGTCGAAGCGGCTGCGCTCCAGATAGCTGATCGGATAGGATTTGTAGACGGTGTGCGGAAACAGAAGCGGCGCCAGATCGTCGATCGTCTCGATGGTCTCGATGCCCTGCTCCCGCGCCAGCTTGTCCAGCACCGACAGGCCCGGCCGCAATTCGGCAAAGCGCTTGCGCGCGCCTTCCAAATGCAGCCTGTCGATCTCCTCGCGGCTGAGCGTGAAAGCCTGCGCATAGGGCGCGTCATGGAAACTGGTGGGATCGGCGATCAGTCGATCGAGATAGCTGGTCATGGAGAAAATCCGCCTTTCTGTCGGGGACGGATTGTGGCGACGGCGGGGCGCTCCCCGCAATGCCGATGCCTACCGCCGGAGCGCCCAAACATCGCCAAGGGGACATGATGCAACAGATGGGTTGAGGATGGAGTATTAGTTGAGAGGCGGGCTCAACGCGATGCGCCACGGTCTTCGCGATATTCGCGTGGCGTCATGCCGGTCGCCTTGCGGAAGGCTGCCGAGAAAGCGGCGGCGCTCTGGAAGCCGCATTTGCCGGCGATTACCTTGATCATCGCCTCGTCGCGGACAAGCAGGTCTTGCGCACGCGCGATCCGGCGGCTGGCGATATAATCGGTCAGGGTTATGCCGGTGGTGGCCCGGAAAGTCCGAATCAAGTGGCGCGGGCTGGTACGAATTTCGGCGGCCAGATCGGCTACCGAAAGCATCTCGGCCAGATCGGCCTCTATCTTATCCTTGATGCGACGCAAACGCCAGCCGGGCATCTGTCCATGTGCGCTACGATCATCATATGGGGCTTGGCCAAAATGCCGGCACAGTTCGACGACGAGCATCAGCGCCATACTTTCGAGCAATATATCCTGCCCAAAGCCCGGGTTGCGCAATTCCTCCACCAAACGGGCAAGCCCCTGACGCACCCGACCGATCTTAACATCCTGACATGCAGCCAGATCGGCGACGCTGTCATCCTCGAACAGTTGCATCGCCCGGTCGTTTTCAAATGTCAGACACAGCAGGCTGTGTTCGCCCGGTTCGCTGAGGGTCGCAAATGCGCCACCCTTGGGCAGGAAGACTACATCGCCTGGCGGGTCTGCCAGTTCGCGTTCGCTGTTGAAGAAACGAGCAGTGGGGCAGCGCGGCCCGATGGAAAAATCCAGATAGTAAGAATCGGGTTGAAAAACCGATCGGCTGCTCTGGGTCCATCCGAAGTGACGGATATCGGCGAAAATGCCATTCGCATGGAACCGCCGTTCCACATGGAAATGCGACGCAGTGTGCGGGGCACAAAGCGGCAGACCAAGATCGGCTTCATGTCGCATCCTCAACCTCCTC
>NZ_MEFG01000074.1 GCF_001724715.1 Sphingomonas sp. SCN 67-18
TCTTTGACGCCCGCGATCTGAAGGTCACCATCTCCGGCAATCCGAGCCCGCACCTGATCTATCACTTCGCGCTGGTCTATTCCGGGTGGGAGCATGCCGAGGTCGTGCTGGGAGGAGAAAGCTTCACGGCGCTGGCCTGCGGCCTTCAGAATGCGCTGTGGCAGCTTGGCGGCGTGCCGCACGAGCATCGCACCGATAGCCTCTCCGCGGCGTTCGCCAACCTGGAGCAAGATGCCCAGGAAGATCTGCGGACCCGCTATGCCGCCCTGTGCGCCGATTACCAGATGGAGCCCACCCGCAACAATCGCGGGGTCGCCCATGAGAATGGGTCCATAGAAAGCCGTCATGGTCACCTTAAGGATCGGCTCGATCAGGCACTCCAGTTGCGCGGGACACGTGACTTCGCCTCCATCGAGGACTGGCGCACGTTCCTCGCCCAGATCGTGGGCCGCCACAATGCCCGGCGGCGCGATGCCTTGCGCATCGAAGCTGAGCACCTGCGCCCGTTACCTTCACGCCGCAGCTGCGATTATGATGAAGCTACGGTGCTCGTCACCTCATCGGGCGGCTTCGTGCTGCGCAAGGTCTTCTACACCGTGCCTTCCCGGCTCATCGGCCATAGCCTGCGAGCCAGGATCTTCGATGACCGGATCGACCTTTATCTGGCCGGGCAGCCCATCGAGACCCTGCCACGCGGGAGGGCGCCCGATCGCGGACGGGGCGGTCATGACCACGTAGTCAATTATCGGCACGTGATCCACAGCCTGCGTACCAAGCCCCACGCGCTGGCAAACCTTGTCTATCGCGACAAGCTCTTCCCTCGCAGCGAATATCGCCGCTGCTGGGATGCTCTGGAGGGTGCGCTTCCCAAAGCCGCCGCATGCCGCAGCATGGTGGGGCTGCTGTGGCTTGCGCATGACCAGGCCTGCGAGGCTGAGCTCGCCGCGACCCTGACCGGCATACTCGATGGCCAGGGTTTACCCGATCTGAGGGATCTGCAGGAGCGCTTCCAACGCCCCGGCAAAGAGCCGGCCGATGTGGTCGTCGATATTCCCCAGCCTGACACATACGACGATCTGCTCACCGCCAGGGAGATGGCCGCATGAGCATCACTGTCGACACCGCCCAGCTGCCCATGTTGCTTGGCACGCTGCGTCTGCCCACCATTGCCCGTCTCTGGCCGGACTTCTGTTCACGAGCGGACAAGGAGGGGTGGCCGGCTTCGCGCCTGCTGGCAGCCTTGGCCGAACTGGAACTCGCCGAACGCGAACAACGCCGGATCCAGCGCCATCTTACAGAAGCACGGCTGCCTCCCGGCAAGACCCTGGATGCCTTCGACTTCAGCCTCGTTCCCACCTTGAGCAAGGCCCAGGTCATGGCTCTGACCCAAGGAGATGCCTGGCTCAAGGCGGGCCACAATCTTCTGGCATTTGGTCCGCCCGGTGCCGGCAAGAGCCACGCCGCAGCCGCCATCGGCAACGAGCTCGTCGCGCGCGGATACCGGGTCTTCTTCACCCGAACCACCGATCTCGTCCAGCGTTTGCAGGCCGCACGTCAGTCCCTGACCTTGACCCAGGAGATCGCCAGGCTCGACCGCTTCGACCTGCTCATCCTCGATGACCTGTCCTACGTCCGCAAGGACCAGGCAGAGACCAGCGTCCTGTTCGAACTCATCTCTGCCAGATACGAAAGGCGCTCCATCATGATCACCGCCAACCAACCATTCAGCGGTTGGGATTCCATTTTTTTGGATAAGGCAATGACTGTCGCTGCCATCGACAGGCTCGTTCACCACGCCACTATCCTGGAAATGAACGTCGAGAGCTATCGCAGGCGATCCGCCCTGGCCTCAGCGACATCGCTCCGCGACAGTGCTCCTGATCCAGCGACATCGCCCAGCGACATCGAAACCATGCCAGCGACATCGCTGCGCGACAACGCCTCTTGATCCAGGCCAACCTCGTGTGACACTATCCCCAACGTCACCGCTGACACATCACCATCAATGTCGCTGACCAGTCACCGACGATGTCGCGCTACACGCATCCACGCTTTCGCCATGGCGGATTGCCAGATCGCGCCAGAACGCCGTTTCAGCGAACATTTCCTCGCGCAGCGCCTCTTCGATAGCGGTCTGACCGCTGGCGACGGCCTCGTTCTCCAGTTCCTGCAAAAGTGCCATCACCATACGGCCGGTGCTCAACCGATCCTGCAACAGCGACGTGAACACGTGATCAAGCTCGGCCCACCTCGGGGCACCCTCTTCCTGTAAAGCGGCCTGCGACTGCCGCCAGCGGCTAGATACCGCGATAGCCTTGAACGCGATCTGCGCGATGAGCCGCTCGCGATTGCCGATGTGGTAATTGATTGCCGACGGGCTCATTCCTGTCTTTCGCGCCAGACTTCGTGCGCTGAGCGCTGCCAGACCGCTCTCTTCGGCAAGGTCATACGCGGCCTCACTCATCCGCTCTGCCTGGGGCGAGGCTTCATCGGACATATATCGCAAGCGACTCAAACCTGACACCCTTCTGTACAGCCGTTCGAATTAAGCTCCGCCCGAATTCGGCTGGCTTTCCCAATCTAGATAGAGCCTCACCACACCGTTGCCAAGTTTGCTCCCTGAGCAGGACGGCATCGCGCATATCGCTTCGCCGACGGCGCATCCGCACAGGATACCCACGAGCGTTTCTCCGGCTGTCATAGAAGATTCACACGATACACCTACCTGTACAGCCGTTCGATTCGGGCAGGGGGTCCTATGAAGTATTCACACATCCATCGATGGGCGGGGTCCCGGCGTATGCCGCAACGGCCTGTCGTCTCCGACTAGGCCCCTCATTGTCCTGAGCGACGCGAGATCCACCCCCGATCCGGGCGGTGGCCGATGTCGCTCGCCCTCTTCTGACATACATGTTCCAAGGACTGATTTCATGGCCAGCTCATCGCAGCACAAGTTCCGCCGCGTTCATCTGCTATCCTCCGCCTTCGCTTCCCTGACGATCGCGGCTCCCCCGGCTTACGCCGCCGACGATCCTGTCGAGGCAGGTGGCGACATCATCGTCACGGCCCAGAAACGCGACCAGCGGCTGATCGATGTTCCATCGGCAGTCAGCGTCCTGTCTCCAGAGGCACTGCGCGAAGCGGGCGTCAAGGACTTGGTGGACGCGTCCCGCCTGACGCCGGGCGTGGTCGTTTCACCGCAAATCGCCGGAGGTCGCACCATCCAGACATTCACCATCCGCGGGATCGGATATGACGATTTTCGCCCTAACGGGAATCCCTCCGCAGCGGTGAGCGTCGACGGGGTCTATCAAGGTTCGGCCGCCCTCGTCGGAGGGCAAATGTTCGATGTCAGTCGCATCGAGATACTCAAGGGACCGCAAGGCACGCTCTATGGCCAGAACACCACTGCCGGTGCGGTCAACATCATCTCCAATCAGCCCGGCAATACACTTCAGGGGAACGCTCGTGTCGAGTATGGTCGCTTCAATTCCTGGCGCGCGGAAGCCGCGATAGGCGGCCCGCTGCTCGACGGAGTGAAACTGCGTCTTGCCGGCGTGTACGACAAGACCGACGGCTTCATCACCAATACTGGCACCGCCGGTCGCAGCGGTTCCGCAGTGCCCGCCCTGCCACCTCTCACCGACCCCGGCATCGACCACAAGGCCGGTCGCTCGAAATACTATGGCGGTCGCGCGATCCTGGTTCTGGAACCGAATTCTGGAACGCGCATCACCCTGAACGCGCATGCGTTCCGCGAAGTCGGAGCAGTACAGTATCTCGAGCGGACCGCCACGCTTGGCGGCATCGAGCCGAATGCGCCATATACCGTTGATTCAGCACTTCCCCCGGAACTGAGGAAATCCAGCTACGGCGGATCCTTCACGCTGAACCAGACGATCGCCGACGATGTGCTGCTAGTGGCAATTTTGGGCTACGAACATCTCAAGCAGCATTACACAAGCAATGCCGACATGTCGCCATTGCGCCGCAACGACGCGACCTGGGACGATCGTGTCGCGCAAGGTACCGCCGAGTTGCGCCTTCAAAATGCATCGCCCGGACCGATCGACTGGGTGCTCGGCGCTAACATCTATCGTGATAACGTTCGGATGGAAAGCGAGCTGGATCTCGCCGACGCACTGCAAACGATCATAGGGGCCGACTACACGCAGCGCCGTCGTAGCCTCGCGGGATTCGCCGATGGTAGCATTAAGCTGGGACATGGATGGAAAATCGGTGCCGGCGCTCGGTACACCCGGGACAGGACCCAGTTCCGCGGATCGACAATTGATCTCGATCCCTACGGGGTGAGTCTCGCGCCTGTCGCCTTCCCGCCCTTGCCGCTGATCTTCGACCGCAAGTTCTCCGACAGCAGCGTGTCAGGTCGCCTGAACCTAAGTTACGAGGTGTCCCCGTCCACGACTGCCTACGCCTCGATCAGCAAGGGTTTCAAGTCGGGTGGTTTTGACGGATCGACTTCATTAACCCTGGCAGAGACCGACCCATTCCAGTCGGAGCGTGTGTGGACTTATGAAGCCGGCGTGAAGTTCCTCCCGCGCGGCGGTCCGGTGCAGATCGAGACTTCCGTATTTTATAACGACTTCAGCAATCTGCAGGGCAGTCTCAACAAGCTGGTGTTCGGCCTCCCCACGAACATCAGGACCAACGTTGGAAGTGCCCGTACCTTCGGTGCCGAGGCCAACATCACGGTTCGTCCGTTCGACGGCCTGGAAATACAAAGTGGCGTGTCGCTGCTTGAAAGCAGGATTCTCGAAATGGATTCCGATGATCCTGCCGAGCGCGAGCGCAGAATTGGCAATGCGCTCCCGTTCGCGCCCAAGCTGACACTGACGGGTGCGGTCCGTTACACGTTCCAGGCCGGAGAAAACTTTACGATTACGCCATCCATCAATGGTCGATTTATTGATAACTACTTTACCGAACTCGACAACTACCAGGATGTCAAAGGGTATTTTCTGGGCAATGCGCAGCTGGAAGGAAAGTTTTCCGACCACCTCACCGTGACCGGCTGGGTGCGCAACTTCACCAATAAAAGATACGCGACGACCCTTTACGTGGCTCCGCCCGTCTACGCGGCATTCCGCGGCGCGCCGCGCACTTATGGCGTTTCGCTCGGCTACACTTTCTGATCAGCCAACCAACATACAAGCAACTATTGGAGTTTAACATGACCCTCCTTGGCCATTGGACGCGGCAAATTGCGTTCTCATCGGTGGCGGCTATGGCGCTCGCTGCCGGGACAGCCGCCCAGGCGAACAGCCATGACGATAGTTTCACGATCGCGGTGTTGGGCTCTGTTGCAAACTCTGACACGGTTTCCAAGATTGGGCTCATGTACTGTCAAGGTCAGTTGCGATGAACGATTTCAAAGGACGGCATTTTACCGGC
>NZ_MEFG01000075.1 GCF_001724715.1 Sphingomonas sp. SCN 67-18
AGAACCCAATATGCCGGGCCCTCTTTGAGCTCCTTGGCGCCGATCAGCGCCACATCGTGCAGTGAGGCGCCCTGATCGTCGTCAGTGTTCGCGATGAGCAGCGCGGGGCGGTCGCACTCCGCATGCCGCCACGCGACAGTCCTCTCATCGGTGATGACCGTTTCCGGGAGACCCTGACCATCGACGAGTGCACGGGGGACTGCAATCTTGACCTGAGACTGGATCGACGTGTCCGCGACCAGCTGCCTGACGATCGCGGCGACCTGCGGGCCGGTGAGCCGATCGAGCATGAAGCGGGCCGTGCCGCTGTCGGCCGCGAGGCCCTGCAGGCGTTCTTCGAGTGCCGCCGCTCCAGCCGTGCCAATCAGATCGAGGGCGTTCATGCGCGCACCTCACGCCGAAACGGATTTTCCACGTAGGCCGCCGAGTCGGACAGCCGGTTGAGCAGGCCGAGGCTAATCAGCCGTTCCTCCAATCGCCGCGCATTGTCCGAGAAGTCTTCCTGATCGGCTCTGCCGGCGCCGATGATGCTCGCCGCCTGCTGATCTCCAATCATAAGCCCATAGCGGTCGTAGAGCGCGGCGAGGAAGTCCTTGAACTCCATCCGCTCCCTGACACAGCACACAACGAGCGTCTTGAGCAGCCGGTCAGTGGGTGCATAGCGCACCCGCCGGCTTGACCGGCGCGAGCTCAACCCGATCTGGCGCGCCCAGGTCGAGTGTACCTTGCCCACATGCTGCCCGTGCCTGGTCTTTGCCCTGGCGACAAGCTCGTTGATCAGGTCTGCGGGATTAGTCATCCCGGTCGGCAGGTCATCGGGGTCCGGCCAATCGAATTGGCGCCCCAATACCTCCGCTGCGCTGAGGAGGGCATCATCGGACGCGACGGCGACCTGCCACTCATGAGATGTCTCGGCACTGCGGACGTAATGCTCGATGGCCAAGCCGGGCAGGGCATTGTTCGACTGGAAGGAATCCGCCGCGAGGTCACGGATCACGGTCTTTCGTGGCGATACGATCTCGCAGATCATCGTGATGGGTACCGAGTCGAGAAGTTCACGCGCCCGGTCGAGCTGGTATCGAACGAGATTAAGCCCGGTGATGGTCACGATGTGCGGCAGGGCGTCGAACACCGAAATCGGGCTGTCCAGAATGGCGATCCAATCCTCGGCGAGCTGATCGAAAATCGGATGGGTCGAGCAGGGCAGGTAAGCTCCCGGCCGGTCACGCTCGGCAAACTGAGGCTCGCCTTGCAGTGCCGCCACCAATCGATCGTACACGGTTGGCTGTTCGAACAGCTTTCCCACCAGCCGTTCCTTGAGCTCTGCGGCTCGCTTGGACCGGCAAAGCATCAAGTAGAGAACCTCGCCCGTGCGAGCAAAAAAGCGCCTGTCGGTCGAGACGCCGGACGACGTCACCGCGGCATCCTCGTAAAGCGCGCTGGGCCCGAACGGGAAAACGAACTTCGAACTCCAGCGCTTGTTACTGGCGCCCTCAATGGCGGACGACTGTAAGAACCCCACCACCGAGGCAAAGTCGTCGAAAGTATCGAAGCGGGCACGGAGGTAACTAAAGTCCCGACTTTCGAGGCCGCCGGCGTTCTGTTCCATCAGTTCCAGCCATTTGGTCCAGGCTGCGTCGTCGGAAAGCCTCTCGGCGCCAATGGTCAACAGGTAGGGATTGTTGAAGATGAGATTGCGCAGCCGCAATTGTGTCTGCGGACGATAGGAAAGAGCGTTGAATTCCGCTTCCGCCAAGGCGCGGCCGGCGAGCTGCTCCGACCGGAGTACCCCAAGGAATTCCAGGAGAATCAGCCAGGGCGTCTGCTCGTCATGCAGGCGATGCCCCCAGATCGCTTCGTCGACCCAGAACGCTGGTCCGGTACGATCCTCGTGGGAGATGGGGCGCTTCAGAATCTCCATCGCTAGAGCCTCACCGCAACGCTGCGCGATGAAGCGCGGCCGTCGGAATTGAGGTCGATGAACTTGAGGACGATCCCATCGCTGCGATCGTCACCATCGAGAAGGCGCCGCCGCTCGACGGCACTCAGAAGGCGCGCCTTGAACGCCAGAAGGTCCTCGTGGCACTCGAGTGAAAAACTCGTCGGCAAGGCGCCCTCGGCCACCCGTCCCAAGAATTCAAACCTGGTCGTCGAGAGCTGTAGCGTGACCGCTGGCGGATCATCGCGCGCCAGCCGAACCACGAGCTTCATGCCGCCGGCTCCGTCGCCGAGTAGCGCGACCTCCTCGCCGCCCCGGCGGGCGACCGACACGAACTCCTCAAGGAGCGGACTGGTTCTCGATTGCGATTGGCTTCCCGAACTTGCAAGAACCAGCTCGTCTTGATTCTGGATCAGCATACCGGTGAAAACGCGGTTCAGCCCGCGCAGGAGCATCGGCATTACCTGCCGGGGCAACGGCCGTTTTTCGGCCAACGCGCGACTGGTCTCGAGATAAAGCCCGGCATACCGGAAGACCGTCAGGTCCCACAGGTCCAGCGTATCCGCCAGCTCGTCCGAGATGGTGAAGAACAGTCGCTGACGCTGTCCGCGCAGTAGCCCCAGAAAACGCACGACCGCGCTCGGATCGTCCCCTTCGAGGTAGGACTGCTGTGCCCGCTTGTAGGCCGGCGTCTCGCCGTAGACCTGATCCGATTGCACCAGCGTACGGTAAGTTTCCACCAGCGCCGGATCGTCGGCGCCGTAGACCAGCATGTTGTCGACTTTGTTGCTCGTCTCCGAGCCAATCCCGAACAGATTGAGCTTGCGAAAGGGCTCGGTTCTTTCCGCTCGACTTGGCCGCAGGTTACCCCCGAAGACGTTACGGTAGGGACTAGCCCGCTCCGCAGTGCCCGCAGCCGCCAAATCCGCCACATCGGCGCACGCCATTAGCCCGTCCCTTGCGTCGGGGTGGCCAAGAATGATGTTCGTGACGAGCGACAGGACCTGCCGGATGGTAAAGTGGCCGCCATTCTGTTCGCTGGCTTCGACTAGGTTGCCGAGGCGCCGCCGGAAGAGGCCATTGTCGTTGTTGCCGACCAGTCGATCGCGGTTCTCGCGGATCGGGCACCTTCCGTTGCTCAGCGCCGGACAGTCAGAGCAGCCGTCCCAGCCGGGATGCAAAGCGACCGCATCAATGACCTGATCGATCATGACCGCAGCGGCAGAACGGCTGAGGTCCCTCAAATCGAGCCTGATGGACGAATTTCCGCTGCGGCCGACGACCAACAGATTTTCGACCACTTCGACAAGAGCGCTCGTGGTCTTGTCACTGCCTGCGGTCTTCAGCTTTTCGAGAAGCTGGCCATGATTGGCCGCCATCAAATAGACCCTTGGGGAATTGGGGTCGGCGACGTCCCATGCCATCTGCTCAATCAGCGGCTTACTCTCGTCGGACCGAAGTTCGCTCAGATCTTTGACGACGATGAGTTGCCGAGAGCCCAAGGCGAGCCGCTGGATCTTCTCTCCGGCGTTCCAGTCTTCGATCGTGCCCCCGAGCTCAAGCCAGGCGCGGCGGCAATGATAGGTCTTTCCGTCGCCGGCTGTGCCCGTCAGGATGATGGACTGGCATTCGTCCGACCTGAAGTTGTCGACGAGCCATGCAAGATGCTGGGCGGGCAGCTCTATGGGCTGCATCTTCAAGCGGGCCAAGGCTCGCTGGATGGTCTCGTCGTACATATTGTCGTTGGTAGGGATGGGGCCGTAGTTTCGAAGAAACCGGATCCAGTTGTTGGTCGGCATGCATTATCCCCCACGACTGCCGCCTCGCGCTCACGACCGTCCTGGAATTCCAGCGCAGCCCCATGAAAATCAGTCAGTTGCAGACTACTGTAGAACGCGTGAAACGCAATAATACAACCCGACGGCAATGATGACCGACCAATGGTGACGTGATGGTTTCCGATGCAGATAGGGCTTCGCGATGACTCCCGAATCGGCCGGAGCCACTCCGTACGGCATTTTCCTTCTGGCGGATGACTACCTGTCTGCCGCTGTGCTCGCCTCTCGGGATCCGAAAATCGGCTCAGGGCCGGTGCGGTTGATGAGCTATCACGCCGCTGAGCTGTTCCTGAAAACCTACATGCGCTCCGCAGGAGAAACGGTCGAGGCCCTGCGAGCCTTGGGGCACGACCTCGAGAAGATGGTCGTTCGCGCCAAAGGGCTGGGGCTCAAGTTACCCCCTCAGATTTTGGCCCAGTCGCGCAAACTCTCGGCCAACAACGACTACGTCCGAGCGCGCTACGTCGTGGTCCGAGAGCGGAGTGACATCTCTGACGAGAGCGTCCTGCGATACTGCCAGACGATCCGGTCCAGCGTGATCAAGGCCCTCGACATGAACGAGCAAGGTGTGCCCCAGGGCAAGCCTTGGCTTGGTGCCCTGCCGCCAGACTACCCTGCGGGCAGCGGACCCGCGAGAATGCCGATAGAGACGTCATGAACTGTGTGGACGCCGGCCCTCGCGAGGGCACTAAGCGCGGTTGTTGAGTTCCCGCTCAATCTGTCGTGCCGAGGCGAGAATGTCGTCGAAACTCGGGGGCGCGCCGAATATCATGGCGGTCGTATTGGCGTAGTCGCGCGCGAGCGCATCGATCATCTTGGGCGCCGGCTCGATCGCGAAGCTCCCTGTCACTGCCGAAGCCAAGTCATAGTCGGGGCGGTCGAAAAACATGCGCGCGTGACGCACACAGTCGGCTCCGAGCTCGAGCTCGGCGAGCGCCGCCTTGCCGGTTTCCGACTGCATGAGACAATGCAGGTCGTAATAGTGCCGTGACACGCGTTGACCTTCCTGCCGCAGTTCGCCGCGGCGCTCATACCAGCGGCGCAATCCATGGGCGATCACCACCTTGTCCCAGAAGGTTCGTGTCGCCTCGATCGTGGTCACGTCCGGCACGGCGAGGTCGATAGCCGGTGCTTCCTCAGCCACATAGGGTGTAATCGTCAGAGGCCTGTGCGGATCGAGCGCCGATTTCGCACCGGATTCGAGACGTATGGCCGGTCGAACATAGGCTCCGTCACGTGGTTCCACCTCCGGGTACCAGAGTAGCAACGTTTGCCCGTCGTGATCGCCTTCATCGATTTCGACGCGGCCAGCCCCGTTTGTCGCGTCCGCTAGTTGAGCCGCGAGGAATTCTCGGAGCGGGCCTGTGATGTAGGCCCGGCACGCATCCCGGATGGCGTCGAGTTTGGCGCGGCGCTTCTTATTCGACAGCGCTTCGAGCTCCTCGACCGAGGCTGGCTCTTCGAGGTCATCGCGGAATACGGTGACGTCGATGTCCTCGGAAAATCGCTTGATGAGGTCA
>NZ_MEFG01000076.1 GCF_001724715.1 Sphingomonas sp. SCN 67-18
CTGGCGGGGGCGGTCCAGCCAGCGTGGGCGAGGAGCATCGCAGCGATCGCCATGCCGAACAGCGACGCCACCGCGAGGCCCCACGCGCCATCGCCCGCGAGCGCGAGCGCGGCGCCCGCCAGCATCAGCGTCCAACCGATGCCGTTCTGCATCGCCGAGCGGCGCGGCAGGCCCCATGCGCGGCGCAGTTGCAGCACCGCGGCGACCATTCCCGCCGCGCCGATCCACACAAGGGACGCTGTCTCGCTCACCGGAAGCGGTAGCCGACAGTTGCCATCACGTTGCGCGGCGCGCCAACGAAACAGTCGCCGCGCGCGAGGCACGATGCGAAGAATTTGTTGTTGAGCAAATTCGTCGCGTTCACCGCGAAGCGCCAGTTGTTCCAGTTCACTTCGGCAAGTGCATCGACCGTCGTGTTGCTGGGCGTGACCAGCGACCAGGCCGGCCCCGTCGAGCGGCGCTTGCCGGTATAGACGACCCCGGCACCGAGCCGGAGCTGCGCCTCGTCGGGTAGCCCGAAGGTTTTGGTCGACCAGATCGAGGCGATGTGGCGCGGCAGATAGTCGAGGTCGGTGTTCACCTCCGACTTCAGCTTGTTATAGCCATAGTTGAAGAGCAGGTCGAAATTGCCGGGCAGGCTGTGGCTGGCCTCCAACTCGACGCCCCTGGTCGTCAGTTCGCCTGACTGAGCGGTACCACCGCCCGCGAGATATAGGACGCGGTTGCGTTCCTTGATGCGAAAGCCGGTGATGGTGACCAGCGTGCCGGGGCGCGGGTTCCACTTGATCCCCGCCTCCCATTGCTCGCCGGTCTGCGGCTTGAAGGGATCGCCGACGGTGCCGTCGGCATTTTCGTTGCGCCCGGCAATCGGCAGGAAACTTTCGGTATAGCTCAGGAAGGGTGAGAAGCCCGCGCCGATGTCGCCGATGACCCCGGCGCGGAAGGTCGTCGCATTGTCCTTGTTCCCCGCCGACGAAGTCACACGGTCGCGCCGCGCGCCGAGGACGACCGAGACGCGGTCGAAGAAGCGGATCTGGTCCTGGACATATACGCCGAACTGCTTCTGCGAGTCGTAGTTGAACGGACCGGTCGGGTCGTAGGTCAGCAGTGCGTCATAATCGATGTCGTAGAGGTCGATCGTTTCGAACCCGAACACGCCGCGCTTGCCGACCTTGTTCCAGCTGTAATCGACGCCGACGAGCAGCTTGTGCTCGATGTTCGCGCCGGTGTTGAAGTTGAGCTGGAGATTATTGTCGGTCGAAAAGACGTTCATCCGCGCATCGCTGGCATCGGCGTAGAGGCCGATCGTGCGGCGGTCGGTGCCATAAACCGAAAAGGGATCGGTCGGGTTCGAATAGCTGTCGGCATAATGGGTGAAATATTCAAGGTCGCTGTCGATATAGCGCGCCTTGAGGCTGAGCCGCAGTGCGTCCGAAAAATCGTGGGTGACGCTGGCCATGCCCTGCAATGAGCGGCCGGCATAGCGGTCCCAGCCGGGCTTGCCGACGAAGGTGTAGCGGTCGAGCGGCCCCGGCGCGCCCGGGTTGGGGCGGAAGGTACCGATGATGGGGAGGAACTGCGACGTCGAGCCGGTGTCGTCCTCCTGATAGAGGCCGGTGAGGGTGATGTCGGTGGCCGGGGTCGGCTGCCAGCGGAGCGATGGCGCGAACATTACCCGGTCGTCGGGGACATGGTCGACATAGGTGCCCGCATCGCGCGCGCGGCCGACGGCGCGGAGCGCGAAGCTGTCGGACAGCGCGAGGTTGACGTCGGCGAGCACTTCCTTGCGGCCGTAGCTGCCATAGACGAGATTGATCTCGCCCTGCGTTTCGAAACCCGGGGCTTTGGAAACGAGGTTGACGAGGCCGCCGATCGAACCCTGGCCGAACAGCACCGAGGCGGGGCCGCGGACAATTTCGACGCGCTCGAAATTATAGGGGTCCGACGTGATGCTGGCGTAATAGGAAAATATGTCCCGCATCCCGTCGCGAAATTGCAGCGCGTCGATCCCGCGGACGTTGAAGCCGTCGACGCGCGTGTCGCGACCATAAGGATTGGCGAGCACGCCGGCAGCGTATTTCACCGTATCGCTGATATTGATCGCGCCCTGCGCCTCATATTGATCGGCGGTGATGACCTTCACCGGCTGGGGCAGTTCGACCAGCGCGGTTTCGGTCTTGGTCCCCGCGTAGCCGGTGACGACGATCTGGTTCTGGTCTTCGATTTCGGCCGACGCAGCCTCGGCAGCAATGGCGGTGCCGCTGGTCAATGCGGTGCAGACGAGCATGGCGATACGCACGGATTTCACTTCATTAATCCCCTGATGATGCAACAAGTGCCCTGCCTACTAATGCGACGCAGTTGCATTATCAATGATTCAATTTTCGTGCGTTCGCCGGTTATTCATCCTCCGGCGCCTTGGCCGAGAGTCGTGAGGGCGTCGTGAAGGTCGGTTATGTCAGGGTTAGTTGCGCGCCAATCTCTCGATTGAGCCCTTCAAGCATCGCAGAGCTTCCGTTCCTGGTGTTGCAACGATCGGGATGTCCAGACCGCTGCCATGACGGCCACCAAGCCGATGATTGCGGCGATCGCCCCCGCTACTGCCACGGCGCGATAGCTAAGTCCTGTGGCGATCACCCCGCCACCGATCGCAGCGCCAATCGCGTTCCCGAGGTTGAATGCGCCGATATTGACGGCTGAAGCGAGGTTGGGCGCGTCGCTTGCGGCCGTCATCACGCGGACCTGAAGCGGCGGGACCAGTGCAAAGCTTGCAACACCCCACAGAAAGATCAGGATTGCGGTGGGCACGGCAAACGGCATCAGGACGGCGAATGCAGCCAGCACCAGCGCCAATCCGGCGAGCGTCACCATCAAGGTGCGGTCGACCGAACGGTCTGCAAAGAGTCCGCCCAGCCAGTTGCCCGCCGTCAGCCCTACGCCATAGGTAACGAGCATCGCCGTTACAAAGCCAAGCGAGGCATGCGTTTCTGCGCGCAGGATCGGAGCGATATAGGTAAACACGGTGAACATTGCGCTCGATCCGATCACGGTGAGCGCCAGCGCGCCAAGCACCGAACCGCGTTTCAGCACCCGCATTTCGGCGATGGCATTGCCGCCCTTGGGGGCGGGCATCGCCGGAAGTGTCAGCCGCAGCGCGGCCATCGTCGCAATGCCCAGTCCGGAGATACCCCAGAAGGACATACGCCACCCCAGATGCTCGCCCGCCCAGGTCGCGAGCGGCACCCCGACCACGTTGGCAATGGTCAGCCCCATGAACATCGCGGCGACCGCACCCGCCTTGCGCTCGGGCGGGACAAGACTGGCGGCCACGACCGACCCTACGCCGAAAAACGCGCCATGGTTGAGCGACGTGATGAGCCGGGCGGCCAGCAGCATCCCGTATCCGGTCGAGATCGCAGCGAGCAGGTTGCCAAGTGTGAAGACGCCGGCGAGCGCGATGAGCAGCGTTCGGCGCGGTACGCGACCGGTGGTCAATGTCATCAACGGCGCGCCGAGCATCACGCCGAGCGCATAGGCGCTGATGAGGAGGCCAGCAGTCGGAATCGACACGCCAAGATCGCTGGCGATGACCGGTAGCAGGCCCATTGGCGCGAACTCGGTAACGCCGATGCCGAACGCGCCGATGGACAGGGCAATCAGGCCGGGATTCACTTTCATGCTGTGCACTCCAACTCAAACTATAGCGGGATCGAGCAGGGCGAAGCCGTCCTGCTGGCGATAGGGGGTGTGCGGATAGGGCGGCATCACTGCGCTGGCCGCGTCGAGCGCGGCGACCTGTTCGGGGGTCAGGGCCCAGCCGACGGCGCCCAGATTGTTACGCAACTGCGCCTCGTTACGCGCGCCGATGATGACGGAGGAAACGGTCGGCCGTCCCAGCAGCCAGTTGATTGCGATCTGCGGCACCGATCGTCCGGTTTCTGCCGCGACCGCCTCCAGCGCGTCGATGACGCGATAAAGATGGTCCTCCGCAACAGGCGGCGCGAACTGCTCGGTCTCGTGCAGGCGACTGCCCGGCGGGACCTGCCGCCCTCGTCCGATCTTGCCTGTCAGTCGCCCCCAGCCGAGCGGGCTCCATACCAGCGCCCCGATGCCTTGATCGGCGGCAAGCGGCATCAGATCCCACTCATAGGCACGCCCGATAAGCGAATAATAAACCTGATGCGCGACCAGGCGCGGCCAGCCATGGCGGTCTGCCGATGCCTGCGCCTTCATCACCTGCCAGCCGGGATAGTTGGATACGCCTGCATAGCGTAGCTTGCCCGCCGCGATCAGCATATCGAGCGTGCCCATCACCTCTTCCACCGGCGTGTGCGCGTCGAAGGCATGGAGTTGCAAGAGGTCGATATGATCTGTGCCCAGGCGGCGCAATGCGTCCTCCACCGCCCGGATCAGCCGTGCGCGCGAAGCGCCCCAGTCCTGCGGGCCATCGCCCATGGGCAGGCCAGTCTTGGTCGAGATCAGCACCGTGTCGCGCCGGCCCTTGATTGCTGCACCCAGCACCTCTTCCGACGCGCCGTTCGAATAGACGTCGGCGGTGTCGAACAGGGTCACGCCCGCATCGAGACAGATATCGACCAGTCGCCGTGCCTCGGCCGCGTCGCTCTGTCCCCAAGCGCTGAACAACGGTCCCTTGCCACCGAACGTCCCCGCGCCGAAACTCAGGGCAGGGACGCGCAAACCCGAATGCCCAAGTTGCCGATAATCCATGGTCGATCCTTTCGATTGCGATTCGTACGCATAGATGGACCGCGACGAGCTACTGATGTAGTGGATGCTCGAGCCAAGGATCTTTGCTATGGATGCAAAAGTAATGGAGGGTGGCGATCGCGCGCGCGCCATGGAAATATTCGTCGCGGCCATCGATCGGGGCAGCTTTTCCGCCGCCGGCCGCGCGGTTGGATTGACGCCTTCGGCGGTAAGCCGGGCGGTCGACAGGATCGAGGCGCGACTGGGAGTAAGGCTGTTGCTTCGCTCGACGCGGGCGCTCACTCCGACGGCGGAGGGCCTCGCCTATCTCCAGGCCGCCCGGCGCATCCTTGCCGATCTCGACGATAGCGAGCAGCAGATCGCCGACCAGGGCATGCCGCGCGGGCGTCTCCGGATCAGCGCGGCGCTGTCGCACGGGCGGCTATGCGTGGTGCCGTTGCTCGGTCGTTTTGCGCAGGCCTATCCGCATATTCTGATCGACATCGCGCTGACCGATGCGCTGGTCGATGTGGCGGCGGGGCAGGCC
>NZ_MEFG01000077.1 GCF_001724715.1 Sphingomonas sp. SCN 67-18
GCGTCCTGCAAGGCCGAGAGCAGCCGGCTGAACGACATGATCACCGTATGCGTGCGCACGACCTGCTCGTTGTTCTCGCGCAGCATCTGCACGTTCAGAACCGCGAGGGCGCTGGTGATGAGGAAGAACGTCAGGGCCGCGACCAGGCCGATCGCCGTCCAGATGTCGGAGCGCCGAGCGAGCGGCGAAGCGGTTTCAGACAATGATGCGGCCCCCAATCACCTTGTCGCGGCCCTCGACACCGCAACCCGGCGGCGAAAGAAATATCAGGTCGCAGGCGTGGGCGGATATCTCGTTTGTTAATCCAAGCAGGGTCGCCGCCAGGACGGGGATGCTGGCGGCGCTCCGGTTTGGCGACCCGCGACCTGGTGCGTCAGTCCTTGAGCTTGATCTTCTTCTCGATCTCCGCGGCGGCCTTTTCCGCCTTCTTCCGCTGTTCGAAGACCCGCCGCATGTGCAGCACGTCCCGGCCCCCAAGCCGGGCTTCGGCCGCGACGAACTGCTCCTGCTCCTCCTCGCGGATGTGGTGGAGATACTCCTCCTTCAGCGCCGCAAACCGCCGCAGCCAGCCGGAAGAGGACATGTCCCGCGCGGCGAGGTCGGCCAGCATGTCCTCGATCTCCTTGTGTTCGGAGATCGCATGCCTGGCGAAGTCGGTGGTCTCCGGGTCGCGCAGGACGGTCGACCACAGGGCCTGCTCTTCGGCGGCGGCGTGCGCCTTCAGTTCCCGCGTCAGTTCCTCGAACAGGGCGAGGCGCTGGTCGGAGGCGCCTTGCGTCTCCTCGATCATCGCAAGCAGGGCGCGGTGGCGGTCGTGATCCTCGACCAGCCGGCCGAAGATGTCCGGGTCTCCGCGGAATTTCGTCCTGGGCGTGCTGCCGATGCGAGCGGCGAGGTTCGGGGCCAGCGCCTTGGCCTTGGCCACCGCCGCGGCCTTGGCGGCTTTCGCCTCGATAGGGCTTCCGTGCGTCTTAGACATGCTACCCCTCCCGGTTGATCGCTCGCGAACGGCGAGCCGCCCTGAGCTACGCTGGCGGACAGCAAAGGTTCCCGTCGTCGCCGGCGCGGCGTGGTTTGAGGTTCCAAGGACCGGCGGAGCTTCGTAGTGTCGAGGCCGCTTCTGCGGCCCGGCGGGTCGAGGCGATCAGAACTCAGGGAAGGAAAACGATGATCAAGACGCGCATCACCGAGATGTTCGGCGTGGAGACGCCCATCGTCATGGGCGGCATGACGGGGGTGGGCTATGCGCCCCTGGTGGCGGCGGTGGCCAACGCCGGAGCCCTGGGCTTCATCACCGCCCACCATTCCCCCAGCGCCGAGGAGCTCTGGACGGAGATCAAGCGTTGCCGCGACCTGACCGACAAGCCGTTCGGGGTGAACCTGACCCTGCTGCCGTCGCTGAACCCGATCCCCTATGACGAGTACCGTCACGCGATCATCGAAAGCGGAATCAAGATCGTCGAGACCGCCGGCCGCAACCCGACCGACCACCTGCCGGCCTTCAAGGAGGCGGGGGTGAAGGTGATCCACAAATGCACCTCGGTCCGCCATGCCGTGACCGCGGTTCGCCATGGCGTCGATGTCGTCTCCATCGACGGCTTCGAGTGCGCCGGCCACCCGGGCGAGGACGATGTCGGCCTGATCGTGCTGTTGCCGGCCACGGTGGATGCGGTCGACGTGCCGGTGATCGCTTCGGGCGGCATGGCCGACGGGCGCAGCCTGGCCGCCGCCCTGGCCCTGGGCGCCGACGGGGTCAATATGGGCACCCGTTTCATGGCCACCCAGGAGTGCGCCATCCATGAGAACGTGAAGAAGAAGATCGTCGAGAACACCGAGCGCGACACGCTCCTGACCAACCGCACCCTGCGCAACACCAGCCGCGTGGCGCGCAACGCCGTCTCCGAGGAGGTGGTGCGCATCCAGCAGGACCCGACCAAGACCATCGAGGACGTGCGCCATCTGGTGGCCGGGGTGCGCGGCCGCACCAACGTGCTGGGCAAGGGCGACACCGACGACGGCATCTGGACGGTCGGTCAGGCGCAAGGGCTGATCCACGACATCCCCACCGTGGCGGAGATGGTGGCGCGGGTCGCCGGCGAGGCCGAAGCCGTCATTGCCCGCAACGCCGCCCGGATCGCATAGCCAGGCGCGAACGCGTCTCCAGCCTGGCCGCCGTGGCTGACGGGACCGATGCGCGCTTCACCCGCGAGGCGCGCATCTCGTCATGCGCATTACGCGTCCGGAGCGGGCGGCTTTCTGGCGACGAGGTCGATCAAGGCGGACATGCCCGAATGGCCTTGGCCTTCGTGCAGTTCGCTGTCGTGCTCGGCAAGTTGGAGAATCTCGAAATCAGCGAAGGCCTCTTCCAGCAGGCCTCGCGTATAGAGTTGTTCGCGCTGCCTCGGTCCGCCGGTGGCGTAGGCGATCTGTTCGGGCCTGTAGCCCTCCATCAGGATAAGGCCGCCGGGCTTCAGCGTGCGCTTCATGCCCTCGAAAATCACCGATCGGAGTTCGGGGGCGGCGAACTGGATGAAGATGGCCACGACGACGTCGAAGCATTCGGCCCGCCATTCCCAGTCTTCGATCTGCGACAGCCGATGGTCGACCGCCACGCGCTTCTCGGCGGCAAGCTGGCGGGCCTTGCTCAGACCGGCGTTCGAGGCGTCAAAGGCCGTTACGCTCAGGCCTTGCGAGGCGAGCCACACGCTGTTTCGCCCCTCGCCGTCGGCGACGGCGAGCGCGGTCTGCCCCGGTTCAAGAAGATGACCGCAGGAGGTCAGGAAGCGGTTGGGTTCGACGCCGAACACATAGTCCGACCCCGAGTATCTTTGATCCCACATCAGCTATCTCCATTCCGGGGCCGTCATGTTGCAAGCTTGCACGAGTGAAGGGCGATGAGGAGGCGTCAGCTCCAGATCGCCGCTGCGCTGCGCCACAGCATGTAGGCGGCGACCGCGAAGATCAGGAGGGCGAAGATGGTGTTGAGCGCGCCCTTGTGGGCGGACAGCCGCTTCGAGAGCGCTGCGCCGACCAGGCCCCCGACCACCCCGCCGCCGATGAATACGGCCGCGAGCAGCCAATCGACCAGACCTGAAACCGCATAGTTGAGCGCGGCCGTGAGCCCGAAGGCGGCGACGGCGACCAGAGACGAGCCGATGGCGTTGCGCATCGGCATCCCGGTCGAGGCCATGAGGCCGGGCACGATCAGGAAGCCGCCGCCAATGCCGAAGAAGCCTGAGAACAGCCCGGTCGCGGCGCCATAGCCGAGCACCTTCGGCGCGTTCTCCCGGCGGCACTGGGCGTCGGGGTCGCCCGGATCGCCGCGCGTCTTCAGCATCAGCGCGCCGACGGCGATCATCAGCAGCGCGAAGAGGAACAGCAGCTTCTGGCCGTCGAACGCCTTGCCGAGCATCGATCCGGCATAGGCGCCCGCGACGCCGGCGGCGGCGAACATGCCTGCGCAACGCCATTTGACGGCGCCTTGGCGGGCATGCGGCATGAGGTTGGCTCCGGCGTTGACGGCGACCGCAAGCGCGCTGGTGCCGATCGCGACGTGCGGCGAGGCGACGCCCACGAGATACACCATGAGGGGAACGGCGAGGATCGACCCGCCGCCGCCGACCAGGCCCAGCGTAAAGCCGACGAGCGAACCCGATCCCGCGCCGAGCAGATATTGGACGGGCTCCAGCGTCATGGCGTCAGAGCCTGTTGACCGGCAGCTTCAGGTAGCTCGCGCCGTTGTCTTCCGGCTCCGGCAGGCGGCCGCCGCGCATGTTGACCTGAATGGACGGCAGGATCAGCCGTGGCATGCCGAGCGTCGCATCGCGCGCCTGGCGCATGGCGACGAACTGGTCCTCGCTCACCCCGGCGTGGACATGGACATTGTGCTCGCGCTCCTCGCCGACCGTCGTCTCCCAGGCGTAGGTGTCGCGGCCCGGGGCCTTGTAGTCGTGGCAGAGATGAAGGCTGGTCCGGTCCGGCAGCGACAGCAGGCGCCGGATGGAGCGGTAGAGCGTGCGTGCGTCGCCGCCGGGGAAATCGGCGCGGGCGGTCCCGTAGTCGGGCATGAACAGCGTGTCGCCGATGAACGCGGCGGCGCCGATCACATAGGTCATGTCGGCCGGGGTGTGGCCGGGGACGTGCAGCGCGATCGCTTCGATCGAGCCGACCCTGAAGCGGTCGCCGTCATCGAACAGGCGGTCGAACTGCGACCCGTCGCGGGGGAAACGCGTGCCTTCGTTGAAGATCTTTCCGAAGACCTGCTGGACGGTGAGGATGTGACGGCCGATGGCGAGCCTGCCGCCCAGCTTTTCCTGGAGGTAGGGCGCGGCGGAGAGGTGGTCGGCGTGGGCGTGGGTTTCGAGCAGCCATTCGACCTCCAGGCCCTCGTTCTCGACATAGGCGATCACCTTGTCGGCGGACGCATAGGAGGTGCGCCCCGACGCCGGGTCGAAGTCGAGCACGCTGTCGATGATCGCGGCCTTGCCGGTGGCCGGATCGGAGATGACGTGGGTGACGGTGAAGGTGTCCTCGTCGAAGAAGCTGCGGATGACCGCGGGCCGCGCCTTGCTCGCGGCCGCGATGATCCGGGCGGCTTCACCGATGTGCGGGTCGGTCATGGTCCTGTCCTTTCCTGACGAGCGGGCGCCGGCTTCGCGCGACGGGCCCGCGAAGCCGGCCGACCGGCTCAGAGCGTCTTCTTGCTGAAGTACCAGTCGGTGTAGTCGTAGCCCTCGTTGGCGCGGGCCTTGGCCGCCTCTGCGGTGGCGGGCGGCGGCACGATCACCGGCTCGCCGGGCCGCCAGTTCTCCGGCGTCGCCACCTTGTTCGCATCGGACGTCTGGAGCGCGGTGAGCAGGCGGATGAATTCTTCGACCGAGCGGCCGTTCGACATCGGGTAGTAGACCATCGCCCGGACGATCCCGTCCGGATCGATCAGGAAGGTCGCCCGCACGGCCGAGGTGTCGGACGCGCCGGGGTGGATCATCCCGAACGCCTTGGCGACGTTCATCGACAGGTCGTCGATGATTGGGAACGGGATCTCGACCCCGAACTTCTCCTCGATGCTGCGCATCCAGGCGATGTGCGAATGCACGGAGTCGATGGAGAGGCCCAGCAGCTCGCAATTGAGCGCCTGGAAGCGGTCGGCCGCTTTCGCGAAGCCCATGAACTCGGTCGTGCAGACCGGAGTGAAGTCCGCGGGGTGGGAGAAGAGGACCAGCCACTTGCCCCGGTAGTCGT
>NZ_MEFG01000078.1 GCF_001724715.1 Sphingomonas sp. SCN 67-18
GCTCCACTCGTAACGAGCGCCGGCCGCAGCATGGAACGGCCCCGCATTATACTGCTGAAGCGTGAAGATGCCGGTCTGATTGGTTTCATTGCGGGGCAGGAAGGCTTCGACACCCTCGATGTTGAACGAACGGTTGAAATATTGAACCCCGCTCGCGCCCTGCCATCCACCGCGATCTGCCTGAAGGAATTCCAGTCGCCCCTCGGTGCCTTTGCTGTAGAACGCCGTGCCGATCTCGCCGGACGGTTTCAGCTCGAAATGGCGGTAGCTGGCATGGCCAGCGCGGATGCGGATGCGGTCAAGAAATCCGCCCCCGGTCTCGACCTCGCCGCGCAAGTCGACTCGGTCCTGCTTGACATCGAGCCGGGGTGACTCCTGCGCCTGACCCACTTCGGTCGCATAGCGGATCGGCACGCCGTAAAGGCTGTCGTAACGGCTGTAGCTCACGCCAAGTTGGCCCGTGTCGGTGATGATCGACGCGCCGACGCCCGCCGTCCAGGTCTCGGCGGCGGTGTTGGGGAGCTTGCCTCGGATAGCAGCGGAGGATCGGGTCCTCGCCTGGTGCCACGTCTTGCGGCACGCCGACTTGCGACAGCGCGGCAGCGCGTTCCGCTGGCGATAGCGCGTAGCCGCCGATCCTGAGGTCATCGGCTTTGAGATACGAGCCGTCGGCGTGGAGCACGAGGTATGGACCGACCGCCACGTCAGCAGCGCCGGCGATCGAACGCTCGTTCGCGGCCGAGCCGTAGGTGGCGATGCCATTCAGCCGATAGCCGTTCTCGGGCCGGGTCCGCGGAATGCGCGTGTCGATGACGTTCACCACCCCGCCCACCGCAGACGAGCCGAACAGCAGCGCCGATGGCCCGCGCAGCACCTCAATGCGCTCGGCCAGAAGCGGGTCGATGACCACCGCATGATCGACGGAGGTATTGGACAGGTCGATCGCGCCAATACCGTCCGTCAGCACGCGGATGCGCTCGCCCTGGAAACCGCGCAGGATGGGCCGGGACGCCGAAGGGCCGAAGGAGGTCGCCGACACGCCCGGCAGACGCGAGAGCGTCTCGCCAAGTGACGGGCGCAAGTCTCGGGTCAACGCCTCACCCTTCAGCACCGATGTGCCCTGAAGGACGTCGGTTTCGCTTTGCTGGAGTGGGGCGGTGACGATGATGTCGCGGTCCGAAGCGGGTATCTCCGGGCGGGATGGCCTAGGCGCAGTCGCCTGAGCGGTCGGCGCGTTCGCGGCATCGGTTTTGCTGCTCGGCATTGCGGTAGACGCGCTCTGCGCGACCGCGTTGCCGCTGATCGCAACAAGAGAAATCCCGATTAAAAGCACCGCCCTGGTTCTCATTCCCATCGCCTTGCCTGAAGAATATTGCGTCCGCGCGGTGTTATACTGTTACGCGATTCGAGGCCGAGTAGCCGCGTTTCAAGGGCGGTTCAAGGGGAGGTGCATTTGATCTGGGCCCCACAACAGGCCGCTGGCTGAGAACCGGCCATGCTGCACGACGAAACCAGATGACTCTTTGTGTATAAGAGCCGCTTGCCACTTCTCTGCACGGTTTATGGACCATCCGCCGACGCCGACTTCGATCGAAATGCCGGCTGCTGCCACTCACTTCGATGGCTGCGAAACCGACTGTGGCACTCCGGGAAACGGCAATGGCGGAAATGCCCCGCTTCTGCCGACACCGACTTACAAAACTGACATATTCACTGAGTTCATGTCGTACGCCCCAGCTTCAGGTTCCCGATAAGCGCAATGACTTGCAAGGCCTTCTTGAGCCTCCGCAGATCTCACTTCTTCGCGCAGAATTTTTCACTTGATGAAATCCACGGGTAAATTAACACAAAGAAAGGCATCATGATAGCGGCCCGGATCGGTAACTCTCCTACCAATCCACTCCAGTGACCGGTATACCAACCATGAACAAATGTTCCTATCGCGACCGCGATAGCACCTGTTGCAAGTCCGGGTATCCACCTCAATCTATATTTCATAGATATTCTCATTATTGTGAGATTTTTATTAGATGAGTTGGTCCTTAAGCATCGGCGGCGACCGCTTGGCATCGTAAACAGGACCCGGCTCGCGACATGCCTGCGCGTGAGCGCGAATACGACGCTTATAGTGGTAGGTCTCGGGCGCGAGTGCGACGAATCCAAGTACGATACCCACGAGGACATGGGCCGCGACCGTGATACCTGTGACGAGTACGATCGCAGCAACGATCTCCAGATTTTGGCCAACGAAAAGGGCAGCAACGCCCACGAGCGCGACGTCCTTGTTGGGGACTAGCGGAAGGCGCGACATCATCAGGCGGACGCTCGCCAGCAATATCCACCATCCTGCTGCGACGTCGGGAACAACGAGATGCCACATAAGCGCGGAGAGCGTCACCGTCGCCGCAATGCGCAGGAGATGGACGACGAAGATGCGGATCAGCACAGGACGACGAAGCGTGAACATTCGATGTCCGAATGCGGTGATACCGATCGACACGGCCATCACGAAAAACACAGACCCGACAATCGCGGTTCCGACGCTTCCGGTCCTCAACTCAAGGAACATGGGATAGGCGAGAGCGAGTACGGCGATCGTCGCCACATTGCCAGCAAGCGCGGACAGAATCGCGACATCCTTTACGGCACCAAATGGCGACGCGACCATCTCAGCCCGGCGTTTTGCCCAAAGATAGAGCTGCGTCTCTCCCATGTAGCCCAGGACAAGATTATTGGTCACCTGCTTGTGAAGCAACGGAAGCAGACCAACGACGGGCAAGCGCCATAGCCCCCGGAAGATCGCCCACTCGGACACCGGTGTAGCTAGGTAGGAAGCCGCAAACGCCAACCAGAACAGAGCGCTCGTCGGTACTAAGGTGGTGAGAGTTATGAAATCGATGGAGCGCAGCTGAAATGCAACGGCGGCAAGAATCCCTAGCGAGAACGCAAGGCTACCCCAACGGGTGAAGCCGGGCCGGACAACGCCCTGAAGCGTCCTGAGCGTGGCTGGCAGCGTAAGCGCCGCGTACGGGATCTATCATCTGGCTGTCATAACCGCTCTGATGCTTCTTTTGATCCTTGAGCTGCCTCGCATGCCTGGGTGGACGCGGGTTTCGCACCGAGCCCGCTTGCATGTACACCATTCGGATTCCGACGACGAACCTACTCGATGAACATCACCTTGCACGCCGAAGCAGGCCAATCGGCTCGGAATCTAGCGCCGTGGAAGTTGGAATTGACGTCCCTTTCTCGGGATTTTCGCTTCGATGCAGCTTTTGAACGGCCAAAAGAGCCTGCGGCTCAATCCGTGCTATGATACGCTTGTAATGGGGATGTTCGATGCGCTCGCTAAGCCTCGCTGTTTGCGGCCTTCTTCTCGCGGGGCCTGGCTTTGCTCAATCGCCGAACTGGTTGAACGCCCGGACGATCGAAATCGACATGAAGAATTTCGCTTTCGTTCCAGCCACGATCACGCTTCAACGCGGTGCTCCCTACCGCTTGCGCTTTGTTAACACGGCAGGGGGCGGCCACAATTTTGTCGCCAAGGCCTTTTTCGAGCAAGCCACTATTGACCCTGCCAGCCGGTCGACGATCAACAAGGGTGAGGTCGATCTGGGAGGCGGAGAAAGCGGGGACGTGCGCCTGGTTGTCAACCGGATCGGAACCTACGACGTGCATTGTTCGCACTTCATGCACTCGATTTTCGGCATGAAAGGCAAGATCGTCGTCCGGTGAGCGTCACTGGCTCGGCTCTCTTCCATGTCATGGCTGAGGACGTTCGGCGTAATGCAACGGCAAAGCCAACTCAGGCTCTGATAAGTGATCTCGTCGGGCTTCGTAACATTGCCGTAGTCCGTTTCGCTGGCCTCATATTTTAGAGAGCAAGCCAACGGGCCCGACAGCGACCACCCCGAAGGGCTATTGCGACGCACTCTCAAATCATCTATTGCGTTGGTTGAGAAAGATTCGCAAAAGGGCTGACTGTGAGAAATCTTGGTATCGGAACTGTGCTCGGCTTCGGGCTGCTCACCGTCCCGGCAATGGCCCAGGACCAGCTGCTATCGGGACCCGGCAGCACATCGCAAACGATCATCGTGACCGGCGTCCGGGACGGCTATCAGGTCGATGCGAGCAGCACCGCCACCCGCACACCGACCGATCTCAACGACGTCCCGCAAGCGGTCTCGATTATCACCGAGGCGCAAATCGACGACCAGGCGATGCGTTCGATCGCCGACGTGCTGCGCTATGTCCCCGGCGCGGTGATCTCTCAAGGTGAGGGCCACCGCGATCAGATCATCCTGCGCGGGAACAGCAGCACCGCAGACTTCTTCGTCGATGGCTTGCGGGACGACGTGCAATATTATCGCGGCCTCTACAATGCAGAGAGGATCGAGGTTCTGAAAGGTCCCAACGCGATGATCTTCGGGCGCGGCGGCGGCGGGGGCGTAATCAACCGCGTCACCAAGCGCCCTGTCGCCAACGCCTTCATCAGCGGCAGCGGTTCGGCGGACACATATGGCGCATGGTATGTCGACGCCGACATCAGTCAGCCACTCAGCGAGTCCGTCTCCACCCGGATGAACGCCGTTTACGAGGAGTTCCGAAACAATCGCGACTTCTATGACGGGCGCCGGGTTGCGATCAACCCGACCGTCGCGCTCTCGCTCGGCGGTGCGACTCGGATCGATCTGGGCTTCGAATATAACAGCGACAAGCGAACGATCGACCGAGGCGTCCCCTCGGCCGTTCAGGGCTCGCTGACGAGCCCGTCACGCCCGCTCACCGGCGCCCGCGACACCTTCTTCGGTGTGCCGGGATTCAACGTCAGCGATTTCGAGGCCAAGGTCCTGAATGGGCGCGTCGAGCACCGCTTCAGCGACAATCTGACCCTGACCAGTCGGGTCCTGTATGGTGATTACGACAAGCTCTATCGGAACGCCTTTCCGGTCACCCCGGTCACGTCGCGCGGCGGCGTCCAGAGCGTCGGCCTCGAAGCGTATAGCGATCCCACGACACGCAAGAACCTGCTCAACCAGAACGACCTTGTTTGGAGGGTCACCACTGGACCCGTCCGCCACGTGCTGCTCGCTGGCTTCGAAATTAGCGACCAGCGCACGCGCAACCAGCGGATCAACGGCTTTTTCGGGGGTGGTGATATCGTCAACGGGGGGCGGCGCGTCTTTGTCGGGTTGGCCGACCCGATCACGGTGCCGCCGGTCACGCTGCGCACCACTCCCAATACCGGCTACCGGTCAATCCGCACGAACGCCGACGCCGCCGCCTTCTATGTGCAGGACCAGATCTCGATCGGCGACCATGTCGATCTGATCGGCGGCGTTCGCCGCGACCGCTTCACGCTTAACGTCGACGACCTGGTTGCCGGGCAGAGCTATCGCCGGACCGACACGCTTTGGTCTCCCCGAGTGGGCGTGGTGCTCAAGCCGGTGCAACCTGTCTCGATATACGCCAGCTATAGCCGGTCCTTCCTGCCGCAGTCGGGGGATCAATTCCAATTCTCATCGCTCGATGTCACCAGCGCCGCGCTGGAGCCGGAGAGGTTCGACAATTACGAGCTTGGCCTCAAATGGGATATCCGCCCGACGCTGAACCTGACCGCCGCCATCTACCAGCTTGACCGCACCAACACCCGCGCGGCCGACCCCAATGACCCCGCACGGACGGTGCTCACGGGCGCGCAGCGCAGCAAAGGGCTCGAACTCGGCCTTAGCGGCGCGATCACACCCCAGTGGCAGATCAGCGCGGGCTATGCGCTGCAGGACGCGACAATTCGCAAAACGACGAGTGCCGCCCCGGCCGGGCGCGAGGTTCCGCTGGTTCCCAAACAGCAGGCTTCGCTGTGGACCCGCTACGACCTCACCCCTCGCCTTGGGGCCGGGGTCGGGGTCTATCACCAGTCGAGGAGCTTCACGTCCATCAGCAACACCGCCATCCTGCCCGCCTTCACCCGCGTCGATGCCGCCGCATTCTTCAAGCTCACCCCCCAGATCGAGGCGCAAATCAACGTCGAGAACCTCCTCAACAGCAACTATTTCTCGTCCGCCTACAACGACAACAAC
>NZ_MEFG01000079.1 GCF_001724715.1 Sphingomonas sp. SCN 67-18
AAGGCGCAATTTGCCGTGATCTTCGGCGAACGTTTCATCAGAGCCATGGCGGCCTGATGATCAACCGCCCGCCCGCACACGGAAATCCTGACACTCCCTATGGCGGCTACCCAGCCGTCTCCTTCCCATATCCTGTGTACAAACCTTTGCCTCCCGCCTTCAGGGTGCCGAAGCTCTCAACTTCGGTCGATCCCGTCGCCGCGGAGCATGACTGGCACGGTGACTACCGCGATCCTGACCATGCGAGCAAAGTCAGCCGGCGTTAGAATGGCAGGTCTACTCAGCAACCGTGCTTGACAAAACCGGGCCTATCCCTCATATCCATCGGCGGACGCGGCTCACGGGCTGCCCCAATTCCGAGGCCCACGCTTAGCGTGGGCTTTCGCGTTTCTGGGGACCTGTATGTTGTATTTCGCCTATCTTGACGAGTTCGGCCACATCGGTCCGTATGTCGCGCGCGACGATCCCGCATACAATGACAGTCCCGTCTTCGGGCTCGGCGGCATGATACTCCCCGCATCGTCCGTTCGCCAGTTCTCGACCTGGTTCTACCAGCTCAAATGCAACATGCTGGCTTGGGAGATCGGGCAAAGCGGCCAGCATCCCGCGACATGGGAGAAGAAGGGCTCGGCCCTCTTCACCACCATGAACGTCGAGAAATATCGACAGGTTCGCACGGCGGCCAATCGCATCCTCAACAAGATCCGCGCGTGCGGCGGACATGTCTTCTACGTTGGACTCGAGAAGAACCGCCCCGTCGCGGAGTTCAAGGCGCAGGCGCTCTACCTCACGGTTCTGGGCGAGGCGATGAAGCGCCTCAACCAATATGCCGATCAGAACAACGCCGATATGGTCATCGTCATGGACGAGCATCAGGATCGCGAGGCTATCCTGACCCGCGCGAGCCAAGCCATGTATGGCGGCCCCTCCCCCCGCCGCCGCATCATCGAGCCTCCCTTCCAAGTCGAAAGCGAACGCTACCAGACGTGCCAGTGCGCCGACTGGCTGTGCGGTCTGGTTGGTCGCGTCGGCGCCTATCAAGCACGTCCCGACGAATGGGCTGACATGGCATGGTCGCAGACCTACTTTCAGGATCGGCTCGACGCGGCATCGGTGCGAAGCTCGATCCGCCTGCAAACGGCTGCCGCCGAAGTCGAAACGGTGGAAGCCCTGCCCGCCGTCGTCGATACGGGTCTCGCACAGCCTGTTTCGGACAACGACGACACGACAGCGTGATCCGGCAGGTCATTCCTCCGGCATATCGCTCAGCCGGGTCGGATGCATCGTTCCAACGATGAAGACGGGTGTGCCACGTGGCACACCTATGGACGCGCCCAGCGCGCGGGGTGAACCCGTTCACGCCGCTGCCCTCCACCTCTGCAACTGCGATGCCGTTATTTCCGACGATATGCTGATCGTCATGGCCTATCTGGCGGCCGAGCCGACCGTCTATGCCGATGCCTGGGGCTACCGCGACGCGATGGCGGCCCGCATGATCCCGCTGCGCCACGCCATCGACATTATGACTGGTGAGCCGATCGACGCGATACGGGACGCGCGCGGCTTCTCGCCGCGCGCCGCAGGAGCATCAGCGTCTGGACTGGGTAGGGGGCTGTCGCCGCGCCGCCGCGTCGAGATCGGCCACGGCCTGCGCCGCCGCCTCGCAGTCGCTGCCGGTTTCCTGACCCCGCTCGCAGCGTGTGACGACCAGTCTCGCCTCGTCCGCGTGGAAGCGGAAATAACCCGCATCTCGCGGCTTAATCACCCCGCAACCGGCCAGAATGATCGTTAGGGCAGCGGCGATGGCCACCCACTGCTTACTATTCCCCATTATGTTGATCCTCTCCATATTCCAGCCCAACGCCACTTTCCCCCGTTGCGACGCCATGCCTGAAACCCGCTGCGGTAAAGTCTACCGACCCACCTGATGAGAACGAGGGCGCTGGCCGGAGAGATCAAGCTAAAGGCGCGTGCGAAACGTGTGATGCGGATGAGCATCGAAGCTGCCATGAGCCAAAGTCCGGCAGGGAATATGGGCAGCAGGCCAGCCATTAATGGCCACCTCTTGATCGCCCGAACATCACGACCCGCCAAAGATACCAGATGACGGCCAGCGCGAGCACGGCGTTGCTCACCGGTTCGATGACGTTCGCCACCTGACTATAGCGCTCGCCCAGCTCATAGCCCGCCAGCACGAGGATAACGGTCCATATGGCCGAGCCTGCGAGCGTCGAGACCAAGAATGGGCCAAGGGGCATCCCGCTGACCCCAGCGGGTACGGAAATCAGGGTCCGGACCCCCGGGACCATGCGCCCGAACAGAACCGCCCAACGACCGTAGCGGTCGAACCAGCGGTCGACATGATCGACCTCATCGGGCGTCAACGTCAGCCATCGGCCATGGCGGGACGCAAAGCGCTTCAATCGATCGATGCCGATCCAGCGACCGGCATAGTACCACAGCACTGCCCCTGTAGCCGATCCGAGGGTACCAGCGATCGCCACTACCCACAGCGAGCCGCGCCCTTGGGCAGCGGTGTAGCCTGCAAGTGGCAGGATCACTTCCGACGGGATCGGCGGAAAGACGTTCTCGGCCAGCATCAACAGGAAAACGCCAAAGCCGCCGAGTGACGCGAGGATCGATGTTATGATGTCGAACACAAACTGGCCTCGTCAGAAGATCCAATAGGAGATGGCGAAAATCACGAGCAGGAGGGCGACAACGGACCCTACGATCCGGTTTTCCAGGCGCGGACACTCGACGTTCCTGATCCGCACGGCGACCTGCCAAGCGGGGCGAACCGGACACCGCCACGAACCTGCGGCAATCCGATCCAGTTCGGCATCCGACAACCCGAAGAACGATTTTGCTTCACCGCGCGATCGTCCCGCCAACCCCATCACCCGCAGCACCACGTCGCTCCATGCGACATCGATCGCGCTCGGCCGATCGACCATCGTGCTGCGCGCGTCACCGCCCGCCCACGAGGGGGACAGCAGGCCGATGATCTGGTGGGGATTGCGCTCCAGCAGTGTCGCCCAGCGCAGCAAGCGATGTTGGCGGTCCCGCGCCGCGATGGTCCTCGCCGGTGCCCAGCGCCGGGTAAGGCATCGCACAGGCCGCGTCCATCGGCTCGCCCAAGGGCTCGTCATGGGCTCGCCGAGGTGCCGACGTCGCCATTGGTGGCGCGCTTGAGCGGACGAGAACAGCGCAGGGTGAGGAAGGTGGTGGCGCTCAGGATGAAGGCGATGTCGTATAGGCCGTAGCCCACGGCCGCGCCGAGTGCCCCAGTCGCCCACAGACTGGCCGCCGTCGCCGTACCTGACGCCTTGTCGCCCTTCTTCAGAATCGCGCCGCCCCCGATGAAGCCGACGCCCGTAATCAGACCTTCGAGCAACCTGGCTTGCGCTGGAGACGTGCGGCCGAGGATCGCGATGCCCACCAGCACGAAGCCGCAACTGGCGATGGCCACCAACGGGAATGTGCGGATGCCTGCGCTGCGGGCGTCCTTCTCGCGATCCCAGCCAACAGGAAGGGCGAGCGCATAGGCGACGGCGAGACTGATGATATGGGTGGTTATCTCCCACCACGAGCTTTGAAACATGTCGGCCTGCCTGTTCTACGCGATTGCTCCAGACCGGAGGTAAAGGGGTAAGGTCGGGACGAGAGTCCCACAGACGTTCAGGCCCAAGGCGGAGATCGCGAACATCGGCGATCCCTACCGGTGCAGACATGCGATGATGGCGGTCACGACGGCGGTGGTTTCCGCAACGTCGCGCACTCTCACCGTATCGAGGCCAATTTCAGCGGCGGGATAGTCATTCCCACCGGGGAAGATCGCATCGCCGATGAACAGCATCCCGTCGAGCGGGACGCCGCTTTCAGCACTCAGGCGCTTCAGGCCATAGCCCTTGTCCACCCCTGCCCTGGTCACGTCGATCGATGTCGTGCCACCTAGATTGATCGAGAGGTCCGGCAGCGTCGCGCGCAACGTGGCCTGCAACGCGGTCCTCTTCTTTCGGTCGGGATCCCACGCTTCCTTTTCCTTTAGCGGCGCTGCCTGCCCCAGCCCCGAAAAGGTGATCTGGCTGCCCCGGTCCTCGATCCGTTCGCCCCAGATACGTTCGTCGGCGAGACCGGCATCGGTTAGCGCCTGATCGAAGGCCGTGCGGATCTTCGCCTTCTCCGCGTCGTCGAACAGCTCGGCATAGACCGCGCGCCAAGCGCCATTGATGAACCGATAGAGTTTTGTGCCCGTGGTCGGCATCAACCAGAGACGGTCGAGGGCCGCGGCCGCAGGAAGCCGTGAAGCGACCTGCTTTTCGAACTGCGGCCAGTCCCCGCCCGAGATCACTGCCACATCGGTGACGGCAAGCAATCGAGCGAGGGTCGCCGCCATGTCCTCCGATAACGGCCGCTTGCTCTCGGCAAGCGTGCCGTCGAGGTCGAAGGCGATCAGCCACTTCATGCCGCCTTCCCCGCCGGATCGCGGTAGGCGAGCAGCCTGAGCGCATTGATGACGACGAGCAGCGTCGATCCCTCATGAACCGCCACCGCTGGCCCAATACCGAGGCCGAGGATGGTGGCAGGCACGAGGAAGGCGACGACACCCAGGCTGACGAAGACGTTCTGCCGGATGATTCCACGGGTATGCCGACTGAGGCCGACCGCGAACGGTAAGTGCGCCAGATCGTCGGCCATTAGCGCCACGTCGGCCGTTTCTAGCGCAACATCCGAGCCCGCCGCGCCCATCGCGATGCCGACCGTGGCGCTTGCCATCGCCGGCGCATCGTTCACGCCGTCGCCCACCATCGCGACCTTGTCTTGACCGGCGAGCTTCTTGATCGCGGCAACCTTGTCTTCCGGCATGAGATCGCCCCACGCCTCATCGATCCCGACTTCGTTGGCGATCGCTTCGGCGACTTTCTGGTGATCGCCGGAGATCATTATCATCCGCGACACGCCCATCTCGTGCAGTCGGCGCAGCGCGGTCTTGGCAGCTTCGCGGGGCGTGTCCATCAGGCCGATCGCGCCCAGGTCGCGGTCCCCCTTGCGGACCACCATTGTCGTGCGGCCGTTCTCGCGCAGCTTCGCGATCGCGTCCTGTGCGCCCTGCCCCAGCGCCGGTATGCCCTCACTTCCGAACATTTCGGCCTTGCCGATCCACACCGCCTCGCCATCCACGCTCGCGGTGACGCCTCGACCGGTCAGGCTCTTGAGATCGCTGGCAGTGGGCAAAGTGCGGCCATTCAGGCGTTCGCGGCCGTCCTTGACGATGGCTTGGGCCAGCGGATGATCGCTCAGCGCCTCGACGGCGACGGCCAGCGCCAGCAGCTCGCCTTCATCGGCGCCATCGACGGGCACGACATCAGTGATGCGCGGACGACCTTCGGTCAGCGTGCCCGTCTTGTCGAAAGCGATCGCTTTGAGCGA